>NZ_AP025628.1:1439877-2159816 GCF_025999835.1 Caldinitratiruptor microaerophilus | reverse complement strand
CGGCGTCCTGACGAGTGGCGGCGACGCCCCGGGGATGAACGCGGCCATCCGGGCCGTGGTGCGGTGGGGTCAGCAGCTCGGCCTCGAGGTCATCGGCGTCCGGCACGGGTTCGCCGGGCTGATCTCGGGCGAGCACGTGCCGTTGACCCTGCGGGACGTCGGCGACATCATCCACCGCGGCGGGACCATCCTGCAGACCGCCCGCAGCGATCGCTTCCTCACCCCGGAGGGGCAGGCCGAGGCCATGGCGACGGCCCGCCGGCTCGGGATCGAGGGGCTCGTGGTGATCGGCGGCGACGGGTCCTTCCGCGGGGCGAAGCGGCTCATCGAGCTCGGCCTGCCCACCGTCGGGGTGCCGGGCACCATCGACAACGACATCGCGGGCACGGACGTGACGATCGGCTTCGACACGGCCGTGAACACCGTGGTCGACGCCATCAACAAGATCCGGGACACGGCGACCTCCCACGACCGCACCTTCGTGATCGAGGTCATGGGCCGGCACAGCGGCTGGATCGCCATCGTGGCGGGGCTGGCGGGCGGCGCCGAGTCGATCCTGATCCCCGAACACCCGCTGCCCGTCGAGGAGGTGTGCGAGCGCCTGAAGCGGGGCTTCGCCCGCGGCAAGCGGCACTCGCTGGTCGTGGTGGCGGAGGGGGCGGGGTCGGGCTTCGAGGTGGGCGAGCAGATCAAGCAGCGCACGGGCTTCGACGTGCGCGTCACCGTCCTGGGCCACGTGCAGCGCGGCGGGGCGCCGACCGCCAGCGACCGCGTCCTCGCCAGCCAGCTCGGGGCCCGGGCGGCGGAGATCCTGGCCCGCGGGGAGTCGGGGAAGATGGTCGGGATCGAGCACGGGACTGTCGTGGAGCGCGACTTCGACGACGTCATCGGCAAGCCCAAGCCGATTCCGTTGGAGCTCGTCCGGCTGGCCGAAGGGCTGGCGGTGTGAAACCGGGGGAGCGAATCAGGGAGGCCGGACCGTGCGTAGGACGAAGATCGTGGCCACCATCGGACCCGCGAGCGAAAACGTGGACGTGCTCGTCCGCCTCATCCGTGCCGGCATGAACGTGGCGCGGCTCAACATGTCGCACGGCGTCCTCGAGGACCACCGCCGCCGCCTGGCCGCCATCCGGGAGGCCGTGCGGATCACCGGCGCCACGGTGGGCGTCATGCTCGACCTGAAGGGACCCGAGATCCGCATCGGCACCTTCGAGGGGGGACGTGTGACCCTCCGGGAGGGGCAGCCCTTCACGCTCAGCACCCGGCCGCGCCCCGGCACGGCGGAGGGGGTTTACGTCGAGTACCCCGGGCTCACGGAGGACGTGCGACCCGGCCGGCCGGTGTATCTCGACGACGGGAACATCGTCCTGGAAGTGGAGTCGGTGGCGGGCCCGGACGTCCACTGCCGCGTGGTCGTGGGCGGCGTGCTCTCGGACCGCAAGAAGGTCAACCTCCCCGGGATCCGCGTGTCGCTCCCCGCCCTGGCCGAGAAGGACGTCGAGGACATCCGCTTCGGCGTCGCCGAGGGGGTCGACTTCATCGCCGCCTCCTTCGTGCGCAAGGCGGCCGACGTGCTGGCCATCCGCCGGGTGCTCGAGGAGGCCGGGGGCGATCAGCAGATCATCGCCAAGGTGGAGTCCCAGGAGGGCTTCGACAACCTCGACGAGATCCTGCAGATCGCCGACGGGCTGATGGTGGCCCGGGGCGACCTGGGGGTGGAGGTGCCGACCGAAGAGGTCCCCCTCATGCAGAAGGCGATGATCGAACGGGCCAACCGCTTCGGCAAGCCCGTGATCACCGCCACGCAGATGCTCGAGTCCATGGTGCAGCGGCCCCGCCCGACGCGGGCGGAGGCTTCGGACGTGGCCAACGCCATCTACGACGGTACCGACGCCGTGATGCTCTCTGCCGAGACGGCCGCCGGCGCGCACCCGGTCGAGGCCGTGCAGACGATGGCCCGCATCGCCGAGCGCACGGAGGAGGCGCTGGACTACGCCGCCATCCTCGCCCGCAAGCGCCGCCAGGCGGGGGAGCGGCTCGCCACCGTCACCGAGGCGATCTCCCACGGGACGGTCGCCACCGCGGCGGACCTCGGCGCCGCGGCCATCATCACGGCGACGGCCTCCGGCTTCACCGCCCGGATGGTCTCCAAGTACCGGCCCCGGGCGCCGATCATCGCCGTCACCCCGAACCCGCGGGTCTCCCGCCAGCTCACGCTGGTCTGGGGGGTCCATCCGGTGGTGAAGGAGGAGGCCACCTCCACCGACACGATGATGGACCGGGCCATCGAGGGGGCGCTGGAGTCCGGGCTGGTCCGGGGCGGCGACCTGGTGGTGATCACGGCGGGGGTGCCGCTGGGGATCCAGGGCACCACGAACCTCATCCGCGTCGAGACGGTGGCGGAGGTGCTGGCGCGGGGCACGGGGATCGGCCGCCGGGCCGTGGTGGGCGTGGCCCGCGTCGTGCGCGGGCCCGCCGACCTGGACCGGGTCGGCCGGGGCGACGTGCTCGTGGCCTCCTTCACCGATGCCGACTTCGTCCCCGCCATGGAGCGGGCGGCGGCCGTCGTGACCGAGGAGGGCGGTCTCACCTCTCACGCGGCGGTCGTCTGCCTCTCGCTGGGCATCCCGGTCGTGGTGGGGGCACAGGGGGCCACCGCCCGCATCGCCGACGGGGACACGGTCACGGTCGACGCCACCCGGGGGCTCGTGTACCGGGGCAAGGCGACGGTGCGGTGAGCGTGCCCGGGGTGGCGTGGGGCGGCCGCCTCAGTCGGGGTCGAGCAGGAGCCCGGCGAGCCCGAGGCGCGGCACCGCGCCGGCCGTGATGCCGGCGAGGCCGGGTACGCCGAGCCAGGGCGCTGCCGTGATGCCGGCCGCCCAGGGCGAGATCCCGAAGGCACCGACCGGCATGCCCATCATGGCGGGCATGCCCATCACGGCGGGCATCCCCATCATCCCCGGGACGCCCATCACGCCGGGCATCAGCGCTGCCGCGCGGACCTCGGGGTGGATGGTCAGACCGGCCGCGTGCCACTGCCTGGCCAGCATGTGCGCCGCGCCGGGCGACATTCCCTGGGCGACCAGGGCGGACGAGATCCCGGTCATCTCGCAGGCGTGCGCGCACAGTGCCTCGAAGGCATCGGCCATCTCCCGGGCGTGCAGGCGGGCGAGGGGCTGGACGGCCGCGGCGATCCGATGGGGCATGGGAGACTCCTCCTCCGGAGGATGGTCCGGCCGGCCACCGGCCGGTGACGTTAACAGGTTACGTCGCCTGCCCAGAACGGGTGACGGCCGGGGCGCGCCGGCCTCCGCCGGACCGCCGTTCGTTGTGGTTTGCAACAGGACTATGGTATAAAGGGGATAGTGATTCGGGTCACCAGCCGGCGACCCCGGAAGGGGTAAACTACGAGGGGATGGGCCCCAGAGGGGCCGTCCGGGAGGGATAAGCGGATGGCGGTCACCCACGAGGCCATCATGGAGGCCCTCAAGGGGGTCATGGATCCGGAACTGCGGCGCAGCGTCGTGGAACTGGACATGGTGAAGGAAGTCCGGATCCACGGAAACGACGTCGACCTGACGATCAACCTGACCGTGCCCGGTTGCCCGCTCAAGGCGACCTTCGAGCGGGACGTCGTGGAGAGGCTGCGGCGGGAGATCCCGGATATCGGCCAGATCAACCTCCACTTCGGCGCGATGACCGACGAGGAGCGGGCGGCCGTCGCGGCGAAGGTGCGGGGCGCGCCCATGCCCACCGCGAACACGGCGCGGCTGGCGGAGAAGTACCGCATCATCGGGGTGGCGTCCGGCAAGGGCGGGGTGGGGAAGTCCACCGTCACCGTGAACCTGGCGGTCGCGCTGGAGCGCCTCGGCTACCCGGTCGGCATCCTGGACGCGGACATCTACGGCTTCTCCATCCCGCGCATGATGGGGAACATGAACCGCCCGGTCGTGCTGGACGAGCAGAGCATCGTGCCGGTCGAGAACCACGGGGTGCGGTTCATCTCGGCCGGGTCGCTGGTCGACGAGGACACGCCGATCATCTGGCGCGGCCCGATGCTCACCAAGATGATCGAGCAGTTCCTCACGAACGTGCTCTGGGGCGACATCCAGTACCTTCTCATCGACCTCCCGCCCGGCACCGGCGACGTCGCCCTGTCCATCGCCCAGATGCTGCCCGGCGCCCAGATCCTGATCGTCACGACTCCGCAGGCGGCCGCCTCGCAGGTCGCCATCCGGGTGGGCGCGATGGCCCAGAAGGTGAACCAGCGCATCCTCGGCATCGTCGAGAACATGGCGTACTTCGTGTGCGACCAGTGCTCGAAGGAGCACTACATCTTCGGCAAGGGCGGCGCCCAGTCCCTGGCCGCGCAGCTCGGTACCGAGGTGCTGGGGCGCATCCCGCTCCAGGGCGAGGTACGCCTGGGCGGGGACGTCGGCGACCCGGTGGTGGTCGAGGATCCCGACTCCCTGGCGGCCAGGGCGTTCTTCGAGGTCGCCCGCCGCGTCGTGGAGCTCGCCCCGCCGGTCTCCGTCGCCGGCGAGGCCCGCCGCGTGGTGTGACCGGCACTGCGGACGAAGGCCCCCTCACCCGGGTCCGGTGAGGGGGCCTTTCGCCTCTCGGCTCGGTTCTCAGTCGACCCGGTTCTGGCCGATGGGGAAGCGCGCGTAGATCCACTCCACGGGTTGGGGCCAGAGCGTGTACAGGAGGCCGACCAGCCCGGCGCCGGCGGGAAGGTACACGTGCCGCCGGCGCCGCTCGATCGCCCGGACCACGGCCTCCGCGACGCGCTCCGGGCGAAGGAGCGGGACCAGGGGAAACGGATCCGCAGGCCCTTTCCCCTCCCGATCCCGGACCATCGGGGTGTCGACGGGACCGGGGTACACGCCGCAGACGTGGATCCCCCGGTGGGCGACTTCCTGCCGGAGGGCGTCGGTGAACCCGGCAACCGCGTACTTGGTGGGGGCGTAGCCGCCGTAGCCCCGGGCGGCCACGCGGCCGGCGAGGGAGGAGAGGTTGACGATGCTGCCCCGCCTGCGGGCGATCATCCCCGGCAGCACCGCCCGGGTGGGGTAGACGGTGCCGAGGTAGTTGGTGCGGACCATCTCGGCGAAATGCTCCGGCGCCATGCGGTGGACGGGTCCCGTGTACATCACGCCGGCGCTGTTCACGAGGATGTCGGCGGGCCCCAGGGTTCGCTCCAGCTCCCCCACCACGGTGTTCACCGCCTCCCAGTCGGCGACGTCGGCGCGAAGCGGCAGAGCCGCCGCGGCGCCTGCGGCGCGGCACTGCGCGGCCACCTCGCCGAGCCGGGTCTCGTCCCGGCCGATCAGCGCGACGGCCGCCCCCCGGCGCCCGAGCGCCAGCGCGACCTCGCGCCCGATGCCGCTCGACGCCCCCGTGACCAGGGCCACCGCCCCCGCGATCTGCATGGGCCCATCCCCTCCCGCTGTCACCATCGAAGCACCGGACGCTGCGGCCTGTCAACAATTCCCGGACAGCGGGGGGAAACGCCGGGCCGGCCCGGCCCGTCCAATCGGGTAGAGGTGAGCGCCGTGAGACGCGTGCATGCCCTGCGGCCCCTGTCCGCAGCGGCCGCACTCCTGCTCGTCCTGGCGCTGGGCGCGTGCGGCCGGCCGCCGGCGCGCGGGACACCGCCGTCCGTCGGCGGATCGCCGCCGGCAGCGAGCCCCGGCGGCCCGGGGGTTCCCGGGGCCGGCGCCCCGGGCGAGCCGGCACCCGGGCCGGCTCCTGCCGTTCCCGCCGCTCCGGGGCGGCCGGAGAGCCCGCCCGCGTCCGGCAAGGCAGGCGGCGAACCGTCCGGGCCGTCCGAGCACCCTGTGGAGCCGGTCTCGCCCGGGCCCCGGGGGCCCGTCCCCTTCCAGACCCTGGAGAAGGGGTACTACTCCGGCCTGACCGACCGGGCCGCAGTGCTGGTGACCGACGCCGGGTCGTGGGCAGAACTCTGGCAGCGCCACGTGTCCCCCCGCGTGCCCGCCCCGCCTCCCCCGGAGATCGACTTCCACGCGTACTCGGTAATCGCCGTCTCGCTCGGGGAGAAGTCGAGCGGCGGCTACGCGGTCGAGGTGGTGGGGGTGGAGCGCCTGGGTGACCGGCTGATCCTGTCCGTCCGGACCCGCTCGCCCGCCCCGGGGGCCGCCGTCACCGCGGCGCTGAGCCAGCCGTACCACCTGGTGCGCATTCCCCGCCAGGAGGGGCCTGTCCGGCTCGAGGTGAACTGGGAGTGAGGCCGGCGGCGCGCGAAGGTCCGGGCCAGTCGGACCCGGACCTTCGCCTTGCTGGTGCCGGAGGTGGGAGTCGAACCCACACGGGGGGCTACCCCACCCGATTTTGAGTCGGGCTCCTGTGCCAGTTCGGATACTCCGGCGAGCACTCACGCCCCTATTATATCACACGGCCGGGGCGAGATAGGCGGGTGCCTACCCGGACACCCGCCTGCCGCCGCTGTGTTTCTCCTCCGGACGGGTTCCCGCAGCCCCGACCCCGCGGGCCGGCGCCTTGGGTTCCCGGTCGTCCTCCGGGCGGTGGACCCCGGTGCTCATCCCCGCGCCGGGGGTGAGGGGGCGGGTCCCGCGCTCCGGTTCGACCTTTCCGGGCGGTGCCACTTCGGGCCCTTCTGGCATGCACGTTCCCTCCCGCCGGTAGGATGCCTCGCCCGAAGCCCCGGTAACCGGCGGGCGGTGCGGCGCCGGCGGCGTGGCCGGCACGCGACCCCCGCAAAGCGCCGGCGCCGGGCGAAGAGACTGGTAGCCGGACGTGGACCCGGCGATCCGGGCGGCAGGCGGTGGCACCCCGGTTGTCAGCCTCCCCTGGCCGGGTTACCATTGCCAGGGCCGGCAGGGGTGCCGGTTCGGGCGCGCGCCGCCGGCAGGGTGTCCCAACAGGATTTCACATTCCCAGTCCCGAACATGGAGCCAGCAGATGTCGCCACGGGATCTCCCGTCAGGGCTGCGTCCGTGTGGAGGGAGCGGCAGGGTGAACTCGAGCGACGAGTCGCGCCTCGTCGAGCGGGCCCGCGCAGGCGACGTGGCGGCCTTCGAGGCTCTCATCAGCCAGTACGAGAAGCGGGTCTACGGTCTGGCGTACCGCCTGACCGGCAACCACGAAGACGCCAGCGACATGGCCCAGGAGGCGTTCGTCCGGGCTTACACGTCGCTCGCGGAGTTCCGGGGCGACTCGTCCTTCTCGACGTGGCTGCACCGGATCGTCTACAACGCGTGTCGGGATGAACTCCGGCGCCGGCAGCGGCAACGGGTGTCCTCTCTCGACGAGCCGATGGACAAAGACGATGGTGAGCTGGCCCGCCAGTGGGCGGACCCGGCTGACGGACCCGAGCAGGCCCTGGAGCGCCGCGAACTCCAGCGACTGGTGCGGGAGGCCGTGCTGGACCTCGACGAAGACCACCGGGACATCCTCATTCTCCGCGATTTTCAGGATCTCACCTACGAGCAGATCCGCGACGTGCTGGGCGTATCCCTGGGGACGGTGAAGAGCCGGCTCAACCGCGCCCGGGCTGCTCTCAAGGAAGCCCTCCGGTCGCGTCTGGCCGACAGGGAACTTTTCGCACCTGCCGCCGTCTATAGAGCCAGGAGGCGACGCGGCGGTGAACTGTGAGGGCGTCCGACAGCACCTTTCTGCGTACATCGACGGGGAGCTCCATGAACTCGCGCGCCTTCAGGTGGAGCACCACCTGGGGCGCTGCGCCGCGTGCGCCACAGAAGAGGCCCTCCTGCGCCGGACCGTCGCGATGCTGCACGACCTGGCGGACCCGGACCTGGAGGTTCCGCCGGGGTTCCGCGAGAGCCTTCATGCCCGGCTTGCGGCCCTGCCGCCGCCGGTCGCTGCCGCCCGTCCGGCTGTGGTGCCGGCTTGGGAGCGGGTGCGCCGGAGCTGGCGCCGGGCCGGGGTTCCCGCCGCGGCGGCTGCGGCTGCCGCCGCCATCCTCGCGCTGGCCTACTCGCCGGCCGGTCCGTTCGGCGGCACGCGTCCGGTGCCTCTGGCCGGCGGGGCGGGGCTGACCGGCCCATCCACGGCGCCTGCGACGGCAGCGGACGTTACCCGGGTCGACGGCCCCGGCGCACCGGCTGCCCGTCCGGACGGCGCCGGATCCGTCGCAGCAGGGCCGAGCAGCGGTTCGAGCGGTTCGGGGCCGGTGACGGGGCGGAGCACGCCGGGCCCCGGCGCCGGCGTACGGGCCCAGACACCGGGCGCCAAGCCGGGGGCGGGCGGGCCGCAACCCGGGGAACAGGCGGGTACGCCGACACTTCCCGGGATGGAGCCTTCGATCCCGGTCAACGGCCTCAGCGCGGGCGTGGCGGGCGCCGAAGGCGCCAAACCGGCCCGCGTCGAGAAAGGCACGCTCGTTGCCATCACGTACAGGGTGAGGCTGGAGGTCCCGGACATCGACCAGGCGCTCCGGGCGGTCGAGACGGCGATCGCCGGACTCGGCGGCGGTGTCGTTCCGTCCGAAGAGCGGATCTACTGGGTACCGGCGGACAAGCAGGACGAGGCCCGGGCCGCGCTGCGGGAGATCGCGCTGCGGCAGACGGGACGGGTGGCGTCGGAGGAGTCGGGCCAGGTGGACTACTCCGAGCAATACACCGCCGCTTACGACGACATCCGGGCCGCGAAAGAGACCCTGGCGAATCTGGACGAGTACGTGCGTACGGGCGTGTGGACCCCGCAGGACGCCGCCGCGCAGCGGGCCAAGCTGGAGGCCATCCTGGAGACGGCGGAGCGCAACCGGGACTACTGGTGGGACCGGGCCCACAGGGTCGAGTTCGTCGTCACCGTGGAGAAGGTCGCGGCGGCAGCAGCACCGGCGGAGCCCGCCGGGCCCGCGCCGCAGCCGTGACGCCTTCGCATGGGGCGGGCACAATCGGGGGCCGTCACCCGGGGGTGGCGGCCCCCGGACTGTTGGCGGCCCGCGCCTTCCGGAGGGGCCGGTACCCGTCCCGGCGCCTCTTGTGGTAGAGTGGTGACGGCGGCAGCGGCAGTGAGGTGAAGGAATTGCCGGGAGCGGGGAAGCTCGTCCTGATCGACGGCAACAGCCTGGCCTACCGGGCCTATTTTTCGTTCCAGGAGTTTCGCGCTTCGGGGGGCTTCCCGACCGGGGCCATCTTCGGCTTCCTCCGGATGCTGTACAAGGTGCTGGACGACGAGCAGCCCACGCACCTGGCGGTGGCCTTCGACGTTCCCGGCCCCACCTTCCGCGACGAATGGTACGCGGCCTACAAGGCGACCCGGCAGGCGGCTCCCGACGACTTCAAGGTGCAGCTCGGCCCGCTGCGGGAGGTGCTGCGGGCGCTGCGCGTGCCCTATCTCGAACTTGCGGGCTACGAGGCGGACGACCTCATCGGCACCCTCTCCCGGATCGCCTCGGAGCGGGGGATCCCCACGGTGATCGTCACCGGCGACCGGGACGCCCTGCAGCTGGTGGACGACCACGTCACCGTGCTGCTCACGCGGCGGGGGGTCACGGACGTGGCCCGGATGGACCGGGCCGCCGTCCGGGCCGCCTACGGGATCACCCCCGAGCAGGTGGTCGACCTCAAGAGCCTCATGGGCGACCCGTCGGACAACATCCCCGGCGTGCCCGGGGTGGGGGAGAAGACGGCCGTTCGTCTCCTCCAGGCGTTCGGCACGCTCGAGGGGATCCTGGCGAACATCGACCGGGTGCCGGGCCGGAAACTGCAGGAGCGCCTGCGCGAGCACGAGGCGGACGCCCGGCTCTCCCGGCGGCTGGCGACGATCGACCGGCAGGTGCCCATCGAGGTCGACCTCGACGCACTCGGGCGCCAGGAGCCCGACTACGCCGAGGCGCAGCGCCTGTTCAAGCAGCTGGAGTTCCGCTCGCTCCTGCCGCGGGTGACGCCTCCGGTGGACGTGCCGGAGTCCTCCGCGGCCGAGGGCGGGGCCGGGCCCCCGGACGCGGCGCTCGCGGCAGCCGGGAGCGAGGCGGCCCCCGCCGGGCCAGCGCTGCAGATCGAGCTTGTGGCGGACGCGGCGCCCGCTGCCCGCCTGGCGGACGCGTTGCCGGGGACGGCCGGGCTCATCGCCCCGGTACAGCCCGTGCCCGCCGGAGGGCCCGTCGGGCCGTACGGGCGAGGGGAGCCGCAGGGGGTCGCCCTGGCCCCGCTGGACGGGGGCGCCGCGACCGCCGTATGGTTCGAGCCGGCGGCGCTGCCCGGGCTGGACGCGTACTGGTCCCGGGCGACGGACCTGGCAGCGTTTGACGTCAAGCCGTTTTACGTCTGGCTCCTGCGGCGGGGCGTGGCGGCGGCCCCGCCGGCCTTCGACGGCGCCGTGGCCGCCTACCTGCTGGACCCGGGCCGGAGCACGTACCGGGTTGACGACCTGCTCCGGCAGTACGGGCTCGGCGAGGTGCCCGACCCCGCATCGCCGGGCGGGCGGGCCGCCGCCGCCGCCCGCCTCGGGCGCCTGCGGGAGGCGATGCGGCGGGACCTGGAGGAGGCCGGCCTCTGGCCGCTCTTCGCGGAGGTCGAGATGCCCCTCCTGCCGATCCTGGCCCGGATGGAGGCCACGGGGATCCGGGTGGACCGGGAACAGCTCGAAGCCATCGGCCGCGAGCTCGACGACCGGATCGTGGCGCTGCAGCAGGAGATCTGGACGGCGGCAGGGATGCAGTTCAACATCAACTCCACGAAGCAGCTGGGCGAGGTCCTGTTCGAGAAGCTCGGCCTGCCGACCGTCAAGCGGACCAAGACGGGCTACTCGACCGACGCCGAGGTGCTCGAGGAACTCGCCGCGCTCCACGACGTGCCGGCGAAGATCCTGGATTACCGGACGCTCGTGAAGCTCAAGGGTACTTACGTGGACGGCCTCAAGGAGCTGGTCGAGCCGGACGGCCGCGTCCACACGACGTTCAACCAGACGGTCGCCGCCACCGGCCGGCTGTCGAGCGCCGACCCGAACCTGCAGAACATCCCGATCCGGGAGGAGGAGGGCCGCCGGCTCCGCAAGGTCTTCGTCCCGGCGGAGGGCTGGGTCCTGTTCGCGGCGGACTACTCGCAGATCGAACTGCGCATCGCCGCTCACTTCTCCGGCGACCCGGCCCTGCGGGAGGCGTTCGAGCAGGGCCAGGACGTGCACGCCCGCACGGCGGCGGAGGTGTTCGGCCTGGAGATCGACCAGGTGACGAAGGAACAGCGGCGCATGGCAAAAACTGTAAATTTCGGCCTGCTCTATGGTCAAAGTGACTTCGGCCTTGCCCGGGCGCTGCGGATCGGCCGCGGGGAGGCCCGGGCGTTCATCGAGCGGTACTTCGAACGGTATCCGGGCGTCAAGCGCTACATGGAGGAAAAGGTGCGGGAGGCCAGGGAGAAGGGTTACGTCACGACGCTGCTCGGGCGGCGCCGCTTCCTCCCGGACATCCACTCCCGCACGTTCGCCGTGCGGCAGAATGCCGAGCGGGCGGCCATCAACACGCCCATCCAGGGGACCGCCGCCGACCTCATGAAGCTCGCCATGATCGCTGTCGACCGGGAGGTGCGCCGGGCGGGGCTGCGGGCCCGGATGCTCCTGCAGGTCCACGACGAGCTGGTCTTCGAGGCGCCGCCCGAGGAGATCCCCCGCCTGCGGGAGATCGCCGAGCGCGAGATGACGGGAGCGATGCGGCTGTCGGTCCCCCTGGCCGTGGAGACCCGGGTGGGCCCCAACTGGTACGACATGGTGCCGGCCGACGAGTGGCTGGCCGCCCGCAGCTAGGGGGAGGCGGCGGATGCCCGAGCTGCCGGAAGTGGAGACCCTCCGCCGCACCCTCGCGCGCCGCCTGCCCGGCCGGCAGGTCCGGCGGGTGGACGTGATCCGGCCCGGCCAGATCCGCCACCCCGCCCCGGACGCGTTCCGGAGCGCCCTCACCGGACGGACCTTCGGCGAGCCGGGACGCCGGGGCAAGTACCTGCTCCTGCCGCTGGACGGCGACCGGACGCTCGTGTGCCACCTGCGCATGTCGGGCCGGCTCTACGTGGTCTCCCCGGAGGTTCCGCGGGCCCGGCACACCCACGTCGTCCTTGGCCTGGACGACGGGACCGAGCTGCGCTACGAGGACCAGCGCACGTTCGGGGGCTTCCACCTCGTGGGGCCGGGCGACGAGGGCGCGCCGGCAGGGCTCCGCACGCTGGGCCCCGAACCCCTGGACCCGGACTGGGGTCCGGAGCAGCTGGCCGCGGAGCTGAAGGGCCGCCGGGCGGCCGTCAAGGCCGTGCTGCTGGATCAGCGGGCCGTGGCCGGCCTGGGCAACATCTACGCGGACGAGGCCCTGTTCCGGGCGGGGATCCACCCCGCCCGCCCTGCCGGGGCCCTCGGCGGGGCCGAGGTCGAGCGCCTTCACCGCGCCGTGCGGGAGGTCCTGGACAACGCGATCGCGCGGCGGGGCACGACGTTCTCCCTCTACCTCGACGGGGAGGCCCGCCCCGGCGATTTCTACAGCGAGCTGCGGGTCTACGACCGGGAGGGAGAGCCGTGCCCGCGCTGCGGCAGGCCGATCGCCAAGATCCGGGTGGCCGGCCGGGGCACGCATCTCTGCCCCCGCTGCCAGGCCTGACGGGGCCGCCCCGGGCCCACGGCCCGGCCCCCCGGCGGGCAGGAGTCGCACCGGAAAGGGTGACGGAGGTTGCAGTTCCTGACCTTCGAGTTCGATCGGGAGAGCGAGATGCGGGAGGTGGCCCGGCGCCTCTGGGAAGGCCTGGGCGTGACCGGCGAGATCCACATCGTGCCGCAGCCGGGCGGGCGCTGGCGGCTCGTGGTGAACTCCGAGAAGGAGCTGCGCGAGTCCACCTTGAAGGCCTTCGAGCGCTACCGCGTCGACGCGCCGCCGGCCGGCGCGCTCGAGCCGCCGGGGGCCGTCTCGCCCGGGGACGACGACGCCGGCGGTCGCGATGGCGAGTAAGGGTCCCGGCAAGGTCCTCCGGATCGGGCTGACGGGGGGCATCGCCAGCGGCAAGTCGACCGTGGTCGCGATCCTGCGCGAGCTCGGCGCGGCCGTCGTGGACGCGGACCGCATCGTCCACGCGGTGGAGGCCCGGGGCGGCGAGGCGTACGGCCCCATCGTCGCCGCATTCGGCCCCGGGGTGGTCGGGCCGGACGGCGAACTCGACCGGGCCGCCCTGGCGCGGCGCGTCTTCTCGGATCCGGAGGCGCGCCGGCGCCTGGAGGCGATCGTGCACCCGATCGTCCGGCGGCGCATGGCAGAGGAAGTGGAGGCAGCCGCCCGGGCGGGGGCTCGGGCGGTGGTCCTCGACATCCCCCTCCTCTTCGAGACCGGGTATCAGGCGCACGTCGACCAGGTCTGGGTCGTCTACGTCGACCCCCCGACGCAGCTGCGCCGGCTCGTGGCCCGGGACGGCCTGGACGAGGCCGAGGCGCGCCGGCGGATCGACGCCCAGATGCCGCTCGAAGAGAAGCGGCGGCTGGCGGACGTGGTGATCGACAACCGCGGCGACCCTGCCGCCACCCGCGCCCAGGTGGAGGCCGCGTGGCGGGCCGTCCTGGCCGCGGCGGGGGGCGGGGAGGCCGGGCGATGAAGCGCCGCCTGCTCGCCTGGGCGCTGGCTCTTGCCGTCCTGGTCGCGCTCGTCCCGCGCGGGGCGCGCGCCATCCTCACCCGGTTCTACCCGCTGCCCCACCGGGAGCTGGTGATCCGGTCGGCGCGGGAGAACGGGCTCAGCCCGTGGCTCGTGGCCGCGGTGATCCGGACGGAGAGTCACTGGCGGCCGGGGAGCACGTCGCCCCAGGGGGCGCGGGGGCTCATGCAGGTCATGCCCGAGACGGGCCACTGGGTGGCGGACCGCATCGGCCTCGGGCCCATCCGCCCGGACGACCTGTACGACCCGACGATCAACATCCGGGTGGGGACCTGGTATCTCGCCTACCTCGTGCGCCAGTTCGACGGCAAGGTGCCGGCTGCCCTGGCCGCGTACAACGGGGGGGACGGCCCGGTGCGCAACTGGCTCGAGGAGGGCCGCTGGAGCGGGAGCGCCGGCGACCTTTCGGCGATTCCTTTCCCGGAGACACGGGCCTTCGTCCAGCGTGTGCTTCGGTCCTACCGGTTCTACGCGTGGATCTACGGCAACCCGGAGGCGCCGGAGCAGGAGGTGGTGCCGCCTGACCAGGGATCGCCGTCCGCCCGACCGCCCGGAGGAAGCCGCTGAGCCGGGCCGGCCGCGGCTGGGTTGGCAGGACGTCCTCGCGCTCATCATCGCCACGTACCAGATCGTCCTGCCGGTCGTGGTCCTGTTCATCGCGGCCGTCCTGGCGGTGTACTTCCTCTTCTGGCTCCTGTTCGTCCGGTAGGACGTCCGCGACGTCTGCGCGGCCAGGCGGCCGTGGGACGCCACAGGACGATTGCGAACACAGGCACGGTACCCATCCGGATCCGGCGGCGGGTGCCGCCTCGGGCCGGAGCCCTGCCCGCCGCCGAGCATGATACACTCTACCTGGGGGGAGTGCGCTATGGAGAGCACGCACCGCCGCGTCGAGGAGTGGTCGATCCGCTACCATCAGCTCGTGGCGGAGAAGCTGAAGGCCCAACCCGAGCGCGTGCTCGCCAAGGCGCGGGCGAACCTGGCCCGGCTCCGGCGTCAACATCCGAATTCCGAGCCGTACATGGCGAGATGGCAGGCTCTCCTGGAGGGCCCCCTGGACGAGCTTCTCAACGTGATGGTGTCGCCCGGCGAGGACGCCAGAGCCCTGCGCCAGTGCACGCCGTTCGCGGGCGTCGTCCCGCCGCGGGAGCGCTCGGCCGCCTTCCGAGAGTTTGCCAGGGAATGGAGGCGAAGCCGTGCGGCGCGATGAGCTGGAGCATATCATCCGGGCCGCCGGCGCGATCCTGGGGGATCGTGAGGTGATCGTCCTGGGCAGCCAGGCCATCCTGGGGCGCTTCCCCTCCGGACTTCCTCCCGAGGCCACGGAATCAATGGAAGCCTACCTTCTCCCCGTGAACGATCCGGACGGCAAGAAGGCGGACCTGATCGACGGGACCCTGGGGGAAGGGTCCATGTTCCACGACACGTTCGGCATCTATGCCCACGGTGTGGACGAAACGACTGCACGGCTTCCGGATGGCTGGCGGGACCGGCTGATCCCGGTCGAGAACGCAAATACGATGGGGATCACGGGATATTGCCTGGAACCCCATGACCTTCTCGTGAGCAAGTACCTCGCGGGCAGGCCAAAGGACCTCGAGTTTTGTTCGGCCGTCGTGCGGGCAGGTCTGGTGAGCGAGCGGACTCTGCTTGACCGCTTGCGACGGACAGCATGTACCCAGGAAGAAATGGCACGCGTGGCCGTCACGATACGGAGACACTTCGCCGAACGGGAGAAACGCGTTCGTGATCAGGGCATGAGCCGATGAGCGCCTCGCTTTTCGAAGAGCGGGACTCTGATCGGCTTCGTGGTCTCGCCGGCCCCTCTCGGAGCGGGTGGAGGACCGCCGGCGAGGAATGTGTGGGGGCAAAAAGCCCGCCTGCACCTGCATGACCTGCGGGCCGCCGCATCACCCGGCGCGCCGAGCGGGGAGTGACGACGAAGCCGTCCGGGCCTTGGATGGCATCACCCGGACGGCTTCGGACGGAGAGACCGGCGGCCACCAGAGCCGCCTGCCGACGCCCGCTGTAGCCGCACCGGGCGTCGGTCTACAAGACCGGGTTCTGGCGTTGCAAGTTCCCATTCCGGTCGGGAACCAGCCGGGCTGAGAACCGGTGAAGCCGGAAACCCGCTCTACAAGCCTGGTGTCGGAGGCGGGACTTGAACCCGCACGGCTTGCGCCATACGCCCCTCAAACGTACGCGTCTGCCAGTTCCGCCACTCCGACGTGTCGGCAAGCTCATTCTAGCCAGCACCTGGCCGCCTGTCAACGGGCCTCACTTCAGGGGTGCACGCGCGAAATTACGGTTGCGCTTTCTACCAATCCGGCCGAAATGGCGCGGAAGGGGATGTCGCACCGTTTCCCGAATGCTTGTGCCGGCTGTCCATGCGACTCGTTGCCGCCTGACGCAGAAGTTGACAGGCAAGATCGGTCTCCGCCTGTCAACTTCTGCGTTTCGTGCCGGCCGGTGCCCTGGCGCTGGTGACATAACGCCATGCGTGGGTCGACTGAAACCCCTTGCGCCCGCCAAACCCTGCCCATTCGAGCCCTTGCGCGGACGTGGGGACGCAGATCTTGACAGGCAAGGTAAGCTCCCGGGGTTCAAGATGTGCGTTTTGTTCCGTCTGGTGGGACATGCGCCTCCTGGCACCTCACTGGCGCATGGTAAAACCGGGGTTTGCGTGATCGGGCCTCGGGATCGTGCGGTGGCTCTTCACGTCGCCGCGGTCTCCGGTCACATATGTGAACGCCGGCCCGCCCGGCGGGTCATGTACTGCGATGTCCCAGGCGCCCCGACGACGACGGGTCCTGAGGCCCGATCCGCCCCGGCGTTACTCGCAAGTCGGCGTTCTGTCGTCCGCGGTGGCACTCGAGGACATACCAGCCCCCGCTTCGGTATCGTGAGGGGGGCTGGCAGGAGCGCGCGGGCCCGGCCGGGAAGGGTAGTCTTGACTTGAGCAAGCAGATCGTCCGGGAGGGGACGGCGCGTGGAGTACCGCCGGCTCGGCAGAAGCGGGCTCAAGGTGTCCGTGTTGAGCGTGGGGACGATGACGTTCGGCGAGAAGGTGGAGGAACCGACTGCCATCCGGATCATCCACCAGGCCCTCGACGCAGGCGTCAACGTCATCGACACCGCCGACGTCTACGCCGGGGGCGAGAGCGAGCGCATCGTGGGCCGGGCCCTGGAGGGGCGCCGCGACAAGGTGGTGCTGGCCACGAAGGTGTACATGCCCACCGGTCCGGGCCCCAACGACCGGGGGCTCAGCCGCCATCACGTCATGCAGGCGGTGGAGGCGAGCCTGCGGCGCCTGGGCACCGACTACATCGACCTCTACCAGGTGCACCGGTTCGACCCGGAGGTGCCCGTGGAGGAGACGCTCCGCGCGCTCGACGACCTCGTGCGCCAGGGTAAGGTCCGCTACATCGGCTGTTCGAACTGGGCGGCCTGGCAGATCGCCTGGGCTCTCGGGGTGAGCGAGCGGCTCGGTCTCGAGCCCTTCGTCTCGGTGCAGCCCCGCTACAACCTGGCCCACCGGGAACCGGAGCGAGAGCTGTTCCCGTGCTGCCTGCAGCTCGGGGTGGGGGTCCTCGTCTACAGCCCCATCGCCGGCGGCGTGCTCACGGGCAAGTACCGCGGCGGCGAGGCCCCGCCCGGCTCCCGGGGCTACCAGAACCCCAGCTGGCAGCAGCTTCGCCTCACCCCGCGCAACCTGGCGATCGCCGGGGCGGTCGAGCGGTTCGCCGCCGGCCTGGGCCGGCCTCCCCTGGAGGTCGCCCTCAACTGGGTGCTGGCGAACCCGGCCGTGTCGACGGCGATCGTGGGCTCGTCCTCCCCGGAGCAGTTCGCCCAGAGCCTGGCCGCGCTCGAGTGGCGGCTGACGGACGAGCAGGTGGCCGCCCTCAGCCGGGCCGCCGAAGCCGCGGCGGGGGAGGCGGGCGGATGAGCCCGCCTCCCCCGCGCGGGAGTCCGGCAACTCACGTCAGGTTCGTCCGGACGAAATCGAGCACCTTCTCGGCGTGGCCGTCGACCTTCACGTTCCGGTACGCCTTGCGGACGACCCCGTCACGGTCGATCACGAAGGTCGACCGCTCGATCCCCACCGACGGCTTGCCGTAGCGGACCTTCTCCTTGAGGACCCCGTAGAGGGTCGCTACCTTCCCCTCCGCGTCGCTCAGCAGGAGGAACGGGAGGCCCAGCTTCTCCGCGAACCGGGTGTGCGACCGCACACTGTCCCGGCTCACCCCGAGGACCACCGTGCCGGCGCGCTCGAACTCGCCGTGGAGGTCCCGGAACGAGCTCGCCTCGCGGGTTCAGCCCGGGGTGTCGTCCTTCGAGTAGAAGTACAGGACCACGTTCTTCCCGCGGAAGTCGCGCAGGGAGACCTCCCGCCCGTCCTGGGCGGGCAGGGTGAAGTCCGGGGCCGGGCTTCCCTCCGCGACGGGGGCGCCTGGGATCTCTGCCACCCGGATCCCTCCGTTCTCGGGGCTGGACAAGCCCAGGATAGCACGGCGGCGGCGCCGATCTCAACCAGGCCCCGGCGCGCCTTCTGCCCGCGCACCCCGGACGGTGCGGCCCGCATGGGCGGCCGGTGATCCCCTCCTGCCGCCCCGGCGGTGCAGGAGGCCCGGCGCGCGGCCGAGAACATCGGACATCTGGTGGGGGACAGCCCCGTGGAGGGACGGGACGTGGCGGACCTGCGGATGGAGCGCGTGCTGTGGCGGCGGGGCCTGGTGGCCGTCGCCGGGGTGGACGAGGCGGGCCGGGGCCCGCTCGCCGGGCCGGTGGTCGCCGCAGCCGTGGTCCTCGCGCCGGGCACCGAGCTGCCGGGGGTGGACGACTCGAAGCGCCTCACCGCCCGTCAGCGGGAGGAAGCCTACGACGTGATCCGCGAGCGGGCGCTCGCCGTGGGCATCGGGATCGTGGAGCCCGAGCGGATCGACCGGGTGAACATCCGCAACGCGGCCCTGGAGGCCATGGAGGCCGCGCTCGCCGGCCTCACCCCGCCCGTCGGCGTCCAGTTCGTCCTCGTCGACGGCGACGCGCCGCTGCCGGGGTACGGCGGCCGCCAGCGGGCCGTGGTGGGGGGCGACCGCAAGGTGCTGAGCGTGGCGGCGGCGTCGATCGTCGCCAAGGTCACCCGGGACCGCCTCGCCCTGGAGTGGGACCGGCAGTACCCGCAGTACGGGTTCGCGCGGCACAAGGGGTACGGAACGCCCGAGCACATCGCCGCCCTGGCCCGATGGGGCCCCTGCCCCCTGCACCGGCGGAGCTTCCTCCGCGGGCTGCAGGTGCGGTTGGAGCTGTGAGGCCCGGGGAGGCCGCTGCAAATCTTTTGTGCGACCTGATCCATCCCGGCAGGAATTCACGCATGTGTGTGGAAATCACCGTGTGCGGTATACAGTGTGCACAGGTGCCACCGTGGCCGCACGCGACCCGGACCGGCAAAGGGGTGGGGACATGCCGCTCGAGCCCTCGTCGATCAAGAGCCCGCCGCTGTACCAGAAGGCTCGTGACGTTCTGCGCCTCGCCATCCTCCGGGGGCAGCTGCGGCCGGGCGAGCGGCTGGCGGAGACCCAGCTCGCCGAGCAGCTGGGCATCAGCCGCACGCCGCTCCGCGAGGCGATCCGCCAGCTGCAGGCCGAGGGGCTGCTCCGCCAGGACGAGGGCGGGCTGGCCGTGCCGGCGCTCGACCTGGCGGAGGTCGAACTGATGTACGAATGCCGCATCGCGCTGGAGCGCCTGGCCGTGCGGCGGGCGGCCGAGCGGGCAGACGGGGAGAGCCTCGCCCGGATGCGCGCGGCGCTCGAGAACGCCCGGGCGGCGATGCAGCGCGGCGACCTGCCCGAACTCCTCAACGTCAACGTGGACTTCCACCGGGAGATCGCCCTGGCGGGCGGCAACCCGTGGACGCTTCGCCTCCTGGAGCAGCTCTGGAGCCAGATGGTGCTCTTCCGGGCCAACGCGCTCAGCGCCCCGGAAGACGAGGAGCAGGTGCTCCGGGAACACGAGGCCGTGCTGGAGCGGATCGCGGCCCGCGATCCGGGCGGGGCGGTAGCCCGGATCGAGGCGCACCTGCAGGGGGACCTGGTGCGGGGGCGGCGGGCGCTGGCCCGTGCACGGTCGGAGACGCGGGGCCACGAGGAGGTAGCCGGGTGAAGCAGGCGCTGAGCGGGGTCAGGGTGCTCGACGTCACCCAGGTGATGGCGGGGCCGTTCTGCACGATGCTCCTGGGCGACATGGGGGCCGACGTGATCAAGGTGGAGCCCCCAGGGGGCGACCCCACCCGGAAGATGGCCGGCAGCCTGGGAACGGAGAGCCCGAGCTTCTGGGCGATCAACCGCAACAAGCGGGGGATCGTGCTGAACCTGAAGGACGAGCGGGGCCGCGAGATCTTCCGGTCCCTGGCGGCCCGGTCCGACATCCTGGTGGAGAACTACCGTCCCGGCGTCATGGACTCGTTCGGCCTGGGGTACGAGGACCTGCGGAAGGTGAACCCGGGGCTGATCTACGCCTCGATCTCGGGGTTCGGCCACACGGGACCCTACGCCCAGCGGGGCGGGTTCGACCTGGTGGCGCAGGGGATGTCCGGCATCATGTCGATCACCGGGGAGGTCGGGCTGCCGCCGATGAAGTGCGGGATCCCGATCACCGACCTGGGGGCCGGGCTGTTCGCGCTGCAGGCGATCCTGGCTGCGTACGTGCACCGGCTCCGGACGGGCGAGGGGCAGTACATCGACGCCTCCCTCCTGGAAGCGGGCGTTGCCCTTTCGGTGTGGGAGTCGGCGCAGTACTTCTCCGGGCGCGGCATCCCGGAGCCCATGGGGTCGGCGCACCGCATGTCCGCTCCGTACCAGGCGATCCGCTGTGCGGACGGCTACATCACGCTGGGCGCCGCCAACCAGCGCACGTGGGAGCGGTTCGCCCACGCGATCGGCCGCCCGGACCTGATCGAGCGGCCGGAGTACAGGGACGACACGAACCGGGTGAAGAACCGCCACCAGCTCGCCCGGGAGATCGAGGAGGTCACCTCGACCCGGCCGCGGGCACACTGGCTGAAGGTCCTGGACGAGGCGGGGGTCCCGTGCGGGCCGATCCTCAACTACGCGGAGGTCTTCGCCGACCCGCACGTCCAGGAGCGGGGGATGGTGCAGGAGATCGACCACCCCGTGGGCGGGCGGATCCGGGTGCTGGGGCCGGCGGTGAAGCTGTCGGAGACGCCGGCGCGCATCCGGCGCCCCTCCCCGCTCTACGGCGAGCACACCGCCGAGGTGCTGCGGGAGCTCGGGTACAGCGACGAGGACATCCGGACGCTGGCGGAGGCGGGCGTGGTCACCATGGCCCGCCGCGGGGAAGCGGCAGAAACCCGCCGGGCGGGAGGTGCAGCCGGTGAGTGAGCCGGAGCTCCTGTTCGAGCGCGACGGTCCCCTGGCGATCGTGACGTTCAACCGCCCCCACGCCCGCAACGCCATGACGTGGGCGATGTACGACGGGCTGGTGGCGGCGTGCGAGACGGTCGACGCCGACCCCGAGATCCGGGTGCTGATCCTGCGGGGAGCCGGCGGGAAGGCGTTCGTCGCCGGTACGGACATCAGCCAGTTCACGTCGTTCCGCACGGCGGAGGACGGGATCGAGTACGAGCGGCGGATGGACCGCGTCGTCTCGCGGCTGGAGTCTGTCACCAAGCCCACCATCGCCGCCATCGAGGGGTACGCGGTGGGCGGCGGCGCCGGCATCGCCCTGGCCTGCGACCTGCGGTACTGCACGCCGGAGAGCAAGATCGGGATCCCGATCGCCCGCACGCTGGGCAACTGCCTCTCCATGGCGAACTACGCCCGGCTGGTCGACCTCCTGGGGCCGGGTCGTGCCAAGGAGATGATCTTCCGGGCCCGGCTCGTCGAGGCGGAGGAAGCCCGGCAGGCCGGACTGGTGAACGAGGTCGTGCCGGCGGAGCGGCTGTACGAGTACGTGCGCGCCGTGGCCCTGGAGATCGCCGAGCACGCGCCCATCACGATCCGGGTGACGAAGGAGGCCATCCGCCGGCTGCAGGCGCACCGCCGGTTCGAGGGCGGAGAAGACCTGATCGCCATGGCCTACACGAGTGAGGACTTCCGGGAAGGCGTGACCGCTTTTCTCGAGAAGCGTAAGCCCGTCTTCCGCGGGCGGTAGCGAGGGAGCGGCCGCGCCGGGCGCCGGCCCGGCGCGCCGCAGAGCAAGACCCGCTTCCGGACGGTCCCCGGGCCGTACTGTCCTTGCTTGCGTCTGACTAGTGAAAAGGTCGTAAGGGGATAGCCAAATCATTCGTATGCCCGAGTGGTGCGCCGGGTGAGTCCGGAAGGGGGCCGACCACGCCAAGCTCAGGGGGGGCGCGGCGCCGACCCCGGTCGGGGGTGCCGCTCAAGCTTCGCAATCAAGTTTGGGAGGGAGAGCGATGCGAGGGAAGAGGTTCGTGGCCCTGTTGGCTGCCGGCGTGGTGGCGATGGTTCTCGCCGGGTGTGGGGGAGGAGGTGGAACCAAGCCGCAGGCCGGGGGGAGCCAGGCCCAGACGCAGCCGTCGGGCCAGACCCAGCCGCAGGCCCAGGCGAAGGCGTCGTACCCGGACAAGCCGATCGAGTTCGTCGTACCCTACGCCGCGGGCGGCGGCAGCGACGTGCTGGCACGCAACATCGTCCAGTCCCTGCAGGACACCAAGGCCCTGTCCCAGCCGGTGGTCGTCGTCAACAAGCCCGGGTCCAGCGGCCAGGTGGGCGGCGCTTACGTGGCCCAGAAGAAGGGCGACGCGTACACGATCATGACGTTCATCAGCGGCCAGGTGTCCGCGCCCCTGACGGTGCAGGGCGGCATCAAGGCGAGCACGTTCACCCCCCTGGCGAACCTGGCGATGGACGAGTTCCTCCTGGTGGTCACCAAGGACTCGCCGTTCAAGACGGTTCAGGACTTCATCAACAAGGCCAGGAGCGGTGAGAAGGCCGTCAGCATCGGCGGGACCGCCACCGGCGCCGAGGACCACATGCTCACCGGCATCG
Source organism: Caldinitratiruptor microaerophilus (assembly GCF_025999835.1). NCBI lineage: Bacteria > Bacillati > Bacillota > Clostridia > Eubacteriales > Symbiobacteriaceae > Caldinitratiruptor > Caldinitratiruptor microaerophilus. The sequence continues at coordinate 2,137,166 of NZ_AP025628.1, read as the reverse complement.
TGGAGAAGGCCGCCGGCGTCAAGCTCAACTACATCCCGTTCGAGAGCGGCGGCGAGGTCATGACGAACCTGCTCGGCAAGCAGGTCGACGTGGCCTGGGCCAACCCGAACGAGGCGATGTCGCAGATCGAGGCCGGCCTGGTCCGCCCGATCGCGGTGGCGGCCCCGGAGCGCATGCCGATGTTCCCGGACGTCCCCACCTTCAAGGAGTCGGGCCTCGACGTGGTGTTCCGCCAGTTCCGCGGGGTGGTCGGCCCGCCCGACATGCCGGCGGACGCCGTGAAGTTCTGGGCCGACACGCTCAAGAAGGTCACCGAGGATCCGGGCTGGCAGGAGCGTTACGCCAAGAAGAACGGCCTGACGATCCGCTACCTGGGGCCAGAAGACTTCAAGAAGCTCATCGCCGAAGAGGAGCCCCGGTACGCGCAGATCCTCAAGGACATCGGCGTGATCAAGTAGCGCCGGCTGCCGGAAGGCACGAGTCTCGGCCGCGGACGCCGGGGTGAGGGCGGGGCGGAGGCCCCGCCCTTGCGCCCCGGCCCGGCGGGGGGAGGGCGCCCGAGGAGGGACACCACATGCACCCGGACAGAGTGCTGGCCTCGATCCTGTTGCTCGTCGGCCTCGCGGTCACGTGGCAGGGCTGGCGTTACGGCTACTGGACCTCCACCACCGGTCCGGGCACGGGTTTCTTCCCGATCCTGGTCGGTGGGCTGGCGGCGATCCTCGGCGTGTGGCTGTGGATCGGCACCCGGGGGCGAGGAGAGCGCCTGTGGGGGAAGGGGGATCTGCGCGCCGCGCTGCTGGGGATGGCGGCCTTGATCGGTACGGCACTTCTCATGAACTACCTCGGCATGCTTCTGGCGCTGTCCCTCTTCGCGCTCCTCTGGACGCGGCTCGTGGGCCGGTACCCCTGGCGCACCGGCCTCCTCGTGATGCTGTGTACGGGCGGCGGGGTCTACCTCATCTTCAGCTACTGGCTCAAGGTGCCGCTGCCGGTGGGTCTTCTGGGCATCTGAGGAGGTGGAGGCGTGAGCACCTGGGACTACCTGCTGAGAGGGTTTGCGGTCGCCCTCGAGCCGAACCACCTCCTCTTCGCCGTCATCGGGGTGGTGGCGGGGGAGGTGATCGGGGCGCTGCCGGGGATCGGCTCCGTCTCGGGGGTGGCGCTCCTGCTGCCGCTCACGTTCGGGATGGACCCGACGGCCGCGATCATCATGCTGAGCGGCATCTACTACGGGGTCATGTACGGGAGCACGATCAGCGCGGTGCTGATCGACATCCCGGGTGACTCCGCCGCCATCATGACCGGGCTCGACGGTCACATGCTGGCCAAGCAGGGCCGGGCCGGCCAGGCGCTCTTCGTGGCGGCGGTCGGCTCGTTCGTCGCCGGCACGTTCGCCATCATCATGCTCAGCTTCTTCGCGCCGCCGTTGGCCCGGTTCGGGCTCCGCTTCGGGCCGCCGGAGATGGCGATGCTGATGCTGCTGGCGCTCACCAGCCTGGGGTGGCTCACCGGGGAGTCGCCGGTCAAGGGCCTCATCTCGGGCGTGATCGGCCTCCTGCTGGCGCTGGTCGGGATGGACAGCGTGAACGGGAACGCCCGGTTCAACTTCGGGAGCATCGAGCTCCTGGACGGCATCCCGCTCCTGCCGGTCGTGATCGGGCTCTTCGGCATCACCCAGGTCCTCGTGTGGCTGGAGAGGCAGGAGCGCTGGTCCACGCAGTGGACAGGTCTCTCGATCCGGAACGTCCTGCCGTCGGCGGCCGAGTGGGCGTCGTCGGTGTGGGCCATCGTGCGGGGGACGGTCGTCGGCTTCTTCGTGGGGCTCCTGCCGGGTGCCGGGGCGACCACGTCGTCGTTCCTGGCGTACACGGTGGAACGGCAGGTCTCCCGAAACCCGGCGAAGTTCGGCCGCGGGGCGATCGAAGGCGTGGCCGCGCCGGAGAGCGCGAACAACGCCGCCGCCATCGCCGCGTACGTGCCGCTCCTGTCGCTGGGGATCCCGGGTTCGGGGACGACGGCGGTGCTGATGGGCGGGCTGATGATGTGGGGGCTTCGCCCGGGGCCGCTCCTGTTCCGGGACAACCCCGACTTCGTGTGGGGGCTCATCGCCAGCTTCTACATCGCCAACCTGATGCTGCTGGCGATCAACACGCTCGCCATCCCGGCGGTGGTGAAGGTGCTGGCCCTGCCGGCGCCGATCCTGATGGTGCTGGTGGCGGTCCTCAGCCTGGTGGGCGGGTACGCCATCGACAACAGCCTGTTCGACGTGGGGGTCGTCCTGGTGGCGGGGATCCTGGGGTACTTCCTCACCAAGCTCCGCGTGCCCGTGGCGCCGCTGATCCTCGCGCTGGTGCTGGGTCCCGACCTGGAGACGGCCCTGCGGCGGTCGTTCCTGCTGTCGCGGGGCTCGCCGGCGATCTTCGTCACGCGCCCGATCGCCCTGGTGCTGCTGCTCCTGACGGTCGTCTCGCTCCTGGCGCCGGTCGTGGCCGGCATGCTGCGTAGCCGCCGCGTGGTCGTGGCCGAGGCCCGGGGGACTCGTTACGGCACCTGAGCCATGGTTCCGAGCGACACGCATCGCGCCGGACCCGCGCCCGTCAGGGTCCGGCGCCCGTGTTGTGGATCACCGGCCGGTCCGTGCGTGCGTTTGCAGGGGATTACTATTAGTGCGCCTAAATGATATGCCGACCAACACTTGGCGGACTGGAGGTTCACCCGGATGACGAACATCGTCGTGGCCTGTGACGGCTCCGAACACGCCCAGAAGGCCCTCGGCTGGGCCCGGGAGCTCGCCCGCTCGGTGCCCGAACCCGTCCTCCATCTCGTGCATGCCTACCACGTACCGCTCCCCATCTCCGAGGGCATGGCGATCGAGTACGCCCGGACCCTGCAGGAGGCCCGGGAGGACGGCCAGGAACTCCTCGACCGGATGGCCGCATCGGTCGAGGGAGTGCCAGTGCGGACCCACCTCCGCCAGGGGGCGGCGGCGCCCGCGGTGCTCGCGGTGGCCGACGAGGTGGGAGCCGGCCTCATCGCCATGGGAAGCCGGGGCCTGGGCCTCGCGGCCAGCCTCTTCCTGGGCAGCGTGAGCACGGAGGTCGTCCACCATGCCCGCGTCCCCGTGCTCGTCGCGCGGCACGACCACGCCCGGCCGCTCCGTCGGGTGCTGGTCGGGGTCGACGGCTCCGCCCACAGCGCCCGCGCCCTGGCCTTCGCCCTTCGCTGGGCCCCCGAGGCGGAGATCACGGCGCTCCACGTTCTCCACCTGTCGCCCGAGGCGCGGGCCCTGTTCGAGCAGACCGACCTGTCGTTCGACGTGGCGGTGGACCGGGCCGCCCGGGACGTGGTGAACCGCACCGCCGACCTCGCCCGGGTTCCCGCCGACCGCGTCCGGCCGCTGGCCGCGACCGGCAGCGCGGCCGACCAGCTCCTGGCCGAGTACCGGACCGGTGGCTACGACCTGGCGGTGGTCGGCAGCCGGGGTCTCGGCCTCCTCGGCGAGCTCTTCCTCGGGAGCGTCAGCGAGCGGCTGGTGCGGCTCGCCCCGGGACCCGTCGTCGTCGTCAAGTAGGCCCGGGCTCGGACGCCGGACGGGATCAGGAAGAGGCGGGCGCGGCCGGGCCGGAGGTCAGCCGGACGTCGTAGAACGACAGGTGGCTGTCCAGGAAGAAGTCCGGCCGCCCGCCGGCGTGGGCCCGGCGGAACGCCTCCGACTGCACCCAGTCGGCGTGGGCCTCTTCGGACTCCCAGTGCGTGACCACGAGGTACTCCTCGTGGTCCGCTTGTTTGCGCAGGCGCCACAGCTCGAACCGGACGAACCCGGGCTGCCGTTCGACCCCGCTTCGCGCAGCGAACCGGCGCTCGACCTCCGCACCGTGGCCCGGCTTGACGATCAGGTGGTTCACGGCCACGAACACGCTTCTCCCTCCCGTCTGCTAGTCTGCCGCCGGAGACCCTTCGATGGGACGGAGCTGCTGGGCGGGCGTGAACAAGAGCGGGTAGGCCAGGAGACCAAGCAGAATGCTCGTGAGTGCGGCGGCGCTGGTGAGGCTGAACATGACGAGGATCTGGTAGCGCACCGCCACCACGGGGTCTGCCCCCGCGAGGATCTGGCCGGTCATCATCCCCGGCAGCTGCACGAGCCCGACGGTCTTGAGGCTGTCGATCGAGGGGATCATCGACGCCCGCACCGCGCTCCGCAGCGCCCGGTCGACGGCCTGCCGGGGCGACGCCCCGAGGGAGAGCCAGACCTGGACCTCCTCCCGGCGCAGCCCGACCTCCGAACGCAGCCGGTTCAGGAGCAGACCGGCGGTGACCATCGACTGGCCGACGACCATCCCGCTGAGGGGGATGACGTGCTCCGCCACGAAGCGGATCTGGCCCGTGACGAGCATGAGGCCGACCGTCACGATCTCGGCGGCAGCGATGGCCACGGCCACCCGGCTCCGGGTGCCCGGCATCCCGCCGCCCCGGCGGGTCGCAACCTGGACGGCGGCGGCGACCATCACCGTCAGCATCAGCCCCGTGTAAAGCCACGAGTGGGCCCGGAACACGAGGCGCAGCACGTAGCCGACGGCGAGGAGCTGAACGCCCGCCCGCACGGCACCGACGGCGATGTCGCGTTCGAGCCCCAGACGTTGGTACACTGACAGCACGGCGGCCAGCGCCGTGAAGGAGAGGGTCCACAGGAGCGCCGCGGTGCTCACGACCCGCCTCCCTCCCCAGCGGGCCGGCAGGCTACCTTCCCCGGCCCATCGGTCGGGTGCGCGGGCCACCGGTAGCCGTCCACGGGACCGAGGTACCGCACCCGGCCGCCCTCGAGATGCAGGACGCGGTGGGCCACCCGGCGCGCCTGGGCTTCGTCGTGGGTGACCCACAGCACGCTCAGCCCCCGGGTCCGCACCCGGTCCAGGACGAGCGATTCCACCACCCGGGCGGAGGCCATGTCGAGGGCCGAGGTGACCTCGTCGACGAGGAGGACGGCCGGCTCGGTGGCCAGGGTGCGGAGGAGGGCGACCCGCTGCTTCTGCCCGCTCGAGAGGGTCGCAGCGTCCTGCTCGAGCAGGGCAGGATCCAGTTCCACGGCCTCCAGCCACCGGGCCGCTTCCGCCCGGGACAGGGCGCGGCCCGCCAAGCGGAGCGGTGCCTCGAGGTTGTCGAACACCGTGCCGGGCAGCATGGGGGCGGACTGGAAAACCAGGCCGGCGTGGCGCCGGAGTGCCGGGGGCGGCCAGTCGCGCACCCGGCGGCCGCCGACCCGGACTTCCCCTCCGTCCGCCTCCAGCAGGCGGTTCACCAGGTGGAGGAGCGTCGTCTTGCCCGCGCCGCTGGGGCCGACGATGGCCAGCACTTCCCCCCGGTTCAGGGTGAAGCTGACCCCGTCCAGCACGGCGACCCCGTTGCCGCGTTCCCCCGCCGCGGGCCGGCGGAAGACCACGTCCACGAACTCGACCGCCGCATGCGTGGCCGGCACAGGGCGGTTCATGGCTTCCCTCCCGTGGACCCGGCCGTGAGCCCGGCCGGGCTGCGACGGCTACGAGCATCCTCCAAGAGCTTCTCCCCGGCCGGCACGGATGTCAAGTTCGAGTCTCCGGTCTTGCGGCTTGCGTGGCCCGGCGCTGTGGCTAGTGCTTTTTGACCATAGCCGGTCTAGACCCACGAGTGCATAATTGGACTAGAAGGACACATTCGAATGGACATTCGAATCGGTCGGCCTCTCCCGAGGAGGGGCGTGCCGTGGCCATCGAGCGCCGCTACGTGGAGGGTTTCGTCCCCCAGGCCCTCGTGGCTGCATGTGATCACCTGGGGGAAGCCATGGTCATCATCGACGGGGGGCGGCACGTCCGCTACATGAACCGGGCCGCGCGAGCGCTCGTGGGGGATCCCCCCGGCTCGCGCCGCCAGGCGGCGACCTGCAGCGCTCTCCTGCGGTGCGGACCCCCGGAAGCCCCCGGCGCTGCCTGCGGGAACTGCTGGGGGGCCGAGGCGCTGCGCCACGAGGTCGCGACCTCCCATTTCGAGACGGCCGTAGGGCCGGACGGTGCCCGGGTGTGGGTGGAGGGCAGTTGTACCCCGATTCCCGGAACCCGCCCGCACGCCGTCCTGTTGCTCCGACCGCGTTTCCACCTCGCCCCCGGCGCGCCGACGGCGCGGGGGGAGCCCCTGGACCCGATCACGGAACCGGGGCGGACGGTCCTGCGCTCCCTGGTACACGCCGCACGGGAACTCCTGTCCGCGGATTACGCGGCCCTCGGCCGTGTGGACGTCAACGCTTCGGAGGTGGCGTGGCTCGTCCAGGACGGCAACCGGTCCAGCCGCACGGCCGAGACGCGGGTCCGGCTCGGCCAGGGGATTCGCGGCCGGGTCGTGAGCCTGGGCCGGCCGCTTCGGATCGCCCGCTTTCCGGAGGACGCGCCCGATCCGCCCGAGAAGCATCCCACGATGCGGTCCGAACGGTTGAAGGCCGCACTGGCCGTGCCGGTGACCGTCCGGAGCGAACCCACCGGGGTTCTCATGGTGGCCAGCCGCCGGCCCGTAGAGTACGGGCCGGAACACGAGCGCGTGCTCCGGGTACTGGCGGGCCTGGCCGGCGAGGTGCTGTCGGACGCCGAGTGGGCACTCAGCGCCCAGGCCGCATCCGTGCGGGCCGAGCGGGAGTGGCTGGCCGCGGAGCTGCACGACGGGCTGGCGCAACTGCTCGCCGCCCTGACTCAGAAGCTGAAGCTGGTCCGCTGGCTCCTCGGGAGCGCTCCGGACGCTGCCAGCCTGGCCGCGCAGTTCGAGGAGGTCCTGGACCTGTCCGAGAAGGCGCATCGGGAGCTCCGCCTGGCCCTCGGGGACCTGCTGGCGCCGGCGGCCGGCGGCGATCTCCTGCCCGCGCTGCAGGAGTACCTGCACCGCTTCGCCCGGCAGACCGGCCTGGAAGTACGGCTAGTTGAGGCTCCCGCGCACCGCCCCCACGTCCCTGCCCCCGTCGCCCTGCAGATCCTGCGGGTGGTGCAGGAAGCCGTCACCAACGCCCGCAAGCACTCGGGTGGCAGCCGGGTGGAGGTGCGCTGGAGCTTCATGGGAGCCCTGCACACGTTCACCGTCACCGACAACGGCCGCGGGTTTGTGCCGGAGCACGCCGGGGGCGGTTTCGGGCTGGCCATCATGGCCGAGAGGGCCCGGCGCGTCGGGGGCGCCCTCACCGTGACGTCCGCTCCCGGCTCCGGTTGCACGGTCGTCCTGACGGTACCGCACCGGTAGGGGGGTCGCCCGGTGGAGCCGATCCGCGTGCTCCTCGTCGACGACCATGCCATCTTCCGCAGGGGAACGGCCGACGCCTTGCGGCTGCTGGGCGGGCTGGAGGTGGTCGGGGAGGCGGGCACCGCCCGGGAGGCGGTGGAGAGGGCGCGGACCCTGCGCCCCGACGTGGTGCTGATGGACCTCTCCCTCCCGGACGAGAGCGGCCTCGAGGCCACCCGCCGGATCGTCCGGGAGGTTCCGGAAGCCCGGGTGGTCGTCCTGACCTACCTGGACGACGAGGCCAGCCTGCTGGCGGCGCTGCGGGCCGGAGCCCGTGGCTACCTCCTCAAGACCGTGGCCCCGGAGGAGCTGTGGGCGCACGTGCGGGCGGCCGCGGCGGGGGCGATGCCCATCTCCGGCAGCATCACGCTCAAGCTGTTCACCTCGTTGGAGGAGCGCCACCTGCTGCCCGGGGAGGGCGACGCCGTGCCCCTCACCCCTCGCGAGCGGGAGCTCGTGACCCTGGTGGCCCAGGGCTACTCGAACCGGGAGATCGCCCGCCGGCTATTCCTGTCCGTCAGCACGGTGAAGCTCCACCTGCGCAACGTCCTCCGGAAGCTCAACCTGCGGAACCGGACCGAACTCGTGGCCCACGCGGCCCGCACGGGCCTGTGGAGAGGGACGTGAAGCGGACGGCCTTGTATCCTTCCTGTGTCCTTGGCCGCCGGCAACGCGGGAGCCCGGGGGTGCATCGCCCCCGGGCTCCCGCGCGCGGGCGCGCGGTCCGGTCCAGGGCCGCCGGCTCCGATCTGTCCACCTGGTCAGGGACGGTTGGCCACCGGGGTAGCAAGTCGGCCCGGGAGGACCGTGCGGCTTGCCCGCGTGGCGACTGGGCCTTGACCGGGCGCCGCGGGTAGCTTCGTGCCAGGGACGTCTCTCGGCAGGGGGGTGATGCCGTGGAGGAGCCCGAGACGGGCCGGCGGAGCCTCCGCCTGCGCGTCGCCGAAGCCCTGCCTGAGGACCTCCACCGGGGCATCGCCCGCCTGGGAGTAGCCGAGATGACGTACCTGGGCCTGAGCCCCGGCGAGGTCGTGCAGATCGCGGGGTTGCGGGCGACGGTCGCCCGGGCGCTGCCCGCCGACTCCGGCACGCCGCCCCGCACGCTCCGGATCGACGGCACGACGCGCCAGAACTCCGGGGTCGGACTCGACGAGGAGGTCACGGTCCAGCGCATCGGGGTGAGCCCGGCGCGGGCGGTGGTCCTGACCCCGTCGGACCCCGGTGGGATCGCCCACGGAGAGGACCCCGTGCCGCTCCTCCACCGCCGTCTCCTGGGCTGCGCGGTGGTGGCCGGGGACGTGGTGGCGGTCCCGCGGTTCGGCGGGGAGCCGCTCCTCTTCACGGTGACCGGCACGGCCCCGCGCGGGGCGGTGCTTGTCCAGGAGGGCACGCGGATCCGCATCGCGGCGGTCGACGTGGAGCCGCCGCGGGCGGGCGCGGTCACCTACGAGGACGTGGGCGGGCTCGACCGCGAGCTGGCCCGGGTGCGCGAGCTCGTGGAGCTTCCGCTCAAGTACCCCGCGCTGTTCCGCCGGCTCGGCGTGCGGCCGCCCCGGGGCGTCCTCCTCTACGGCCCGCCGGGGACCGGCAAGACCCTCATCGCCCGGGCCATCGCCGCCGACAGCCGGCTGCACTTCGTCCACGTCGACGGCCCCGCGATCATGCGCAAGTACTACGGCGAGAGCGAGGCCCGGCTGCGGGAGGTATTCGACGAGGCGCGCCGGCACGCCCCCAGCGTGATCTTCCTCGACGAACTCGACGCGCTGGCCCCCCGGCGCGAGGCGGTCCACGGTGACGTGGAAAAGCGCGTCGTGGGGCAGCTGCTCGCGCTCATGGACGGGCTGGAGGAGCGCGGGGACGTCATCGTCGTGGGCGCCACGAACATCCCGGAGCTGCTCGATCCGGCGCTGCGGCGCCCCGGCCGGTTCGACCGGGAGATCCCCATCCCGGTGCCGGATCGCGACGGCCGCCTGGCCATCCTCCGCATCCACACGCGCGGCATGGCCCTGGCTGCGGATGTCGACCTCGAGGAACTGGCGGACGTGACCCACGGCTTCGTGGGCGCCGACCTCGCGGCGCTCTGCCGCGAGGCCGGCATGGCGGCGCTGAGGCGCCTGCTGCCGGAGATCCGGCTGGACCCCGAGGCGGGCGCCGATTCCGGCGGGATCCAGGTGACCATGGCCGACTTCCGGCACGCCCTGGGCGAGGTGGAGCCGAGCGCCACGCGGGAGCTGGTGCTGGAGCGGCCGCGGGAGACCTGGGAGCACGTGGGCGGGCTCAGCCAGATCCGGACCCGCCTCCGGGTGCTCGTGGAGCGTCCCCTGCGGTACGGTGACCTGCTGGCGGGATTCGGCCTCCACCTGCCCCGGGGCATCCTCTTCACCGGCCCCGCGGGGACCGGCAAGACGCTGGTGGCGCGGGCCCTGGCCTCGAGCGTGCGGGCGAACTTCATCGGGGTCGAAGGCCCATCCCTCTTCCGCAAGTGGATGGGCGAAACGGAGAAGGCGCTGCGGGACCTGTTCCGCAAGGCGCGCCAGGCGTCACCCTGCATTCTGTTCATCGACGAACTCGACGCCCTGGCCCCGGCCCGGGGCGCAGCCGGCGCCACCGAGGCGGGCGAGCGCGCGGTCAGCCAGCTCCTGGCCGAGATGGACGGGATCCGGGAGCACCCCGGCGTCCTGGTGATCGCCGCGACGAACCGGCCGGATCGCCTGGAGCCCGCCCTGCTGCGACCGGGCCGGTTCGACTACATCCTGGAGTTCCCGCTGCCGGACGTGGCCGAGCGGGAGGAGATCCTCGCGGTGCACACCCGCCGGCTGCCGCTGGCCGGGGACGTGGACCTGGGGGCGCTCGCGGAGGCCACCGCGGGCTGGTCCGGTGCCGAACTGCGTGCGCTCTGCCAGCGGGCCGCTCTCCTGGCGGCCGACGAGTGGTTCGAGGAAGCGGAGGGAGCAGGCGGCCGGCCGCCGGCAGCGCCGGGGACGGCCCCTGCCCCCCGCGTCGGCGCCCGCCACTTCCGGTTGGCGCTGGCGGAGATGGAAGGAGGTAGCGGAGGGATGCCGCCGCCGCGACGCGTGGAAGCACGCTGACGGCAAGCCGTGAAGGAGGGGTGCTGCCCATGCGGCCTGAGGACCTGTTCGCCGAGCCGACCCTCAAGCAGGTCACCGTGTGGAGCCGGGGTGTCATCCTGGGCAAGGAAGGGCGCGACGTGGCCTTCGCCCTGGCGAATGCGGCGATGCGTGAGGGAAAGCACGTCCAGGCCTTCGAGAACTACGTGGACCTGCCCGACCGCGTGAACGTCCCCGTGACGGCCTACGCGCGGATCAGCGCGGAGCCGATCGAGTCGCGCTTCCTTTACGAGAACTACGCCCACGACGTGGTGGTGATCGTCGAGGAATCCCTCATCCGTGGCCCCGTCCTGGACCACATCACCCCGGGCGCCGTGCTGGTGGTGAACTCGAAGCGGCCTGCCGCCGAGCTGGCGCGCTTCCTGCCGCGCCACCCCAACCTCAAGTCGATCGTGACGGTGGACGCCTCGGGGATCTCCAGCGCCGTCAAGAGCCTGTCGGGGCAGGAAGGCGCGACGGATGCGACCGGCATCGGCGGAGGGTGGGCAGGGCCCCTGGCCGGGGCGGTCGTCCGGGCCACGGGGTTGGCGACGCTCGAGTCCCTCCTGGCCGTGGTCAAGGACCCGCCCGCCGCGCAGCGGGGGTACGACACGGCCACCATCACCCCGGCGCAGGAGCTCTTCGAGCGGGGCCTCGGCAAGCCCTGGGCCGGCGACTCCCAGCCGAAGCGGTACCTCGAGGCGCCCTTCGCCGGGACCGTCGACGCGCCGGAGCGCCGCAACGACAAGATGGTGACCGGCACGTGGCGGATCACGCGGCCGGTCCTCACCCCTGAGCTGTGCACGCAGTGCATGATCTGCGTCGTGGACTGCCCGGACGCCTGCATCACGCTGACGGAGACGGCGGTCCAGGTCGACTACGAGTACTGCAAGGGCTGCGGCATCTGCACGCAGGTCTGCCCCACCGAGGCCTTCAAGGACGTCCCCGAGCTCGATTTCGCCGTCTAGGGAGGGAGCAGCATGGCCGTCGCCACGAAGCGCCGCCTGATCACCGGGTGCGTGGCGGTCGCCCACGGGGTGCGCCTCGCCGACGTGGACGTCATCTCGTCCTACCCCATCCGGCCCTACACGGGCATCATGTCGGAACTGGCCCGGATGATCGCCGACGGCGAGCTGGACGCCGAGTTCCTGCACGGGGCGGGCGAGCATGACCAGCTGAGCATCGTGTACGGCGCCGCCGCTTCCGGTGCCCGCACCTTCACTGGCAGCTCCGGCGTCGGGGTCACCTACGCGGCCGAGGTGTACTCCCCCATCTCCGGCGAGCGGCTGCCCGTGCAGATGGCGATCGCCGACCGCACCCTCGACCCGCCCGGCGACTTCGGGTCCGAGCACACGGACGCGATGACCTTCCGCAACCAGGGCTGGATCATGGGCTGGGCGGCGACCCCGCAGGAAGCGCTCGACAACACGATCTTCCTATACCGGGTCGGCGAGGACCCCCGGGTCAGCCTTCCCCAGTTCTCCTGCCAGGACGGGTACTTCGTCTCGCACGTGGCGGACGAGGTGGAGATCTACCCCGACGAGCAGGTGCGGGAGTGGCTGCCGCCCTACAGGCCCCGCCACGTGCTCGACCCGAGGCATCCCATGTCCCTGGGCCCGCAGATCGAGCCCGAGATGGGCCCTCCGCTGCAGTACCAGCGTCAGCAGGCCATGGAAGAGGCGCGCCGGGTCATCTACGAGGTGACCGAGGACTTCAACCGGGCCTTCGGCCGCAACTACGCCCCCTTCCTCGATGAGTACCTCACCGACGACGCCGAGGTCGTCTTCGTGCTCCAGGGCGCGCACGCCCTCACGGCCCGGACGGTGGCGCAGAAGCTCCGCAACCTGGGCGACAAGGTGGGGGTCATTCGCCTGCGCTGGATCCGGCCGTTCCCGACGCAGGAGTTGCGGGAGAGCCTCTCCCGGTTCAAGGCGGTCGGGGTCGTGGACAACAGCGTGGACTTCGGCGTGGCGGCCGGGGCGGGCCCGCTCGCAGCCGAGGTGCGCGCCGCCTGCTACGGGCTCGGCGACCGGACGAAGATCGTCGGCTTCGTCGCCGGTCTCGGCGGGGAGGTCATCAGCCGCGAGGAGTTCTACCACATGGCCCACGTCCTGCAGACGGTGGCGAGGACGGGGAAGGTGGAGCGGGACGGGTACTGGCTTCCCTTCGATCTGCCGATGTGAATGGGGGGTCGTACGATGCCTCAGGCCATCCTGCCGGAGATCAAGGGCATCAAGCAGGTGCCCCTGGAGGAGTACTACGTGCCCGGCCACCGGACGTGCGCCGGGTGCGGGCCGGCGCTCGTCTACCGCCTCGTGGCGAAGGCGGCCGGGCCGAACACCATCTTCGTCGGACCGACCGGGTGCATGTACGTCGCCAACACCTCGTACGGCTGCACGCCGTTCAAGGTGCCCTGGATCCACGCCCAGATCACGAACGGCGGCGGCGTGGCCGCCGGCATCGAGGCCGCCTTCAAGGTGATGCGCCGCAAGGGCAAGACCGACCAGGACCCGCACGTGATCGTGATGTGGGGCGACGGGGGAGCCACCGACATCGGCCTGACCTCCCTGTCCGGCGCCCTCTACCGGAACCACGACGTGCTCTTCATCTGCTACGACAACGAGTCGTACGCCAACACGGGCATCCAGACCAGCCCCACCACGCCCTACGGGGCGTGGACCACCTTCACCCCGGCAGGTCCCGTGGTGCCCGAGGGCAAGAACCTCTGGCCCAAGGACAACCCGAAGCTGGTCGCCGGCGGCCACCCGACCCTCAAGTACCTGGCCACGGCCTCGCTGGCCTTCACGATCGACCTCATGAACAAGGTGCGGCGCGGCCTGAACGCCCAGGGCCCGGCGTACATCCACGTCCACGCTCCCTGCCCCAAGGGGTGGACCTTCCCCTCCAACCAGACGATGGAGATGGCCAAGCTGGCGGTCGACACGGGCATGTACCTCCTGTACGAGGTCGTGGACGGGGAGTTCCGGGTGACGTGGAAGCCGCGCCGCCGCAAGCCGGTGGCGGAGTACCTGAAGGCCCAGGGACGGTTCGACCACCTGGCGCCCGAGCACGTCGAGAAGATCCAGGCCTGGGTGGACCGGCGCGCGGAGGAGGTGGGGCTGCCGGCCGTGCTGCCGCCCGTCGAGTAGGCGTACATCCCGTCGGCGTCCGTCACGACGACGAGCCGGAAAGGAGGTAGCGAGCACATGGTGGAGGCCGTCAAACCCGGTGCCGTCCCGATGGGGCGGGAGGAACCGCTCCCGATCCGGTCCCTGCCCGAGGCCCCCAGCGCGGTGCACCTGCTCGGCCCGGGCATGGTCCTGACCGCCCTGGGCGTCGGCCTCGGCGAGACGTTCATGTGGCCGCGTCTGGTGATCCTCTTCGGCCCGGAGATCCGCTGGCTGTTCCTCGTCGGCGTCACCCTGCAGCTGGTCGTGATGATGGAGATGGCCCGCTGGGCGATGGCCACCGGGGAAAGCATCTTCTTCGGTGCTGCCCGCCTGAGCCGCCTGGTGATGTGGTTCTTCTGGGCGGTCGCCATCCTGGTGTACATCTGGCCCGGCCACGTCTCCCTCGGCGCGGAGTCCCTCCAGACGCTGACGGGGATTCCCTGGCAGGTCGGGGCAATTGGCGGGCTCATCCTGATCGGGCTGATCCTGACGTTCTCGAAACAGGTGTACAGCGTCGTCGAAGGGGTGCTGTCCACCCTCATCTCCGTCCTGGTCATCGGGTCGGCGATCATCGCCGCCATGGTCGGGACCTGGGGCGACCTCTGGGACACGATCCGCGGCCTGTTCTCCTTCGGCTACCTGCCGGCGGAGGTGCTGAGCGCCAAGTGGTTCCCGGTGATCGTGGGCTCCATCGCCTTTGCCGGCCCCTCGGGGATGCAGCAGATGTGGTACACGCTGTACCTCCGGGACAAGGGCGCGGGCATGGGTGCCTACATCCCGCGGATCAAGGGCCTTCTCGCCAGGGGCGAGGAGGAGACCATGCCCAGCCGGGGCTTCACCTTCGACACCAGTGACCCGGGCGAGATGCGGAAGTGGGCGGCCTGGCGGCGGTGGAACGCGTTCGACGCCTGGGTCCTGTTCTGGGGCCTCACGATGCTGACCACCATCATCTACACGATCATGGCGATGTCCGCCGCCCGGATGGACCCGCAGGTGCGGGACCTCATCCTCGCCGGCAAGCAGACGGCCGCCCTGGCCGGCATGGCGAACGCCTTCGGCTCGGTGGGCGGGTCGGTCACGCGGGCGCTCTTCTTCGTGTTCGTGGCCATCGTCGGGTGGAAGATGACCTTCGGCATCTTCGACGCCTTCTCCCGGGGCCAGGCGGACATGACGTACTACTTCGTGCCGGGCGCCCGCCGCTGGAGCATGAGCAAGATCTACTACGGCTTCCTCTGGGGGGTCATCGGCTTCGGCATCCTCACGCTCCTCGCCGGCTCGCCCAGGGGTCCGGCGTTCATCCTCGACACGCTCGCATTTCTCTCTGCCTTCGTGATGGGCGCCTACTCGCTGCTGCTGCTCTTCACCAACAACCGCCTGCTGCCCCGGCCGCTGCGGCCCGGGTGGCTCACGAACCTCCTCCTCGGGGTTGCCACGGTGTTCTACCTGGGCGGGCTCTTCTACAGCGTCCTCTTCCTCGGGGCCATCCCGAAGGGCTGAGCGCGGGTCCTGCCCGTCCGGCAGGCGACGCAGCAGGGGGCGAGCCCCGTGAGGCTGCTCAGGCGAACCGTCACCGGGCTCCTGACAGGTCTTCTCACCGGCGTCGTGGCGGGGGCGCTGGCCGCGCTGGCCGGCGCCCCGCCCGCCACCGCCGCGCTGGCGGCTTTCACCCTCGGGATACCGCTGGCGCTCCTGGGGGCGGGCTATGATCTCCTGCTCGAACTCGGGCGGGTGCGGCCCGGCGGCCTCGCGGAGGTCGTGGCCTACTGGGCGCTGGCCTTTCCGGTGGCCCGGACCCTCCAGCAGGTCGTGCTGGCGTGGGGATCCGGCCAGCCGGCCTTCGGACGCCAGGGTGCGGGCGCCTTTCTCACCTTCCAGGCGGCGGTGGGAGGGGTCTACGGCATCGGGTTCCTGCTGCTGCACGTGCAGGTGCACGCCCTGCTGCGGCCGTGGCTGCGCGAGGAGGGGTGAGCCGTGCCCGGATGGCTCCTTCCCACCGCCCTGATCGCCTGGGGGGTCTGGATGCTGGTCTGGGCGCCGGAGGTGGCGGCGCGCTACCGGCGGATGCTCCCGCGCGAGGGTGCCGGGACGGGCCCGCCGCTTCTCCAGGCGTGGGAAGCGAGGCTCCTCGGCCTGGTCTGGATCGGGCTGGGCATCGGACTGCTCGTAGCCGGCCTCACTTGAGGATCCCGAGCGTCCGGTTGGTGAGGCGGATCGACTCGTCCCGGTCCATGGTTCCCGTGACCGCCCGGATGGCGTCGACGTTCTCCGGGATCACAATCGCTTCCTGGTGCACGGCCATGAAGAAGTACACCTCGTCGTCCACGACCGTGACGGAGTCCCGCCACACTGCCAGCTCGTACAGGTCGGACCGGCTGCGGCCGAGCTCCCGGGCGTAGTCGAAGACCTGCGCCGTCGAACGGAACCCCTCGCGGCTGTCGAGGAGGACGACGCGGGTGGCCTCCTCGAAGGCGCGGACCACGGCCCCTGCGGTCACGTTCCGGTCCTTCACGGTGATCAGGAGGCTGTGGAAGTGGGCGTGGGTGGTGGGGACCTTCGCCGCCATCGAGATGACCTTCAGGTGCGGGAGCACCGTGGCAACGCTCCGGCCGTGGTGGGACGGGAGCTGGGCCGGGGCGGGGTCGAGCACCACGGCGTCGACCGGGCCGGTGTCCGGGTCGTCCGGATCGGTGGCCTTGCGGGCTAGCACCACCCGCGCCTTCTCGACCCCGAAGGCGCGGTCGATGGTGCCGAGCGCCCGGCAGAGGCCCGTCGTGTTGCAGGAGACCACCCGCACCGTGCGCCGCCCTACCGCCGCCTCGTAGTTGCTCTGGGCGTTGAACGATACCTCGGCGATGCCGGCCGGCTCGCCGCCTTGGAAGATCACCCGGGCCTCCGAGGCCTGGTAGATGGGCAGGAGCCGGCTGGCCTGCTTGGGGGGCAGGGTGTCGACCACCACGTCGCATCCCGCCACGAGATCGGCCACGACGCCCCGGGCCGGGAGCCCGGCGGCGCGCAGCGCGGCGAGGGACTCCTCGTCGGCGCCGTAGAGCGGGTAGCCTCGCTCGGCGATGAGGCGTGCCTTGTAGTCGGGCCTCACCTTCGCGATGCCCACGAGCTCCATGTCCGGTTGCCTCGCCACCGCGTCCGCCACCCGGCGCCCGATCGTCCCGTACCCGGTGATTCCGACCCGGATCTTCCTCATGTTCATGCCCTCCCGTGATCAGGTTGGATGCGAGACCCACCAGCGGCCGGCGGCCGGATCCCGGCCGCGGCGGTCGGCGACGACCCGCCGGAGGAGGAGCCGCCGCTCGGCCTCCGCCACGCGCCGGCGGGTCGGAACGAGCGCCCCCGGGGGGACGCTCACGGCGTCCACCCCCAGGTCGACCAGGAAATCGACGAGGCCGGGGTCGAGGCCACCCTCCCCGGCCACGCACACGGCCCGCCCGTGCCGGCGCGCGGCCTCCGCGAGGCGAAGGGCGGCCTCCCGGACGGCGTCGTCCGCCGGGTCGGGGTAGCCCAGGCGGCGCAGGCGCTCGGACGCCCCGTCGGCGGCCAGGACGAGCCGGGCGAGGCCTTCGATCGGCACGGTGAACCCGTCGCACAGGCGGGCGAAGTCCTCGGCCAGGATGACGGCGCTCGGCACCTCGGCCGAGACCCACACCTCGAAGTCCCGGGAACGGACCAGGCCCTCGTCTCGCATGATCGCCTGGACCGCCTCGACCTCGCCCGGCAGGCGGGGGAATGGGAGGAGGACGTGGACGTTGCGAAGGCCTTCCGACTCCCGCACCTCCCGGACCGCCCGGCACTCGAGCCGGAAGGCGGGCCGGTAGTCCGGGCTCACGAGCCGGGCGCAGCCGCGCCGCCCGATCGCCGGGTTGTTCTCCGCGGGCTCGTGGCGCTCGCCGCCGGGGAGGGCCCGGAGCTCGGCCGAGGTGAGGTCGCTGAAGCAGACCCACACGGGGCGCGGGTACACGGCGCGGGCTACCCGGGCGATGTGGCCGGCCAGCCCGAAGGCGAGCTCCTCGCCCCGCCCCTGCTCCACCCGCAGGATCGGGTGCGCCGGGTCGGGGCCGCCGGCGAGGAGCGGTCCCAGCCGGAGGAGGCCGACCCCGTCGGCGGGAAGCGACTCGAGCGGCGGCTCCGTCACGGGCCCGTCAAGGTTTACGTAGATCCGGGTGGCGGTGGGGATCCTCTCGTCCCTCACGGCGACCGCCTCCCCGCCAGGCCCTCGATCAGCATCTGCTGCTCGACGGCCGCCACGATCTCCCGGGTGCGTGCCACGGCGTCGGGCTGAAGCCCGAGGATGTCCGCCCCGCGGCGGACCACGTACTCGCAGAACTCGGGGTACACGGAGGGAGCCTGGCCGCACACCATCGCCGGGATGCGATTGCGGTGGGCGGCGTCGATCAGGTGTCCGATCGGGGCGAGCACGGCGGGGCTGAGCTCGTCGAAGTAGCCCATGCGGGCGAGGAGCTCCGAGTCCCGGTCGACCCCCAGGTTCGTCTGGACCACGTCGTTCGTGCCGATCGCGAAGCCGTCGCAGAGCCGGGCGAAGCGGTCGGCGAGGATGAAGTTGCTGGGGACCTCGGTCATGATCCACACCTGGAAGTCCGGCCCGCGGCGGAGCCCTTCCTCCGCGAGGATCCGGTGGATGGCCTCCACCTCCCGTGTCCTGCGGGCGAAGGGGATCATCACGTGGACGTTGCGCAGGCCCCCGGCCTCCCGCACGCGGCGCACGGCCCGGACCTCGAGGCGGAACGCCGCCTCGTACTCGGCGCTGACGTACCGGGCGGCGCCCCGCCAGCCGATCATGGGGTTGGCCTCGACCGGCTCGTGGTCCGCTCCCCCCCGCAGCACGCGGTACTCGTTCGTCTTGAGGTCGCTGAAGCGCACGATGACCGGGCGGGGCGCCACGGCCCCGGCCAGCTCGGCGATCCCGCCGGCGAGGCGGTCGACGAACTCGTCCGCCCGGCCCTGGTCGATGAGGTGCAGCGGGTGCACCCCGATCCGCTCGGCGATCAGGAACTCGATCCGCATCATGCCGATCCCGTCGAAGGGGAGCGACCGGACCTCCGGCAGCCGCTCCAGGTTGCCGAGGATCATGAAGAGGCGCGTGGCGGTCACCGGGGTGATGGCGGACGCTCCGGGCGCACCTGCGCCCGGCGCCGGCCCCGCGGGGGTGCCCGTGGCGCCCGGAGCGCCTCGCCGGGTGCCGTCCACCCGACCCTCGTAGACGGTCCCCAGCACGGCGTCCACCGTGACCTCCTGCCCCGTCACCAGCGTCCGGGTAGCGCTTCCGGTCCCCACGACGCACGGGATCCCGAGTTCCCGTGACACGATCGCCGCGTGGCACGTCACCCCGCCCGCGTCGGTCACGAGCGCCGCGGCGGCACGCATCGCCGGGAGCCACTCGGTGGTGGTCATCTCGGTGACCAGGATCTCGCCCGGCCGGAACCGGGGGATCTCCGCGACGTCGCGGATCACCCGGACGCGCCCGGTGGCCACGCCGGGCGACGCGCCGAGCCCGCGCAGGATCACCCGGGCCGCGGGACCCACCTCGGGGTGGCCGCCCCCGTTCGCCCGGGGGTCCGGCGGAGCGGGCCCGCGCCGGCTCCAGACGGTCTCCGGGCGGGCCTGGAGGATGTAGAGGCGGCCGGTCTCCTCCTCCAGGGCCCACTCGACGTCGACCGGTGCGCCGTAGTGCTGTTCGATCCGCATCCCCCACCGGGCGAGCTCAAGGAGTTCCCCGTCCGTCAGGCACGCCCGGCGCCGCAGTTCCGGCGGCACGGGGACCTCGCGGGTGCCCCCCGCCGGGTCGGGGACCGTCATGACCGCCTTCGTCTCGATCCGCCGGTGGCGGACCGCCGGGCTGCCGTCCGGCCCCGACTTGTCGACCAGGTAGAGGTCCGGGGTCACCCGCCCCTGGGCAAGGCTCTCACCGGCGCCGAAGCAGGCCTCGACGGCCACGACGGTGCGGTCGCCGGTCCGCGGGTCCAGGGTGAACAGGACGCCGGCGCTACGCGGCACCACCATCCGCTGGACCGCGACGCTCATGTCCGCGCCCAGCAGATCGAGCCCCCTCTCCCGCCGGTAGGCGAGGCTCCGTGCCGTGAACGCCGAACCGAAGCACCGGCGCACCGCCGCCAGCACGGCCTCCTCCCCGCGGACGAACAGGTACGTGTCCAGCTGCCCGGCAAAGCTGGCATCCACCTGGTCCTCGGCCACGGCGCTGCTGCGGACCGCCACCAGGGCGCATCCCCCACCTCCAAGCTGGCGGTACGCGGCCCGGATGGCGGCGTCCAGGTCGCCCAGCGGCTGCGCCTCCACGAGGTCCCGGATCCTCGCGCTCACCGCCTGGAGCCGGGCGGGGTCGGCCGCGCCGGCCTCGCGCAGGAGGGAGGCGATCGGCTCGCGCAGCCGGTTGTGCTCGAGGAAGTAGCGGAACGCGTGGACGGTCACCGCGAAACCTTCCGGCACCGGTATACCAAGTGAGATCAGTTCACCCAGGCCGGCGCACTTTCCGCCCACCTGGTCCGCCGCGCCGCGGCCTGCCGCGGCGAGGGGGAGGACCCACCCCGGCCGCGCGTGCGCCACGGGGACGGTGCTGTCCGGACGCATCCGCCTCTCCTCCTTCCCGGCGCCCCCGACGTGGGGGCTCCGATCGTGGCATGCCGAATTCTAATCGAGGGACATGTCGGACGAACAGGGGACGGCCGTCCAACGGCGCGGAGTGCGGCGCCAGCGTGCATCTTCCGTCGCCGAACCGCGGGGAGACGGGGGGCTGCCCGCACGCCGCGCGTTTCATCCCGGAATTCCGCCCGCCCGCCGCCGGAGTCAGGCCGTATACCAATTCGGGGACAAGACGGCATGGGGGCCGGGGATGAGGCATCCCAAGTCAGAAGGAATTCCCCTTTCGGAGTTGAACACTCACTGCCGAACCGGGGCCGGAGCGGGGCCCGGTGGACCGAAGCCGCGGGAGGAGACACCACGCTGCCGGAGAGGCAGCGTGTGATATCAGGCCCTGTACCTGCTCAACGGGATGAAGGCGGAACTCGCCCCGCACGGGCCGGCGGGGGAGAGCGGTGAACCCCGGCCGCAGGTCCTCTTGCGCTCGCCCGGGGAGCCGGACGGGAAGCCGCCCTGAGCGCGCGGCGCCCTGGCCATAGCCGCTTCAAATCCCGTGCCCGACTGGCGATCGCAAAAAGGAATCGCCCGGGTGCCCCGAAAGGGGTACCGCATTCTTCGGCCTTGAGATACAATGTCGTTCAGAAAGAGTTGGTATACCAAACGGCATACCAACTAGCCGCCAAGACATGCGCAGTCTCACACGTGAGACCTGAGGCGGTGCCCAGGGGGATGCACGTTGAGCCAGAACTTCACCCTTCCCGCCCTCGCGCTCGACCCGCAGTCCCCGGTCCTGGCTCGCGACGCCGTGTACTCGGTGCTCCGCCGGGCGATCCTCGACGGCTCCCTGCCCCGGGGCGAGCGCCTGGTGGAGCGGGAGCTCGCCCAGAAGCTCGGGATCAGCCGCACGCCGGTCCGGGAGGCGCTGCAGCGGCTCGAGGTCGAAGGTCTGGCCGAGAAGTACCCGCGGCGCGGCCTCGTGGTGAGCGGGATGTCGCGCCAGGACATCCTGGACATCTACGAGATCCGGGCCGCGCTCGAGGGGCTGGTCACGGCCATGGCCGCCCGGCGGCGCACCCCGGCCGACGTGGAGCGCCTGGACCGCCTGCTGGCCGAGATGGACCGCTGCTGCCTCCGATCGCCGCCCGACCTCGACGAGTACCGCCGCCTCCACAACGAGTTCAACGACACGATCTACCGCGTCGCCAACAGCCCGCGGCTCCACGAGATGCTGCAAACGCTGCGGACATACGTCGAGCAGTTCTCGGCGGTCAACTACGAACGGCCCGGCTGGATCGAGGAGGCTCACCAGGAGCACCAGCTGATCGTGGCGGCCATCCGGGTGGGCGACCCCGAGGCGGCGGAAGCGGCCGCCCGGAGGCACATCCGGCGCTCCCGGGACGTGTACCTGGCGGCGCTGGGCGCCGCGGAGAACGGGAGAGGGTGAACCGTGGACGCCGCTGTAGGCCTGGCATCCGAGCACCGGCGCTCCTCGCAGCCGGTCTTCCGGGTGATGGACGCCGTCGTGGGCGGGGATGTCCAGGGCGCGGTCTACCTGCACCCGGCAGACATGAAGGTGCTGGGGATCGAGCCCGGGGACACGGTGCGCCTGACCGGCCGGCAGTCGGCCATGGCCGTCGCCATGTTCATGCCCACCAACGTGGTCGGCGAGCGGGTCCTGCTGCTCGGGCCGCTTGGTCGGCAGAACGCCGGGGTCGGGATCGGCGAGGGCGTCCGCCTCGAGAAGGTCCAGTGTTCGAAGGCGGTGACCGTCCGGCTGGCGCGGCTGGTGCCCGCCGGCACCCGCCCGGCTCCGCAGGACACGGCCCGGCTGGTCGAGTCCCTGAGCGGCGTCCCCGTCCTGAAGGGGAACGTCCTCGCCGACCCGCGGCAGCACCCGGCTGTCCCGGCCTTCCGCGTCGCCGCCACCGTTCCGGACGGCCCGGTGCGGATCGTCCGCACCACGCACATCACCTTCGTGGACGCCGAGATCGTTTCCCAGCGGCCGACCGGCGTCTCGTACCGGGACGTGGGGGGCCTGGACCACGAGCTCGCCCGCATCCGGGAGATCGTCGAGTGGCCGCTGCGGTATCCCCGCCTCTTCGAGCGGCTGGGGGTGCAGCCCCCGAAGGGCGTGCTCCTCTACGGGCCGCCCGGCACCGGGAAGACCCTCGTGGCCCGTGCCCTCGCCGCCGAGAGCCAGGCCTACTTCATCCACGTCAACGGCCCCGAGGTGGTCCGCAAGCTGTACGGCGAGAGCGAGGCCCGGCTGCGGGAGATCTTCGACGAGGCCGAGCACCGCGCCCCCAGCATCATCTTCTTCGACGAGATCGACGCCATCGCCCCGCGGCGCGCGGAGGTGCCGGGCGAGGTCGAGAAGCGGCTGGTCGCCCAGTTCCTCGCCCTCCTGGACGGCTTCCAGGGCCGGGGTCAGGTCGTGGTGATCGGCGCCACGAACCTCCTGGAGAACATCGACCCGGCGCTCCGCCGGCCCGGCCGCTTCGACCGGGAGATCGAGATCGGGGTGCCCAACCGGGACGGGCGGCTGCAGATCCTCCAGATCCACACCCGCCGCCTGCCGCTCGCCCCCGACGTGAACCTGGCTGAGCTCGCCGACCGCACACCCGGCTTCGTCGGAGCCGACCTGGCGGCGCTCGCCCAGGAGGCGGCCATGGCGGCCATGCGGCGGTACCTCTCCAGCCACGGGCCGCTGGTGCCGGGGGACGGCCCCTCCTTCGACGACCTCGTGGTCCGCCACGAGGACTTCCTCGCCGCGCTGCGGGAGGTGGAGCCGAGCGCGACGCGGGAGGTGGCCCTCGAGCGGCCCGCCCTCGGCTGGGCCGACGTGGGCGGCCTGGCGTCCGTCAAGCGCATGCTCCAGCCGTGGCTGCGCCGGGAGGCGCCGGCGCCGGGACGGGGGATCCTCCTCGTCGGCCCGCCGGGTTGCGGCAAGACCTACGTCGCCCGGGCGTTCGCCGGGGAGGCCGGCCTGCCGCTCCTGGAGGTCGAGGCGCCTGCCCTGTACTCGAAGTGGCAGGGCGAGTCCGAGCGGGCCGTGGCCGAGCTCTTCGCCCGGGCCCGGCGTGCCGCCCCCTGCGTCCTGTTCTTCGACGACGTCGACGCGATCGCCGCGCGGCGGACCGGCCAGGAAACCGGGTCCCAGCACCGGCTCCTGGCCCAGCTGCTGCGGGAGATCGACCGCCTGGCGGAGTTCCCGGAGGTCGTGCTGGTGGCCGCCACCAGCCGGCCCGAACTCGTGGACCCGGCGGTCCTCCGGCCCGGCCGGTTCGACTACTGCGTGCCGTTCCCCCCGCTGACCCACGAGGACCTGCGTGAAGTGTACGAGGTGCACACTCGCGACCTGCCCCTCGAAGGCGTCGACCTGGGCGAACTCGCCCGGCGGTCCTGTGGCCTCAGCCCCGCCGCCATCGCGGCGGTGTGCCGGCGGGCGCGGAGCGCCGTGGCACCGGATCCCGGCCCGGCCCGGCGTCGTGCGGTCGGGATGGGGGCCTTCCTCGCCGCCCTGGACGGACTGCAGCTCCACCCGGCCTCGAGGGGGGCCGGCTAGGCCGCCCGGGCCGGCCAGGAAGGCGGAGCGGGGGGCCGGAACAGCTACTGGTGCCTGGGTGATTCGTGCCAAAAAGTATCTGTATACTCCCTCAAAAGAGAAATCACTTGCACGGCGGCCGTCCGCGGCCCGGTCAGGGGGTGGTTCCTTGTCGACCTGACGGCGAGGAGCTGGTCACGTTCCTGTACGGCAAGAGCCGGCATGTGCGGAGGAGGGATGCCGCGTGTATCACGAGATCACCGCGTGGACCCGGGGAATCATCATGGACAAGGAGGCCCGCGACGTCTGCAACGTGGTCGCCGCAGCGGCCGCGGACGAGGGGTATTACAGCCAGTACATCAACGACTACGTCGATGCGCCGGACCGGACGAACTGCCTGATCCGCAAGTATGCGCGGGTGAGCGACTCGCCCATCGAAGAGCTCTTCGTGTACGAGAACGCCCGCCCCGACATCGTCGTGCTCGTGGAGCAGACGCTCATCAAGGCGGTGAACTTTTTCCGTGGGACGCCGGACGGCGAGGGCGTGGTGATCGTCAACACCACAAAGGAGCCGGAGTACCTCCTGCGCTTCCTCCCCGACGCCATGCTCGCCAAGCTCAAGACCATCGTCGCGGTCGATGCGGCACGCCTGGCGGAGCCCCGCGGCTCCAGCCCGTGGATGTACAACCGCTCCCTGCCCGAGCTGGCCTACGACCGGCTGTCCACCGAGGGGGCCGGTGAGAAGCGCCAGGTCGGGGTGGGGATCGCCGCGCCGCTCCTGGGGGCGCTGGTCGCCGGCACCGGGGTCCTGAAGCTCGAGTCGGTGGTGGCCCGCTGCCACGACAAGGAGGCCGTGCGCCGGGGTTACGAGGGGTGCAAGGTCCTGCACTACCGGTCCGAGAGCCACAGGGCCACGGCCTGATCGTCTGCAGGCGGCATCCGGAGGAGGTACGCGCATGTCGACCCGAGGGACCCGGATCCCCAAGCACCTCCAGCTCCCCTTCGCGGGGGTCACGCCTGCCCCGACCGAGAAGGACGGGCAGAAGCTCTTCCCCACCGGCAACTGGCGCTTCTACCGGCCGGTGTACCGGGACAAGACGCCCCCGTGCAACCACGCCTGCCCCACCGGCGAGAAGATCCAGAAGTACCTCGACTACGTCAAGCACGGCCGCTACCTCGAGGGCTACCTGACCATCCTCGAGGACAACCCGATGCCCTCCGTCACCGGGCGGGTCTGCTACCACCCCTGCGAGACCGCCTGCAACCGGGGCCGGCACGACGAGCCCATCGCGATCCGCAGCGTCGAGCGGTTCCTGGGCGACTTCGGCCTGGCCCTCGCCGAGGACCCCCTGAAGGACATGCTCCCCGAACTGGGTGGCCAGCACGTCGCCGTGGTGGGCTCCGGCCCCGGCGGGCTGGCGGCCGCCTACCACCTGCGCCGGCGGGGCTACCGGGTCACGATCTTCGAGGCGCTCGGCAGGCCCGGCGGCATGCTGCGGGGCGGCGTGCCGCACTGGCACCTGCCGGCGGAGATCCTCGACGCCGAGATCCAGAAGATCGTGGGTCTCGGCGGCATCGAGATCAGGTGCAACCACCGGGTTGGCCGCGACCTCTCGTGGGACGACCTGAAGAAGTTCGACGCCGCCTTCGTCGCCGTGGGCCAGGACGCCGGCCGCAAGCTGCCGGTGCCGGGCAGCGACCTGCAGGGCGTGGTCGGGGCGCTCGAGTTCCTGCGTGAGCTCGGCTTCGGCAAGCCGGTGAAGGTCGGCCGGAAGGTCGTCGTGGTGGGCGGGGGCAACACTGCGCTGGACGCGGCCCGCTCGGCCCTGCGCCTCGGCGCCGAAGAGGTGACCCTGGTGGCCCTCGAGGGGCGGCACGAGATGCCGGCGATCGAGGAGGACCTGCTGCAGGCCCTGGACGAGGGCGTGAAGCTGCGGAACCACTGCGGCGTCGTCCGGATCCTCGGCCAGGGCGGAGTGAGCGGCGTCGTCCTCAGCGAGGCGCACCTCGAGCGGGATCCGGGCGGTGCGATCCGGCCGGTGCTGCATCCGGGTACCGAGTTCGAGATGGATTGCGACATGGTTCTGGTGGCCATCGGCCAGGTACAGCATCTCGACTGGGTGCCGCAGCACCTGGTGCGAGGCGGCCTCATCGTCACGGACGAGTTCGGCCGGGTCGAGGGGAACATCTTCGCCGGCGGCGACATCGTCCGGGGCCCGGGCATGGTGGTGCAGGCCCTCGGCGACGGGAAGCGGGCCGCCGAGAACATCGACCGGGTGCTGCGGGGGGAGCAACTCACGCCACCACCGCCCGCCGAGGTCATGCCCTACGAGCGCCTGAACCCGTACTACTTCAGGAACGCGCCGCGAGTCCCGGTCCCGCTTACCCCGGTCGAGGTCCGGCGCACCAGCCAGGAGATCGAGGTGACGCTCGGCTACACCGAGGAGCAGGCCGTCCGTGAGGCGGACCGCTGCATGAGCTGCGGCGTGTGCAACGCCTGCGACAACTGCTACATCGTGTGCCCGGACGTGAGCGTGATGCGGGATGTCCGGGAGAACGGGCGCTACCGCATTCGCCTCGACTACTGCAAGGGCTGCCTGGTCTGCGTCCAGGAGTGCCCGACCGGCTGCCTGGAGCGGGTGGAGGAGATCGAGTTCACCGACGGCGTGATCCGCATGGAGACGGCCTTCGCGGTCTACGAAGGGGCACATGCCGAGCAGTCCGAGGACATCCGGCGGCTCCTGGAGGAGGCCATCGCGGAATACGACGCCAGCCGGCGCCACGTGGCCGCCGGGCATGACGGGGACGACTGAGCGAGGAGGGAGAGCCCTTGGCCATCGCGACCAAGCCGGGCAAGCTGCGGGCCAAGACCATGCGCATGAGCGGCTGCACGGCCGCCGCCTACGGTGCCCTCTATGCCGACGTCGACGTGGTCACCGCCTACCCGATCCGCCCCTACACGGCGATCATGATGACCCTGGCCCAGTTCATCGCCGACGGCCTGCTGGACGCCGAGTTCATCCACGCCGACGGCGAGCACGCGCAGCTGAGCGCCGCCCTGGGGGCGGGTTCCGCCGGAGCCCGGGCCTACACGGGGTCGTCCGGCGTCGGGGTGACCTACGCGTACGAGCTGTACTCGCCCACCTCGGGAGCCCGCATCCCGATCCAGATGGCCATCGCCGACCGGACCCTCGACCCGCCGGGGGACTTCGGCTCGGAGCACACCGACGCCCTCTGCACCCGGGACATGGGCTGGATCATGGGCTGGGCCTGCACCCCGCAGGAGGTCTTCGACAAGACGCTCCTGGGCTACGCGATCGGCGAGGACCCCCGGGTGCTGCTCCCCCAGATGATCTGCCAGGACGGCTACTTCGTCTCCCACATCGCCGGCGAGGTCCGCCTGCCCGACCAGGAACAGGTGGAGGACTTCCTGCCCCCCTTCAAGCTACCCTACGCCCTGGACCCCAAGAAGCCGGTGTCCCACGGGCCCCAGATCATGCCGGAGCAGGGGCCGCCCCTGCAGCTCGAGCGCCAGCGGGCGATGGAGGAGGCCATCCCGGTGATCCGGGAGAAGACCCGGCTCTTCGGCGAGATCTTCGGGCGCCACTACCCGGACTTCGTCGAGGAGTACATGCTCGACGACGCCGACATCGTGTTCGTGATCCAGGGCGCCCACGCGGTCACCTGCCGGTTCGCGGTGCGGCGGCTGCGGGAGCAGGGCGTGAGGGCCGGGATGGCGCGGCTCCTGTGGGTGCGGCCCTTCCCCACCGAGGACCTGCAGAAGGCGCTGGAGCGGGCCAAGGTGGTCGGGGTCGTGGAGACCAACCTGGGGCTCGGCGGGCCCACCTACGGCGGGATCCTCACCCCCGAGGTGATGACGGCCCTCTACCACCTGCCGAACCGGCCGCTCGTGACGTCCTTCATGGCGGGGCTCGGCGGTGAGACGATCCCGCTCCGGGAGTTCCTGTGGATGGCCGGCAAGATGCTCAAGGCCCTGCGCACCGGCAAGGTCGAGAAGCTGGCCCACTGGGTGAACTTCGAGGACTGAGGCCGGAGACCGGGAGGAGGTCCGGACACGATGGCTCAGGCCGTGGTGCGTCAGCATCTTCCGCTGCTCCCCGAAGACGGGCGCAGCGCGGCGGTGGCCGACCAGGAGCGGCTCCGCCACTACCTCCCCGACCTCCCCGAGGAAGACCCGTACCAGGCGGGCCACCGCACCTGCGCCGGGTGCGGTCCGGCGATCGAGTACCGCTGGGTGCTCAAGGCGGCGGGCAACAACACCATCGCCGTGGGGCCGACGGGCTGCATGTACGTGGCCAACTCGAGCTACCTGTGCACCCCGTACACGATCCCGTGGGCCCACACCCAGATCGGCTCGGCGGGTTCCTTCACCTCCGGGGTGGCGGCCGCCTACGAGGCGCGGATCCGCAAGGGGAAGTACGACGGGGAGTACCCGAACGTCATCGTCATGGCGGGTGACGGCAGCGCCTCGGACATCGGCCTCGGCTCCCTCTCCGGCGCCCTCTACCGCAACCACGACGCCCTGTTCATCTGCTACGACAACGAGTGCTACGCCAACACGGG
The DNA here is from genome assembly GCF_025999835.1 of Caldinitratiruptor microaerophilus. Taxonomy (NCBI): domain Bacteria; kingdom Bacillati; phylum Bacillota; class Clostridia; order Eubacteriales; family Symbiobacteriaceae; genus Caldinitratiruptor; species Caldinitratiruptor microaerophilus. The sequence goes on along the minus strand of NZ_AP025628.1, from coordinate 2,108,844 downwards.
CATCCAGGTGTCGCCCACCACGCCGTACGGCGGCATGACGACCTTCACCCCGCCGGGGCCGGTGATCCCCGAGGGGAAGAAGCTGTGGCCGAAGCAGCTCGCCAGGATGATGGCCGAGGGTCACCCGTGGTGCTACGTGGCGACCACGACAATCGGCTACCCGATCGACGTGATCAACAAGGTCCGGAAGGGCCTCAACCACCGGGGGGCGGCCTTCCTGCACATCTACACGCCGTGCCAGAAGGGCTTCGTCTACCAGACCCCGATGTCGGTCGAGCTCAGCCGGCGGGTCGTCGAGTGCGGCCTGTTCCCGGTGTGGGAGTACGATCCCGGGACGCGCCAGTACAGCTACTTCAAGCCACCGGTCATCCGGCCCGTCACCGACTACCTCGCCATGCAGGGGCGGTTCGGCCACCTCCTGCCGGAGCACGTGGCCGCCCTCCAGCGGGCTGCGAACAGGAACTTCGAGATGATCGGGGTCGAGGTGCCCGAGTGGCTGCGCGAGCTGGAGGACCCCGCCCGGCAGGTGCCGATCGAGCAGGCCGAGTACGCCCTGCCCGTCGCACGCACCCGGGGAGCCTGACGGCCGCGCGGGCGGGGAGGCCCCGTGCTTCCCCGCCCCGGCCCCGCGGAGGGAGAGACCATGCACGGAGCCCGGTACGAGGTCCGGTTCGAGGGCGGGCGGCAGCGCCGGTACTTCGCCGACCGGCAGCAGCTCCTGCGGGCCGTCCTCAGGCTGAGCCTCCAGGTGGACGATCCCCGGTTCGAGGTCTGGGAGGACGCCGGGCCGGTCGAGCTGGCCGACGGCCGGACGCTGGGGCGCCGGTTCCGCCTGAGCGCCGTGCTCGACTTCCGCGAGTCGGACCTCTGGGACCGGCTGGCGCAGGAACTCGAGGCCGCGGGGGGAGGATGAGCCGTTGGAATCGGAGTGGCGGATCCGGCTGTCCGTGTCGCCCTTCAAACGGGTGTTGCCGCACGAGGTCGAACCCGTCAGGGCGGCGGTCCTCCAGGTGATCGAGCACCTGGTCGTCGCGCCGGTGCCGCCGGGGGAGCGGCTGCCGCACTTCGTGCGGGCGCAGGTGCTGCTCGAGGAGGCCGGGTGGGGGCTGGAAGAGCTGATCGCCGCGCTCGAGCCGGGGCCGCAGCGTGACGCCCTGTTCGCCGCGCTCGGGCTGTCGTGACCCGGTGGCCGGGGCTTGCGCCGGGGGAGGGTTGGTCCGTGGAGGAGTTCCCCTACGACCTGCGCCTGCCGCCCGCCCCGTACCGTTTCGTGTGGAGGGGCGAGCCGGCGGTCAGCTGCCAGGTGCGCGAGACGCCGGACTTCTCGGAGCGCCGGTACTGGTACGCCGACGGGACGGTCGCGATCATCCGGCAGTACCGGCTCGACGGGTCGTTCCGGGTGATGTCGGACCGGGGCGAGATCGAACTCATCGATAACGCCCGTGACATCCGCTCCCCGGACCCGGTGAGCGTGGTACGATTGCCGTAGTCCCGCCGGCGGGCCGGTCATCCGGACCTGGGAGCGGGCAGAGGCCGTCCCTGGCGCGAAGGGGGAGTGAGTGCCTTTATACGTCAGAATCTTACAGGTACTTACGCAAACAGGACTAGGGAGATGGAGGTGAATAAGGCGGTCAAGTGAGACTTCCGCAGGCGAGGGCGGCGATGGCGGTGATGGCGGTGCTGTTCGCGATCGGTCTGACGTGGGTGGCCTGGGGGGCGTGGTGCCTGATCTGGGGGACACGGCTGGCTGCGGACCGTGTGCCGCGGCTCCGGGCCCGCGTGGACTGGGGGCGGGTGGCCGGCCGGGACTTCCTGGGTCCCATCGGCTGGCGGGTGCTCGGGGCGATCTGGTGCGGCGGCGGGGTCGGAATCGCGGCCGCCGCGTTGCTCGGCGGCCTGGGGCAGGCGGCGGCCGGGTGATGACCCGTCTGGCGGGGAGGGGGAGTGAAGAGCATCCATGGGTGCGCTGGCAAGCATCGGGCTCGGGTTTGAAACCGCCCTTCAACCATACAACCTGCTCTTCACGGGGCTCGGCGTCATCCTGGGCCTCGTGATCGGCGTCCTGCCGGGACTCGGCGGGACGGCCGGCGTGGCGATCCTGCTTCCCATCACGATCTTCATGCCGCCGAACGCCGCTCTCATGTTCCTGGCCGGCATCTACTGGGGGTCGGCCTTCGGCGGGGTGGTGACCTCCATCCTCTTCGGCATCCCCGGGGAGCCGTGGTCGGTCGCCACCATGTTCGACGGTTACCCGCTGACCAGGCAGGGCAGGGGCGGCATGGCGCTGACGGCGGCGTTCCTGGTGTCGCTGTTCTCGGCGATCCTGTCCGCGGCGTTGTTCACGTTCCTCGCGCAGCCCTTCGCCGGCATGGCCCTCAAGTTCGGGGCTCCGGAACTGTTCGCCGTCCTCCTGATCACGTTCGGCACCTTCATCGGGATGGGCGGAAAGTCGCCGTTCCGGACCCTCATCATGATGGCGCTCGGGTTCCTGATGGCCTCGGTCGGCCTCGACATCGTGACGGGCCAGCCCCGCCTCACCTTCGGCAGCGTGACCCTGCTCGAGGGGATCGACTTCGTTCCGGTCACCATCGGCCTCTTCGGAATCGGTGAGATCCTTGCCAGCGCGACCGAGCAGGGGGACGGGAGCACCCAGAAGGCAGCGAGCCGCCTGGGGCTGGCAGACGTGGTCGAGAGCCTCCGGAGCATCGGCAGGAACTGGCTCCTGGCGGTGTGGTCGTCGCTGCTCGGCTTCTGGGTGGGCATCCTGCCGGGGCTGGGGGCCACGCCTGCCTCGTTCATGGCCTACGGGCTGGCGCGCAAGACGGCGCGGAACCAGGAGGAGTTCGGCCGTGGGGCGATCCAGGGGGTCCTGGCCCCCGAGTCGGCCAACAAGTCGGCGGCCATCGGCTCGATCCTGCCGATGATCACCCTGGGTGTCCCGGGTTCTCCGACCGCGGCGGTGATCATGGCAGGGCTGTACACGTGGGGCCTCCTGCCCGGCCCGACGCTCTTCGAGCAAAAGCCGGACCTTGTGTGGGGTTTCATCGCCAGCCTCTACGTGGCCAACGCCTTCGCCTTCCTGGTGTGCCTGTTCGCGACCCCGGCCCTGACGGCGATCATGCGGGTGCCTTACGCGCTGCTGACCCCGATGATCGTGATCTTCAGCATGCTGGGGGCGTACGCCATCAGCAACTCCCTGTTCCACGTCTGGCTCGTCCTGCTGTTCGGTGTGGTCGGTTTCGTGCTGCGCCGCCTGGGGTACCCGGTCGCGCCGCTGGTCGTGGCCCTGGTGCTCGGGGCCCCCACGGAGACGGCCCTGCGCCAGACGCTCATCCTGGGCAACGGGTCCCCGGCGATCCTGTTCGCCCGGCCACTGGCGGCACCGCTCACGGTGATCGGTCTCGCCCTGTTCCTCCTGCCGGCGGTCCAGGCCCTGGTCCGGCTGGGACGGCGGGGCCCGGGGCGGGGCGAGAGCCGGTCGGAGGTCGTGGCGAGGGCCGGTTGACCGGTGCGCGGGCCCGCGCGCACGGCACGTTCCATCTTGGGGAGGAGGGGTCAGCGGTGATCCACCATCGACAGCCCTGGCAGAGGGGCCTGGTCGCGCTCCTGGCCGGCCTCGGCCTCACCGTCCTGGCAGGGTGTGGAGGCGGCCAGGCGCCGGCCCAGGGGAGCCAGCGCTCCGGACAGGACCAGCCGTCCGCCCAGGCGCAGCCCGCCGGTCCGGCGCAGTCGCCGGGGCAGGGGTCGCCCGCCGGGGCGTCGGGGGCGGCGGCCGTCACGCCCAGGCCGCCGGACAAGCCCGTCGAGTTCGTGGTCACCACGGAGCCGGGGGGCGGGTCGGACCAGTACGCGCGGTTCATCACGAGCGTGATCGACAAGTACAAGCTCTCGCCCCAGCCCTTCCTGGTGGTGAACAAGCCCGGCGGGGCCGGGGCCGTGGGCCTGCAGTACCTCTACGGCAAGAAGGGCGACCCGAACGCCGTCCTGATCACCCTGAACTCCGTGTTCACGACCCCGCAGCTGCAGAAGCTCCCCTTCAAGGCGATCGCCAGCGACTTCACCCCCGTCGCCCTCATGGCCCTGGATCCCTTCGTGCTCTGGACGCACGTCGACTCCTGGAAGACCTGGGACGACTTCGTCAAGGCGGCCAGGGAGCGGAGCGTCACCGTCGTGGGGACCGGTAGCAAGCAGGAAGACGAGATCCTGTTCAACCTGCTCCAGCGGGCGCTCGGCGGGCAACCGTTCAAGTACGTTCCTGAGAAGGGCGGCGGGCAGGTCGCCGCCCAGGTGGCCGGCAAGCACGTGGAGGCCAGCGTCAACCAGCCCAGCGAGGCTTCCCCGCATTACCCCGACCGGATGCGGCCCCTCGTGGCTTTCACGGAGGAGCGCCTCAAGTTCCTTCCCGACGTTCCGACGTACAAGGAGGTCGGGCTGGGGGACCACTCCGAGCTGGCGTACTATCAGGTGCGCGGCATCATCGCCGCGCCGGGGATCCCCGAGGAGAACCGTGCCTGGCTGGTCGACCTGTTCAAGAGGGTGTTCGAGACGAAGGAGTGGCAGGACTACCTCTCCCAGAACATGATGGTGGCGCGCTTCCTCGGCGGGGACGAGTTCAGGCAGTTCCTCCACCAGTACGACACCCTGCACGCGCAGCTCATGCGGGACATCGGCTGGGTGAAGTAGGGGGGCGGACGGCGTGCTGAGCAGGGTGAGCCTGCGAGCCGTGGACCTCGTTGTCACCCTGGGGATGCTGGTGCTCGCCGGGCTGGTTGCCTACGACGCCGTCCGGCTCGGTCCGGGATGGGGGGACTCCGGCCCCGCCCCCGGTTTCTTCCCCTTCTTCCTCAGCCTCCTGATGGTGCTGGGGATCCTCGGGGCCGGCTGGGAGGCGTGGCGGAGGAAGGGGGACGTCCGCTTCTTCGAGGACCCTCGCGCCGCCGCGGAGGTGGGGAAGGTCGGCCTGCCAATCCTTCTGGCCACCGCCGGCGCGGGGCGCCTCGGCTTCTACGTCGTGGCCGCCGCCTACTCGTGGCTCTTCGGCTGGTGGTACGGGCGCTTCCGCTGGTACTGGACGCTCCTTCACGGCATCGTCTTCGCCGTGGTCCTGTACTTCGTCTTCGAGCGGGGCTTCCGGGTGGCGCTGCCGAAGAGCATCTTCTACCGCTTGGGGCTTCCGTTCTAGCCCGCGCCGCCGCGGCGAAGGCCGCCCCTCGCCGGGGCGGCCTTCTCGCGGTGCGGGCCTCCGGGGGCACGGTCAGCCCGACGGGGCGACCTCGCCCCGCGCCAGGCGGGCGGCGAACTCGAAGGCCCGCCGGATCTCGTCCTCCTCGCCGCCGCCGACGCCGAAGCTCAGCTGCAGGTGGGGGCTCTCCGGCTGCACCCGGAAGGCGATGACCCGCCGCAGGCCCGCCTGCGCCCCCGCCGTGCGGGGGTCGGGGCGGGCTTCTTCCTTCGGGGGGGTGGCGAAGTCCACGCGCAGGATGACCGTGTCACGCCGGCCGCGCAGCCGGGTATAGATCCACGCCAGGGGGAAGTCGCGCGCCTCCAGCAGGCACAGGAGGGCGGCCCAGCGCACCCCCGGGACCGGGTCCTGGATCTCGATGTGGAACCCGGCGCTGCCCGAGCCCACCGGGCGGATCGTGGCTCGCTGCCCGAGGACCGGGACGGCGTGGTAGATCACCCGGGCCAGGGCGTTCGCCCGCCGGCGGTTGAGCCAGTTGCCCACGAACCACCACCCGAGCAGCGCGAACGCCAGGAAGACGACCACGCGGGTCAAGGTCTGTTCCAACGGCGCAGCCCTCCCTGCCTAGGGCGGCGGGTCCCCCGTTCAGTGGATGTGCGGCGCGTGCTCCTCGACGACGTGCTCCTCGAGCTGGCGGTGCTTCCAGGCCGGCAGGTCGGGCAGGGCGTACGGGAGCAGCCGCAGCCCGATCGACGAGTTCATGAGCGGGATGCCCAGCATTTCGCCGAAGAGGATGAGGTTCATCACGTCGTTGTACTTGGCCCGCTCGTGCTGGAGTTCGTGGTACCACTCGAAGAACAGGAAGCCCCAGAAGAACTGCTTGATCTTGCCCCACAGCGTGGTGGGTCGCTCCATGATCGGCGCGTGGAACCGGGTGTGGCCGTGGGCGTCCAGGCGCCCGTGCCCGTGGGCATGTCCGTGCCCCGGGCCGTGGCCGTGTGCGTGTCCGTCCACCGGGTTCCCTCCTTTCCCTCCGGGCCGGTCCTCTCGGCGTACCCCGCGAGCACGCGGCCGGCCGAATTCGTGGTGCCTGCAATCGTTCACCAACCGTTTTGTAAAGCAAATGAAAAACGCGGCACATATCCTTTGCGTTACCATTATTCCAGGACCCTGAGTGAATGTCCAGGGGCCCTGCCGGAACGGCGGAACACGGTGGAGAGAGGGGATGGGGATGGGGCGGGCGGGAAGACTCAACCGTGGGTTCCGAAGCCGTGGCCTCGCGCTCCTGGCCCTGGTGGGGGTGGCGTGTGTGGTGGGCTGGTCGGGTGGGGGTGGAGCCCGCCGGGACCGGCCGGCGGACCGGATCGCGCGCCACCGGCAGTACATCCTGGCGTCCCAGCGGCCCACCGGCGCGATCGCCCTGACCCCGGCCCGGCTCGACATCAATCCGTATTTCGCCAATCGGGCCGCCCGGGCCCTGCTGGCGGACCGGTCGGGCCGTGCGGCCGTTCGCCGCTACATGAACTGGTACGTCCGGCACCTGAACCCGGACGGGACCATCGACGACTTCACCGTCCGCCACGGCATGGAGGTCTCCCGGGGTACCCGCGACTCGTCCGACGCCTACGCGGCGACCTTCCTCTCCCTGGTGGCTGCCTACCTGGACGCAGGCGGCGACGTGCGGTGGGTGCGGGCCCACCTGGACGACCTGCGCCGCGTGGCCGGCGCCATCGAGTCCCTCACCGACCGGGACGGGCTCACCTGGGCGCGCGCCGACTACCCGGTCAAGTTCCTGATGGACAACGTCGAGGTCTGGCGGGGGTGGTTCGACTGGGCCCGGGTCCTGGAGGCCGCCGGGGAGCGGGAGGAGGCCGCCGCGGCCCGGGAGCGGGCGGCGCGCGTGGAGTCGGCCCTCGGGCGCTTCGCCCGAGGTGACGGCCGCCTCGACTGGGGCCTCGGGCCCTACGGGACCCGCTGGCGCAGCGAGGGCCGCTTCTACCCGGACGGGGTGGTCCAGTTCTTCCCGCTCGTCCATGGCCTCACCGACGACCCTGCGGGGTACCACGCGTTCGCCGCCGCGCACCCCGCGTGGCACCGGCTGGAGGAAGACGCGTTCCCCTGGGTGCTGGCGGCGGTGGCGGCCGCACGGGCCGGCGACAGGCCGCGCGCGGCGGCCGCGCTGGCGGAGGTGGAGGAGCGGTTCGCCGGGCTGGAGTACCCGTGGCACGTCGGCGAGTCGGCCGCGTACATCGAGGCCGCCGAGCTGCTGGCCCGCCGCAGCCCGGCGGGCCCCGAGGCGTAGGACGGCCGGCGCTCCGGGTTTCCTGCCCGGGCAGCCGGCGGGCGCGAAGGTGCGGGGCGTCCGCGCGCCGAAGAAGCTCGCGGGAGGGATTGCGGTGCAGTACCTGTACCCGGCCGTGGTCGCGGCCGTCAGCTTCGCCTTCGCTGCGCTGGTGCTGCGGCAGTACGTCCACAGGCGGCGGCCGCAGCAGGCCGTGTGGGCGCTGTCGCTCTTCCTCTCGGGGGTGGGGGCCGTGGCCTTCATCCTCAGCACCGTCTGGCTCAGCCTGGCGTGGTTCCGGGTGTACTACCTCACCGGCGCCCTGCTGATGGCGGCACTGCTCGGCCAGGGGAGCCTCTACATGGCGCTGCCCCGCCGCGTGGCCGGGGGACTCCTCTGGGCCCTCGTCGCCCTGGGCGCGGTGGGCGCGTACGTCATCTTCCGGGCGCCTGCGGACCTGCAGGCCCTTCGCCAGGTCGCGGCCACCGGGGCGGGGGCGGGCGTGCACGTGCTCGATCTCGGGCCGGGGCTCGCCGTGCTCATCCTCATGAACACGTACGGCACCGTCGGGGTATTCGGGGTCGCCCTGTGGAGCGCGTGGCGGGTCCTCCGGCGCCGCTCGCCGGGGCGGCTGCTCCTCGGCAACGCCCTCATCGCCGGAGGCACGCTGATCAACGCCGCGGCCGGGACGATGGCCCGGGTCCTCCAGGGCTCCGGCGCCTTCTGGGTCACCCTGGCCGCCGGCACCGTCGTCCTGTTCGCCGGCTTCCTGGCCATGCCCGGCTCCGCCCTGGCGCAGCGCCCCGACGTCGCGCGGGAGGGGTCGGGTCGCCCGCGACGGGACGCGGCCCGGAGACCGGGCGACGAGGTGGGTTCGCCGTGACGATCCCCGTCGGGTCTGGCGTGTCGGCCGCCGAAGTGACGGTGGCGATCTATCCGCACTCCCTCTCGGTGAGCATCGGAGGGCGGCACGTCAGCGCGTTCGACGCCACCGGCCGGGTCTTCTACACCTTCGAAGGCCGGCGCACCTACAAGTGGGGGCTTTCCGGCCAGGTGCTCGAGAAGGGCTGGGAACGGGGGCCGGCCGGGTTGCAGCACGTGCGGGCCGACCTGGACGAAGAGGGAAAGCAGGCCCTTCTCGCCCGCGTGCGGGAAGCCGCCGCCGCCGCGCGGCGCGCGGTCGGAGCGGGGGAGGCCCGGCTGGTGCGGGCCGGCGAGACCCGTCCGGAGACGGACCTGACCGCCGTTGCCGCGGCCTGGCTCGAACGCGCCGCCGCGTACTCCTGGGCCGACCATCAGGCCACCGCCGAACGCTTCCGCCAGGTGTACCGGCCGGTGACCATCCTGCCGCCGGACCAGTACCTGGCCGTGGTGCTGCAGGCGACGGAAGGCTGCTCGTGGAACCGGTGCACCTTCTGCAACTTCTACCGGGACCGGCCGTTCCGGGTGCGGACGGCCGCCCAGTTCGCCGCCCACCTGGACGCGGTGCGGGCGTTCCTGGGGCCGTCCCTCGGCCTGCGCCGCACGGTCTTCCTCGCCGACGCCAACGCGCTGGTCACCCCGCAACCGCTCTTGCTGTCCCACATGGAGGCGGCGGCCCGGGTGTTCCCCGTGCCCCCGGCGGGGCTGGCCGGCGGAGCCCTTGCCGCCTGGCGCCGGGAGCACCCGGTCCACTTCGAGGGCTTCTACTCCTTCCTGGACGTCTTCACCGGCAGCATCACGAAGGGGCGCCGGGAGTTCGAGGAGATGGCGCGACGGGGCCTGCGGCGGGTCTACGTCGGGCTGGAGACGGGCAGCGCCGACCTGCTGGCCTTCCTCAACAAGCCGGGAACACCGGCCGACGCCGTGGAGCTCGTGCGGGAGATGAAGGCGGCGGGGCTGGCGGTCGGGGTGATCGTCATGGCCGGGGCCGGCGGGGACCGGTACGCCGCCCGGCACGTGGCGGAGACCGTCCGCGTCGTCCGGGCGATGGGGCTGGGGCCGGGGGACATCATCTACCTCTCGCCGTTCGTGGAGCACCCGGCCCTCGAGTACGCGGCGCGCGCCCGGGCCGAGGGCGTGCGGGCCCTGACGGAGGAGGAGGTCGGCGCCCAGCTAGAGACCCTGCGCGCCGCCCTCCGCTCCGACCCCGGTCCGCGCGTGTCGCTCTACGACATCCGGGAGTTCATCTACTGAGCCCGGCTGTAGTCGGCGGCCGTCAGTCGTCGCCAGCGGCGGGGGCGTGGAGCGGCCGGCGCACGAAGCGGGCGAGCCGGGTGAGCCCCTCGCGGATGGCCTCCTCGCTGGAGGCGAGAGAGACCCGGACCAGGCCGCGCCCCTGGGCGCCGAAGGCCTCGCCGGGCGCGACCGCGACCTTCTCCTCCCGGAGCAGGGCCTTGGCCACGGCGTAAGAGTCCTCGCCGGCGCCGCGGACGTCGACGAGGAGGTAGAACGCGCCCTGCGGCGTGTAGCGGTAGAGCCCCTCCCGGCGCAGGATGTCCAGGGCCATGTCTCGCCGGCGCCGGTAGGCCTGACGCATCGCCTCGACCACGTCCTGCGGGCCCCGCAGGGCGGCTTCGGCCGCCTTCTGGGCGACCGCGTTCGTGCAGGAGATGAGGGGTTCCTGGATCTTCGTGATCACCTCGGCGATGCGGGGCGGCGACACGGTGTACCCGATCCGCCAGCCCGTCATCGCGTACCCCTTCGAGAACCCCGACAGGGTGATGACCCGGCCGTCCGTGTCGAACCGGGCGGCGCTGACGTGCGGGGCGTCGAAGACGATGTCCTCGTACACCTCGTCCGAGACGAGGTACAGGTCGTAGCGCCGGCAGAGGTCGACGAGCGTCCGCAGGAGTTCGGCCGGGAAGACGGCGCCGGTGGGGTTGCCCGGCGTGTTGATGAAGAGGGCCTTCGTCCGCGGGGTGATCCGACGGGCGATCTCGTCCGGGTCGGGGAGGAAGCCGTTCTCCTCGCGCAGCGGGTACGGGACCGGCGTGGCACCCTGCAGGCGCAGGAACATCTCGTAGTTCGGCCAGGCGAGGCCCGGGATCAGCACCTCGTCGCCGGCCTCGGCGAGCGCCAGAAGGATACTGGCGATGCCCTCCACGGCGCCCGCGTGGACGACGACCTGCTCGGGTGTGACCTCCAGGCCGTTGCGGCTACGCATCTTCTCGGCGATGGCCTCGCGCAGGGACCAGATCCCCGCGTTCGGCGTGTAGTGGTGCCAGCGGTCGTCCCGGACGGCCAGTGCGGCCGCCTCGACGATGTGGGCCGGGGTCGGGAAGTTCGGCTCCCCGACCTCCAGGTGAATGGCGTCCGGGATCTTCCAGGCCAGCTCGAAGATGACCCGGACCCCCTGCGGGGGGATCTCGGCGGCGACACGCGCAAGCGGCTTCACGTCTTCATGCCTCCTCAAAACCGATTTCCGCGGTGCGGCGGGCCCTTCCTGCCGCGCGCGAACACGCCGGCAACGGCCGCCGGAAACAGGACGTGGCCGCCGGCGTTGCCTTTCTTTTCGCCGCATGGGCTCCCGCGTGCGGGCGGAACATAACTCGCAGGTTCCGCCGAGCCCCGGGGAGTGAACGCCGATGGAGACGGTGGCCTACCTCGCCCCGCCACCGCCGCCGCCACCGCTGTACCCGTTCCAGGAGGAGGGCGTGCGCTTCCTGGTCGAGCGGCCGGCGGCGCTCCTGTGCGACGAGATGGGCCTGGGCAAGTCGATCCAGGCGATCTGCGCCGCAAGGCGCCTGTTCGCCGTGGGCAAGGTGCGCCGCGCCCTGGTCCTGTGCCCCAAGACGCTCCTCTGGGACTGGTGGCGCAAGGTGCGCCGCTGGGCGCCCGAACTGATCTGCTGTCCCGTGTACGGCCCGCCCTCCCGCCGGATCTGGTACTGGCAGTGGCCAAAGAACCAGATCTTCCTCTGCGGGTACGAGACGTGGCGGGTGGATTCCGCCCTGCCCGACGCCCGGGCGTTCGACCTCGTGATCCTCGACGAGATCCAGCGCATCAAGAACCCGGCCACCCAGCTCGCCCGGGCCGTGGCCGGGCTGCGGAGCCCGATCCGCTGGGGCCTCTCCGGCACCCCCCTGGAGAACCGGCTGGAGGAGCTGCTGGCCGTGTTCTCCTTCCTGCTCGCCGGGGCGGTGCCCGGGCCGTCCTGGCGGACCGCGCCGAGCCCCGCCGAGGCCCGGGAGGCGCTGGCGCCCTTCATGCTCCGCCGGCGCAAGGCCGAGGTGCTGGCATACCTGCCGCCCAAGCTGCGGCGGGACGTGTGGGTCGACCTGCACCCGGCCCAGCGGGCCGCCTACGAGGCTGCCCTCGCCGCCGCCCGGGGCGAACTGCCGGGGCCGGCCGGGGGCGGGGGCGGAGCCGTGCTCGGCCTGCTCACCCGGCTCAAGGAGATCTGCAACCTCGACCCCGCCACGGGGGCGAGCAGCAAGGTGGACTACATCCTGCGCGACCTACCCGACATCCTGGCGCGGGGCGAGAAGGTGCTCGTGTTCTCCCAGTTCCCCGAGAAGTCCCTGTTGCCCCTCCTGCCCCGCTTCGAGCCCTTCGGGGCGGCGCTCTTCAGCGGCGAGCTGTCGCAGTGGCAGCGGGACGAACTGCTGCGGCGCTTCGAGGAGGACCACTGGCCCCGGGTCCTCCTCATGTCGCTGAAGGCCGGCGGGGTGGGGCTCACCCTCACACGGGCGAACCACGTCTACCACCTCGACCACTGGTGGAACCCCGCCGCGGCCGAGCAGGCGGAGGACCGGGTGCACCGCATCGGCCAGCACCGGACGGTGTTCGTGACGGGGCTCCTGGCCCGGGACACCATCGAGGAGCGGATTGCCGGGCTGGTCGAGCAGAAGCGCCGGCTCCTGTCCGCCATCCTGGACGGGGAGGGGCCGGCGGCCGGTCCCCGGGCCCGGGGCGCCGCATCGTTCACCGCCGGGGCGGTGCAGGACGAGGTGCTCTCGCTCGTGCGCTGAGGGCGACCCAGAGGAACCCGGGCCGCAGGCGCCGAACTCTCCTCGTCAAAGGTCCCCGGAAGCTACCGGGCACGCATGCGCGGGAAAGGATGTGGGCTCGTGGAGGGTGAGGGCGGCAAGGCGCCGGCGGATCGGTTTCTGTGGGGGGCGGCGGCGGCCACCGCGGCGGCGCTGGCCGACATCCCCCTGCTGATCTGGCTCATCGATCACCAGCCGCTACCCCTGTGGCTTCACGTGCCGGTGACCGGGGTGGCCCTGGCGGTGCTCAGCCTGGGCGCGCTGGCGGCGGGGGTGCTGCTGGTCGAGTGGCGGATCGCCCGGGGTCTCCCGTTTTGAAGGGCCGGGGCCGCTCCGGCACGCGTGGCGGCCGGCCTTCCCTTCGCAGGGCCGGCCGGCGGCCCGGAATGCCGGCGCCGCACCACAGGAGGCTGCAGAAGATGGGCATGGCACGGGCGCTCACCATCGCCGGTTCGGACAGCGGCGGCGGGGCCGGGATCGAGGCCGACCTGAAGACCTTCGCCGCGCTGGGCGTGTACGGCACGGCCGCGATCACGGGGGTGACGGCCCAGAACACCCTCGGGGTGCAGGCCGTGGAGCTGGTCTCGCCGGAGATGGTGGAGAAGCAGATCGACTCCGTGCTGAGCGACATCGGCACGGACGCGGCGAAGACGGGCATGCTGGGAAGCGCCGGCATCGTGCGGGCCGCCGCGCGGGCGCTCAGGCGCTGGCGGGTGGAGCGGCTCGTCGTGGACCCGGTGATGGTCGCCAAGGGGGGCGAGCCCCTGCTGGAGCCGGAGGCCCGGCAGGCGGTGGTCGACGAGATCCTGCCCCTGGCGCTGGTCGTCACCCCCAACCTGCCGGAGGCGGCGGCGCTCGCCGGCCGGCCGGTCCGCAGCCGGGCGGACATGGAGGAGGCCGCCCGCCGCATCCACGCGCTGGGGCCCCGCTGGGTGGTCGTCAAGGGAGGGCACCTGGCAGAGGGCAGGGCGGTCGACCTGGTCTACGACGGCCAGGGCTTCTTCGAGCTGGACGGCGAACGGATCGACACCCGGCACACGCACGGGACGGGCTGCACGTTCTCGGCGACCATCGCCGCCGGGCTGGCGCGCGGCCTCGACGTGCCGGCGGCGCTCCAGCGGGCCAAGAAGGTCATCTCCTGGGCCATCGCGCACGCGCCCGGCATCGGCGGGGGGCACGGGCCCACCAACCACTTCTTCGCCCACCTGGCGGACGCCTGATCGGGGGGCACAGCGGCATGAACTGGGGCGAGACCGCAGCCGACCTCCTGGTGCGGGTGCGCCGGGAGCGGCCGCTCATCCACCACCTCACCAACCTCGTGGTCATGAACGTCACCGCCAACGCGACCCTGGCGGTGGGCGCCGCGCCGGTCATGGCGCACGCCGCCGAAGAGGTGGCGGAGATGGCCCGGGCAGCCCGGGCGGTGGTGCTCAACATCGGCACGCTCGACGAGCGCTGGGTCGACTCCATGCTCCGCGCCGGACGGGCGGCGAACGACGCCGGGGTGCCGGTGGTGCTCGACCCGGTGGGCGCCGGCGCGACCGAGCTGCGCACCCGGACGGCCGAGCGGCTCCTCCGCGAGCTGCGGGTCGCCGTGCTGCGGGGCAACGCGGGGGAGATCGGCGTGCTGAGCGGCGTTGGAGGGCGGGTGCAGGGGGTCGACTCGGCCGGGGCCGCGGCGGGCGGCGCCGCACTGGCCCGGGCGGCGGCGCAGCGGCTCGGGGTGGTGGCGGCGGTGACCGGGGAGGTCGACCACGTGAGCGACGGCCGCCGGGTCGCCGCCGTGCGGAACGGGCACCGGCTCCTCACGGCGGTGACGGGGACGGGCTGCATGGCCACCGCCGTGGTCGCGGCGTTCGTCGCCGTGGGCAGCGACCCGCTGGTGGCCGCTGCCTGCGCCCTCGCCTACTACGGGTACGCGGCGGAGGTGGCCGCCGCCCGGGCGGCGGGCCCGGGCTCCTTCCAGGTCAGCCTCTTCGATGCGCTGTACGGCCTGACCCCGGCCGAGTTGGCGGCAGGCGTGCGGATCGACTGGGTCGAGGGGGGAGCCGCATGACCGGCGGCGGGCGCCGCGAGGCCCTGGCCCGGCGGCTGCGGCTCTACGTGCTGACGGACGAGGGCCTTTCGCGGGGGCGCCCCACCGACCAGGTGGTGGCGGAGGCCATCGCCGGGGGGGCGACGGCGATCCAGCTGCGCGGGAAGGACTGGGGTGGCCGGCGGCTGGTCGAGGTGGGTCGCCGCCTGCGCGAGCTGACCCGGGAGGCCGGGGTGCTCTTCTTCGTGAACGACCGGCTGGACGTGGCCCTGGCCGTCGGGGCCGATGGCGTCCACCTGGGCCAGGACGACCTGCCGCTGGCCGAGGCGCGGCGGGTCGCCGGGCCGGACTTCCTCATCGGCATCTCGGTGGAGGACGAGGCGCAGGCCCTGGCGGCAGAGGCGGGCGGCGCCGACTACCTCGGCGTCGGCGCCGTGTTCCCCACGGGCTCCAAGGCGGACGCGGGCGAGCCGATCGGCGTGGTAGGCCTGGCCCGCATCGCCCGGCGGGTGCGGATCCCCGTGGTGGCGATCGGCGGCATTCACGCGGGGAACGCCGCGGAAGTGGTGCGCGCCGGCGCGGCGGGGGTGGCCGTCATCTCCGCCGTGGTGGCCGCCCCCGACGTCCGCGCCGCCGCCCGCGCGCTCCTGGACGCCGTGGAGGCTGCGGCCGGAACGGCGGCGCCGGGCGGCAGGCCGGATTCCCGGGGGGCGTGAGCGGGCTGCGCGAGCTCTTCCGCTTCACCGTCGAGCCGGAGGCCGCCGGCCTCCGGCTCGACACGCTGCTCCGCCGCCGCTTCCGGGTCACCTCCACGCTCCTGCGGCGGGTCCGCCACCACGGCCGGGTCCTGGTGGACGGCGAGCCCCGGCGGGTGGTGGACCCCGTCCCGGCGGGCGCGGAGGTCGTCGTCCTCGTGGAAGAGGAAGCCTCGCCCGGGGTGGCGCCGGAGCCGCTGCCGCTGGAGGTGGTCCACGAGGACGCCGACCTCCTGGTCGTGAACAAGCCGCCCGGCCAGGTGGTCCACCCCACCCGGGGGGTGTGCGGCGGCACGCTGGCGAATGCGGCCGTGCACTACCTGGCCTCGCGGGGCGAACCCGCGCCGGTGCATCCCGTGAACCGGCTCGACCGGGGTACTTCCGGGCTCGTGGTGTTCGCCAAGAACGCCTGGGCGCACGCCGCGCTGGCCGGGCGGCTGGAGCGGGTCTACCTGGCCGTGGCCTCGGGCCGGATCGAGGCCGATGCGCTCACGATCGACCAGCCCATCGGGCGCGACCCGGACCACCCCGTGCGCCGAAGGGTCGACCCTGCCGGCCAGCCGGCCGTGACCCGCGTCCGCGCGGTGAGCCGCTGGCCCGCCGCCACCCTGTGCGAGGTGACGCTCGAGACGGGCCGGACCCACCAGATCCGGGTACACCTGGCCTGGGCCGGGCACCCCCTGCTGGGCGACGCGCTGTACGGCGGCCCCACGGACCGGCTGGCCCGGCCGGCCCTGCACGCGTGGAGGGTGCGCTTCGTCCACCCGCGCAACCGGACGCTGCTGTCCCTGGAAGTTCCGCCGCCGCCGGACTTTCAGGCCCTCCTCGCCGCGCTCGGCGCCCCGGAGGGCGGGATGGGCTGAACCGCCGCTTCCCGTCTGGACGGGGCCGGAACGTGGGACGTAAGATGATTCCAACCGGGAGAAGAGGGGGGAGCCCCTGTGCGGCGGCCGTCAGCCCGCTCCGGGAGTGTGGCGCGGTGGGCCGTCCTCGCGCTGGCGCTGGCCCTGTTCGCCGGAGGCTGCCAGGGGCGACGGGACCCGACCCCCGCGGCGGCTCTCGGGGACCCCTCGCTCCAGGGCGCCCGCGCGGCGCTGGAGGCCTACCTGCAGGCACGCCGTTCGCTCGACTGGGCGCGCGTGTACGAGCTGCTGAGCGCCCGGGCCAGGAAGGCATACCGCCTCGAGGACCTGAAGGCGTTCTTCGAATCGTACGTGGCCTACGGTTACCGCGAGGTGGGCGAGCCCCGGGAGGAAGACCCCGGCTGGGTGCGTTTCCCGGTGCGGGGGGTGCGCTGGGAGCTCGAGGGCGCGCCGCCGCTCGAGGGCCGGGAGTGGTGGGTGACGCTCCGCTACGAGGAGGGGCGCTGGGGGGTCGGTCTGGCCGATCCGCTGGTGGAGCGGGCCCGGGAAGCGGCCCGCCGGGGCGACGTGGCGACCCTCGGGCAGGTGGCCGACACCATGCTGGCCATCGACCCCTGGAGTTACCGAGCCCACGTGCAGAAGGCCCAGGCCCTGGCCTTCGGCGGGCAGCGCGAGGCGGCGGCCGTCGAGCTGGATCAGGCCTACCGGGTCGTGCCGGAGGAACTGCGGGGCGAAGTCCTGATTCAGTTCGGCAACCTCTTCCGGGCCCTGGGCCAGCCTCCCCTGGCCGCCCGGGCGTACCGTGACGCCCTGGCGAGCGTGGACCGCTACCCCGACTTCTACTCCGCGTCCTTCGCGGCGGCCGTCCGGCTGTCGCTCGCCCAGGTCCAGATCCTGACGGGCGACCTGGAGGGAGCGGCCCGCGAGGCGGCGGTGGCGCTGGTGCTCGACCCCGGCGACGTCGTGGGCAACCTCCTCGCCGTCGACCTCGCGGTCCTGACGGAGCAGGTGGGACCCGTGGCCCCGGCCGCGCCGTGACGCCCCCGGCGTGGGCACACTAATCCCCGGGCTGGAGGCGGAGCCGGCCCGGGGGGTGAGGCGGTGCCCGAAGCGGGGCGGACGCGCGTCGTGGTGGCCGGCGGCGGCTACGCCGGCCTGAGCGCCTTCGGCGAGCTGGCGGACCGGGGTCCGCGCCTCGAGCTCCTCCTGGTCAGCGCCACGCCCTACCATTACTTCGTCACGGAGTTCCCGGCGCTGGTGGCCGGCGGGGTCGAGGAGGAGGGCGTCCGCGTGTCCCTGCGGCGCTTCGTCGCCGCGCGGGGGCGGCTGGTCGTCGGGAGCGTCGACCGGGTGGAGCCCGGCCCACGCCGGCTCGTTCTCGCGGGCGGGGAGTCTCTCCCGTACGACTACCTCATCCTGGCCGTGGGGGGTGAAGCGGAGTTCTTCCGCATCCCGGGCGCCCGGGAGCACGGTCTCGAGGTCGGGAACCCGGCGGCCGCCCGGCAGCTGGCGGCCCGCGTCGCCGGGCTGGTGGAGGGCGGCGGGCCCCGGCGGGTGGTGATCGCCGGGGGTGGCCTCACCGGGGTGGAGGTGGCCGGCGAGCTGGCCGAGCGGTACCCGGACCGGCTGCAGATCACCGTCGTCGAGGCCGCCCCGGCCCTCATGCCCGGCTTCGACCCGATCCTCGCCCGGGAGGCGCAGCGGGTGCTGGAGGAGAAGGGCGTACGCGTCCGGACCGGGACGAAGATCGTCTCCGTCGACCCGGCGCACGTGCACGTGGAGCAAGGCCCCGCCCTCCCGTACGACCTCCTCGTCTGGGCGGGCGGGGTACGCGGAAGCCCCGTGCTGGCCCGATCGGGCCTGCCCGTCACCCCCCGGGGTCGCGTGAAGGTCGACCCGCTCCTGCGCGCCGAGGGGTTCCCCGAGATCTACGTGGCGGGCGACGCTGCATCGTTCACCGACCCGGCCACGGGGCAGGAGTTGCCCCCCTCCGCCCAGCTGGCCGTCCAGATGGGGCGCCACGCTGCCCGCAACCTGCTCCGGCGCCTGGCAGGCCGGGACGAGGTGCCGTTCCAGCCCCGCCTGCTTGGGGCCTTCGCCACCCTCGGCGGCCGGGAGGCGGTGGGTTACGTGGGCGCCGGGCGCTTCACCGGCCTGCCGGCGGTCGTGATCAAGCGGCTCATCGAGGCCCACCACGCGGTCGAGACCGGGGGCCTCATCCCGGTGCTCGCCCGATACGCCCGGCCGTGGGCGCGGCGGCTGGCGCTGCGCACGCTGCGGCCCCGGCCTGGCCTGCGGCCGGGGGGGCTGGAGGTGGCGGCCGGGGAGAACGGGCGGATTGCGCCGTCACCGGGCGAGGTCTCGCCCGCCTGACGCGCCGCGCGCCGGCCGCCACGGGGGCGGCCGGCGCGCGGATCGCCCGCCGGGCACTACTTCTTCTCGCTCAGTTCCTTCTTCTCCTCGCTCTTCTCCGAGGAGTGGCCGGGGAACACCGCCGACCCGGGGTCGATGAACGCCTTGGCGTTGTTCACGGCCGTGGCGACCTCCCCGAAGCCGGTGGCGATCAACCGGATCTTGCCGGGGTACCACGCGATGTCACCGGCGGCGTACACGCCCGGGATGTTCGTCTCTCCCTTGGAGTTGACCACGATCTGGTTGCCCTTCATCTCGAGGCCCCAGTCCTTGATCGCCCCGAGGGAGGCCTTGAAGCCCGTGCCGATCACCACGGCGTCGACCGGGATGGTGGTCTCCTCCTTGGTGCGGTTGTCGAAGATCGTGGCCTCCCGCACCCAGCCGTCGCCGGAGAGGGACTTGAGCTCGTAGAACAGCTTGACCTCGACGGAGGACTCGGCCAGCTTCTTCACGCTGGCGTCGTGGGCCCGGAAGCCGTCCCGGCGGTGGATCAGGGTGACGTGCCGGGCGATGGGCTCGAGCATGAGGGCGTAGTCCACGGCGGAGTCGCCGCCGCCGATGACCAGGACCTGCTTGCCCTGGAACCAGGCCAGCTCGGGGATGTTGTACCAGACGCCCTTGCCCTCGAAGCGCTGCGCGTCCTCGTTCGGCAGGCGGTTGGGCTCGAACCCGCCGATGCCGGCGGTGATGATGACGGCCCGGCTCCGGTGCGTGCCCTTGTCGGTGGTGAGGGTGAAGGTCCCGTCCGCCTCCCTGGTGAGGCCGATCACGCGCTCGCCCAGGCACACCGTGCAGTCGGGGTTGGCCGTGAACGCCTGCTTCTTCAGGTTCTCGACCAGGTCCCTGGCCAGCACCTCCGGGAAGCCGCCCACGTCATAGATGTACTTTTCGGGGTACAGAGCCGTGAGCTGGCCGCCCAGTTCCGGCAGGCTCTCGATCACCTTCGTGCGCGCGTGCCGCATCCCGGCGTAGAAGATGCCGAACAGGCCCGTCGGCCCGCCGCCGATGAACGTGATGTCGTAGAGGTCTGCGCTGTGCTCCGACATGGGTCTTGGCTTACCTCCCGCTCGATCAGGTCGAGGCCCCCGACCCAGGGGTCCCGCTCGTGCCCCTTCCCCGACACGGAAAGACTATAACACAACTTTGCGAGCAGGGCATAGGTGCGCCGGCCGGAGCGCAGCGGCGGACGCCGCAGCGACCGCCCGAAACACGGAGCGGAACGCCGTTCTGCGATGCGGCACCGGCAGACCCGTCGCTCGCCTATCAACAATTCGTATGACCCGGGACTCGCCCGGCGACGGGGGCGGCGCCGGGCACCCCCGCGGCGGCCGGGAGCAGGAGTGTGCGGTTCGCGCGCGGAACCAAGCGACGGGAGTCCAGCCGCGCGAGAGGGGGTCCGGACCCGTGCGCTGGCAGCCCGTCGCGGCCGTGGCGGCAGGGGCGCTCGTCGTGCTGGGCGGCCTGTACGCCCGCCGCCCCGCTCAGCCGGCCTCCCCGCCGGCCTCGCTTCCGCCCGCGGTCCGCATCGCCACCGCCACCCCCGCCGGCGTGTACTACCCGCTCGGCCAGGCGATGGCCCGGGTGCTGGAACAGCGGCTCGGCCGGAGGTTCGTGGCGCTGGCCACCGCGGGAACCCCCGAGAACGTCGACCTGCTGGCGCGGGGCGAAGCGGAGATCGCCTTCGGCCAGAGCGGCATCGTCTACTACGCGGTGAACGCCGCGGGACCGCTGAGCGGCCGCCCGCGGCAGACGGCCGTGCGGGGGCTCACCTACCTCTACCCGAACGTGATCCACGTCCTCGCCAGGGAAGGGAGTGGGGTGACCCGGGTCGCCGACATGGCTGGCCGCCCCCTGGCGCCCGGCCCCCGGGACAGCGCCACCGAGATCAATGCCCGGGAGTTGCTCGAGGTCTACGGGCTGCGTTACGGCGAAGGCGGCAACACCGAGGCGCTCTACCTGGGCTACGGGGAGAGCGTCGAGGCCCTGGCCCGGGGGAAGGCAGACGCGGCGGTCATCGCCGGGGGCGTGCCCACCCCCGCGGTGGTGGACGCGCTGTCCTCCGGCGTCGCGCGGCTGATCGGGCTGGAGGAGGACCGGGTCCGGGCGCTCATCGCCCGGCACCCGTGGTACGCGCCCTACACGATCCCGGCGGGCACCTACCCCGGTCAGTCGGAGCCCGTCCGCACCGTCGCCGTGTCGAACATCCTCATCTGCCGGGCCGACCTGCCGGACGACCTGACCTACGACGTGGTCCGGACCCTGTACGCCGAGTCGGACGAACTGGCCCGGGCGCACCCGGCCGGCCGGCTCCAGCTCACGGCTGCCCTGCGCGGCATCACCGGGGTGGTCCCGCTCCACCCGGGCGCCGCGCGGTTCTTCCGGGAAGCGGGGATCCTGCAGTGACGGCCGGCGGGGCCGCCCTCCCGAGGGCCGCCACCGGCCTCGGGCGGATGGGCCTGGAGCGGAAGGTCACCTTCCTCGTGCTGGCCCTCCTCCTGGGGCTCCTCGTGCTCACGGTGAGCACGCTCTGGTACCGGGCGGCCGAGGCCCTGGAGCGGCAGATCGGAACGCGGGCGCTCGACATCGCCCGCACCGTGGCCGCCATGCCGGGCATCGCCGATAGCCTATACACCCGCGACCCCATCCCGGTGGTGGCTCCGCTGGCCGAGCGCGTGCGTCGCCTCGTCGGGGCCGACTTCGTGGTGGTGCTCGACCAGAGCGGCACCCGGCTGTCGCACCCGGTTCCGGAGTGGGTGGGCAAGGCGACCGCCAGTCTCGACTACGGCCCGGCCCTGTACGAGGGGGCCGCGTACTACACGCGGATCCGGGAAGCGAACGAGACCGCGCTGGCCGGCATCGCCCCGATCTACGGGCGGGACGGCGAGATCCTCGGGCTCGTCTCCGTGGGATTCCGGGTGCAGGACGTGCGCCTCCTCACCTTGCGGTTCGGCCGCGAGGCGGCCTTCATCGCCGCCGCGGCGCTCATCTTGGGCTCGCTGGGCGCTGCCCGGCTGGCGCGGGGGATCAAGCGGGAGATCTTCGGTCTGGAGCCGCCGCAGATCGCCCGGATCGTCGAGGAGCGAGACGCCGTGCTGGCCGCCATCCGCGAGGGGATCCTGGCCATCGACGCGGAGGGGCGCATCACGGTGTGCAACCGGGAGGCGCAGCGCCTGATGGACCTGGAGGAGAGCCCGGTCGGCCGGCACGTCGGCGAGATCCTGCCGGGCTGCCGCATGCTCCGGGTGCTCGAGACCGGGGAGCCGGAGTACGACCAGGAGATGCTCCTGGGGGACGCCGAGGTGGTGGCCAACCAGGTCCCCATCCACATCGGCGGCCGCATCGCCGGCGTGGTGGCCAGCTTCCGCGACCGGAGCGAGATCCGACGCATCGCCAGGGAGCTCACGGACATCCGCAGGTACAGCGAGGCGCTGCGGGCGCAGACGCACGAGTTCACCAACCGCCTGCACACGATCGCCGGACTCATCCAGCTCGGGGCGGCCGACGAGGCGCTGGAGTTCATCATGCGGACCGAGGAGCAGCACCAGCGGCTCCTGGACCACCTGGCGCGGGCGGTGCCGGACACCACGGTGGCCGCCCTGATCCTGGGCAAGTACAACCGGGCGGCCGAGCTGGGCGTGCGCCTGGAGCTGGACCCGGCGAGCCGGCTCACCCGGGCGCCGGAGCGCTTCGGGCGGAGCCTCCTCGTCACGGTCCTCGGCAACCTGATCGAGAACGCCGTGGAGGCGGTCCAGAACCTCCCCGAGGAGCGGCGCTGGGTCCGGGTCCGCCTGGACGACACGGGCCCGGACGCCGTCCTCGAAGTGTCCGACGGCGGCCCCGGGGTGCCGCCGGCGCTGCGGGAGGCTATCTTCGCCGAGGGGTTCAGCACCCGGTCCGAGTCGCCGGGGCACCGCGGCCTGGGGCTCGCCCTGGTGCGGCGCCGGGTGAGTCAGGTGGGCGGGGACGTGACGGTCTGCGAGTCGGAGGGGGGCGGCGCCCGCTTCGTGGTGCGCCTGCCTTGCGGGGACGGAGAGGGGGGCCGGCGCGATGATCCGGGTGCTCGTCGTGGACGATGACTTCATGGTCGCTCAGATCCACGCCCGCCACGTGGGCCGCGTGGAAGGCTTCCAGGTGGTCGGCACGGCCCGCTCCGGGCGGGAGGCCCTCGACCAGGTGGAGGCCCTCAAGCCCGATCTCGTGATCCTCGACCTGTACCTTCCCGACATCAGCGGCCAGGAGGTCCTGCGCCGCATCCGGGCCCTCGGCCTGGGCACGGACGTGATCGTGATCTCCGCGGCCCGGGAGGCGGCGGAGGTGCAGCAGGCGGTGCGCGCGGGCGTCGTTGACTACCTCCTCAAGCCCTTCCGGATGGAGCGGCTCCACGAGGCGCTGCAGCGCTACCGCAGCTACCGGAGCGAGATGCCCCGGGAAGGGGAGGTGGAGCAGGCGGCGATCGACCGGCTCTACGCGCTGGTGGGGCGGCGTGAGGGGATGTCGTCCCTTCCCAAGGGCATCGACCCGCTCACCCTCGAGCGGATCGAGGCGGCTCTGCGGGCGGCCGGCGAGGCGGTCGGGGTCGAGACCGTTGCGGCAGCGGCCGGGGTGAGCCGGAGCACGGCCCAGCGCTACCTCCGGTACCTGGCCGGCGCCGGCCGGGTGGAGGTGAGCCCGGTGTACGGCACGGTCGGGCGGCCGGAGCGGTCCTACCGGTGGATCGGGCCGAAAGCGTGATCCCTCTTTCGGTGGGCCCGACGCCGGCCTTCGTGATCTTTATGAGCAAAACGCACAAAACGCACAGGACAAGCGTGTAAAGATGCAAAACAGGTTTACGTTCGCGGTTGTGTAATTTGGACACGAAAGAAGAACCAAGGGCGCACGCCTCCGGCCGCCCCGGCGGGTTCGCCCGCCGGGCGGTGGGGGACTGCCCGGGAGGGGGTTCCTGGGGTGAAACGCGCACGGTTGGTCGTACCATTCGTCCTCGCGCTCTCGGTCCTCGTGTCTGCCTGCGGACAGAAACCGGCCGCCCCGGCTTCGGGAGGACAGGGCGGCACGGGCGGTAGCGCCCCGGCGGCGAGCTCGAGCGGGGCGGCGCCGGCGCAGGGCGGCCAGCAGGCGTCCAGCGGGGCGGTCAAGCGAATCTCGATCGCCACCGGCGGCACCAGCGGCGTCTACTACGTTTACGGCGGCGGTCTGGCGCAGGTTCTCTCCAAGCACGTGCCGGGCGTCGAGGCCACGGCAGAGGTGACGTCGGCCTCCGTCGAGAACCTGAACCTTCTCGCCCAGAAGTCTGCGGACGTGGCGTTCACCCTGGGCGACTCGGCCTACGACGCGGTGAAGGGGAAGGGCAAGTTCAAGGAGCCCCTGCCCATCCAGGCGCTTGCGGTACTCTACGCCAACTACACCCACATCGTGGTGAAAGCGGACAGCGGCATCAACTCGGTGAAGGACCTGGCGGGCAAGCGCGTCTCCACGGGGTCGCCCAACAGCGGCACCGAGGTCATCGCCGAGCGGGTCCTGAAGGCCTACGGCATCGACCCGCAGAGCGGGATCAAGCGGGAGCGGCTTGGCGTGGGCGAGTCGGCGGACGCCCTGAAGGACGGCAAGATCGACGCCTTCTTCTGGTCGGGCGGGCTTCCCACGGCCGGCGTGCTCGAGCTGGCCTCCACTCCGGGCGTGAAGATCAAGCTCCTGCCGACGGACGACATCATCGACGCGCTGGTCAAGGAGTACGGGCCGCTCTACACGCCGGTGCCCGTGCCGCCCGGCGTGTACCCCGGCGTCGATCAGGAAGTGATCGTGGCCGGCGTGCCGAACCTGCTGGTCGTGCACCGGGACATGCCGGAGGATCTGGCCTACAACATCCTGAAGGCCATGTTCGACAACAAGGCGGAACTCGAGGCAGTCCACCCCGAGGCGAAGAAGCTCACGCTCCAGACCGCGACGAAGGGGTCGCCCGTCGAGTTCCACCCCGGTGCCATGAAGTTCTACAAGGAGAAGGGTGTCTAGCCGGACGGTGAGCCGGCGTCCCCGGACCGGGCGTCGGGTCGGTGTGCGGCCCGGCGCCCTCCTTCTCCTGTTCGTGCTGCTCGCCGCCCTCCTGCCGGTGCCGGTGCTGGAGGTGGGCAGCCCCGGCCGCGGGGCCCCCCTTCGCCGTCCGGTGTACCCCGGCTATCGCTTCGCACTCCGCTACGAGCACTCGCTCTTCGATGTACCCGTGACCGAGGCGTTCGAGGTCGACCTGTGGGGCCGGCTCGTGCTCTACGAGGTGGTCGCTCCGGACGAGCGCATCGCCGGCTACTACGACATCCCGGGTGCGCGCGCCGAGGTCGTGCCGGGCCGCACCCGGCTGTACGGGTTCCGGTTCCCGTACCGCCGCCTCACCGTGGCGGCTACGCCGGTGGGCCGTCGGACGTACGAGGACCGGACGTGCCGGCTGCCGCTCAGCGCCGTCGCCGGCGCGTGGGGGCCGGCCACGCTCAGGGTTCGCCTCGTACCCTTCGGGCTGTCGCTGTACTGGTTGGGGAGGGGGACTGCGGATTGCGCGACCAGAAGCGCGGAGTGACCGCCGCGGATCCGGATCTCCAGGAGACCGGCGCGGTCCTGGACGAGGCGCGCGTCCAGGAGATCATCGAGGAGTACGAGGGCGCCACGCGCAAGTTCGAGGGTCCGATGCGCTGGGTGATCCGCATCGCGGCGATCCTCATGAGCCTGTGGGGCCTGTACTCCGCTGCCGGCACGGTGCCGGCCCAGCTCCTGCGGGCCGTGCACGTGGGATTCCTGTTCTTCCTCGCGTTCCTCCTGTACCCGCCCTCGAAGCGGCTGCGGCGGCTCACGGTCCTGGACTGGGTGCTGGCCCTGGCAGGCGTCGCCGCCATGGCCTACATCGTGGTGGACTTCGACGAGTTCGTCTACCGCTCCGTGACGCCCAACACCCTGGACCTGGTGCTGGGCATCGTGACGATCGTCCTGGTCCTGGAGGCCGGCCGGCGGACGACGGGGCCCATCCTGCCCATCCTCGCCATCCTGGCGCTGGTGTACGCCTTCGCCGGCCCCTACCTGCCGGCGCCCTGGACCCATCGCGGGTACCCGCTCACCCGGCTGGTCGGCCTGCAGTACATGACCCTCGAGGGCATCTTCGGGGTACCGATCGGGGTTTCCGCCACGTTCATCATCCTGTTCACCCTGTACGGTGCGATCCTCGACATGAGCGGCGCCGGCAGCTTCTTCGTCGACTTCTCGTTCGCCGCCATGGGCCGGCGCCGGAGCGGTGCGGGGCGGACGGTCACGCTCGCCTCGTTCCTCCTCGGCGGTCCGTCCGGCAGCGGGGTGGCCACCACGGTCACCCTGGGGTCCATCACCTACCCGATCCTCCGCAAGGCCGGCTACGACCGGGAGTCGGCCGGGGCGATCCTGTCCGCCGGCGGCATCGGGGCCGTGCTGTCGCCGCCGGTGATGGGTGCGGCCTCGTTCCTGATCGCCGAGCTCACGCGGGTCTCCTACCTCGAAGTGATCAAGTGGTCGCTCCTGCCCACGCTCCTCTACTACCTGTCGATCCTGCTGATGATCGAGCTGGACACGGTCAAGCTCGGGACGCGCGAGGTCCCCATGGAGACGAAGCCCCTGGGGCAGCTCGTGCGCACCTACTGGTTCCACTTCACCAGCCTCGTCGTCATCGTGATCTTCCTGGCGCTGGGCTTCTCGGCCATGTGGGCGGTGCTGTGGAGCATGCTGGTGGCGGTGCTGGTCAGCTACCTGCGCCGTGACACGGCCCTCACGCCGAAGAAGCTCCTCGCCGCCCTGGAGCAGGGCGCGCTCTCGGTCCTGGGCGTGGCCGCCACCACGGCGACGGCAGGCATCCTGATCGGCGTCGTCAACCTCACCGGCCTGGGGCTCAAGTTCTCCAGCATCATCATCGACCTGGCCGGGGGGAACCTGTTCCTGACCCTGCTGTACACGGCCATCGTGCTGCTGATCCTCGGGCTGGCGCTCCCGATCACGGCCTCGTACATCGTGGCGGCGGTGATCACCGCCCCGGCGCTCATCCGGCTCGGGGTGCCGGAACCGGCGGCCCACATGTTCATCTTCTACTATGCGCTGCTGTCCGAGGTCTCGCCGCCCACGGCCCTCTCGTGCTTCGCGGTGTCCGCCATCACCGGCGGGAACCCGTACAAGACGATGTGGAAGACGTGGAAGTACGCCCTGCCGGCGTTCATCGTGCCCTTCATGTTCACCCTGCGGCCGGAGGGCGTGAGCCTGCTGCTCATCGGCTCGTGGCCGCAGGTGCTGTTGGGCGTGGCGACGTCCGTGGTGGGCATCACCGCCCTCGTGGCCGGCGCCGGCGGGTGGCTCCTCGGTCACGCCTCGTGGCTGCAGCGTGTTATGCTTGTGGCGGCAGGGCTCCTGCTCATCTACCCGACCCCGGTCGGGGACGTCGTCGGGTTCAGCCTGTTCGCCGCCGCGCTGGTGTGGCAGTACCTGGGGCTGCGGTCCCGCGCCGGAGGGCAGCAGCAGGCGTCGGCCTGAGCTTCGGGGGGATCCGGATGGTGGGGCCGCTCGCCGGCAGGGCGGCGCTGGTGACAGGGGCGTCGCGCGGGATCGGCAGGGCGATCGCCCTCTCGCTGGCCCGTGCCGGCGCGGCCGTGTGCGTCAACTATAGCCACGATGTGGCCGGGGCCCAGACGACCGTCGAGGCGATCCGGCGACTTGGCGCCGGCGCGCAGCGCACCGGGGACGTGCCCCCCGCCTTCGCCTCTCAGGCGGACGTGGCCGACCCCCGCGAGGCCCGGCGGCTCGTCGAGGCGGCGGCCCGGACCTTCGGCCGGCTGGACGTCCTGGTTCACAACGCCGGGGTCGCCCTGGAGAAGCTCATCCTGGACACCACGCCGGCGGAGTGGGACCGGCTGTGGGCCGTCCACCTGGGGGGCGCCGTGGCCTGCGTGCGGGCGGCCCTGCCCTACTTGCGGGCGTCAGGCGCCGGCCGGATCATCCTCATCTCGTCGATCTGGGGCCTCACCGGCGCCGCCGGTGAGGCCGCTTACGCGGCCGCCAAGGCGGCGCTCGCCGGCTACGCCCGGGGCCTGGCGCGCGAGCTGGCCCCGGCGGGCATCACGGTGAACGCCGTCGCCCCCGGAGCCATCGAGACGGAGATGCTCGCCGACCTCACCCCCGCGGACCGGGAGGACCTCGTTCGCCGGATCCCCCTCGGCCGCATCGGCCGGCCGGAGGACGTCGCGGAGGCGGTCCTGTTCCTCGCCTCCGACGGCGCCTCGTACATCACCGGGCAGGTGGTCAGCGTGAACGGCGGCTGGGCCATGTGACGGGGACGTAGCGCCGCCACCGCCTCGTGCCCACGGGCTGCAGCAGGCCCTTGTCGACGAGTCCGCGCAGGTGGAGGTAGGCGGCGGCCCGTGAGAGACCGAAGGCGCTCTGCACGTCGCCGGCGGTGACCCCGCCGCGCGCCAGGGCCAGGTGCAAGATCTCCTGCTGCCGCGGGGTGAGGCGGGCCGCCACGTCGGGGGGAATCGCCCCCACCCCGCCGGGCCCCGGGCCGATGAGGGTCACCTGGAAATCGCGACCCTTCTCCTCGAATCGGGGAGGGGGAAGGCCCCAAGCGGCCATCGCCTCTTTCATGATCCGCGTGCCGCGCCCCCATTCCTCGATCAGGCCCATGTCCTTCAGTGTTCGGGCGATGACCCGGTTTCGCACCTCGGAAGCCCCGGTTCCCAGTTCTTCAACCGAGATCCCGGTCGGCAGGAGGCCCGGGCTGGTGATCTCGATGCAGTCGTCGAAGATGGCGAGCCGGATGTCCTGACCGGATATGGAGTAGTCCCTGTGTACGACCGCGTTGACCACGGCTTCGCGAACGGCATCGAGGGGGTATTCGTACCGGTCCACCCGCCGCACCCCTTCGATCCGGCCGCTGAGCCGGATGTTCCGCCGTACGAACTTGAGTGCCTGGTCGACCTGTTCCCAGAGGGGACCCGTGATCTCCTGCTGGTCGATGAACTCGTCGGTCGTGGTCCCCTTGAACCGGGCGCACCGGATGCGGGCGTTCGGGAGGAACCGATCCGGCTGGGTCGTGAAGAGGAGGATCCCCGCCACCGTGGGGTAGACGCGGCCTTGCTCGCTCACGGTGGCCCGGAGCTTGCGTAGAAGTTCGGGCGTCACGTCCTCCGGTGGAGTGCCACGGTGCTGGTGGCGCGATCGGAGGTACTCCTTGATCAGCCCCGTGTCGAGGTCGTCCGGGGTAGCGTCGTAGACCGGCGTCTCGTCGAACCCGATGTTGCGGCTCTCCCGCTCCAGTTGGCGGATCGTCTCCCGGTCGGCGAGCCGGCTCGTCGAACCCACTCGGATGTACGTGGACTCGGACGGCGGCCTTCCCTTGAGGTGATAGGGTTTCTCCGGGCCGGGGTAGACGTGGATGACCAAGAGAAGATGTCCTTCGCACCACTCCGTGCGGACCACCGGGACGATGAGCGGTTCGCACCGGTCGTAAGCGACGCTGGTCACCCACTCCTCGAGCGAGGGAACGTCGTCGCTCGGGATGCCCACGGGCTCCCGTGTCCGATCGTCCACTCCGACGATGATGCGCCCACCCCGCCCGTTGGCGAATGCGATCAGGGTGCGGGCCAGGGCGAGCGGGTCGTCCAACTGGCGCTTGAACTCCACGAATGGACCCTCGAGCGCCTTCAGTTCCTGACGTTCCATGTGGACACTTCCCGTGTAACGCTCTACTATGCATTATACCCTAGCGATAACCTAGCGATAAAGCCTATCGACCGATGATCGCGCGCGGATACGATCGGTCGGAGGCGGTCCCCCATCACACGGCAGGATGCATGGTGCCGGGCATGGAAGCTATGACAGATCGTGGCACGGGAGGGGTCGGCTGTGCACGCGCGCGTGATCCAGGCCTTGCAGTCCATCGTGGGCCCGCAGTACGTGCTGACCGAGCCGCAGGACCTGGTCTGCTACTCCTTCGACGCGACGTGGCACACGGGGCGCCCGGACGTGGTGGTGCTGCCGGCGGAGACCCGGCAGGTCCAGGAGATCGTGCGGCTGGCGGCGGCCGAGCGCATCCCGGTCACCCCGCGGGGCGCCGGCACCGGGCTGGCGGGCGGGGCGGTCCCCGTCCGGGGCGGGATCCTGCTCAGCCTCACCCGGATGCGGCGCATCGTGGACATCGACACCCGGAACCTCCTCGCCGTGGTCGAGCCGGGGGTCGTGACCGCCGAACTGCAGCGGCAGGTCGCCCGGGAGGGCCTGTTCTACCCGCCGGACCCGGCGTCGGCGAAGGTCTCCACGATCGGCGGCAACATCGCCACGGGGGCCGGCGGCCCCCGGTGCTTCAAGTACGGCGTGACCCGGGACTACGTGCTGGGCCTCGAGGTCGTCCTGGCCTCCGGCGAGGTGCTCCGGACCGGCGGCAAGACGGTCAAGAACGTGACGGGCTACGACCTGACGCGCCTTCTGGTGGGTTCCGAGGGGACGCTCGGGGTCATCACCGGGGCGACGCTCCGCCTCATTCCCCAGCCCGAGACGCAGCGGACCCTCCTCGGGGTGTTCCCCCGGCTGGCGGACGCCAGCGCTGCCGTGGGGGACATCGTGGCGAAGGGGATCGTGCCCACGACCCTCGAGCTCGTCGACCAGACCGCCCTCCGGGTTGTCGAAGACTACCTCCAGGCCGGGCTGCCGGTAGAAGCGGAGGCCGTCCTCATCATCGAGGTCGACGGCTTCGCCGAGGCCGTCGACCGCCAGGCCCGCCGGGTGGCCGAGCTGTGCGAGGCTCACGGGGCGAGCGCGGTGCGGGTGGCCGCCGATGCCGCCCAGGCGGCCGAGCTCTGGCAGGCCCGCCGCGCGATCAACCCCTCCCTCACCCGCATCCGGCCGATCAAGGTGGGGGAGGACGTGACCGTTCCGCCCGGCGAGATCCCGGCCTTCATCCGGCGCTTCCAGTACCTGCGCGAGCGCTACCGCGACCTGCCGATGGTCGTCTACGGCCACGCCGGGGATGGGAACCTGCACCCGAACGTCGTGATGGATCCCCGCCGGCCCGAGGAGAGGGCCCGCGTCGAGGCCTGGCTGGCGGACCTGGCCCGGGTGGCGCTCGACCTCGGTGGCACCCTCACCGGCGAGCACGGGATCGGTCTCCTGAAGGCGCCGTTCCTCGAGTGGGAGGTCGGCCCCGTCGGCATGGAGGTCATGCGGGCCGTGAAGCGGGCCCTGGACCCGCTGAACATCCTCAACCCGGGCAAGATGGCGCTCGACGGACCCCAGGCCACGGAGGCGGCGCCGGCGGCCGAGCCCGGGCCGGCCCCGACGGGGGGTGGGACCCGTGGCTGAGCCGGAGAGGGAGGTCGCCCTCCAGCCCGCCCCCCCTGCCGATCCCGGCGGGGCCGCGGCGGCCGGGCGCGGCGCCGGCGCGGCCGCGGGCCCCCTCGCGGTGCTCCTGGCGGCCGAGTACGACGAGGCGCTTCGCTGCGTGAAGTGCGGCTTCTGCCTGGAGGCGTGCCCGACCTACCGGCAGACCGGCCTGGAGCCCGCCTCGCCGCGGGGCCGCCTGGCGCTCGTGCGGGCGCTGGTCGAGGGCACCCTTGGCCCGGACGCCGTGGCCGGCCCGCTCGACCTCTGCCTCGGCTGCCGGGCGTGCGAGACGGCGTGCCCCTCGGGGATCCGCTACGGGCGGGTCCTCGAGGGGGCGCGGTCGGCCATCGCCCCGTCCCTGGCGCGGCGGCGTTCCCGCCTCGGCCGCCTGCTCCAGCGCCTGGCCCTCCGGCACCTGCTCCCGCACCGTGGCCGGCTGCGGGCGGCAGTGCGGCTGGCCTCGGCCGCACGCCCGCTCCTGCGCCGTGCGACCGGGCTGGTGCCGGCTCACCTGCGGGAGCTGGGCCTTTCCATGCCCCCGGCGCCCGACCGGCGCCTGTGGGCGGAGTGGGAGCGGCTCCTCCGGCCGTTAC
Source organism: Caldinitratiruptor microaerophilus (assembly GCF_025999835.1). Taxonomy (NCBI): domain Bacteria; kingdom Bacillati; phylum Bacillota; class Clostridia; order Eubacteriales; family Symbiobacteriaceae; genus Caldinitratiruptor; species Caldinitratiruptor microaerophilus. The sequence goes on along the minus strand of NZ_AP025628.1, from coordinate 2,077,390 downwards.
CGGACGGGTCGGGCTGGGTGGTCCCGGCGCAGGGCAGGCGCCGGCACCGCGTGGCCTTCTTTCCGGGCTGCATCCAGGACGCCCTCTACCTGGAGGTCAACCTCGCCACGGTGCGCGTGCTGAGCCGCACGGGCTGCGAGGTGGTGATCCCCGCGGCGGCGACGTGCTGCGGGGCCCTCCACGCCCACAGCGGCGACCGGGAAGCCGCACGTCGCCTGGCCCGGCAGAACGTCGAGGCGTTCGGGCGGCTGGGTCCCGTGGACGCGATCGTGAACGCCGCCGGCGGCTGCGGGGCACACCTGAAGGAGTACGGGCACCTCCTGCCGGACGACCCCGCCGCGGCAGCCTTCGCCGCCCGGGTCCGGGACCTGAGCGAGTGGCTGGCCGAGCACGGCCTCGGCGACGCCACGCTCCGGCCGCTGCCCCTCACCGTCACTTACCAGGACTCGTGCCACCTGGCCCACGGGCAGGGGGTGCGGGCGCAGCCCCGTCAGCTTCTGCGGGCGATCCCGGGTCTGCGCTTCGTGGAGATGGAGGAGGCCGACCGCTGCTGCGGCAGCGCGGGGATCTACAACCTTCTGCAGCCCGCCATGGCCGGCGCGGTCCTGGACGAGAAGATGAGCCACGCGGCGGCCACCGGGGCCCGGGTCATCGTCGTGGCGAACCCGGGGTGCCACCTGCAGATGGCCCACGGCGTGCGCACGCACGGCCTCGGCGCCGAGGTGGAGGTCCTGCACCTGGCGCAGGTCCTGGACCGCGCGCTGACGGACACGCCACGGGAGTGAACCCCGTGGCGTTCGTGGTGGCTCAGCCGTCCTGACGGGGAGTGCCCGCGCTCGCCTGGCGCCTGGCCTCCTCCAGGAGCTGCTTCATGTGCTCGTACGTGTCCGGGAACCGGGCTTCATAGCGCAGATAGTGCGGGATGGGGTAGCGTACCCCGCCGCGGTGGGTTCCCTCGAGGCCCTCCAGCAGCTCGGGCACCCGGCTCCAGGGGATGGTGAAGGCCATCTCGTGGTCCTGCGTCTGGCCAAAGACCCGGTCGCCGTAGCAGGGCAGGATGAACTGCGGCTCGCCCGTGCGCCACGTCTTCACCACGATGTCCGCGCAGTCCGCCCGCCCCGCGGTGGCGCTGGTGAGGGCGCCCCCGCGCTTCCACAGGGCCGCGGTGACCAGCCGCATGACCTGGGCCGAGTTGCCGTAGACGAGCACGGTCTCCGGCTCGAAGTTCGCTCGCGCGAGCGGAGCGGCGACCACCACCCCGGCCTCCTCCGCGGCGAATCGGGGCACCTCCTCTTCGGTGAGCTTGCCCTGGCCGCAGGTCTCCACGTACATGCCGGCGGCGAGGTTGCCCTCCGTGTAGTACGGGATGGCCGGGGCGAAGCCGAAGGCCACCAGGGCGATCGGGCAGGAGAGGTCCTCCTCGCCCATGGCGATCGACCAGCCGTAGCGCCGGGCCATCGAGATGCCCTGGCAGATGCTGATCCGGATCCCCATGTCCTGCAGCGGCCTCCGGACCTTGGGTGGGAGCGGCTCACCGCCGCGCAGGACCCGGATGGCCACCGGGAAGGTCTCGGGGCGGACGTGGCGGTCGATGGCCTCGGCCACCGCCCTCGGGTCGAGCGCCTCGGTCTGCGGCATGGTCCATGCCTCCCCGCCGGAGTCTTCTAGCGTGGGAATTCGCCGGCGCGGGGTGGTTCCCTGTCGGGTCGTACGCTTGCTACGTGCGGGCGGCCGCCCCGGCGGCGAGCCGCCACACGGGGACGAGTGTCCGGCAGGTTTCCTCCGCCAGCTGCAGGAACCCCGCCCCGCCCAGCCGGACGGCCTCTTCCCGGTCGACGTTGAGGCCGGCCAGGCCGCTCGCGTCGCGGCGGTGCCGGAGCGTCTGCGCCAGCGCCTCGAAGTCGGCGCCGGTCATGTCGCCGTGGCGCTTGCCCTCGCCCGGGTCGGCGTCGTCGAACCACCGGTAGTGGGCCGGGAGAGCCCGCCGGACCTCCGGCAGCGCGGCGATGAGGGCGTCGGCGAAGGCGGGACGGGTGTCCGCCTCGTAGATGAGCCCGGCCCGGATGAAGACGTGGGTGGCGCACAGGCCGACCTCGAAGTGCGGGTGCGCCTTGTAGCCGCGGGGATTCGTGCCGAGCGCCACCCAGGTGTGGTCCGGTGGGTTCACGGTGCGCCGGGCGTGGCGGGCCACATGGATGACGAACGGGACCCCGGTCGCTTCGGTGAGCGTCGGGGCGAGCGCCTGGCCGATGGCCTCCAGCTTGGGCCGGAGCCGCTCCTTGATGGCCGCCATCCGGGGCCCGAGGCCGGGAATCGCGAACACCTCGAAATCATCGGGCTCGAAGCCTGAGAAGGCCAACATTTTGTGTCACCTCGTTGCTATTGTACCATCCGGAAAGAAGAAAACCCCGGGCCCAGCCCGGGGTGCCGATCGCTGCAAGCCCTCACTCGCCTTCCCTGGCCTCGACCTCCGCCGGCGCATCCCCGGCTGCCTCGCTGTCCTTGCGGCCGCGCCGGACACGCCGCGGGCGGTAGGCCTCCAGACTGCGCACCGAGATCACCAGGAAGCGGCTGCCCGCGCCCGCCGGGCGGGCGACCAGATCGCCCCGCCGGACCGCGTTGTGAATCGCCGGCACGCTGACGCCCTTCATGCGGGCGGCCTCGGCGACCGACACCCACCGGTCCTCCGTCGGGTCCCGGTGGACGTCCGCGCCGCCCTGAGGCCGGGTCCAGCCCTGCCGGACGCCCAGCCGCTCCTCCAGATCGCTCAGCACCTTGTAGAGCGGGTGCTCGGTGACCTCCTTCGTGATCGCCCCGGTCTCGCGGAGGAGGGGATTCTCCCGTCCCCGCACCAGGTTGATGAAGTCGGGCCAGCTGATCTCCTGCCGGTAGGCCTCGAGGCAACGGACGAAGAACTGGCGCTGTTCCGGCGTGAGGTTGCCCAGGTCGATAACGGCCCCCGTGAGGGTCGTATAGGTATCAACCATTCTTGCGCCTCCCTTCGTTAAGAGTATAAACCTGCGGTTTCACGAAGGTCAAGATTCATTTCACGCCAGCGGGGAAAAACGCGAAAGTCGCAACCGGGGCGGGTTTTCCGGATTGCTCCGTTGCCTCGTGTCGGAGTCGCTTCCCGAAACCGCAGGTGTTTCCTTTTCCGACGCCGGAGGTGTACAATAGCCCCGACCAGTGGCTGCGGAGGGATGTCCGTTGGCGCCGGTGATCGAGGCGCTCCTGCCTCGCGATCTCTACGACATCTACGAGAAGGTGCAGGCCGGCGAGCGGCTGAGCGGGGCGGACGGCGTCCGGATCCTCACCCATCCGAACCTGGCAGCGATCGGGATGCTGGCGGACCTCGCCCGCCACGTGCGGGTCGGGGACCACGTCTACTACAACAACGCCGGTTACATAAATTACTCCAACGTCTGCGTCCTGCACAATGTATGCAAGTTCTGCGCCTTCGGCAAGACCCGTGACGACCCCGACGCCTATACGTTCCAGATCGAGGAGATGGTAACCAAGGCCCGGGCCTGGGCGAGCGCCGGCATCACCGAGATTCACATGGTCGGCGGATTGCACCCCGACCTTCCGTTCGAGTACTACACGGGCTTCCTGAGCGCCATCAAGCGGGCGCTTCCCCACGTGCACCTGAAAGCCTTCACGGCGGTGGAGATCGACTTCTTCGCCCGCAAGTTCAAGCTCTCGCTCGACGAAGTGCTCGACCGCCTGCAGGCCGCCGGCCACGGGTCGATCACCGGCGGCGGGGCGGAGCAGATGCACCCCGAGGTGCACGACGTCATCTGCAAGGGCAAGATGAGCGCCGAGCGCTACCTCGAGGTGCACCGCCTGGCGCACCGGCGGGGGATCCGGTCGAACGCCACGATGCTGTACGGGACGGTCGAGGAGCCCCGGCACGTCGTCTACCACCTGGAGCGCCTGCGGGAGCTGCAGGATGAGACCGGCGGCTTCCAGTGCTTCGTTCCGCTGGCCTTCCACCCGACGAACACGGAGCTTGCCCACCTTCCCGGCCCGACAGGGTGGTACGACCTGCGCATCATGGCCACCTCCCGCCTGCTGCTGGACAACTTCCGGTACATCAAGGCGTACTGGGTGATGATGTCGCCCCGGATGGCCCAGGTGTCGCTCCGCTGGGGCGCGAACGACGTCGACGGTACCATCCGGGAGGAGCGGATCTACCATCTCGCGGGTTCGACGTCGCCGCTGGAGCAGAGCGAGCGCGAGCTGGTCGACCTCATCCGCGGCGCCGGGCTCATCCCGGCGGAGCGGGACCCGTACTACCGGATCCTGAAGATCCCCGCCTGATGGGGATCGACTGCTGACGGGGGTATCGCACGTGCCGGCGGTGACGTACGGATCGGCCCGTGTCGCGGCGGTTCTCCGCGACCTGCTCGAAGGGCGCCGCCCCGACGAGGCCGGCGCCCTGCTCCTCGCCGGGGAAGCCGAGGTGCCGCTCTTGGCCCTGGCGGCCGGCGAGATGGCCCGGCGGCGGGGCGCACAGGTCGGGTACGCTCCGGACGTGACGATCGCCTACACGGGCACCTGCGACGCCGGCTGCCCCATGTGCGGGGAGGGGCCGGCGCCCGGCGCGGCGGGGGCGTACCGGCTCCGGCCGGAGGAGGCGGCCGCGCGGGCCGCCGAGGCCGCCGCGCGGGGAGCCGTGCAGGCCGTGCTGCAGGGGGGCCACCCGAGGGACCTCTCCTGGAACGACCTCATGGCGATCGTCCGGGCCGTCCGGGCGGCGGCGCCCGGGATGCGCCTGGTGGCCCTCTCGGCCACGGACCTGATCCTGTGGGCCGAAAGGGAAGGGAGGCCGGCAGCGGAGCTGGCGGCCGGACTGCGCGCGGCCGGGGCGGACGTCCTCCCCGCGGCGGCACTCGACGCCGTGCAGGGGATGCGCGGGCAGGAGGCCCGGCGCCTCCTGAGCGGGCCGTGGCCCGAGTGGGAGGAGGCGGCCCTGGCGGCGGCCCGGACGGGGCTGCGCCTGGTGGCCACGCTGCCGGTCGGGGCGGGGGAGTCGCCCCGGGACCAGGCCCTGTACTTGCTGCGGCTGCGGGCGCTGCAGGACCGCCTCCTCGCCGCGGGGTCCGCCGGGTTCACTGCGGTGGCGGTGCTCCCGGCCTCGGCCCGGACCCCGGCGTACGGGTACCTGCGAGCCGTCGCCCTGGCCCGCCTCCTGGCCGATAACGTTCCGCACGTCCAGACGTCGGTGCTCGTCCTGGGGGCCAAGGTCGCCCAGGTGGCGCTGGGCGGCGGCGCGGACGACCTGGGCGGCACCCACCTCGAGGTGGAGCGGCTCGAGCTGGCGGCCGGGCGCGAGGGGCCCTTCACCCCGGAGGAAGCGGAGCGCCTCATTCGCGACGCCGGCGGCGAGCCGGTGGTGCGCCGGCTGGGCGAACTTTGAGGCGGGCGCCGGTGCCAGAAATGCGATGCGTATGTTAGAATGGGCGCAGACGTCTGAGAGGAGGTGCAGGGAGCGTGGTCATCACCCTGACGGAGCGGGCTTCCGGCCGGCTGCGCGAGATCATCGCCGAGAAGGGCGAGCTGCTCGCGGTGCGGATCGCGGTGACCCGGAGCGGCTGCTGCGGCTACGCGTACCACATGAGCCTCGACCGGAGCCCCCGTCCCGGTGACGAGGTCGTGGAGCAGGGCGGGATGCGCCTCCTGGTGGACGCCGAGAGCGCCGAGTTGCTCGACGGGGCGGAGATCGACTTCGTCGAGCATCCCCAGGGCAGCGGCTTCGCCATCCACAACCCCAACGTGCGCTCCAGTTGCGGTTGCGGGGGCCACGGCCACCACTGAGCCGCGGCTACCCGGGCCCGCCCGGACGGACAGGCGTCTCCCCCGCCGTTCCGGCGGGGGTTTTCGCGTCGTTCGCGGCTTTCGAGAGGGCCTGCCGGACCGCCGGCTCTGTCTCGGTGGCCAGCGCCTGCTCCAGGATCTCCCGCACCTCCGGGGCCAGGTCCGGCAGGGCGGCGGCCAGCCGGCCCAGGGCCCAGGCCGCGTGTGCCCTCACGACCGGCGAAGGGTTTCCCAGCGCTTCCGCCAGCAGGGGCACCGCCCGGGGGTCCCGGCTGTTGCCGAGCGCGACGGCCGCGTTGCGCTGCAGCACCGTCTTCCCGCGCCAGCCGGCCGCCGTGCGGGCGTACGTGGACCGGAAGGTGGCCGGGGAGAGGCGGATCAGCTCGGCCAGGAGGGGTCCGTCGTCGCCGCCGACCTGCGGGAGGGCGGACAGTTCCGGGTGATCGCCGGCCCGCACGGAGGGGCGCCGGTTGTACGGGCAGACGTCCTGGCAGACGTCACAGCCGAAGATCATGTTGCCGAGGGGCTCCCGGAGGTCCTCGGGCAGGGAGCCCTTCATCTGGGTGACGTAGGACAGGCAGCGGCGCGGGTCGACCACCCCGTCCTCGATGATCGCCCCGGTGGGGCAGGCGTCCACGCAGCGGGTGCAGTTCCCGCACGTGCCGTGCCAGGGCGGGTCGGGCTCGAGCTGGACGTCGGTGAGGAGCCCGCCGAGGAAGAGCCAGGTGCCGTACACGGGGCTGATGAGAAGGCCGCTGCGGCCGTAGAAGCCGAGTCCGGCCCGCTCGGCGACCGCCCGGTCGATGGGTGGCTCCGTGTCGGCGAAGGCGTAGGTGCGCGCCCCGGGCACCCGCGCGGCGAGCCAGGCAGCCAGGAGCCGCAGGCGCTCCCGCAGGTACACGTGGTAGTCGGGTCCCCGGCAGTAGCGGGACAGAAAGCCACGCGGGCCGTCCGCGCCGGACTCCCCGTCCCTGGCTCCGGGCACGTGTGCCCGAGAAAGGTAGCTCACCCCGACGGCGACGATCGAGCGGGCGCCGGGAAGAAGGCGCTGCGGGTCGGTGCGGAGCTCGACGTCCGGTTCCTCGAAGGTCGTACGGAGCCCCCGGGCCTGCCGGTCGAGGAGGACGTCGCGCTCGGGCGCGAAGGGCCCGGCCGCCGCGATGCCGACGGCGTCCAGACCGATGGACCGGGCGTACGCCTTCAGCTCGTCCTCCAGCCGCACCGCCACAAGCCTCCTGCGATCCAGTGTAGCACCGCAGGGTCACCTCGGGGTTCGCCGGACGTGGCGCGACCCGGCCGGTGCGACCGGCGTGCGCGCGCTGGCGTTCCTGCCGGCGGCACCGGTTCTGCCTGGTCCCGGTCCGGCCGGTCCGAGGCGGGCGGAACGCATGTGGTAAGATGATCCGGAAGGAGGTTTGTGTCTTGATCCTGGGCGCGCACCTCACCATCACGGCCGGACTGGCCGCCGCCATGGACCTGTGCGTCGAACTCGGTGGGAACACGTTCCAGTTCTTCACCCGCAATCCCCGCGGGGGCAAGCAGCGCGACATGACCGACGGCGAGATCCAGGAGGGCAACGAGCGCCGCGCCGCCCTGGGGGTGCAGGCCCTCGTCGGGCACTTCCCGTACACCGTGAACCTCGCCTCGCCCAAGCCGGACGCGTACCGCTTCGCCCGGGACGTGCTGTACCAGGACCTCCGCTGGGGCGACCGGATCGGCGCGGACGTGCTGGTGGTCCACCCCGGCAGCCACGTGGGCGAAGGGGTCGACGCAGGGATCGAGCGCATCGCGGGGGCGGTCCGCCACGCCCTCGACGGGTACGCCGGGCGCACCCGGCTCCTCCTGGAGACGATGTCCGGCCAGGGAAGCGAGGTGGGCTACGAACCCGGTCACCTGCGCCGGATCCTCGAGGCCGCCGACTGGCACCCGGCCCTGGGCGTGTGCCTGGATTCGTGCCACCTCTTCGCCGCCGGCTTCGACCTGCGCACCCCCGAGGGGGTGGCGGGGATGGTGGAGACCTTTGACCGGGTGATCGGCCTGGACCGCATCGGCTGCCTGCACCTCAACGACTCCAAGACGCCGCTCGGCTCGCACCGGGACCGGCACGAGCTGATCGGCCGGGGGCACCTGGGCCGGGCCGGCATCCGTGCCATCCTGGAGAACCCCTTCATCCGTACCCTGCCGGTCGTCCTGGAAACGCCTGTGGACGACATCCGCGAGTACGCGGACGAGATCCGGGCCGTGCGGGAGATCCTGGCGGAGCGCGACTGACCTGCCGCGCCGGAGCCCGCCGGGGTGGCTCCGGCTCGCATAGGCCGCCCCGACCCGGCGTAGCCCTCTGGCGGGGGTGACGCCGTGGCGGGAGGCCTGAGCGAGCTGTGGCGAGGGGGCCTGGCCGATGCGGCGGCGCACTGGGGGCCCATCGGCGTGGCCATCCTCATGTTCCTGGACGGGGCGTGCGTCCCCGTCCCCAGCGAGCCCATCCTCGCTTTCGCCGGCTTCCTGGCGGCCCGGCGGGGGGGAGGGCTGCCGGCGCTCGTGCTCATGGCGAACCTGGCCTTCCTTGCCGGTTCCGCCGCCGCGTACGCGGCCGCGCGCGCCGGCGGCCGGGCCCTGGTGCGTCGCTGGGGTCCGGCCATTCGCCTCCGGGCGGACGCGCTCGAGCAGCTGGAGCGCTGGTTCGAGCGGTGGGGCGCGCTGGCAGTGTTCGGCGCGCGCTTCTTCCCGGGCGCGCGCACGCTGGTCTCCATCCCGGCCGGCATCGCCCGGATGCCGCCCGCCCGCTTCCTCTGGCTCACGTTTCTGGGCTCGCTGCCGTGGTCCTACGGCTTCGCCTACGCCGGGTATGCCCTGGGGGAGCGCTGGGGCGACATCCGGCTGCCCCTCACGTGGATCGCGGGCGCCGGGTTCGCCGCCCTGGTCCTGCTGGCGCTGCGGGGCCTCGGGCGCCCCCGGCTGGGTCGCTGAGGGCGGAGGCGCCGTCAGACCACGCCCTGCTCCCGCAGGGACTTGCCGGTGCGGAAGCGCTCGATCGAGAGGGAGCGCACGTCCAGGAACGGCTCCTCGCCGGCGATCATCTCCGCGATCACCCGGCCCACGCCCGGCCCGTGCTGGAAGCCGTGGCCGCTGAACCCCGCCGCCACGTACAGCCCCTCGACCTCCGGCACGGGGCCCACGATGGCGTTGTGGTCCGGCGTCACCTCGTAGTAGCCCGCCCACCCACGGGCCACGCGGGCCTCGGCGAGGGCCGGGATGCGCGCGGCGATCGTGGCGGCGGCGCGCACGAGGAAGGCGTCGTCCACCACGAGGGGCCGGCCCGGCGGCTCCTCGGGGTCGCTCATGCCGAAGAGGACCCGGTCGCCTTCCCGGCGGGCGTACGACGAGGTGGCGAAGTCGATCGTGAGCGGGATCTCACGCGGGAGCCCGGCGAACGCGTCCGTGACGAAGACCTGGCGCCGGTAGGGCTCGACCGGCACGTCGACGCCCGCCATCCGGCCGACCGCACCGGCGTCCGGCCCGGCGGCGTTCACGACGACCGGCGCCTCCACCGGCCCCGCCGGCGTGTCGACCCCCCGGACCCGTCCTCCGGCCACCCGCACCCCGGTCACGGAGCGGCCGGTCGCCACCCGCACGCCCAGCTCCCGGGCCCGACGGCCGAAGGCCATCGCCACCGTGTAGGGGTCCGCGTGGCCGTCCTCCGGGCAGAAGGTGGCTCCCACGAGCCCCTCCGGGTTGACCCAGGGGAAGTCGCGGGCCACCTCGCCCGGCTCCAGCCAGTGCACCGGCACGCCCAGCCGCCGCTGCAGCTCCAGGTTCCGGCGGAACGCCGCCTCCTCTTCGGGGGTGCTGAGGAGGAACAGGTAGCCCACCTGGCGGAAGGCCGGGTCGACCCCGAACTCGTCGCGGAACCGCCGCAGCACCTCCAGCCCGTAACGGGAGAGCCGGATGTTGACCTCGGTCGAGAACTGCAGGCGGATGCCGCCGGCGCTGCGGGCCGTCGACCCCGTCACCAGCGCCGGCTCCCGCTCCAGGACGAGCACGTCGCGGATGCCCCGGGCGGCCAGGTAGTAGGCGGTCGCCAGGCCCACGATCCCCCCGCCCGCGATCACGACGTCCGCGGTCTCGGCCACCGGCATCAGCCCCTCAGGATGTTGCGGAGCACGAACGCCACGTTGGCCGGGCGCTCGGCCAGCCGCCGCACGAAGTACGGGTACCACTGGGTGCCGTAGGGCACGTAGACCCGGACCCGGTAGCCCTCCCGGACCAGCTGCTCCTGGAGGTCGCCCCGGATCCCGTAGAGCATCTGGAACTCGAAGCGGTCCCGGCCGAGGCCGAGGCGGCGCGCCTCCTCCTTGACGAAGGCGATCGCCCGCTCGTCGTGGGTGGCGAATCCCGTGTAGAGCCCGCTCCGCAGGCGCCGGGCGGCGAGCTTGAGGTAGTTGGCGTCAACTTGCGCCTTGTCGGGGAACGCCCGGTCGGGGGGCTCCTTGTAAGCACCCTTGCAGAGGCGCACGTTGGCCCCCAGCGCGGCCAGGTCCTCCAGGTCCTTCTCGCTCCGGTACAGGTAGGCCTGGATGACCACGCCGACGTTGTCCAGCCCCTCCGCCCGCAGGGTGCGGTAGATCCGGAGGGTGGCGTCGGTCCACGGTGTGTCCTCCATGTCGATCCGGACGAAGTTCCCCAGGCGGGCGGCCTCCTGCACGAGGCGCCGGGCGCCGGCCAGGGCCAGGTCGGCGTCGATGGCCAGGCCCATGGCCGTGAGCTTGATGGAGACGTTGGAGTCGACCCCGGCCCGGTGGATGTCGCCGAGAAGCTCCACGTACTCCCGCACCGTCGCCTCGGCCTCCTCCGGGCGGGTCACGCTCTCGCCGAGGTAATCGAGGGTGGCGGCGATGCCCTTCTCGTTCAGGCGCCTCACCGCGGCGATGGCGTCCGCGCGCTCGGCCCCGGCGATGAACCGGAGCGCACCCAGCTTCATGCCGTAGCGCTGGGCAGCTCCGGCCACGGTCGGGTTGAGGAAGAGGGAGAGGATGGCACGGCGGGCGAGGAGTGTGGCGTCCATAGCCGAAGCCCCCTTGGAGAGGATGACGTGGGTGCGGCGGCAGGGCGGCCGGCCGGGACCCGCTCAGCTCGTCAGGGCAGAGCGGCCGCTCAGGTAGGCGGCCTTCACCCGATCCCCTGCCATCAGCTCGGCGGCGGAGCCCGACGCGAGGATCGTCCCGGTGGTGAGGACGTAACCCCGCTGCGCCAGACGCAGCGCCGCCCGGGCGTTCTGCTCCACCAGGAGGATGGTGACGCCCTGCCGGGCGATCTCGGCGATGGTGCGGAAGATCGACTGGACGAGGAGAGGCGCGAGCCCCAGGGAAGGCTCGTCGAGGAGCAGGAGGCGGGGCCGGGCCATGAGGGCGCGGCCGATGGCCAGCATCTGCTGCTCGCCGCCGGAGAGCGTCCCGGCCATCTGGCGGCGGCGCTCCCGGAGGCGGGGGAACAGGTCGTAGACCCAGGCCCGGGTCTCCTCGACCTCCGGCGTGGCGCCGCGGACATACGCGCCCAGCGTGAGGTTCTCTTCCACCGTGAGCGTGCCGAACACCCGCCGGCCCTCGGGGGCGTGTGCGACGCCCAGTGCGACGATCTCGTGGGCGGGCAGGTGCGTGATCACCCGGTCGCCCAGCCGGATCTCGCCCTGCCGGGGCCGGACGAGGCCGGAGATGGTGCGCAGGAGGGTCGTCTTCCCGGCGCCGTTGGCGCCCAGCAGGGCCACGACCTCGCCCTCGGCGACCTCCAGGCTCACGCCCTTGAGTGCGTGGACGCTTCCGTAGTACACGTGCAGGTCGGTGACGGTGAGGAGCCGCGTCATCCCGCCACCTCCTCCGCCTGGTCGCGACCCAGGTACGCCTCGATCACGACCGGGTCGGACTGGACCTGGGCGGGGGTCCCCTCGGCGATCTTCTGCCCGTTGTCCAGCACCACGATGCGGTCGCACAGGCCCATCACCAGGCTCATGTCGTGCTCGATCACCAGCACGGTGATGCCGTCCCGGCGGATGCCCCGGATGATCTCGGCCAGCTCGGCCGTCTCCTCCTCGTTGAGCCCGCCGGCCGGCTCGTCGAGGATGAGGAGTCGCGGCTCGGAGGCCAGCGCCCGGGCCAGTTCCAGCCGCTTCTGGTCGCCGTAGGGGAGCGACCGGGCGGGGAGGTCCCGCCGCTCCCAGAGCCCCAGCCGCTCCAGGCTGCGGCGCGCGGTCGCGGCCATCCGTTCCTCCTCGGCCCGCTGCGCCGGCGTCCGAAGGACCGAGGCCAGGACCCCGGCCCGGCCCCGGCTGTGCTGGCCGGCCAGCGCGTTCTCCAGGACCGTGAGGCCCCAGAACAGCCGGTTGTTCTGGAACGTGCGGGCGATCCCGCGGGCGGCGACGGCGTGCGGCTTCCAGCCGGTGATGTCGGTCCCGTCCAGGCGGATGTGGCCGCTGTCGGGGCGGAGGATGCCGGTGATGAGGTTGAACACGGTGGTCTTCCCGGCGCCGTTGGGCCCGATGAGCCCCAGGATCTCGCCCTCGTTCACCGTGAAGGAGACGTCCTGGACCGCCACGAGGCCGCCGAACCGCCGCGTCACCCGCTCCAGCTCAAGCAGCGGCACGGCGGGCACCTCCCTTCGCGGGCCGCCCCGGGGCTGCGGAAGGACGTGCCGGCCACAGGCCCGCCGGGCGGAAGACCATCATCGCCACCATGGCGGCGCCGAAGACGAGCATTCGCCAGTTCGAGAAGTCCCGGAAGAGCTCGGGCAGCACCACCATGCCGAGGGCGCCGACGAACACGCCCGGGATGGAGCCGGCGCCACCCAGGATCACGATGCTGAACATCAGGACCGATTCCCAGGTGCTGAAGCTCTCCGGGGCGATCACCGTCATCTTCCCGGCGTAGAGCGTCCCGACCGCGCCCGCCAGCGCGGCGGACAGGCTGAAGGCCAGGGTCTTGTACGCCGCGACGTCGACGCCGGCCGCGGCAGCGGCCACCTCGTCCTCCCGGATGAGCATCCAGGCCCGCCCCACCCGGGAGTTCTCCAGCCGGTGCAGGAGCCCGATCACCACGGCCACGACCGCCCAGACGAGGTAGTAATAGCGGAGCGAGGTTCCGAAGACGAAACCGAGGACGGACGGCCGGTCGATGCCGAAGATGCCGTTCGGCCCGCCGGTGAGCCCGAAGACGTCGTTGTTGATGGCGATGAGCGTGATCTCGCCCAGCCCGATGGTGACGAGGGCCAGGTAGTCGCCGCGCAGGTGCAGGATGGGACGGCCCACGGCGTAGGCCACGGCGCCGGCCGCCACGGCGGCCACGGGCAGGGTGAGGAGGACGGGCACGCCCAGGCGGGTGTTGAGGATGGCGGTGACGTAGGCGCCGATGCCGTAGAAGGCCGCCTGGCCGAGGTTGAACAGGCCCGTGTAACCCACCACCACGTTGAGGGCGAGGCCGAGAAGGACGTACAGCCCGTAGAAGGTGAGCACGTCGAGCCAGTAGTTCGTCAGCGCCAGAGGCAGGAGCGCCGCCGCCAGGGCGAGGCCCCCGAGGGCCAGCCGGCGGGCGCCCGGACTTGCGAGCATGGCCTCACCCCCTGTCACACCTTCTCCGCCACGCGCTCGCCCAGGAGGCCGGTCGGCCGCAGGATGAGGATCCCGATGAGGATGAAGAAGGCCAGGGCATCCTTCCAGGCGGCAGACACGTATCCTGCACCGAGGGTCTCCAGGATGCCGAGGAGGAGCCCGCCCACCATCGCCCCGGGGATGTTGCCGATGCCTCCCAGGATGGCGGCCGTGAAGGCCTTCATGCCGTAGGTCCAGCCCATGGTGAAGTTGATCTGGCGGTAGAAGAGGCCGACCAGGATCCCGGCCACGGCCCCGAGCAGCGGCCCGAGGAAGAAGATGAGCCGGATGATGGCGTCCACGTCGATGCCCATGAGCCGGGCCGTGTCCTGGTCGATCGCGGCCGCCCGGGTCGCCATCCCGAGGCGGGTCCGCATGACGAAGAAGTACAGGCCCGCCATCAGGGCGAGCGAGGTGGCCAGGATGGCCGCGCGCATGAGCGTGATCTCGACGCCGAACACCTGCCACGCCCGGTCGGAGACGAGGCCCTCCGGGTACACCTGGTAGTTGGGTCCGTAGAGGAGCATCACGGCGTTCTGGAGGAAGATCGACACGCCCAGGGCGGACACCACGGTGGCCAGGCGGCTCGACCGGCGCAGGGGGCGGTAGGCCACCCGCTCCACGAGCAGCCCGACCACGGCGACGACGAGCGACGCGCCGAGCGTGAAGAGGATGAGACCGGTCGCCGTGCGGGCGACCTCCGTCCAGGTGACGGCGGCGGTGAAGCCCAGGTACGCCCCCAGCATGAACAGCTCGCCATGCGCGAAGTTGACGATCTTGAGCACGCCGAAGACCATCGTGTAGCCCAGCGCCACCAGGGCGTAGACCGACCCGATGGTGAGCCCGTTGACGATCTGCTGCAGGAATGCCTGCACGCGCACCCCTCCCGGGGCCGGCCCCGGGCCCGTCGCTGCCGGGCCCGGGGCTCATGCCGGGGATGACGTCACTTCTTGAAGGGGACGAGGGTTCCGTTGTCGTCGAAGGTGTAGGCGCGGTGGATGGTGCCGGTGCGGTCGCCCTTCTCGTTGAAGTTGATCGGTCCGGTCAGGCCCGGGAAGTCCTTCAGCTGGGTGTGCAGGTACTCGGCCAGCGCCTTGCCGTCCGTCTTGCCGGTCTTCGTGATGGCCTCGACGATCACCCGGAAGGCGTCGGCGGCCGAGACGATCCACACGCTGCCCGGCTCCTCGCCGTACTTCTGCTTGTAGCTGTCGATGAACTTCTTGGCGTCGGGGTTCTGGGCGGCGAGGTCGACCGGCATGGGCTCGGAGACGATGATCGCCTGCTTGGCCAGGTCCTTGCCGGCGATCTTGAAGAACTCGGGGTTGTTGTTCGCGTTGCCGGCCGCGAAGGTGGCCTCGATCCCCAGGTCACGGGCCTGCTTCAGCAGGAGCCCGCCCTCGGAGAAGTAGCCGGTGAAGAAGATGGCGTCGGGCTGGGTGCCCTTCAGCTTGGTGAGGAGCGGGCTGAAGTCCTTCTCCTTGGGGTTCAGGGCGTCGAAGAACACGACCTGCGCGCCGTTCTCCTCGACGTACTTCTTCGTCCACTCGGCCAGGCCCTTGGCGTACGTGGAGTTGTCGTGCACCAGGGCGATCTTCTGCTTCCCCAGTTCCTTCACCAGGAAGTTCGCCGCGAAGCGACCCTGAGCGTCGTCGATGAAGGCGGTGCGGAAGAACGTCTTGATGCCCTTCTCGCTGAGCTTGGTGGCGGTGGAGGAGGGAGTGATGTGAAGGATGCCGGCGTCGGCGTAGATCTGCTGGGCGGGCTCGGTGGCGCTGGAGGAGTAGCTGCCGACGACGGCGACGACCTTCTGGCTGACGAGCTTCTGTGCGGCCAGCGCGGCCTCCTTCGGGTCGCCCTTGTCGTCCTCCTTGAGGATCTCGATCTTCTTTCCGTTCACGCCGCCGGCCTGGTTGATCTCGTCGGCCAGCATGGTGATGGCCCGCACGAACCCCGTACCTTCGTACGCATAGTTCCCGGTGAGCGGCCCCTGGACCCCGATGCGGATGGTCCCGGCGGCCTCCCCGCCGCCCGATCCGCCGCCCTGGGCCTGGCTCCCGGACGGCTGCCCGCCGGATCCACCCCCGCCGCCGCAGCCCGCTGCCAGGGCGACGGCCGCGGCCAGTCCCAGGGCTGTGACGACGCGACGTACCTTGGACACCTGCGATGACCCCCTTTTATGTTTGGCGGAGCTCAGAGCTCCGGCCGTTCCCGCGGCTGTGTTCTCTCAGAACTTCTCGGACACGCTCTTCGCCTGCGTGAAGAGAAGGAGGTAGTCCCGTCCGCCGGCCTTCGAATCGGTGCCGGACATCTTGAAGCCGCCGAAGGGGTGCACTCCGACGAGGGCGCCCGTGCACTTGCGGTTGAAGTACAGGTTGCCGACGTGGAACTCCCGCCGGGCGTACTCCAGGTTGGCCCGGTTGCGGCTGTACACGGACCCGGTGAGGCCGTACTGCGTGTCGTTGGCGATGGCGACGGCCTCCTCGAAACTGCCGGCCTTGAAGAACGCCAGCACCGGGCCGAAGATCTCCTCCTGGGCGATCCGGGCGTGCGGGTCCACGTCCGCGAAGATCGTCGGCGAGACGAAGTAGCCGTCGCCGAGCCCTTCCGGCGCCCCGCCGCCGGTCACCAGGCGGCCCTCGCCCCGGCCGATCTGGATGTACTCCAGAACCCGCCGGTACGCCGCCTCGGAGCCGACCGGTCCCATCTGGACCTCCGGCCGCCGCGGGTCGCCGAGGCGCAGGGCCTGGGCCGCCTTCGTCACCTTCTCCAGGACCTCGTCGTAGCGGTCCTCGAGGACGATCGCCCGTGAGCACGCCGAGCACTTCTGGCCCCCGAAGCCGAAGGCGGAGGTGACGATGCCCAGCACGGCCTCGTCCACGTCCACCTCCGAGTCCACGATGATGGCGTCCTTGCCGCCCATCTCGGCCACGACCCGACGGAGGAACCGCTGCCCCGGCTGCACCCGGGCCGCCTGCTCGTGGATCTTCGCGCCCACCGCCGCCGACCCGGTGAAGCTGACGAAGTGAATCCGGGGGTCGGTGGTGAGCATCTCGCCGATCTCCGCCGGATCGCCGGGGACGTAGTTGGCCACCCCGGGCGGCAGCCCTGCCTCTTCGAGGATCTCGAAGAACTTCGCGGCGATGACCGGCGTGTGGACCGAGGGCTTGACCAGCACGGTGTTCCCGGCCACGATGGCCGCGGAGGTCATCCCCGTGAGGATCGCCAGCGGGAAGTTGAAGGGCGAGTGGATCACGCCCACACCGAGGGGCAGGTAGTAGACCTCGTTGTCCTCGCCCATCAGGCGGGTCAGGGGCTGCGCCTGGGCCAGCCGGGCCATCTCGCGCCCGTAGAACTCGAGGAAGTCGATGGCCTCCGCCGTGTCCGCATCTGCCTCCGGCCAGGTCTTGCCGACCTCCACGGTCATGGTGGCGCTCAGCTCGTGCTTGCGGCGCCGCATGATGGCCGCCGCCTTCCACAGGATCCGGGCCCGCGCCAGGGGATCCGTGCGGCTCCACGTCTCGAAGGCCTTGCGGGCCGCCTCCAGCGCGCGGTCGACCTCGGCCGGACCGGCCTTGCCGGTGGTGCCGACGACCTCGGAGGGCGCCGCCGGGTTGCGCGAGACGATCTTCTCCGCGGTGGTCACGCGTTCGCCGCCGATGATGAGGGGGTAGTCCCGGCCGAACTGCGACTCGACCTTCCGGATCGCCGCCTCGTACGCCCGGCGGTTCTCCTCGCGGCCGAAGTCGGTGGCCGGTTCGTTCCGGAACTCTGCAACCGCCACGTGCCACACCTCCCGGAACCGTTCCGGGGCACACCGGCCGCGTGGGCGGCCGCCCCGGTCTCTCGGCAGGTCCCCCGGACCGGATGTGGGGGCCACGACACAGTGTAGCAAGGATCGTGCCAGTCATGCGGCGTGGACGTGGCTCGCTCTGTACTGGGCTCCACGACCCGGCGCGGCTGGCTCGAAATGTATCAAGGAATAGACACCGGCCGTGTCGAATTCCCTGGACGTATAGATCGTTAGACACCCCGCGGGGAGGTCGCCGGCATGACGTATCTCCGCCCTGACCCCGCCACGATTCCCGTACGCCGGGTGGTCTCCGTCGACGCCCATGCTCCCGTCCGGGCCATCCGGGAGAGCGATGCGCCCGTGGTGGTGCTCCTGCGTGACGGGCTCCCGTCCGGCGCCGCGCGGAGGGTCGCCCTCCTGCCCCTGCTCGGTGGGCGCGACGAACGGGCCGCGGCCGACCTGCCCTGGCGCCCGGTGACGGTCCGCCGCGGCCTCAGCCTGGACGACCTCACCGACCCGTCGCTCTACGAGGGCTTCTCCGTACTGGTGGGGGAGGACGGGCAGGTGCGCGGGGCGGTCGACCCTGCCGACCTCGGCGTCTGGGTGGCCCGAAACCTGGCCCTGCTGGAGGCCCGGTTCCGCTCGGTGCTCACGCTGAGCGAGCACGCGATCTCGATCATCGACGGCGAGGGCAACGTGGTCGCCTGGAACGAGACCGCCGAGCGCCTCTACGGGATCTCCCCCCAGGCGATCCTGGGCCGCCCCCTGGCCTCCTTCTTCCGGCCGGAGGACCTCTGGAGCCTCAAGGCGATCCGGCACGGGACCTCGGTGCGGCAGGGCTACCACCTGCCCCGGCCGGACGTGCACGTGATCATCAACGCGGCGCCCGTCGAGCTGGACGGGCAGGTGGTCGGCGCGGTCTCGGTCGAGCAGGACGTGACGCGGCTCGTCCGCATGAACGAGCAGCTCCAGGCGGCCCGGACGGAGGTCCAGGCGCTGCAGTCCCGGGTCGAGCAGTTCCGCCAGGCAGGGGCCGGGGACCCCTTCCGGGCGGTCACCGGGCGGGCCGAGGGAGTCCGCCGGGCGGTGGAGCTGGCGCGCCGGGCGGCCGGCACGTCGGCGACGGTCCTCATCCGCGGCGAGAGCGGGGTAGGCAAGGACTTGCTCGCGCAGGCCATCCACAGCGCCTCCGACCGCTCCCGGGGGCCCTTCATCGCCATCAACTGCGGGGCGATCCCCCCCTCGCTCTTCGAGAGCGAGCTGTTCGGGTACGAGCCCGGCGCCTTCACCGGCGCGGAACGCAAGGGCAAGCCGGGCAAGCTGGAGCTGGCGCACGGCGGCACGCTCTTCCTGGACGAGGTGGCCGACCTGCCGCTGGAGATCCAGGTGAAGCTCCTCCGGGTGCTGCAGGACCGGACCTTCTACCGGGTCGGGGGCACCCGCCCCCAGACGGTGGACATCCGGGTGATCGCCGCGACCAACCGGGACATCGAGGAGATGGTCCGCCGCGGCGCCTTCCGGGCGGACCTGTACTACCGGCTGAACGTGATCTGCATCGAGCTGCCCCCGCTGCGGGAGCGGCCGGACGACCTGCCCGACCTCATCCACCAGTTCCTGCAGGAGTTCAGCCTCAAGTACGACCGGCGGATCCTGGGCGTGCAGCCGGAGGTCATGGAGGCGCTCTTCCGGTACCACTGGCCCGGCAACATCCGGGAGCTGCGCAACGTGATCGAGCGGCTGGTGGTGCTGGCGGACGACGGCATCATCCGCGTCGCCCAGCTCCCCGAGCACCTGCTGCCGTCCCCCTCCGCCGACGCGAGCCCCCGGGCGCCCGCACCGCGCATCGTGCCGCCGGTGCGCGCCGTCGCCGATCCGGCCGCGCCGGTGCCGCCCGCCCCCGCGGCGAGGTCCGCTACCGTGGAGAGGCCCGCTGCCCCGGCGCCGCATGCCGCTTTGTCCGGGCGCGCGGCTGCCGCGGCCGTCCTGCCCCTCGGCAGCGCCGCGGAGGCGGCCGAGCGACAGGCGATCGAGGCGGCGCTGGCGGCGACCGGCGGGAACCGGGCCCGGGCCGCGCGCCTCCTCGGCGTCTCCCGGGCCACACTGTACAACAAGCTGCGCCGCCTCGGACTGGCGGGTGGTACAATCGAAACCGGGAGGTGAAAGAACTTGCGGGAGGAAAGGGCCCGGATCCCCCCGGGGCAGGTCGTGACCCGCAAGTGGCCGGTGCTCCACCACGGTGACGTGCCCCGGGTGGACCTCGCCACCTGGACCTTCCGGGTGTGGGGCCTCGTGGAGGAACCCCGCACGTGGACCTGGGAAGAGTTCCAGGCCCTCCCCAGGGAGCGGGTCCGGGTCGACATCCACTGCGTCACCCGCTGGAGCCGGCTGGACACCGAGTTCGAGGGGGTTCCCGCCCGGGTGCTGCTGGACGCCGCCGGTGCTCTTCCGGAGGCCCGGCACGTCCTGGTGCACGCCGAGGCCGGCTTCACCACGAACCTGCCTCTCGAGGACCTCCTGCGGGAGAACGTCCTGCTGGCCGACCGTGCCGACGGCGAGCCCCTCACCCCCGAGCACGGCTGGCCCCTGCGCCTTGTCGTCCCCCACCTGTACTTCTGGAAGAGCGCGAAGTGGGTACGGGGCTTCGAGCTCCTGCACGAGGAGCGCCTCGGGTTCTGGGAGCGGAACGGGTATCACCGCCGGGGCGACCCGTGGAAGCAGGAGAGGTACTGGGATGACTGAGTTCAGGCGCCGAACGGAAGGCCCGCCGGGGTTCCCAACGCGCCGGGCGCGCCCGGCTGGCCCTGCAGTGCGGACAGGAGAAACTGCTGCAGGAGGAACCACTGGAGGAGCGGCGAAAGGAAGGGCACCTGCAGGGGAGAGATGCCGAACGGCGAGGCGAAGGCGCTGGTGACGTTGACGGCGGTGACGCCTTCGATCTCCCCCCGGCTGACCCCGCACAGCGTCACGAACTGGCC
The DNA here is from genome assembly GCF_025999835.1 of Caldinitratiruptor microaerophilus. Taxonomy (NCBI): domain Bacteria; kingdom Bacillati; phylum Bacillota; class Clostridia; order Eubacteriales; family Symbiobacteriaceae; genus Caldinitratiruptor; species Caldinitratiruptor microaerophilus. The sequence continues at coordinate 2,057,175 of NZ_AP025628.1, read as the reverse complement.
TACCAGGGCCTCCAGGTTCACGATGGTGCTCTCCAGGCTCGCGATGACCTGCCCGCCCAGCCCGACGAGCAGGTGGGTGCCGGCGAACGGGATGCCGATGGCCGGGCGCCGGGTCACGAACCCCGTCAGGCACGTGAACTGGCCCGCCGGGATCACGACCCGGGCGGTCGGGCTCACGGAGACCGGCTGCAGGGTGGGGGCGGACGAGGGAAATGCGCTGGCCGGCACGGAAGGCCCCTCCTTCGACTCCGCGCGGTGTTCTTCCTCAGCGTATGCACGGCCATCCGCCGCTACCCGGTTCAGCCGTTGGTGATCCGTCGCCCCGTCACAGGAGCCGGGCACGTTCAGGGGCCGGAAGGTACCGGCACCCCGAGTGGCGTACTGGAACGAGAAGCGGCCGCCAAGGCGCGCACCGCCCTCACCACAGACCGAATACGTCAGGGGTGTACGCCAGGTTGAACTCGCTGAACGCCGCCAGCACGGAGGGAACCGGCTTCGAGCGCTCGCCGTTCTGGCATCTCCTCGGAATGCGCGTCCTGACCGAGCGTCCCGGCTACGCGGAGGTCGAGCTCCCCGTCCGGCCTGAGCTCCTGCAGGTCCAGGGCGTCGTCCACGGCGGGGTGATCAGCGCTCTGGCCGACTCGGCCGCCGCGGCGGCCTTTCGGCTGATCGCGCCGGACGAGCCGATCAGCACGATCGAGTTGACGGTCACGTACATCGCCCCGGTGAAGGAGGGACGCCTGGTCGCCCGGGCGGAGATCCTGAGCGCCCGCCGGCGCATCTTCGTGGCGGACGTCCGGATCACGGACGGGGACGGGAGCCTGATCGCCGTGGCGCGGGCAGTCTACCGGCGGTTTTCCCCGGCCCGACCGGCGACCATGGCCGGACCGGCTCGGAGCGCGGACGGCCCGGCGTGACCCGGCCCGTGACCCGGTTGAATTCGCCGCCGGAACGTGATAAAATGCACCTCGCCGGCCGGGGACCGGCCGCATGCGAGGGTAGCTCAGCTGGTCAGAGCACGCGCCTGATAAGCGCGAGGTCGGTGGTTCGAGTCCACTCCCTCGCACCAGGGATGCGGGACGAACGAAGGGTGCGGCTGTGCCGCACCCTTCTTGGTTCCACGGAGGTGGAGGGCTCGAGGTGGCAGAGACGCTCCTGGTGTATCACCGCACCGAAGCCGACGAGATCGTCCGTCTCCTGCGCGAAGGCGGTTACCCCGGGCCGATCCTGCGGGCGACGGCCCCCGAGGAGGCCACGGCGCTCAGCCCCGAAGCCGAGATCCTCCTGGCCGGGCGCTTTCCAGCCGAGGCCATGGAGCGCGCCCGCCGCCTGCGCTGGATCCAGAGCCTGTGGGCGGGCGTGGAGCAGTGGATGAGCCTGCCCATCCCTGACGGCGTGGTGCTGACCCGGATGGTGGGTCCCTTCGGCCCCCTGATCGCCCAGTACGTCTTCGCCCACCTGCTGGCCCATGCCTACCACATCGATCTCTTCCGCCAGCAGCAGGCGCGCCGCGAGTGGAAGCAGCACCGCCCGGAGCGCCTCATGGGGCGGGTTCTCGGCGTGGCCGGGCTCGGGGCGATCGGCACCGAGATCGCCCGGCTCGGCCAGGCGCTGGGCATGCGGATCCGGGGGCTCAACCGGAGCGGGGCGCCGCATCCGCTCGCGGAGCGGGTCTTCCCGGTGCGGGACGTGCGGGAGTTCGTCCGGGAGGTCGACTACCTCGTACTGGTCCTCCCGAACACCCCGGAGACCTACCACCTGTTCGACCGATCTGTGCTGGAGAACCTGAAGCCGGGCGCCGTGCTGGTGAACGTCGGCCGGGGCGCCACGGTCGACGAGGCTGCCCTGGCCGACGTGATCCGGTCCGGGCGGATCCGGCTGGCCGTCCTCGACGTCTTCGAGACCGAGCCGTTGCCGCCGGAGAGCCCGCTCTGGGACCTGCCCGGGGTCGTGATCACGCCGCACTGCTCCGGCCCCACCGTTCCTGCCGATGCCGTCCCTGTCTTCCTCGAGAACTACCGCCGCTGGGTGAGCGGTGAGCCGCTCCTGGGTGTGGTCGACCGGCAGCGGGGCTACTGAAGGCAAGGGCCCGTCCGGGCGTGCCCGGACGGGCCCTCGTCGTACCGGCGGCGCCTAGCCGGCCGCCACCGGGGTCTCCTCCTCGGCGGCGCGGAGGAGGGTGCGGGCCATGTGCTCGGCGAGGTCGGCCACCCGGCAGGAGTAGCCCCACTCGTTGTCGTACCACGCCACGACCTTGACCAGGTTGTCGCGGCCGACCAGGGTGGAAAGGCCGTCGACGATGCCCGAGCGGGAGTCGCCGACGTAGTCCGAGGAAACCAGGGGCTCCTCGCTGTACCCGAGGATCCCCTTGAGTTCCCCCTCGGCCGCCTCGCGCAGGACGCGGTTCACGGACTCGACCGTCACCGGCTCGCGGAAGCGGGCCGTCAGGTCCACGACGGAGACGTCCGGGGTCGGCACCCGCAGGGCGTAGCCCGTGAGCCGCCCGGCGACCTCGGGCACGACGAGGCCCACCGCCTTCGCCGCGCCGGTCGTGGTCGGGATGATGTTGAAGCCGGCGCCGCGGGCGCGCCGCAGGTCCTTGTGCGGGTTGTCGAGCAGGTTCTGATCGCTCGTGTAGGAATGGACGGTCGTCATGAGACCGGTTTCGAGGTGGAACGCCTCGTGCAGGACCTTCACGATGGGCGCCAGACAGGTGGTGGTGCACGAGGCGGCGCTGATCAGCCGGTGGCGTTCGGGGTCGAAGGTGTGGTGATTCACCCCGTAGACGATGGTGGCGTCGACGTGACCCTTGGCCGGCGCGGTCACGATGACCCGGCCGGCGCCGGCGTCCAGGTGCGCCTGTGCCCCCTCGCCGCCGCGGAACTTGCCCGTCGCCTCGATGACCAGGTCGACCCCGATCTCCGCCCACGGCAGGCGGGCCGGGTCGCGTTCGTGGGTGAGGCGGATCTCCTGCCCGTCCACCCACAGGGCGTCCTCTCCGGCCTCCACCGTGCGGTCGAGTACCCCGTGGAGGCTGTCGCGCCGGAGCAGGTGGGCCAGGATCTGGCTGTCGTACGAGGCGTTGACGGCGACGACCTGGAGGAGCGGGCTCTGGAGTAGCCTGCGGCAAACCATCCGGCCGATCCGGCCGAACCCGTTGATGGCGACGCGCAGCACGGCTCCGTGCACCCCCGCGTCTCGTCTTCCTACCAGGACCATACCATGGCCGCCATCGATCGGAGTAATCGATTTTTTCGTCGTGATGTATCGATCGCTTCAATACCCTGGCGTGCCTTCCGCCCCCGTCGGCACCGGGCTGCATGCCGATTCCTGCACAAGTCCGCGCACTTACGCAAGAAGTTGCACATACCGGCCGGGAAGGGCGTCCGGAGAAGGCGAGCAGGCACTCCGGCGGGTGGCATGGAATTTGCGTGCTAGTGCGGGCGAGGCAGCCGAAGCCGTTCTTGTGACCTCCGCGCACAGCGGCTCGGAAGGAACGGTTCCGGAAGGGGGCGAAAGACGGAGCAGCCCCATACGAAGAGAGGAGACCTGACAGCATGCCCGAGTTCGACCTCGTCATCCTCGGTGGCGGCACAGGCGGTTACGTGGCGGCCATCCGCGCCGGCCAGCTGGGCATGAAGGTGGCCGTGGTGGAGCGCGACCGGGTGGGCGGAACGTGCCTGCACCGGGGCTGCATCCCCACCAAGGCGTTCCTGCGCAGCGCGGAGGTGTACCACGACCTCACCCACGCGGCCGAGTACGGCCTCCGGGCCGGCGAGGTGGGCGTGAACTGGGCACAGGTCCTGGCCCGCAAGGACAAGGTCGTCACGAACCTCTGGAAGGGCGTCCAGGGCCTCCTGCGCAAGAACGGCGTGACCGTGATCGAGGGCACGGGCACGCTCATGGCCCCGTCCATCTTCACCCCCAACGGCTGGGTTTCCGTCGAGACCGCCGGAGGCGGGCAGGAGAAGCTCGAGGCGCAGCACATCCTCATCGCCACGGGGAGCCGGCCCCGGACGCTGGGGATCCCCGTCGACGGGGAGCACGTCTTCACCTCGGACGAGGCCGTGAACTGGGACCGCCTGCCGGACAGCGTCGTGATCCTGGGCGGGGGAGCCATCGGCATGGAGTGGGCCTCCCTGTACGCCGACCTGGGCGTGCGGGTCACGGTGCTCGAGATGCTGCCCCGCATCCTGCCGCTGGAGGACGAGGAGGTCTCGGCGGAGGCGGAGAAGCTGCTGCGCCGGCGCAAGATCGAGATCGTCACGGGGGCGAAGGTCGACCCGCAGAGTGTCCGCGTCGAGGGCGGGCGCGTCACCCTGCGGTACGAGGCCGGCGGGGAGGCGCGGCAGGCGGAGGCCGGGATGCTCCTGGTGTCGGTCGGGCGGGCGCCGAACAGCGAAGGGATCGGCCTGGAGAACTTCGAGCGCATCCGGCTCGACCGGGGTTACATCGTGGTGGACGAGTACGGCCGCACGGGCCAGCCGGGCATCTATGCGATCGGCGACGTCGTCGGGGGCGGCCTGGCGCACGTGGCGGCGCACCAGGGGATCGTCGCCGTGGAGCACATGGCGGGCCTGGAGCCGCACCCGGTCGACCTCAAGAAGGTCCCCCGGTGCACGTACACCCGGCCGGAGGTGGCCTCGGTGGGCCTCACGGAAGCGGAGGCCCGGGCGGCCGGGCACGAGGTGAAGGTCGGGAAGTTCCCCTTCCGGGGGATCGGCAAGGCGCTGGTGTTCGGCGACGTGGACGGCTTCGCGAAGCTGGTGGCCGACGCGAAGACCGGCGAGCTGCTGGGGGCGCACCTGATCGGCCCGCACGTGACGGACCTCATCAGCGAGGCCGGCCTCGCCCTGCTGCTGAACGCCACCGCCTGGGAGGTGTCGGTGGCGGTCCACCCGCACCCGACGCTCTCGGAGATCTTCGGCGAGGCGGCACTGGCGACCGAAGGCAGGGCGATCCATATCTAGGAAGCCGGACAGCGGAAGAAGGGGTGGTGGCGGTGGCGACCCGGACCGGAAGCCGCCACGGGGAGCTGGGGCTGACGGACGAGCGGATGCTGGAGATGTACTACTACATGCTCCTCACCCGCCGTCTGGACGAGCGCCTGTGGCTCCTGCAGCGCAGCGGCAAGATCCCCTTCGTCATCTCCGCGCAGGGGCAGGAGGGCGCCCAGGTGGGTGCGGCCTTCGCCCTGGAGAAGGGGGTCGACTGGGTGGTGCCCTACTACCGGGACCTCGGCACGGTCCTGGTGATGGGGATGACCCCCCGGGAGGTGTTCCTGCACGCCTTCGCCCGGGAGGGCGACCCGTCCTCCGGCGGCCGCCAGATGGCGCATCACTGGAGCCACCGGCGGTGGAACATCGTGAGCGGGTCGTCGCCCGTGGCCACGCAGGTGCCGCATGCGGTGGGGATCGCCCTCGGCGCCCGGATGCAGGGCAAGAACATCGTGGTCCTGACCGCGCTGGGCGAGGGGTCCTCGAACCAGGGCGACTTCCACGAAGCCCTGAACTTCGCGGGCGTGCACAAGCTGCCCGTGATCGTTCACGTGCAGAACAACGAGTACGCGATCTCGGTACCCCTGAGGAAACAGCTGGCGTGCCAGAACGTGGCCGACCGGGCCGCCGGCTACGGCATGCCCGGGGTGGTCGTCGACGGCACCGACGTCCTTGAAGTGTACCGGGTGTTCCGCGAGGCCGTGGCCCGGGCCCGGCGGGGCGAGGGGCCCACGCTCATCGAGTCGAAGAACGTGCGCCTCACCGCCCACTCGTCCGACGACGACGACAAGACCTACCGCCCGCGGGAGGAGCTCGAGGCGGCCCGCCGCCGCGACCCCCTGGCGACCACCCGCCAGTACCTGTACGAGGCGGGCCTCCTGGACGAGGCGCGGGAGAAGGAACTGGAGGACCGGGTCCGCCGGGAGATCGACGAGGCCGCCGCCTGGGCGGAGGCCCAGCCGCATCCGAGCGTGGAGAGCATGTTCCGGCACGTGTACAAGGAGGCCTGAGCGCCATGCCGGTCATGCAGTTCATCGAGGCCGTGCGGGAGACCCTGCGGGACGAGATGCGCCGGGACGAGCGGGTCTTCGTCATGGGCGAGGACGTCGGCCGCCGGGGCGGGGTCTTCCGTGCCACCCAGGGCCTGATCGACGAGTTCGGCGAGGAGCGGGTGATCGACACCCCGCTCACCGAGTCGGCGATCGTCGGGGTCGGGATCGGCGCCGCCCTGACCGGCATGCGGCCGGTGTGCGAGATCCAGTTCGCCGACTTCATCTGGCCCGCGATGAACCAGATCATCTCCGAGGCCGCCCGGATGCGGTACCGGTCGAACGGCGACTGGTTCGTGCCGATGGTCATCCGGGCCCCCTTCGGCGGCGGTGTCCACGGCGGGCTGTACCACAGCCAGAGCGTGGAGGCGCACTTCGCCCACTCGCCGGGGCTCAAGATCGTGGTGCCCAGCACCCCTTACGACGTCCGGGGGCTCCTGCGCTCGGCCATCCGGGACGACGACCCCGTGCTGTTCTTCGAGCACAAGGGGCTCTACCGGGCCGCCCGCGGCGAGGTGCCCGAGGGCGATTACACGATCCCCATCGGCAAGGCCGACGTGAAGCGCGACGGCACCGACATCACCGTCTTCTCCTACGGCAAGACGCTGCACTTCTGCCTGGAGGCGGCCGAGCAGGTCGCGCACGAGGGGATCAGCGCCATGGTCGTCGACCTCCGGTCGCTCCGGCCGCTCGACGAGGAGACGATCCTCCGCGCCGCCGCCCGGACCGGCAAGGTGCTCATCGTTCACGAGGACAACGCCTTCATGGGCATCGGCGCGGAGGTGGCGGCCCTGATCGCCGAGCGGGTGCTCTTCGAACTCGACGCGCCGGTCATGCGCCTGTGCGGCCCGGAGATCCCCGCCATGCCCTACTCGGCGCCCCTGGAGAAGGCGTACATGCTCAGCCCGGAGAAGGTCGCGGCCAAGATGCGGGAACTCGCTGCGTTCTGACGCCTTCCGCCGGGCCTCGCCGGCCCGGCGCGCCCACACCTGGAACGGGGGGTCACGCCTTGCCGTTCGACATCACGATGCCCAAGCTGGGCGAGAGCGTCACCGAAGGCACCATCACCCGGTGGCTCGTGGCGCCCGGCGACCGGGTGGAGAAGTACCAGCCCATCGCCGAGGTCATCACCGACAAGGTGAACGCCGAGATCCCGTCCCCGGAGGCCGGCGTCATCCTCTCCCTGGAGGTGGCGGAGGGCACCACGGTGCCGGTCGGCGCCCTCATTGCCCGGATGGAGGTCCCGGAGGGGGCCGCCGCCGGGGCCCCTGCGCCGGCCGCGGCCGCCCCGGCGGAGCCGCGCCCGGTGGCTACACCCGCCTCGCCCGTTCCCGCCGCGGCAGGGGGGTCCGCCGCGCCGGCCGGCCCTGCCGTGCCCCGGGCGGCCGCTCTCGCCGTGGCGCCGGAGCGGCCGGCGGCGGGGAGCAACGGAAGTGGGGCGCCGGTCCGCTATTCCCCCGCCGTCACGCGGCTCGCCCAGGAGCACGGGATCGACCTGAGCCTCATCCGGGGCACCGGCCTGGGCGGACGGGTCACGCGCAAGGACGTGGAGCGCTACCTGGCGGCGCGCGCCGCCGGCGCCGTGGCCGTCCCGCCGGCGCCTTCCCGGACCGGCGCCGCACCGGCGCCGGCGGCCGTGCCGGTGCCGGCCGCCGCGCTCGCGCAGGCCGCCGCGCCGGCGGGCGCAGTCCTGCCCGCCGCCCGCGCCGGGGACAGGGCGATCCCGGTCACCCCGGTGCGGCGGCGCATCGCCGAGCGAATGGTGCAGGCCCGCCACGAGCAGCCCCACGCCTGGACCATGGTCCGCGCCGACGTCACCGGGCTGGTCCAGCTGCGAAACGCCGTCCGGGAGGCGTTCCGGGCCCGGGAGGGGATCGACCTCACCTTCATGCCGTTCTTCATCCGGGCCGTCGTGGAGTCGCTCCGGGAGTACCCGATGCTCAACTCGACGTGGGCGGGGGACCAGATCATCGTCCACGGCGACATCCACATCTCGGTCGCCGTCGCCACCGAGGACGCGCTCGTCGTGCCGGTCATCCACCACGCCGACCGGCTGAGCCTCGCCGGGCTGGCCCACGCCGTGCACGACCTGGCGGAGCGGGCCCGGGCCGGGAAGCTCACGCTCGAGGACGTGCAGGGCGGCACCTTCACGGTGAACAACACGGGGGCCTTCGGGTCCGTCGCCTCGGCGCCGATCCTCAACTACCCCCAGGCGGCCATCCTCACGCTGGAGGCCATCACGAAGGAGCCGGTGGTGCTCGAGAACGACGCCATCGCCATCCGGCACATGGTGAACCTCTGCTGCAGCATGGATCACCGGGTCCTCGACGGGCTCGCCGTCGGCCGGTTCCTGCAGGCGGTGAAGCGCCGGCTGGAGGCGTACCGGCCGGGGATGGAAGTGGTGTAGTCGCATGGGATTCGGTGGGCGGGCAGAGATCTGCTCTGCCCGCCCGTTTTCGGGGTCGACCGGCGGGTGCAGTGCAGCCCCCCGAGGACCCACTCCGCTGGGGCCGGGTCCCCGGGGTCCCGGCACGTTGGAGTTGCGTGGGCAGCAGCCGGGCGGCCGGCTGCTGCCCGGTCCAAGCCGTCTCAGGTCAACGACTCGCCCGGCTGGAGGGTCAGCACCTCGATGCCGTCGGCCCGCAGGAGTTCCTCCAGCTGCGCGGGCTTGCCGGTGAGGAGCGGGAAGGTGCCGTGGTGCATCGGGATCACGCGCTTCACCCCGAGCAGGCGGGCGGCGTAGGCAGCCTGGCGGGGGTCCATGGTGAAGTGGTCGCCGATGGGGAGGAGGGCGACGTCCGGCTGCCACAGCTCGCCGATGAGCTTCATGTCGCCGAACACCATGGTGTCGCCGGCGTGGTACAGGCGAAAGCCGTTCTCCAGCTCCAGCACGTAGCCGCACGCCTCACCGCCGTAAATGATCCGGCCCTCGTCCTGATCCATGATGCCGCAGCTGTGGACCGCGTGGACCATGGTGGCCCGGATGCCGCCCAGGTCGACCGTCCCGCCCTTGTTCATGCCGACCGTGTTCTTGACACCCTTCTTCTCCAGCCACGCCACCGTCTCGTAGATGGCGACGACCTGGCTCCCGCTCTCCCGGGCGATCTGCACCGCATCGCCGATGTGGTCGAAGTGGCCGTGGGTCACGAACAGGATGTCCGGCTTCAGGCCCTGCTTGAAGCGCTCGGGGGTGGCCGGGTTGCCCTGCACCCACGGGTCGATGAGCACCGTCTTGCCGCCCGGCGTCCGGATCTGGAAGGTCGAGTGGCCAAGCCAGGTGATCTCCACGTCGCGGCCGATCCGGTTCACGGCTTCCACTCCTTCCGGCATCAGGGTTTGGCCCTGCCATAGCATTCCCTGAACGGACTACGCCAGGGCCCCGGTCCCTCCCTGCTTCGTCCCGGTGGCCGCCATCGAGTGGTGCCTGCGGGCGCACTCCAGGGTTCCCCGCGGGGCCGGGCAATTCCGGCGCAGCCGGCAAGTGTCGGGAGGTACGATCGATGCGGCAGATCGAGATCCCGGGAAGCGGCGTGCTCCAGCTGCGCTACCTCCTTCTCGACTTCAACGGGACGATCGCGACCGACGGGAAGCTCATCGAGGGCGTCGCCCCGCGGCTCGAGGCGCTGGCCCGGGACCTGGAGATCCACGTGCTTACCGCCGACACGTTCGGGACCGCCCGTCAGGCCACGGCGAGCCTTCCCGTGCGGCTGACGGCCGTCCGGGGGGTGGGGGGAGGGGAGGACAAGGCCCGGGTCGTGCGCGACCTTGGGGCGGCGCACGTGGCGGTCATCGGGAACGGCTTCAACGACGTGGCCATGCTCCGGGAGGCGGCCCTGGGCATCGTGGTGATCGGCGCAGAGGGGGCGAGCGCCGCCGCCCTGGCGGCGGCGCGGGTGGTGGCACTGCGGATCGAGGACGCCCTGGACCTGCTCCTCCACCCGCGGCGGTTGGTGGCCACGCTGCGGACGTGACCCGTCACACCCGGACCGGGGGGTGCCCACCCGCGCCGGCGCCGCGGCTGCAAGCGGGACCGCCGCGGCAGGAGCGGCCGGTCGCTACCGAGAAATCAAGCCGGTGCGGTACACTGTGGGTACCGGGACGGCGCTCGAAAGGGGACGTAGAGGCGATGGGACACGCGCCGGTGCTGCGCCGGGGCAGGCCGGAGGCCGGGGTGGCGCTGCGCAAGCCGGACTGGCTGAAGGTGCGCCTGGAGACCGGGGAGAGCTTCACGCACCTCAAGGGGCTCATGCGCGCCAAGACCCTGCACACGGTGTGCGAGGAGGCGCGCTGCCCGAACATCTACGAGTGCTGGAACCACGGCACCGCAACCTTCATGATCCTCGGCGACACCTGCACGCGGAACTGCGGCTTCTGCGCGGTGAAGAGCGGCCGCCCCACGGGGCTCGACCTGGAGGAGCCCTTCCGCGTGGCCCAGGCGGTCGCGTCCATGCGGCTGGAGCACGTGGTGATCACCTGCGTCGCCCGGGACGACCTGGAGGACCAGGGCGCATCGGTCTTCGCCGCCACCATCCGGGCGATCCGGCAGCTGAGCCCGGGGACCCGGGTCGAGGTGCTCACCTCCGACTTCCAGGGCCGCCGCGAGGCGCTCCAGGTCGTCATGGACGCGGAACCCGACATCTACGACCACAACATCGAGACCGTCCGCCGCCTCACCCCGCTCGTCCGCTCCCGGGCCGAGTACGACCGTTCCCTGGCCGTGCTGCGCATGGCCAAGGAGATGAAGCCGCACATCCCGACCAAGTCGTCCATCATGCTCGGGTTCGACGAGACCCGGGAGGAGATCTTGCAGGCCATGGACGACCTGCGGGCGGCCGGCGTGGACATCCTCACGATCGGGCAGTACCTGCAGCCCACGCCGAGGCAGCTGCAGGTGATGCGCTACGTGCCGCCCGAGGAGTTCGCCGAGCTCAAGGAGGAGGCGCTGCGGCGGGGCTTCAGGCACTGCGAGTCCGGGCCCCTCGTGCGCACCTCGTACCACGCCTGGGACCAGGTCAAGTCGGCGCACCGCCGCGGGCTGAAGACCCCGACGCCCGTTGCCGTTCCCGACGGGCCGCCGGACGACGTCGCCATCCTGGAGGCCGTCGAGGCGTACATGCGGAAGGACCCCACGTGAGCGGGACAGCCCCCTGGCGGCGGCCAGGGGGCTGTCCGCGACCGGACGCTCTCCCGTCCGGGGGCCCCGCCGCGCGGGGGCTACGGCGCCACGCTCACGGCGCGGCGCGGCTCCGACCGGCGGTAGCGCACGATGCCCTCGTCCTCGTCCCGGGCGAGGAACCCGCGGCGGTGGAGGTACTCCAGGTGGGAGAGGGTCTCGGCCACGGCGAAGCGGGCGTTGTGGAGGTTGTCCTGCTCGCCGAACAGCCCCAGGGACACCTCCCACGCGGTGGCGCCGCCGCCGGCGAGCTCCATGGCGGCGTTGAGCCGTTCGTCGTGGTGCCGGGCGAGTTCGGCGCAGCGGCCGGCCAGGTCGTACACGGGCTGGCGGTGGCCGGTGAGGGTCAGGACGGCGGGGAGCCGGCCCACCTTCTCCAGCGACCCGAGGAAGTCCCCGAGCGGGTCCGGGTTCATGCGGGGCCACAGCGAGACGTTGGGCGTGATCTTGACGAGGACCATGTCGTCCGCCAGGAGGATACGCTCCTCCTCGTTCCAGAGCACCATGAGGCCGTCGCTGTGGCCGGGGGCCCAGAGGACCTCGAAGAGCCGGTCCCCGACCGGGATCCGGTCTCCCTCCCGAACGGTCGTTACCTTTGGCCGGGGGGAAACGAGCGCCTGCAACTTGCCCTGGTACCAGTCCATCTCCCGGGTGAGCGGTTCGGGCATCCCGTTGCGCCGGAAGAACGCGGCCAGCTCGGCCCCCTGCCGGAAGGCGGGGTCCCACATGAGTTCCGTCATGGCCGCTTCCCGGTCGAGCATCAGCACCGGCGCCCCGGTGAGCTGCTGGAGCCACCCGGAGGCCCCGTAGTGGTCGGGGTGGTAGTGGGTCACCACCACGCGCTCGACGTCCCGGGGGCCGAAGCCCAGCTGGCGGAACGCCGCCTGCCAGGCCGCTTCGGCGCCCGCGTCGTGGAAGCCCGTGTCCACCAGCGTCCACCCGCTGCGCCCCCGGGCGGCGTAGCAGTTGACGTACTTGAGCGGGACCGGGATGGGAACCGGAACCAGGTAGAGACCTGGCGCGACTTCCGAGATGTTCATGTCCAACAGCATAGCACACTTTTCGTGCCCCGGGTACCGGCCGGTTCTCCTCCGGCCCTGGCTGTGCGATAATGGAAGCCGCAGAGCCCTGTCGGGGAGGAGAGCGATTGGACCACAGCGTCGAACCCCTCATCGCCGAGGCGGATCTGAAGCAGAAGGTCACGGAGCTGGCGCGGCGGATCTCGGCGGACTACGCCGGGAAGTCCCTCCTCGTGGTGGGCGTGCTGAAGGGGGCCTTCGTCTTCTGCGCCGACCTGCTCCGCCAGTTCCAGGGCGTCGACGCCCAGGTGGACTTCATCGCCTCGTCGTCGTACGGCGCAGCGACCGAGTCCTCCGGCGCCGTCAAGATCCTGAAGGACCTGGATACGGCCGTGGAGGGGCGGCACGTCCTCCTGGTGGAGGACATCGTCGACACCGGCCTCACCCTGCGCTACCTGCGCGACCACATCGAGCGCCAGCAGCCGGCCTCCGTCCGCATCTGCGTGCTGCTCGACAAGCCTTCCCGCCGCCAGGTCGACGTGCCGGTGGACTACGTCGGGTTCGAGATCCCGGACGAGTTCGTCGTGGGCTACGGCATCGACTGGGCGGAGCGGTACCGCTACCTGCCGTACATCGGCGTCGTCCGCTTCAAGGGAGGGTAGGGGCCGAAGGGAGGTGCCCCCGGTGGGCATCAACCGCAAGTACCGCATCCTGTACTTCCTTCTGGCCATCACGGGGGCGGGTGTGGCCGCCCTCCTCCTCGCGCCCTGGGGCGGGGCCGTGGCCGCCCTGGCGCTCGTGCTCCAGCTGGTCGTGGCGGTGGGCATCCTCTCGGCCGCCGACCCCACCCCCCGCCCGCCCAGCAGCAGCGAGCTCGAGAGCCTGTCGAACTCCTTCGACGCGACCCTCCGGATCAGCGGCGAGACGCTGCCCTACCTGCGCCAGGGCCTGAACGAGGAGTCCGCCCAGAAGATCACGGAGCTCATGCGGCGGATCACCGAGGTCGACGCCGTGGCGATCACGGACACGGAGAAGATCCTCGGCTTCAGCGGGGTCGGCTGCCGGCGTCACCAGCAGGGCGGCCCGATCCTCACCGACGCCACCCGGGAAGTCCTGCGGACCGGCCAGCCCAAGGTGGTCGTGGATCCCCGGGTCCTGTCCTGTGACGAGCCCGGCTGCCCGCACCCGCTCAAGTCGGCGGTGATCGCGCCCCTGAAGTTCCGGGGCCGGGTGGTCGGCACCTTCAAGCTCTACCGGACGCAGGCCCAGGCGCTGCCGCCCCACGTCGCCCGGCTGGCCGTCGGGATCGCCCAGATCCTGGACATGCAGATGGAGCTGGCCGAGGCCGAGCGCCAGCGCCAGCTCGTCACCAAGGCCCGCCTGGAGGCGCTGCAGGCCCAGATCCGCCCGCATTTCCTCTTCAACGTCCTCAACACGATCATCCACTTCAGCCGCACCGACGTGGAGAAGGCGCGCGAACTCCTCGTGCAGCTGGCGAGCTTCTTCCGCCGGTCGCTCAGCTACCGCGGGAACTTCATCACCCTCCAGGAGGAACTCGAGTACATCAACACGTACCTGGCCCTCGAGAAGGCCCGGTACGGCGACAAGCTCCGGGTCCGGATGCGCATCGACCCCAAGGTGCTCAGCGTGCCCATCCCGATCCTCACCCTGCAGCCGCTCGTGGAGAACTCGGTGGTCCACGGCATCGCCCCCCTGGAGGGAGGAGGCACCGTGGGGATGCTCGCGCGCCGGGTCCGGGACGAGATCCACGTGCTCGTCTACGACACCGGCGTGGGCATGGACCGGGAGACCGTCGAGCGTGTCTTCCGGGACGGGTACGGCACCGGGATGGGCCTGGGGCTCACGAACGTGAACGACCGCCTCGTCAGCCTGTACGGCGAGGCGTACCGGCTGCGGGTGCGGTCGGCGCCGGGGAAGGGCACGGCCATCCGGGTGCGCATCCCCCTGCGCGCTCCCGCCGGGGCCGCGGCCGACGGGGACCGCGCCCCCGCCCTGGCCCCGACGCTCCGCATCCCCGCCGAGGTCCCGGAACCCGTCGTCACCGGCCCCTCCGGAGCCGGACAGGTGCCGGCCTGAGCCGGACGTGGCCGGTCGTGACCCTCGGGTCGTGGCAAGCCCGTCGTGAAGAAAGGAGTCGGAGGTCCCGTGCAGAAGGGCACCGGCCAGGCCGCGGCGGAGAAGGCGCCGGCGGTGCTGAAGGCGCTCATCGTGGACGACGAGTATCCCGCGCGCATGGAGCTCCGCTACCGGCTGGAGAAGTACCCGGACGTGGAGATCATCGGTGAGGCCACGAGCGCCCGGGAGGCCCTCCACCTCATCGAGGCGCTGGACTACGACGTGATCTTCCTCGACGTGCAGATGCCGGGGGTGAACGGCATCGAGCTGGCGCGCCAGCTGCGCGGCCGGGAGGTGCCGCCCCGCATCGTCTTCGTCACGGCGTACGAGAACTACGCCGTGCCCGCCTTCGAGATGCGGGCGGTCGACTACCTCCTCAAGCCCATCGACGACGAGCGGCTGGCGGAGACGATCCAGCGCCTGCGGGAGGCCCGGGGCCTGGCCCGGCCCGAGCCCGGCGAGGGGGAGCGGGAGGGGCGCCGCAGCCCCACGCTCACCTGGGTGCTGTGCGAACGGGACGAGCGGCAGATCCCCGTGGCGCCGAACGAGATCGTCTACATCTTCAGCGAGGGGTACAACGTCTACGTCCAGACCCACAGCGAGCGCCTCGTGACCCGCTACACCCTCCAGGAGCTGACCGAGCGCCTCCCCTCCGACCAGTTCTTCCGCTGCCACCGCAGCTACCTCGTCAACATCTACCAGATCCGCGAGATCAGCCCGTACTTCAACGGAGCCTACCTCCTGCGGATGAAGGACAAGAACCACAGCGAGGTGCTCGTCAGCCGCTCCAACGTGAAGAAGCTGAAGGAACTGTTCGCGATGGACTGAGCGAGGGGCCGGTTCCCGGCCCCTCGCTCGCGGGTGCATAGACGCCGGCCGCGCCGGGCCATCCTGAGCGCGCTACCCTGACAGGCAGCCGGCGGGGGTGAAGGGGTGGAGGGCGCGCGCAGGCCGCTGGTCGCGTACTTCTGCATGGAGTACGGCCTGCACGAGGAACTGCACACGTATGCGGGGGGCCTCGGGGTTCTGGCGGGCGATCACCTGAAAGCTGCCAGGGAGATCGGCCTGCCCCTCGTGGGGGTGGGCCTGCTGTGGCGCCAAGGCTACACCACCCAGCTCATCGGCGAGGGCGGCCGCCCGTACGACACGTACCCGGACTTCCGGTACGACTTCCTGGAGGACACCGGGGTGCGGCTGTGCCTGCGCATCCGGGACCGGCAGGTCGCCGTGAAGGTCTGGCTGGTCGACCGCTACGGCAACGCGCCGCTGTACCTCCTGGACACGGACCTGCCGGAGAACCCGTTCCCCGACCGGGCCATCACGGCGCAGCTGTACGGCGGCTCGGCGGAGGACCGCGTGGCCCAGGAGATGGTCCTGGGGATCGGCGGCGTCCGGGCGCTGCGGCGCCTGGGCCTCAACCCGACCGTGTACCACTTCAACGAGGGTCACGCCGTCTTCGCCGGGATTGAGCTGATCCGGGAGCAGATGGAGCGGGGCCTGTCCTTCGAGGACGCCCGGGAGGCCGTCCGGGAGCAGATCGTCTTCACCACCCACACGCCGGTGTCGGCCGGCAACGAGGTGCACGACCACGGCCTGCTCCGCTACATGGAGGCCTACCACGGCCTGAGCTACGAGCAGATGCGCCGCATCGGGGGCGACCCCTTCGGGATGACCGTGGCGGGCCTCCGGCTCGCGCGCCTGGCCAACGGGGTCTCGGCCCTGCACGGCCGGGTGGCCCGGGCCATGTGGAGCGACGTCGACCAGGCCGCGCCCATCGTCCACATCACGAACGGCGTTCATCCCGGCACCTGGCAGGACCCCCGTATCCGGGCCGCGCGGGGACAGGCCGGCGACCTCTGGGAGGCCCACCTGGAGTGCAAGCGGGAGCTCCTCCAGGAAGTCGAGGCCCGCACGGGGCTGTGGCTCGATCCCGCCGTCCTGACCATCGGGTTCGCCCGCCGGGCCGCCCCCTACAAGCGGCCCGACCTGATCTTCCGGGACCCCGGCCGGATCGTGCGCCTGCTGGAGTCGGGGCGGCTCCAGCTCCTCTTCTCCGGCAAGGCCCACCCGCGGGACGAGGCGGCCAAGGAGATCGTGGCCCGCCTCGTCGACTGGGCGCGGCGCTTCCCGGGCCGGGTCGTGTTCCTGCAGAACTATGACATGCGCCTCGCCAGGGTGCTGACGCGTGGCTGCGACGTCTGGCTCAACAACCCGCAGCGGCCCCTCGAGGCGAGCGGGACATCGGGCATGAAGGCGGCCATGAACGGGGTGCTCAACCTCAGCGTCCTGGACGGGTGGTGGGCCGAGGCCTGCGAGCACGGGGTGAACGGCTGGCAGTTCGGCGGCGGATACGTCGGCGAGGGCCAGGCGGATCACGACGCCCGGGCCCTCTACGACGTGCTCGAGCGCGAGGTGATCCCCACGTTCTACGGGGACCGGGACCGCTGGGTGCGGATGATGGGGGCCAGCATCGACATGAGCGCCCGGTTCACCGCGCACCGGATGGTCGAGCAGTACCGCCAGCTCATGTACGGGCTGTGAGCTACCGCGACACGCCCTTGATGAGCGCCATCGCCTCCGCACGGGTGGCGGGCTCGTGGGCGAAGGCGCCGCGCACCGCCGAGGTCACGGTGATCGATCCCGGCTTGCGCACCCCCCGCATGGTCATGCACATGTGCTCCGCCTCGATCACCACCATCACCCCGAGCGGGTTGAGCCGCTCGACGATCAGGTCTGCGACCTGGCTCGTCAGGCGCTCCTGCAGCTGCGGGCGGCGGGAGAACTCCTCGACGACCCGGGCGAGCTTCGACAGCCCGACGAGCCGCCCGTCACGGGGGATGTAGACCACGTGCGCCTTGCCGACGAAGGGCACGAGGTGGTGCTCGCAGAGCGACTGGAACGGGATGTCCTTCACGATGACCATCTCCTCGTGGTGGTCCTCGTGAAAGACGGTGGCGAGGTGACGCCCGGGGTCGACCCGGAGCCCCACCGTCACCTCCTCGTAGAAGTCGGCGATCCGCCGGGGCGTCTCGCGGAGCCCCTCCCGGTCCGGGTCCTCGCCGATCGCCTCCAGGATCATGCGCACGGCCCGCTCGATCTTCTCCTTGTCGACGCCGCCGCGCCCCTCCAAGGGTTCCTGCAACTCAGCGCTCCCCCTCCCGCGGTGTGTGGACCGGTTCCCGGCCCGTGTCGGGCTCGCCGGGGCGCAGGTGGCCCCGCACGAGCGCGTCTGCGGTGCGGACGCAGCCCACGATGCCTCCCACGTCGCGCACCCGGACGAAGTCGGCCCCCCCGGCGACGGCCAGGGTCACCAGCGCCGCGGTGCCCATGGGGTCGGCGGCCAGTCTAGCCGGGGGGGTGTACACCAGCGGCCGGCCGAAGCTCGTGAGCTCCCGCAGCCGCCGGGTACACTCGAGGTCCTGTTCGTGCGTCTTCTGAAGTCCCAGGCCGGGGTCGAGGAGGAGTTGCTCGACCCGCGCGCCGGCCTTCGTGACGGCGTCCAGCGTGTCCCAGAAGAACCGGGCGACGTCCGACATCAGGTCACGGTACTCCGGCTGCGGCGGGGCGTGGACGGCGACGGCGGGGACGCCGCTTTCGGCGACGACCTCACGCAGGTCGGGATCGTCACGCAGGGCCGCTCCGGTCACCAGGAGGTGGGCCCCGGCCGCCAGGGCGGTCCGGGCGGTCTCCGCCCGGGTGGTCCGGACGGCGACGAGCACCCCGGGCAGCGCCTCGCGCAGCGAGCGGACCAGGGGCGCCACGCCGGCCGCCGCGGCGCCCCCCTCCGCGTCCACCTCCACGATCCGGGCCCCTGCGGCAACCAGGGAGCGGGCCCGCTCGAGCAGCACCTCCGGGGGACCGGCCTCGTCGGCGCGAGCGGGAGCGCCGCCCAGAGGGCCGCCCTCCGGCTCCAGGATGCCCAGCATGTAGGTTTCGCGGCCGAAATGCCACGCGTGATCCGGCGTCCCGGGGGGCGGCACCAGCGTCGGGAGGGCGACCGCCCGCCCGCCGCGGGCCGTCGGGATGCGCCCCCCGAAGAGGTCGTCCAGGGTCTCCTCGACGACCAGTCCCTGCCGGCCCGGCCGGCGCGCCACCGGCAGGTAGCCGGGGACGGTCTTCATGAGCACGTCCTGGAGCGCGTCGGCGAACTCGGGCAGGAAGTAGACGGTCTGCCGGTACAGCTTGGCCACCAGGCTGCGCAGCGTCACCACGTTCCCGATCACGATCACGTCCACCGTGTCCGCCGCGAAGTCGGCGGCCATCCACGGGGTCACGAGGTCCCCGCCGCGGGCCAGCGCCTCCTGCTTGATGATGTTGGCGGCCTTGGTGGGGACGTCCTCGACCAGGATCGCCCGCACGATCCCCTTGGGGGCCATGAGCGGGATGCCCCCGCGGTCCACTTCGAGCCGCCGCATCTCGCGGCTCAGCGCCTCCAGGGTCGGGAGGTCGAGCATGCGGGCACGGAACCGGGGAGCGTCCTGGATGGGGCTCACCTGCCTCTCGGGTGTGCGAAGAGTGGGCGGCCTCGCCGGAGGCCGCCCACCGGGGACATCCTTCGAGAACCATTCTAACAGAGACTTTCGGAATACGGAAGGAGAGAAAAGCCCCCCTCCGCCGAGCCGATGGCCCTCCCCCCTCGCCCGGCCGCCCGGGGGTGGACAGGGGCTGCAGGGATCGGGGACCGGGGCGGAGAACCGTCGAGGAGAAGCGGTTTGACTTCTCCCACCGGAGACCCTATAATCTGTTACCACGGCGCCCGGAAGGCGGGGATGAGTATGTTCACCCGGTATTTCTCGGTTGAAGAGGCCAATGCCTGCATCCCCGAACTCGAAAAGATCTTGAGCCAGCTGCAGGCTCTGCTGAAGGAGATGGAGGAGAAACTCTGGAAGCTCCGGGAGGCCAAGGAACTCGCCCGCAGGCAGGGACGGCCCATCGACGCCAGCACATTCCTTCAGGAAGAGGCCGAGCTGGACTTCCTGAAGATCGCCGCACAGGGGCACATCGCGCGGATCAAGGAGATCGGCGCGATCCTGCAAGATATTGGCTCTGGACTGGTAGACTTCCCCATGAAGCTCGGGGACCAGGAGGTCATGCTCTGCTGGCGGCTCGGCGAGCCCGAGATCCTCTACTTCCACGGCCTGACGGACGGCTTCGCGGGCCGCAAGCCCCTGCCGCCGGGCACCGCCGGCCCGGGCAAGGGCACAGAAGGCCGGGAGGGGCCTGGCCCCGGTGAGCCGGGCGGCGGGAAGCACTAGCAGGACGGACCGGGATGCCCCGGTCCTTCTCGCGTCTCGCCATGGCCGCGCGACGGCGCGCATAGTCTCCTGTGAGGGGGGAGTCGCGCCGTGGTGCAGGTCCGGGTGGGGCGGGCGGAGGACCTGCCCTGGCTCCTGCATGAGTGCGCCCTGGCCGCCTGGGAGCACATCTCCCAGCGGGAGCAGGTCGGGGCCCACTTCCCCGTCGTGGCCCAGCGGGTCGAGACCGTCGTCCGGGCGGCGCTGGCCCAGCCCGGCGGCACCGTGTTGGTGGCGGAGGCGGCCGGGCGTCCGGTGGGTTCCATCCTCTACCACATGCAGCCGAACCCGCTCACCGGCCAGACCGAAGGGCTGGTCCTGCACCTGCGGGTCGACCCGGCCTGGCGGCGCCAGGGCGTCGGCCGGATCCTCCTGCGGGCTGCCGAACAGCACCTGCGGCAGGCCGGGGCGCGGGGGGTGGGCGTGGTCGTGGGGTTGCACGCGACGGACGCCCTCCGCTTCGCCACGGCACTCGGGTACTGGCCCGAGCGCATCCTCATGGCCCGCCCGCTGATCTAGCGGACGTCCGGGGCCGGATCCGCCCCGGATCAGCTGCCGAGCCCCACGGCCGCCAGGATCTCCCGCGTGGGCACGAGCACCAGGCGGTCGGGCGTGACGCCGGTGCGGGCGCAGTACTCCCGGCACAGGGACAGGCCCACGTAGTATCCCGAAACCGGGGCGTTCGCCCGGAAGAACCGGAGGAACGCCGGCATGCCGCGCTCGCCGAGGGCGCCGCGCACGACCGCCCGGTGCGCGGCCTCCTCGGCCTGATGGCGTGCGATCTCCGCGGCCGGCATGAACGTCGGGAGGGTCTGCCGGCCGAGGAACCAGTCCGTGAAGAGCAGGGCCGTCCCCTCCAGGAGGACCATGTCGGCGAGGGTGAGGTCGCGGGGGGAAGGGCAGAGGCCGAGTGCCCGAATCCGGGCCACGTGCGCCGCCTCGTGGGGGAGCATCTCCTCGACCTCGCTCGGGTGGTAGAGTCCGCGCGGGGGCGGCATGCCGGGCGGGCAGAGCGGATCGAACCGCTCCAGCCCCACCGCGACCACGGGGCGACCCTGCAGGGAGAGGGTCGCGGCCGGGGCGAGAAACAGGAGGGTACCCAGGTAGACGTCCGGGGGCGGCGGCGGGAGGTGCCGGTAGACCCGGCCGAGCAGAGTGGCGATGCTGGCCTCCCACCAGTCGCCCCCTACCCGGGCGATCTGCCCGATCGCCGGCAGCCACGTCCGCGCCAGGGCACCGGGGGCGCCGCCGGGACCGTAGACCTCCGGGCCATACGTCTCCTCGAGCGCGGCGAGGAGGCTCAGGCAGCCGGGGCCTGCCGCCGTGCCCGCCAGAAGCTCGCGCCAGACCGGGATGATGGCCACCGCGCTCACCCTGCATCAGCGTATGCGCGGCGGCGCCGGACCCGGCCGGTCCGCGCCTCAGTGCGGACCGGCCTCGTACCGGGCGGCCACCTGGGCCCGCGTGAACCGGTGGCGCCGGACGTGGGTGGCCTCGAGGTTGTCCTCCAGCGCCTCGGTCGCGGCCGGGTGGAGAAGGTCCTCCCGCGCCTCCTGGGCGAACTGCGCCCCGACTTCCGGTGGGAGCGGCAGGCCGGCCGCCTGCGGCTCCCCGCCCTCCCGAGCTCTGCCGGCGGGCCGCCGGCCGGCGGTCTCTTCTCGCGCCATCGTCAGCCTCCTTCGCCTCCAGTGCCAGGAACATCCACGAGCGATCACGTCCCGTGGCCGATAGGGTGCCGTCACGGCGCGCAAGCTATGCCCGGAGCCGCTGCGCCGGCAAACGGCTTCAGGGAACCTGCCCCTCCGCCGCCGGCGTGCCCGCAGGCGGCGATGCCCCCGGGGGCCGGGTCCGGCGGGTGCACACCGTGCGGGAGCCGGGCCCGCTGCCGCGGCGCCGGTGGCAGGTATCCCGGCTGCGGGCACCGGGCGCACGGCGCGGCGGCCCCGCCAGAAACAGACCGTGAGAAGCATGAACGCGAAGCGGAACGGGGGGATCGCGGTGCGAGAGCTCATCCCGCGCGGCGACGGGTGGAGCGGTCCGGGGCCCTGGGGGATGATGGAGGAGTTCCGCCGGCTCTTCGACCAGCCCTTCGCCCTCCTCCAGCGGGCGCTCGGGGACACGCCGACCGTGGAGGTGTTCGAGCAGGGCGATGACGTGGTCGTCCGCGCCGAGGTGCCGGGGGTGGACCCCCAGGACCTGGACGTGCGGGTGACCGACCGGACCGTCACCCTGCGGGGGGAGGTCCGCCGGGCGGCCGAAGAGCAGCGCCAGGGGTACTACTACGGGGAGCGGCGGTACGGCGCCTTCCAGCGGACCGTGCCCCTGCCCGTCCCCGTCGATGCGGACAGGGCCCATGCCCGGTACCAGCACGGGGTGCTCGAGATCCGCATCCCGCGGGCCGCGGGGCCGGCGGGCGGGCGGAGGCTTCCCATCGATATCCAGTGAACGTCCGGGGCGCCGGCGGTGGCCGGCGCCCCGGGGCTCTCGATCGGTGACGCTGCGGAGCCGGGCGCGCTACAATGGGGGCGACCTCACGGACGGAGGTGGCGCGCCTGCACGACCTCGTCATCGTTGGCGCCGGCCCCTGCGGGCTGGCCACGGCGCTGGCCGCGCACCGGGCCGGGCTCGACTACGTGGTGGTGGAGCAGGGGTCGGTCGCGCACTCCCTCACGCGTTACCCCCTCTTCATGACCTTTTTCAGCACGGCAGACCGGCTGGAGATCGGCGGGGTGCCGTTCGTGGTCCAGGGGGAGAGGCC
The DNA here is from genome assembly GCF_025999835.1 of Caldinitratiruptor microaerophilus. Classification (NCBI taxonomy): domain Bacteria; kingdom Bacillati; phylum Bacillota; class Clostridia; order Eubacteriales; family Symbiobacteriaceae; genus Caldinitratiruptor; species Caldinitratiruptor microaerophilus. Next base: position 2,034,749 of record NZ_AP025628.1, on the reverse strand, counting down.
CACCCGGCGGGAGGCCATCCGCTACTACCGGCGGATCGCGGAGGCCGCGGGCCTGCGGATTCGCCAGTGGGAGCGGGTCGTGGGCGCCCGGCGGAGCCCGGAGGGCTTCGCCCTCGAGACCCGCCACCGCGACGGCCGCCCGGACGGGGTTGCCGGACGGGCTCTCGTCGTGGCCACGGGCTACTTCGACTCCCCGAACCTCCTCGGGGTGCCGGGGGAGGACGACCCGCAGCTCTGCAGCCATTTCTATACGGAGCCTGCGCCCTACTACGGCCTGGACGTGGCCGTGGTCGGGGGCCGCAACTCGGCGGTCGAGGCGGCGCTCGACCTCTACCGGCACGGTGCCCGCGTCACCCTCATCCACCGGGGCCCGGACCTCAGCGACCGGGTCAAGCCCTGGGTGCTGCCGGACATCCGGGCGCGCCTGCAGGAGGGGTCCATCCGGGCGCTGTGGAACACGGTGGTGCGGGAGATCCGCCCCGGCCGGATCGTGGTCGAGACGGAGGGCCGGGGGCAGGAACTCCCGTGCGACTTTGTCTTCGCCCTCACCGGCTACCGTCCCGACCACGCGCTCGTCCGGTCGCTCGGCGTCTCCGTCGACCCGGTCACGGGGGTGCCGGCCCACGACCCGGCGACGATGGAAACCAACGTGCCGGGACTCTTCCTCGCCGGGGTGGTCGCCGCCGGCTACGACGCGAACCGCATCTTCATCGAGAACGGGCGGGAGCACGGCGAGCGGATCGTGCGCGCCCTGGTCGGGCGCGGCCTTCCGGTGCCGCGCTAGCGCAGGCCCGAAGGGGGCCGCCACGTGGACCTTTCCGGCTACCTGCACGCCGTCCGGTGGAGGCTCGTCGGCCGGGAGGGGTTCCTGCCGGCGGAAGACGAGCTGCCGGCGCACCTGCGCGCCTACTGCCCTGTCGCGGTCCGGCGGACGGCCGACCCGGGCGCCGGGGGTGGCCTGGCCGTGGTGCTCGTCCCTGCCGACGCCCTCACCCCCGCCGAGCGGGCGGGGGTGGCCGCCGGGCTTGCCGCCGCCGGGCCGTGGGGCGCCGCCGGACCCTGGCCGGCCCACGTGGTGGTCGCCTTCGTGTTCGCAGGGACCCTCACGGCCCCGGTGCTGGACGAGGTGCTGCGTCTCGGGACCCGGGGCGACGGGGGCCGGGCGGTCGAGCCGTGGGTGGTGGACCTCGAGAGCCGGGAAGTGCTCCGGCCCGGCGGCCCGGCCTTCCTGGCCGACGTCCTGCTGCACCCGCACCCGCCGGCCCTGCCCGGAGAGGCAGAGGCCGGAGCGACCCCGGGGGTGGAGCGTCCCGCCCGGGACCTGCCGGTGCCGTACGTCACGTACGCGCTCCTGGCGGCCATCGGGGCGGTGTACCTGTGGCTCGAGGTCCACGGCGGGTCGACCCGCAGCTCGGTCCTGATCCGCTGGGGGGCCAACTACGGTCCGGCGATCGTCCTGGGGGGCGAGTACTGGCGCCTCTTCACGGCGATGTTCCTTCACGCCGGCATCGCCCACCTGGTGATGAACGGCCTGGTGCTGGCGCACATGGGGCGTCTCGTCGAGACCCTGTTCGGTTCGTGGCGCTTCGCGTTCATCTACGCGGCGGCCGGGCTGTCGGGCAGCCTGATGAGCCTTCTCCTGGGCAGCTTCGTGCGTCCCAGCGTCGGAGCTTCGGGGGCGCTCTTCGGTCTCTTCGGCGCAGCGGTGTACTTCCGGATCGCCGCGCCGCGCCAGTGGCGCGTGCCATGGGGCCAGCTGTTGTGGCCGATCGGCCTCAACCTCGCGATCGGGCTCCTGATCCCGAACATCGACAACTGGGCGCACCTGGGTGGGCTGGCTGGCGGGTTCGCCGCCGCGGCGGTGGCCGGCGTACCCCGGCAGGGCCGGGCGCGGTGGCGGCGGCCCGCGGTCCTCGCCGTCGTGGCCGTGGCCGTCCTCCTGGTGGCCGGCGCCTTCCCGATCCCGGTCCGGGCGAGGGACGCCCTGGAGCAAGGCCAGGCGGCCATGGCGGTGCGCCGGTACGAGGAGGCGGAGTACTGGCTCCGGGAGGCGGCGCGTGCAAGCCCCGGGGACTGGCGCCCCCACCTCGAGCTCGCGCGCCTCTATTACCTCACCGGCCGGTACGAGGAGGCCGGCGCCGAGGCGGAGCAGGTGCTGGGCCTCGCCCCCGGGAACCGGGAAGCGCGGATCATTCTCGGGGCGGTCGAGGACGCGCGGCGGCGGGCGGGCATACGGCGGTGAGCTCGGCTCATAGCAAAAAGTGGAATGCCGGTAAGTCCGGCCGGGGCAGGAGAGGCCCGGCGGCAGTTGCGAATACGTTCCGGGTCATGCCGTTCCGCTCTGGGGTCGGCACGCATGTTCCATCGATGCTGGGCGAAGCCCGCGCGGAGGAGGGGTTCCTCCGGTGTCTGCCCGACGGCGCCTCGTGGGCGCGGCCTGCACCCTCCTGGGACTTGTTCTGACCCTTCCGGCCTGCAGTCGCCGTGTCGCCCTCCCCGCCACGTCGACCGCTCCCCCCGCCCGCGCGGCCGCGGTGGGCAAGCCTGCGTTCGGCGGGAGCGTGACGCTGGCGCTGGAGGCGGACCCGGACAGCCTGAACCCGCTCTACTCCGCCACGGCGGAGGGTTTCTACCTCACGGACCTCCTCTTCGACGGTCTCACCTACATCAACGAGAAGCTCGAGGTGGCCCCGCGCCTGGCCCGCAGCTGGGAATCCAGCCCGGACGGCACGGAATGGACCTTTCACCTCCGCGAGGACGCGACGTTTCACGACGGCCAACCCGTGACGGCCGAGGACGTGGTCTACACCTACCGGGTCCTGATGGACCGGGGGTACACCGGCCCCCGGGCGGAGTCGGTCGCCCCGGTGCGGGACGTGACCGCCGTGGACCCCCACACCGTGCGGTTCACCCTGAAGGAGGCGTACGCGCCGTTCCTGCGGACGGGCACCCAGATCGGCATCCTGCCCCGGCACCTCCTCGCCGGGGTGCCCGTGAAGGAGCTCGAAAAGGCGCCCTGGGGCCAGGAGCCGGTCGGGTCGGGCCCTTACCGCTTCGTGGAATGGCAGCCCGGGCAGTACATCGAGCTCGAGGCGAACGAGGACTGGTTTCTGAAGAAGGATGGGCTCGGGCCCTGGATCAAGACCATCCGGTGGCAGGTCATCCCCGACCCCGATGCCCGTGTGGCCGCCCTCGAGAGCGGCCGGGTGGACGCCGTCTACAACGTCCCCGGGGCACAGGTCGCGCGGCTCAAGGAGGAGAAGAAGGGCACCCTCCGCGCCTACGACTGGCAGCGGATGGGCTTCGGGTACATCGCGCTGAACACGTCCCGGCCGCCGCTCGACGACCGGCGCGTGCGCCAGGCCCTGTCCTACGCTCTGGACCGCGAGGCGATCGTCCGGGAGGTCCTGCACGGCATGGGCGTGGTCCCCCCGGGCCCGATCCCGCCGGCTTCCTGGGCGTACAAGCCGGATGCGAAGGGCTACGCCCACGACCCGCAGAAGGCCGCCGAGCTGCTGGTGCAGGCCGGCTACAATCGGGACGCGGAGGGTCGACTGGTCAAGGGCGGCAAGCCCCTGGTGCTCAAGTTCTACGGGAGCAACGCGGGCCCGGTGATCGAGGGGGTGGCGCAGCAGGTCCGCAAGGACTGGGGGGCGCTCGGCATCCAGGTCGACGTCGAGCTGCTGGACTTCGCCACGATGATGCAGACCTACGTGATGCCCGGGAACTACGACGCGGCCTTTTCGGCCTTCAGCCTGGACGCCGACCCGGACAGCCTCTACGCCCTCTACCACTCCTCCAGCGGCCGGCCCGACGCCCAGGGTCGGGTGCGCGGCTTCAACCGCTCCCGCTACGCGAACCCGGAGGTCGACCGCCTGCTCGAGGAGGCCCGCCGGACGGCGGATCAGGAGAAGCGGAAGGCGCTCTACGCCCGGGTGCAGGAGCTCGTCGTCGAGGATGCCCCGCACATCTGGGTGTACACGAACACGCGCACCGACTTCACCTCGGCGCGGGTGAAGGGCGTGGTCAACACGCCCGGGTACGGGATCGCCCTCTTCCCCTGGCGGTGGTACGTGGAGGAGGAGTGATCGCCCCGGGGGCGAATCCGGGAGGAATGCCCCCCGTACCGCCGAATTCTCTCCCCATCCGCGGGGGACCCGCGGGCGGGAGGGAGATTCGCTTGCCCAAGCAGGAGACGCCCACGTATCGCCTGGAGACGCTGGCCGTGCACGCCGGGCAGGCGCCGGACCCCACCACCGGGAGCCGGCAGGTGCCCATCTACCAGACCACGGCCTACCAGTTCGCCAGCACGGAGCACGCGGCGCGGATGTTCGCCCTGGACGAGCCGGGCAACATCTACTCGCGCATCGGCAACCCCACGGTGGACGTCCTGGAGAAACGGGTCGCCGCCCTGGAGGGGGGCGTGGCCGGGGTCGCCTTCGCCAGCGGGCACGCCGCCATCGCCGCGACGATCATGAACCTCGCCCACGCCGGGGACGAGATCGTCTCCTCCAGCCAGATCTACGGCGGCGCTTACAACATGTTCGCCGTCACCCTGCCGAAGTACGGGATCCGCGTCCGCTTCGTCGACCCCGCCGACCCGGAGAACTTCCGGCAGGCCATCACCCCGGCGACCCGGGCCATCTTCGCCGAGATCATTGGCAACCCGTCCCTCGGGGTCCTGGACGTCGAGGCCGTGGCGAGGATCGCCCACGAGGCGGGGATCCCGCTCATCGTCGACAACACCTTCGCCACCCCCGCGCTGTGCCGGCCGATCGAGTGGGGGGCGGACATCGTCGTCCACTCGGCGACGAAGTGGCTGTCCGGCCACGGCACCTCCCTGGCGGGCGTGGTGGTCGACTCCGGCCGGTTCGACTGGAAGAACCCGAAGTTCCCCGGCTTCACCACGCCCGACCCCAGCTACCACGACATCGTGTACGCCGACGAGTTCGGGTCGCTCGCCTTCGCCACCAAGCTCCGGGTGCAGCTCCTGCGGGACATGGGCGCCTGCCTGAGCCCGTTCAACGCCTACCTGACGCTCCTCGGGATCGAGACGCTGCACCTGCGCATGCGGGCCCACTGCGAGAACGCCGTACGGGTGGCGGAGTTCCTGAAGGACCACCCCGGCGTCGCCTGGGTGAACTACCCCGGCCTGCCCGACCACCCGTCCTACGACCTCGTCCGGCGCTACTTCGACGGCGGCATGGGCGGGTCGATGATCACCTTCGGCATCCGGGGCGGGGTGGAGGCGGGGGCCCGGTTCATCGACGCGCTCGCCCTGTGGTCCCACGTGGCCAACGTCGGCGACGCGCGCAGCCTCGTGATCCACCCGGCCAGCACGACCCACAGCCAGCTGAGCCCGGAGGACCGGGCGCGCGCCGGCGTTCCGGACGACCTCATCCGGCTGTCGGTGGGGATCGAGAACCCCGACGACCTCCTGGCCGACCTCGACCGGGCGCTCGCCGCCGCCACCGGCCACGGCCGGCTCACCGCCCCCGGCGGCCGGAGCCGGGTGATCAACGACGAGGCCGTGATCCGCTGGGTCCTCGACAGCCCCTACGTCACCGAGACCGGTCCCGACGGGGAAACCCGGACCCGGCCCAAGGTCCTGGCCGTCGTCGGCGCCTCGTCCGACCCCGGCCGGCCTTCGAACCGGGTGTCCCGGAAGATGCAGCGGCTGGGGTTCCGGATCGTCCCCGTGAACCCCCGGGAGACCGAGGTCCTGGGCGAGAAGGCCTATCCGGACCTGAAGAGCATCCCCTTCCCGGTCGACGTCGTGCAGGTCTTCCGCCGCCCCGACGCAGCGCTGGAGGCCGCCCGGGAGGCGGCCGAGATCGGCGCCCGGGTCCTGTGGCTCCAGGAGGGCGTGGTGAACGACGAGGCCGCCGCCTACGCCCTGCAGAGGGGACTGGAGGTCGTGCACAACCGCTGCACCTACAAGGAGGCGCAGCGGCTCAAGGGGAGCATCGTGACGTTCAAGCCGGTGTAGCGTCTAGCACCCCGTGCGGCCCGGCACCCGGATGCAGCCGGTGGGGTCGGGGCCGTACCTGGCGAGCATCTCCCCGACCGTCATGAAGGCGTAGCCCTTCTGCCGCAACCCCCGGATCACCCGGGGAAGGGCTTCGTGGACCTGCTTCGACGAGTCGCTCGCGTGGAAGAGCACGATGGCCCCGGGGTGGGCCAGGGACAGCACCCGCTGCACCATGACCCCCACCCCGGGGTTCTTCCAGTCCAGCGAGTCGACGCTCCAGATCACCGTCTCGTAGCCGACGTCCCGGGTGGCCTGCAGGGAGACGGCGTCGAAGTCGCCGTTGGGCGGTCGGATGAGGCGGGGTTCCCGGCCGCTCACCTCCCGCAGGATCGCGTGCGCGGTCTGGATGTTCTCCGCCGTGCCGGCGCGGCCCAGGCGGGAGAAGTTGTCGTGCCGGTGCCCGTGGCTGGCGATCTCGTGGCCGCCGGCCACGATCTGCTTCACGGCCTCCGGGTGCTTCTGCGCCCACGGCCCGGAGAGGAAGAAGGTCGCCCTGACCTGCTCCTTCTCAAGGATCTCCAGCACCTTCGGCCACGTCCGGTTGCCCCACGAGATGTCGAAGGTGAGGGCCAGGACGGGGTCCGCCGTCCGGGCGGAGTAAATCGGCCGCAGGTGCGCCGGCATCCCTTGCGCCGATGCAGGAGCGACCTCGCGCTCGGGCACGGGCGCGCGCAGCACGGGGTAGCCCACCGCCGCAGCCGCCACCACGATCCCTCCGACCAGGGCGAACCTGCGCAAGCCTTCCCGGCCCCGCCACGCCGGTGCGCTCACCCGACATCGCCTGCCCCTCGTCGGCCTCTGCCACATGTGTAGTGGCGGGCCGGCCCGGCCATGCCCCCGGCCGCACGGCGCGGCCGCGGCCGCGGCCCGTGCCTCGTCAGCAACCCGTCCCCAACAAGCGTCTTGACCGGCGCTGGGCCGCTTGCGCCGGTTTCGGGCAGGCACTATAATCGGGAAAGTGCGGAGGGCAGCTATGGCCTCGGCCTCTGTGGGATCGGGAGCAGATGGGGTCCTGGTGGCCCTCGCGGTCTTCAAAACCGTCTGCGGCGCAGTGATCCTGCGCTGGGTGGGTTCGATTCCCACATGCTCCCGCCAGAAGGTTCCGGACGGCCCGGTGTGCCACGGACGCACCGGGCCTTCGCGCGTCCCTTGCGCAGGATCCGGGGGGTGGGGGGTGGAAGTTCGACAGAGGTCGGGCCGGTGTCCCGGCCGGCCCGGTGCCATCCGCGTCGTGAGAGTGACGCGAGGAGGCAGCGAGCCCCCATGGCCTACATGCCCGCCTTCGCCGACCTGCGCACCTTCCTCCGCCTCCCCCACACGAAGGACCTGCAGGGCGCCGACGTGGCGATCATCGGCGTTCCCTTCGACACCGGCGCCAGCCTCCGGGTGGGGGCGCGGTTCGGGCCCGGGGCCATCCGGATGGCCTCGGCGGGGCTGCGGCCGTACCATCCGCATTTCCGGTTCTACCCGGCCCGGGTGCTGCGGGCGGTCGACTACGGTGACGTCTCCGTCCTCCCCGGCTGGGCCCGGGAGACGTTCGGCCTCCTGGCGGAGACGCTGGGTGCGGCGCTGCCCGCGACCTGCGTGCCGATCTTCCTCGGCGGCGACCATTCGATCAGCCTCCCGTGCCTGCGGGCGGTGGCCCGTCACAACGGGCGGCTGGCGCTCGTGCACTTCGACGCCCACACCGACACCTGGCCGGCCCAGTCCGGTCAGCCCCTCGGGCACGGGACCCCGTTCCGGCGGGCCCTGGAGGAAGGGCTCATCGACCCGGCCCGGTCGATCCAGGTGGGGCTGCGCGGCCCGGTGCTCGACGAGGGGGACCCGGACATGCCCCGCCGGCTCGGCTTTCAGGTGGTCGAGATGGACGAGGCCGCGGGGATGTCCCCGGACGCCCTCGCCGAGGCGATCCGCCAGCGGGTCGGCGACGGACCGGTGTACCTGAGCTTCGACATCGACGCGGTCGACCCGGCCTTCGCACCCGGCACCGGCACCCCGGAGGTCGGCGGGTTCACCTCGCGGGAAATCCTGGCCATCCTGCGCCGGCTGGCCGGCCTGCGGTTCGCCGGTTTCGATCTCGTCGAGTTCCTGCCGGCGTACGACCCGGCGGGCGTCACGGCGATCCTGGCCGCCAACCTCGTGTTCGAGTTCCTGGCGCTGGCGGCGGTCCGCCACATCCCGGCTCGGTAGGGATTGCGGCCTGCCCCGGCGTACTCCACTGGGGCGAGATCGTCGATCGCACCATCAACCGGTCCCACGTCGAGGAGTGAAGAGCAAGGTGAAGCGGTTCACGGGCGTGTTCGCGCCGATCCCGACCCCGTTTGATGCAAACGAGGAGGTCGCCTACCCGCAGCTCAAGGAAAACCTGGCGCGCTGGGCGCGCACCCGCCTCGCCGGCCTGGTGGTGTTCGGCAGCAACGGCGAGTCGGTGCTCCTGGACGCGGAGGAGAAGGAACGGCTCATCGCCTTCGTGCGGGAGCACTTCCCGTCCGACCGGCCGGTGATCGCCGGCACGGGGGCGGAATCGACCCGGGAGACGATCCGCCTCACGCGCCGCGCGGCCGAGCTGGGGGCGTCGGCGGCCCTCGTGCTCAACCCGACCTACTACAAGGGATCGATGAACGAAGAGGTCCTCGCCCGGTTCTTCCTCGACGTGGCCGAGGCCTCGCCCATCCCGGTCATGATCTACAACATGCCGAGGAACACCGGGATCAACCTGCCGGCCAGCCTCGTGGTCCGGCTGGCGTCCCACCCGAACATCGTCGGGGTGAAGGACAGCGGCGGCGACATCACCCAGATCGCCGAGATCGTCGCCGGGGCCCCGGCGGACTTCGCCGTGTTCGCCGGCTCGGCCAGCTTCCTGCTCCCGACGATCGTCGTGGGCGGCGTCGGCGGCACCCTGGCGGCGGCGAACGTGATCCCCGACCTGTGCGCGGAGATCGTGGAACTGGCCCAGGCGGGCCGGATCGCCGAAGCCCGGGAGCTGCAGCTCCGGATCCTGGCCGTGAACAAGGCGGTCACTGCCAGCTGGGGGGTGGCGGGCCTGAAGGCGGCACTCGACCTCATCGGCTACTACGGCGGCCCGCCCAGGCGTCCGCTGCAGCCGCTGGGCGAGGCGGCCCGGGAGGAGCTGCGGCAGATCCTGCGGGCCGTCGGGGCGCTGGAGGCCGGGTCCTGAGTGCTGCCGGACGTCGGCGGGGGCGCCGGGCAGCCGGGGCGAGAGCGCCCGGCGCCCCCGCACGGGGGCGACGTGTATGCGGCGGCGGCCCGGTGGGGGCTTGACCCCGACCGGGTCCTCGACTTCAGCGCGAACCTGAACCCGTTCGGGCCGCCGCCGGGCGTGGTCGAGGCCGTCCGGGCGGCCCTGGGGCGGATCCGGCTGTACCCCGAGCCGCACTCGGCCACGCTGGCGGCGGCCCTCGCCGAGCGCGAAGGGGTGCCGGCTCCGGCCGTGGTCGTGGGCGCCGGCGCCACCGAGCTGATCCGGCTCGCCGCGCTGCTGGCGCGGGGCGGGGTGGCCGTGGCGCCTTCGCCGACCTTCGGCGAGTACCCCCGCGCTGTCGAGGCCGCCGGGGGGACGTGGGTGAGCGTGCCCCTCGACCCCGACCGGGGTTTCCGCCCGGACGTGGCCGCCCTCGGCGGAGCTGCCCGGGCGGCCCGCGCACGGCTTTTCTTCCTCTGCAACCCGAACAACCCGACCGGGGTGCTCCTGCCCGCCGGCGAGGTCCTCGAACTCGCCGGCGTGTTGGCGGCCCAGGACTGCCTCCTGGTGGTGGACGAGTCCTTCGTGGACCTCACTCCCGACCCGCCGGCCGCCAGCGTGCTCGCGGAGGCCCCCCGGCGGCCGGGACTGGTCGTCATCCGGTCGCTGACCAAGTTCTACGCCCTGCCGGGGCTCCGGCTGGGGTACGCGGTCGCCGCCCCGGCCCTCGCCGGCGCGCTCCGCCGTCTCCAGGACCCGTGGAGCGTCGGCGCGCTCGCCCAGGTGGCCGGGCGGCAGGCCCTGGCGGAGGAAGCGTATGCCGCCCGCACCCGGGCGTGGGTGGCGGAGGAGCCCGCGCGGCTCTACCGGGAGCTTGCGGCCATCCCCGGGCTGCGGCCGCTGCCGCCGGCAGCGAACTTCATCCTGGTCGACGGCTCGAGCACCGGCCTCGCCGCCTGGGAGCTGCAGGAGCGCCTCGGGCCGCTTGGTATCCTCATCCGGGACTGCCGGAGCTTCGGCCTGCCGGCGGGGTACTTCCGCGTCGCCGTGCGGACCCGGGAGGACAACGCCCGGTTGCTGGCGGCGCTGCGGCGAGCCCTCGGCGAAGGCGTCTGAGCCCGGGCGGGAGGGACCTGCCGCCGCGCGGCACTCAGCGCCCCGGCACCCAGGCGCCCGCACCGTGGACGAGAGCGCTCACCACGAGGCCGGCGAGCAGGAACAGGTGGCAGGCGGTCTGCATGAGGCGGACCGCCCGGGGCAGGTCGGCCGCCGCCGGCGGCCGGCCCGCGCCGTGGAGCACCGGCCGGTGGGAGGGTACACCGCCGTAGAAGTTGGTGCCGCCCAGGCGCACCCCCAGGGCGCCGGCCATGGCGGCCTCCGGCCAGCCGGCGTTGGGGCTGGGGTGCTTGCGGGCGTCGGCCAGCGCGGCTTTCCAGGCGCGGGTGCCGCGCCGGTGGAGCAGCGCTGCCGCCGTGGCCAGCGACAGCGCGGCGAGGCGCGCGGGGATCCAGTTGGCGGCGTCGTCCAGGCGCGCCGCCGCCCGCCCCAAGTACAGGTACCGGTCGTTGCGGTAGCCGATCATGGAGTCCAGGGTGTTGACGGCCTTGTACGCCGCCATCAGGGGAAGCCCGCCGATGAAGGCGTAGAACAGGGGGGCGATGACGCCGTCCGAGGTGTTCTCGGCGACGCTTTCGATCGCCGCCCGGGCCACCTCGCCGGCGTCGAGCCCGACCGTGTCCCGGCCCACGATCTGGCCGGCGGCGGTTCGGGCGTGGGGCAGGTCGCCGGCGTGAAGGGGCGCCCAGACGGAACGGGCGGCGTCAGCCAGGCTGCGGCGGGCCAGGAGCGACGCCATCCCCAGCGCGGCCACCCCGTCGGCCACGAGGGGGTGGATCGCACCTGCAACCCGCAGCACGGCCCAGGCGGCTCCGGCGGAGACGGCGACGGTGGCGGCGGCGAGCGCCGCCCCTGCCACCAGTTCGGCGCGGGGTCCCCGGGTCCGGGGGCGGACCAGGCGCTCGAGGGCGGTGATGAGGGCGCCGATCCAGCGGACCGGGTGGGGCCAGCGCGGCGGGTCGCCCACCCAGCCGTCGACGAGGTAAGCGGCGCCGACCAGGACCCACTGGGGAATCATGGGTGCTCCGTCGGGGTGGCCGGCGGCGAGGAGGGCGGCGAGAGCAGGAATTGCTTCGGGGCGTACGGTCGCTGGGTCCGGTTGCTCATGCCTTATCTTCTTAGATCCCGGCCACCGGAATCCCTGCGCCTGCGAGGCACTCCGGATGTTGCCTGCCGTTGAATGGTTTTCGTTGCCTGTCTTGCCAACAAGAATACGGTATGGTATCCTGCGCAATGGGGATCGAACTGGAGTTCGGCATTCGGCCGGTTCGGCAGGGAGAGTGACGGCATGCGAGGCGCGGGAAATCGTCCCCTCTGGACCCTCGACGACATCGAGCGATGGTCCCGGTCGCCGCAGATCCTGGTCCGCTCCTGGGTATGCTGGCGTCTCGCGGACCTGGCGCCCTCTACCCGGGGCGAGTCCCTTCTCACCGCTCTCCTGGAGGATCCGGACCCCCAAGTCCGCGGGTACGCCGCCGAAGCCATGGCAGAGTGGGCGCCGTCGGTGGCCACGGAGCCTTTGCGCCGTTACGTGGAACGAGCCACCGGACCGGGTGCGGGGCATGCCTGCGTCGCACTGGCACGGTGCGGGGACCGGACATTCGTGCCGGCCGCTCTCCGCCTCCTCGGACAGGTGCTCGAGGACACGGGCCCCGGCACCGGGACGCCTGCCCGCGACGAGGACCGAAAAGCAACCGTTCGCCTTCTGGCCCAGGCCCTGGCCATGGTCCGATCGCAACCTGTCCTCGCAGCCCTTCGTCGCATCGCGTTCTCACCCGGTCGGGTGTACGAGAGAGAGGCTGTCTTCGAGGCACTGGTGCGCGTCGGGACACGGGCCGATCTGCACCGGGCCGTGAGGTGGTACCGGCTCCGGGACGGCCAGGTCTTGGGTCCCCTGTTCCTCGCCGTTTCGGAAGGTCTAGGGCTCGCCCGTCGCATCGCCTCCTTGACGCACGTGTTTGCGCAACGTGGGTGGACAGCCGCCGTGCAAGACGTGCAGGCCAATCTCGAGCGGGTCGGGGGACCCGGCGGATCACCGGTCCCCGCTGCGTGGGCCCGTCCAGAGGAACCCGAGGGGGCATCCATTCGGAACTGGGCCACCCGGGTAAGGGAATTCTTTGCGGACCTGACCGCCTCTGGAGTATCGCCCTTCCTGATCCCGGCGCGCCGGCTGGTCTGGCTTTTTGCCGCTCTGGCCGATCCCGCGCCGGGCGATGCGGCGACGCGTGGCATGGCTGCCGGAGGTGACGGGCCGCCGGGTTCCGTGCCCGGACTCCGACCAGACGAGGCTCGGTTGCAGGAATCGCTTCTTGCCCTGGCTGCGGCGGAGATGCTCGCCGTTTATGGGATGGCCCACCGAGGCGTGATTCAAGGTACCGGCCCCGACCATGCCACGCGGCTCTGGGTGTGGAGCCTGGAGGTGCCGTGGTTGCCGGGCCAGTGGGAAGCCGAGATGCTCGGTGTCGGCCCTGACGTGGCCGGGGCCCTGGGCCAGCTTCTGGCGACCCGTCCGGATGGGTGGGCAGGCAGGCGCACTGCGAAGCTCTTACGCCGACTCGCGTTCCAGCACCCCGGCCGGGGCACCGCCGCCATACCAGGTCTTCTTTCCGCACTGCCGAGGGCGGGCGGGAACCGCCCCCATGTGGTGAAGGCCCTGGCCGCACAGGGCGCCGGCGCCATCCCTGCCATCGCGCGCAGGTTGCATCCGGCGGCACCCGAAGAGAAAGCAGGGCTTCTGCGTGCCCTCTCGCTCGTCCCGGTCCAGCGCTCAGTCGCACTGATCAAGAGACACTGGGCGGACATCGTTGCCCACGACCGACAACTCCTGGCCGACGTCGCGCTCGCCCTCGGCGATCGCTCTCTTCTCCCGCTCCTCCGCCGTGCCTGGACACCCGGTAGTCCGCAGCTGGCCGGGACCATTCTGATCCTCGCCTCCTTGCACGGAACGAGGCTCCGACGCGACGAGTGGCCGGAGCTCCTTCGTGACGTCCTCGCGTTCGGGTTCCCCGGCGGTTTCAACGGCGGTTCCGGCGGCGACCGGATCCGTGAGCAACACGTGCCGTATGGGGTCGCGTGAACCGGTGGGCACACCCTCCCGGGGTCGGCGGAGCTCAGAAACGGACCTGGGTCCCGGTCGTCAGGACCCTCACCAACTTCTCCGTGGCCTTGAGTCCGCTGCCGGTCAGGACGGCGACGGTGCCGGGCTCGAGCCGGCCTTCCCCGGCGAGGCGGCTCATGGCGGCGGCCACGACCGCCGAGGTGGGCTCGACGTAAAGCCCCTGCGCCGCGAGCGCCCGGAGCCCGTCCAGGATCTCGTCCTCCGAGACCGCGATCACCTCGCCTCCGCTCGCCCGGATCGCCTCGAGGATCCGCTCCGGGCGGACGGGTTCGGCGCAGGCGATGCCCTCGGCGAGGGTGTGGCCCGAGCACGCGGGCGCCCTGCCTTCCGCCCGGTACGCCGCGTACAGGGGCGCACAGGCCGCGGCCTGGACGGCGACAAGCCGGGGCAGGCGGTCGATGAGACCCGCGGACACGAGGTCCTGGAACCCCAGGTACGCGCCGAGGACCACGCTCCCGTACCCGCACGGCATCACGACGGCCGCCGGGGCCCGCCAGCCGAGCTGTTCGCACATCTCGAATGCCAGGGTCTTCATGGCGTGCAGGAAGATCGGGTTCCAGTTGTGGCTGGCGTAGTAGGTCCGTTCGGCGGCTACCTGCACGGCCCGGGCGGTCTCGGCGCGGGACCCGGGCACGGCGACGACCTCGGCCCCGTATGCCCGGATCTGCACCAGCTTCGCGGGGGAGGTGTCCGCCGGGGCGTAGATGGTGCAGCGGATGCCCGCCCGGGCGCAGTAGGCGGCGAGCGATGCCCCCGCGTTGCCGGAGGAGTCCTCGACCACGGCGCTGACCCCGGCCGCCCGCAGGACGCTGACGAAGACGGCGTTCCCCCTGTCCTTGTACGAGCCCGTGGGGAAGAGGTAGTCGAGCTTGAAGCGGACCGGCACGCCCGCCCACGTCGACTCCACCAGGGGCGTCACGGGCTCACCCAGGCTCACGCGGGCCTCCGGCGGCACCGGGGGCAGGGCCCCGGCGTAGCGCCACAGGTTCGGAGGGCCGGTCTCGATGGCTTGCCGCCGGAGGTCGACCTCCAGGCGCAGGTCGAACGCCCCGCCGCAGCGGGGGCAGCGCCAGGGCGCGTCGGCGCCGCGGTGGTGGTGGTCGCACGAGTTGCAGACGAACTCCATGCCGGCGCCTCCCTCAGCCGTAGTAGAGGTGGTCCAGGACCGTTCCGCCGGCCTCCCGGAGCCGCATGGCCTCGACGAGCCCGGCGTACCGCCCGCCGGCCAGCCCGTCGGCGATGACGGCGGCCCCCTCGGCGGCGGCCTTGGCTCGCGCCCGGGGCCGGAGCTCCGCCACCCCCCCGTACCGCCGGAGCCGCTCCGCCAGCGCGCGGGCGACAGGGGGTTCGAGCCCCACCCGCCCGGACAGGACGACCTCCCGCGGCTCACCCACGTTCACTGCCACCGCCGCGACCGCCTTCTCGATCCCCTCCAGCCACCAGTCCCAGGCGAGGCGGTAGCGGTCGGGGGCGGCACCACTCGTGATCGCGTCCAGGAACCCCCGCCAGTCCGGATCGGGCTGGCCGGCGACCCGGTACACGCCGCCGGAGAACACGGTCGCCTTCGAGACTGACCCCAGCCAGTACGCGGCCTCGGCGTCCATGGCGCCGCCGCAGCGGAACCCCGGTGCCCCGCTGGAACCACCCAGGCCGTCGACGATGCAGCCGCCCTCGACGCCGATCACCGCCGTGAACGCCGCCCCCACCTCGACGACGACCAGCCGGGCTGCGGCATACGGCCGACCCGTACGGCGGGCCCAGTCGGCGACGGCCAGGGCGGCGACGCACACCTTGTCGGCGGTGCCCATGTCGATCCGGTTCACCTTCCGGTGCGACGGCACGGTGGCCAGGTGGGCGACGCCCGGGACGAGCACGACCGGCCAGGGCAGTCGGGCGAGGTTGCGGAGCACCCGCGTGAACGCGCCGATGCCCCCGCTCCCGGTGTCACCGGGCCGGACGAGGGCCGCCAGGCGGATGTCGTCCTCCTCAAGATCCCGGGCGAGTCGCCACGGCAAACCGTACCCCGACGGCCCGCAGATCAGCTCGTACGGTCCCCGGGCCGCCAGGTGCTCGCGGAGGCGGTCCGGCTCGTCTCCGAGGTCCGCCGTCGGGAGTTCCTCCTCCCAGGCCATCTCCCCACCCTCGAGGCAGCAGAGGCCGAAGCTCTCCGTGCCGGGGTCGACGCCCAGGACCCGGACCATCGCCCCCCACCCCCGCCAAGGAATACGGCAGAGGCCTGGGTGATCCTGCCGGACAGGGGTCTGCGCCGGGCGTTCCAGTTCGCCTATTTTGTCGCACGGGAAATTAGGCCTGCCGAATCATTGTCCGGCTCAACACCGTGATTTAATTTGATACCACAGGAACAAAGCCTGGGGGTGGTAGGGTGAACTACCCGGTCTGGGAGCTGCCCGGCCTCGGGGGCGGGCTGCTGATCGCGATCGTGGCGATCGTCCACGTGTACGTCGCCCAGTTTGCCGTCGGCGGGGGCATCTTCCTCGCCGTCGCCGAGTGGCGCGCCCATCGCAAGGGCGACAGGGAACAGCTCGCCTACCTGCGCTACCACAGCCGCATCTTCCTGCTCCTGACGATCGTGCTGGGGGCGCTGACGGGGGTCGGGATCTGGTTCACGATCGGCCTCGTCAGCCCGCACGGCACCGCCCTGCTGATCCGCAACTTCGTCTGGTTCTGGGCCATCGAGTGGACGTTCTTCATCGTCGAGATCGCCGCCGCCCTGCTCTACTACTACGGGTGGGACCGGATGAGCCCCCGCACCCACGTCGCCACCGGGGCCATTTACGCGGCCGCGGCATGGCTCAGCCTGGCCGTCATCAGCGGCATCGTCGCCTTCATGCTCACCCCCGGACGGTGGCCGGAGACGGGGAACGTGCTGCATGCCTTCTTCAACCCCGGGTACGTGCCGTCGATGCTCGCCCGCACGGCGGCCAGCCTCGCCCTGGCCGGCCTGTGGGGCCTCCTGACGGCGCCCGTGGCCCGGGATGCCCGCGTCCGGGAGGAGATGGTGCGGTTCGCCTCCTACTGGCTCATGCCGGGCTTCTTCGCCCTGCCGCTCACGAGCATCTGGTTCCTCGCCGTGGCGCCCGCCCCGGCCCGGGCGCTGGTGCTCGGTGGGGCGGCCCCGGTCAGCCTGATGTTCTTCTTCACGCTCGCCGCATCGGCTCTCATCTTCTTCTACGCCCGCTACGGCGCCTTTGCACGGGCCCAGCACGTGACCCCGGTCGCCGCCGCGGTGGTGCTGGCGCTCGGCCTGGTCGCCACCGGCGGCACCGAGTGGGTCCGGGAAGGGATCCGCAAGCCCTACCTGGTGTACGGGGTGCTCTACTCGAACGGCCTCTACGCCCGGGACATCCCCGCCATGCAGGGCCGGAGCGTGCTCGCCGAGGCCCGGTGGAGCCTGGTGAAGTCGGCCGCCGAGGCCGATCCGCTCACCGCCGGCCGGGAGGTCTTCCGGGTGCAGTGCATGAGCTGTCACACCATCGACGGCTACAACGGCATCCGGCCGCTCGTGGCGGGATGGAACGAGGAGCTCCTGGACACCGGCCTGCAGCACCTGGACCGGCTGAAGGGTTTCATGCCGCCGCTGGTGGGGACCGACGAGGAGCGCAAGGCACTGGTGGCCTACCTCCTCTCGTTGAACCCGCCTGGACAGACGGCTTCCGCCCAGCAGCCTGCCCTCGCCCGGGCCGGCGCGCTCACCGGAGGTGAATAAGTCCATGCCGGCGTCGATGCCCATCCCGCGGGCCGAGGCGCTCCCGCTGCCGGCGCCTGTCTGGCTCCTGGAGAGCCTCCTGGTCCTCACCTTCTTCCTCCACGTCCTGCCAATGGCCGCCGTGCTGGGCGGCAGCGTGCTGACCCTGGTGTCCGACCTGCTCGGCCGGAGGCGGCCCGCTTACCGCGAGCTGGCCGACCGCCTTGCGGGGCTCCTGCCGGTGGCCATGCCGGCGACCATCACACTGGGCGTGGCGCCCCTCCTCTTCATCCAGCTCCTGTACGGCAACCTGTTCTACCCGGCGACGGTCCTCATGGGCTGGCCCTGGCTCTCGACCCTGGGGCTCCTCATCCTTGCCTACTACGGCATGTACGTGGCGGCGCTGGCCGGGCGTCGCCTCCGCCAGGCTCGCACGTGGATCCTGCTCGGCGTCTCCCTGCTCGTCGGTGTCGTGGCGATGGTGTTCAGCCGCGGCTACGCGTTCATGCTGCAGCCGGAGCGGTGGATGGCCGTCTACTCGGCCGACCCGCGGGGGCTCGGCCTTCCGGCCGCCGGCGCCGAGGGCGCGCCCCGCTTCCTTCACGCCCTGCTCGCGGCCTTCGCGCTCGCCGGCGGCTACCTGGCGGCGTACGCGGCGTGGGCCGGCCGGCCCGGTGACGTTCCCGCCCACGCCGGGGCGGGGCGCAAGCTGGGCCTCGCCGTGCTGGTGATGAGCCTGGGCGGCCAGGCGGTCGTGGCTCCGTGGTACTGGCGTACCCTGCCCGAGGTCGCCCGGGCGGCCATCGGCGCACTGCCGGGTGGCACGGTTCTGCTGGCGGCCGGGCCGGTGCTCGCGCTGCTCGGCCTCGTCCTGCTGGCCCTGGCCGTGCCGGGGCGCCCACAGGCCCGGCTCGCGGGCCTCCTCGGGGCCCTCGTCCTGGCCCTGGCCGCCGCCCCCCCGGCGATCCTCCGGGAGGTCGCCCGCCGGGCACAGGCCGTCCAGTACCTGCCCCCGGAGGGCTGGCAGGTCGCCGCCCAGTGGGGTCTGATGGCGGTGTTCGCCGCGTTCCTCGTCCTGGCGCTCGGTACCGTCGTCTGGATGGTGCTCCCGTATGCCCGGGAGAGGGAGGGTGTGATCCCGCCGGAGCCGGAGCCCTCGCCGGGGGACTAGCCTTGGCGGATGCGCGGGTGCTGGCCGAGTGTCGCAAGCAGGTGTACGGCGAAGGAGAACGGCACGCCTGCGGTGGTGCCCGCCGGCGGTCCGGCCGCCTCCGGCCCTGAATCGGCGTCCCGGAGCGCAGCCCGGTCACGGGCTGCGCCCCCTGCGCGGGGTTGAGGGCCTATGAGATTGGCCCTGCGAGCCCGCCGGCGTTCCTGGTCACGTTGGGCGGGTAGATGTCCAGGAGGGTCAAGCCCGCGATCAGGACGACCGTGAGGGCCACGAGCAGAAGGCGCAGCCGCAGCGAGACCAGGGGGCGCGACGGCGGATTCCCCGTGGGAAGCGCTTCCAGGACCGGGCGAATGGCCGGGTGCCACCCCCCTGCGCCGTTGGGAGCGCTGCCAGTGTGTTATAATGCTCCTGTCCGGCCGCGCCAGGGGCTCCCCCACCGAGGAGCCCCTGGCGGCAGGCGGGGTCGAGCGGTGAGAGGGGCGGAGGGGCGCCCTTGCAGGAATGGCAGCAGAAGCGGCTGCGGGAGATCCCCCCGGTGAACGAGATCCTGTCCGCTGAGGCGGCGCAGGCCCTCCTCCGGGCGCACGACCGGGAACTCGTGACCGAGGCCGTGGGTGAGGTCCTGGCGGCGGTCCGGGCGGAGATCGCGGCTGCGCCCGACGAGGCGGCGGCGCAGGCCGTGGACCTCAGCCCCGAGGCGCTGGCGCGCCGTGCCGAGCGGCACCTGCAGCGCCGGCTGCGCCCGCGGCTGCGGCACGTCGTCAACGCGACGGGCGTGGTGCTGCACACGAACCTGGGCCGGTCCCCCCTGGCCGAGGAAGCCATCGAGGCGATCGTCCGGGTGGCCGGTCGGTACAACAACCTGGAGCTCGACCTGGCCACGGGCGAGCGGGGCAGCCGCTACGCGCACGTGGAGGAACTGCTGTGCCGCCTGACCGGCGCCGAGGCCGCCATGGTGGTCAACAACGGCGCCGGGGCGGTGCTCCTGATGCTGAGTGCCCTGTGCCGGGACCGGGAGGTCATCGTCTCCCGGGGCGAGCTGGTCGAGATCGGCGGCTCGTTCCGGGTCCCGGACGTGATGGTGCAGGGGGGGGCGCGCCTGGTCGAGGTGGGGACCACGAACAAGACCCACCTGCGCGACTACGAGAACGCCCTCCGGCCCGAGACCGCCGCCATCCTCAAGGTGCACCAGTCGAACTTCCGGGTGATCGGCTTCACCGAGGCGCCGCCCCTGGCGGACCTTGCCGCCCTGGCCCACCGCCACGGGTTGCCGCTCCTGGTCGACTGGGGCTCCGGGGTGATGCTCGACCTCCGCCGGCTCGGCCTGGAGCCGGAGGTCACGATGCCCGAGCTCCTGGCCGCCGGCGCCGACCTCGTCACGTTCTCCGGCGACAAGCTCCTGGGCGGCCCGCAGGGCGGCTTCATCGTGGGGCGGCGCTCCCTGGTCGACCGCTGCCGGCGCCACCCGCTCACCCGGGCCCTGCGGGTCGACAAGCTGACCCTCGCCGGGATCGAGGCGACGCTCCGGCTCTACCTCGAGCCCGACCGGGCCGCCGCCCGGATCCCGATCCTGCGCATGCTCGCCCTGCGGCCGGAGGACCTGCAGCCGGTCGCCGAGGCCCTGGCGGCGCGCATCCGCCAGGAGGCCGGTGACGCCGTCCGGGTGCGCCTGGCCGAGGGCTTCTCGGCCGTCGGCGGCGGATCGCTGCCGGGCGTGGAGATCCCCACCGTGCTGGTGGCCGTGGAGCCCACCGGCCGGCCGGCCCACGAGGTCGAGGCCGGGCTCCGGGCCCACGAACCGCCCGTCCTGGCCCGGGTCCAGCGGGGCGAGGTCCTCCTCGACCCGCGCACGCTCTGGCCGGACGAGATCCCCCTGGTGGCCGCGGCCGTGGCCCGTGCCGCCGGGCAGGGGAGGTGACAGCGGTGACCGAGGGCGAGCGCATCCGCCTCACCCAGACGACCAGCAAGGCCGGCTGAGGGTGCAAGATCGGCCCTGCCGATCTGGCGCAGGTTCTGCGCTACTTGCCCCAGATGGTGCCGTCGGCGGAGGTCATCGTCGGCCTCGACAACCCCGACGACGCCGCGGTCTACCGGCTGACCGACGACCTGGCGCTGGTGCTGACGGTCGACTACTTCACCCCGATCGTCGACGATCCGTACGCCTTCGGCCAGATCGCCGCGGCGAACGCGCTGTCGGACATTTACGCGATGGGCGGCCGGCCTGTCGTCGCCCTGAACCTGGTGGGCTACCCGGTCGGCAAGCTCCCGGGAGAGTGGCTGGCGGACATCCTCCGGGGCGGGGCCGACAAGGCCCGGGAGGCCGGCGTGATCATCCTGGGCGGCCACTCCGTCGACGACGCCGAGCCCAAGTACGGGATGGCCGTCGTGGGGCTGATCGACCCCACCTGCGTCTGCACGAAGGGCGGCGCCCGGCCGGGCGACAAGCTGGTGCTGACCAAGCCCATCGGCACCGGGACGGTGAACACGGCGATCAAGCGGGGACTCGCCGAACCGGCCGAGATCGCCGAAGCGATCCGGGTCATGACGACCCTCAACAACCTGGTGGACACCGTCCTGGCCTTCGAGGTCCGCGGGATGACCGACGTGACGGGGTTCGGCCTCCTCGGCCACGCCTCCGAGATGGCCCGCGCCAGCGGAGTCGGCATGCGGATTCACGCCGGCCGGGTTCCCCTCCTGCCGGGGGCGGAGAAGTACGCCCGCCAGGACGTGTTCCCCGCCGGCAGCCGGAACAACCGGAAGTGGCTCGAGGACAAGGTCATCTACGACGATGCCCTCGAGGAACCCATCCGAACGCTCCTCTGCGACGCCATGACCTCCGGCGGGCTCCTGATCCCGATCGCGCCTCACCGGGCCGGCGATCTGGTGGCGGCCCTCCGGGAGGCCGGGGCTCCGGCGCCGGCGATCATCGGCGAGTGCACCGAGGAGCACCCCGGCATCATCCAGGTCCTGCCGTGACGAGGAGCACGTACATGCGAGTCGAACCGGTGCCCGGCGTCGCGCTCGGCCCGGCCCCTGCCGTCCGCCAGTACGTGGCGGGGCAGGGGCCGGTGCTGGAGCGCTTTCCTTATCATCCGTTCCGCCCGGAGAGCTTCCGGGAGCGCCTTCGTTACCTGCACGCGACCTATGCGGCCGACCGGGCCGCCCTGGCCCGCGCTCTCGTGGCGGAGAACGCCCGCATCGGTGCGGGGCAGGCGGCGCTGGCCGCCGCGCGGCGGCTGGCCGAGCCCGGAGCCGTGGCGGTGGTGACCGGCCAGCAGCCGGGCGCGTGTACGGGCCCGCTCTACACCATCTACAAGGCCGTGACCGCCATCCACCTGGCGCGGCGTCAGGAAGACGACCTCGGGGTGCCCGTGGTCCCGGTGTTCTGGGTGGGAAGCGAGGACCACGACTTCCAGGAGATCGCCCCGGTGGAGTTCCCCGCCGGCGACGGCTGGACCCGCCTCGTGCTCGACGGCCAGCCTCCCCGGCGGGTCTCCGTGGGGCATCTCCCGGCGGGGCCAGCCGTCCGGGACCTCCTGGACCGGCTGGAAGAGGCGCTGCCTGCGACGGAGTTCCGAGCCGGCGTCCTGGCCCGTCTCCGGCAGGCGGCCGGGGAAGCGGCGGACCTCGGCGACTGGTTCGCCCGGCTGATGGCCTGGCTCTTCCGGGACACCCCCCTTGTCTTCTGCAACCCCCTCTGGCCCTCGGTGCGCCGCCTGGAGGCGCCCTTCTTCGCGCTGGCGCTCGAGCGCTACCCGGAGGTCGACGCCGCGCTGGCGGCCGGGCTCGCCGCGTGGCAGCGCCTGGGCTTCGAGCCGACGGTGGAGCGGCAACCCGGGGCCGTGAACCTGTTCGCGTACGCGGACGGCGAGCGGGTGCCCCTCGTCGGGGAGGGGGAGCGGATCCGGGGCCGGGACCGCCCGGAGGTGGGCGGCACGGTGGCCGAACTCCGCGCCCGCGCCCTGGCCGATCCGGCCGCCTTCAGCACGAACGTGGTCACGCGCCCGGTCGCCCAGGGCTTCCTCCTGCCCGACCTCGCGTACGTCGGCGGCCCCGGCGAGATCCAGTACATGGGTGTCCTGCGTGAGGTCTTCCGTGTCTTCGGCCGGGAACTGCCGCCCGTGTACCCCCGGACGTCGGTCACGCTGGTGGAGCCGGCCCTGGCCCGCTACCTGGAGAAGCAGGGGATCGGCCCCCGGGACGTGTTCGGGGGACTGGAGGCCAAGCGGCGGGAGGTCCTGGACCGGGAAGACCGCATCGGTCTCGGCGTGCGGTTCGGCGAGCTTCGCGAGGGGTTCTACCGCCAGTACGACGCGCTGGTGGAGACCCTCGTTCAGCTCGATCCGTCACTGCGTCAGGTGGCGGCCGAGAACCGCCGGCAGATCGCGTTCCAGCTCGACCGCCTGCAGGAGAAGGCGGCGCAGGCGCTGCGCAAGCGCTGCGAGGTCGACCTGCGGCAGCTGGACCGCCTGTCCGCCCACCTCGCGCCCCACGGCCGGCTCCAGGAGCGGCACGCGAACGTCGTGTACTTCCTGGTCAAGTACGGCCCGGATCTCGTCACCCGGCTGGTCGAGACCCTTCCCCTGCCGGAACCGTGGCAGCACCTTGCCGTTTACCTGTAAAAGGGATTGTGGCACGCGACGGGGTTTACTGCTACAATTTGAGGGGTAGCCTTCATCGGCCGCTGGCATGTGCCCCCCAAACGGCGTATGTTTGTGGCAGGCAGGGGTCGGGCATCCTGTGCCTCAGCGGGGGTGCTCCGGGCTTGCCTGGTCGCGGGGGAAAGGAGCGGTAGGATGAAGGTCGCCATCGTCGGGGCCGGACGGATGGGGAGCCTCTTGGCCGCCCGGCTTCCGGGAAGCTTCCGGAAGGTCATCATCGCCCGGCGCAGGGCTCGGGCCGTGCAGCTCGCGGACGAGGTGGGGGGCGTCGCCTCCGACCAGCTCAGCGCAGTACGGGGCTGCCACGTGGTGCTGCTGGCCATTCCGGGGCCGGAGATCCCGAACGTGTTGTCGGACCTGGCTCCGCACCTGGATCGCGACGCCATCGTCGTGAACATGGCCACGGACGTACCCACGGAGGAGCTCGCCGAGAGCTTCCCGGACCTGCGGATCGTGGCTGCCAAGGTGATCGGCCACGCCCGGGAGATGGCGCACGGCTCGCCCGGCATCGTCGTTCTCGACCGGGTGAACCCGGAGGAGGAGGAGCTTCTGGCGAGCATCCTCGGAGGGCTCGGCCCGGTCATCCGGGACAGCGAGGAGAAGGTCCGGCTGGCCAACACCGCCGTGGCCGAGGAGATGGTCAAGGCGGAACTGAGCCTGCGCCGCCGGCTGGAGGAGCTGGGCCTGGAACCGGAACTCATCCGCGTCGCCATCAAGACCACCGCCCCGGGGGTCATGCGGTCCCTCTCGGACGGGGACGCCGGCCCCTTCGTACAGGACGTGATCCGGCGGCTGCGCGGGGCGTGACCGGCCCCGCGGCCGGGCGGATCCCCAGGGAGGTTCTCTGTTGCCACACACCGTATCCCGCCCGGACAGGCGGGCTGCCCGGGTCCTGCCGTTCTTCCTCGCTTTTCTGACCGCCGCCCTGACCCTCCTCACCGGACATCGCTCTCACGCCCAGCCCGCATACGACGCCGAGGCCCGGTCGGCCTTCCTGCTCGACTTCGAGTCCGGTGAGGTCCTCTACGAGAAAAACGCCGACGAGCCGCTGCCCCTTGCCAGCCTCACCAAGATCATGACCCTCTACCTCGCCCAGGAGGCCATCCGCGACGGCAAGCTGAGCCCGGACGAGAAGGTGGCCATCAGCGAGCGGGCGTGGTCGCAGAACCCCGCCCTCCGGGGTTCCTCGCTCATGTTCCTGGAGCCGGGACAGGACGTGACCGTCCGGGAGATCCTCCTGGGCATCGCCGTGGCCTCGGGCAACGACGCGGCCATCGCGCTGGCCGAGCACATGGCGGGTAGTGTCGACGCCTTCGTGGAGCGCATGAACGCCAAGGCGAAGGACCTCGGCCTGACCCGCACCCGGTTCGTCGACCCCCACGGGCTGTCGGAAGGGAACGTGTCCACTGCCCGGGAGATCGGGACGCTGGCCGCCCGGTACATCCGCGAGTTTCCCAACGTCCTGCGGGATCTGCACTCGGTGAAGCGCATCGAGTACCCGAAGCCGGAGAACCTGCCCGGGCGGCTGGCCGGCCGGCCGACCATCCCCCAGGACAACCGGAACTGGCTCCTGTGGGACAAGGATCTGCCGGTCGACGGCCTCAAGACCGGGTACGTGGAGGCCGCCGGCTACAACTACGTGGTGACGGCGAAGGTCGGGGACACGCGGCTCATCGGGGTCCTGCTGGGTACCGCCAGCGAGGCGGCCCGCGCCCAGCAGGGCAAGGCGCTGCTCCAATACGGGTTCAACAACTGGACCTCCATCCGCAAGTACCGGGCCGGTGAAGCCGTCGCCTCGGTCCGCGTGTGGAAGGGGAAGGCGGACCAGGTCGACCTGGTGGTGCCGGCCGACGTCTGGGTGGCGGTACCCAAGGGCGAGGAGGGCCGGCTGGTGGCGGCCGTGAAGGCCCCGGCCGATGTCGTGGCGCCCGTGGCCAAGGACCAGGAACTCGGGAGCGCGGCGCTTTTCCTGGGCGAGAAGGCGATCCGGCAGGTGCCGCTCGTGGCCAAGGACGAGGTGCCCCCGGGAGGCCTCTTCAAGCGGATCTGGGACTCGCTCCGCCTGGCACTGCGCAGTCTGCTCGCCCGTTTCACGAAGTGAGAGCGTACCCGAACCGGACCCGGCGGGTCTCCGGTGGAGCCCGCCGGGTCCTGTGCGTTTCCTCAACTGTCCGCCGCAGGACCAAACTCACGGAAGGCGAAAGACTTGCAGAGAAACGAAGGGCCCTGCGGAACGGAGGATGCCGGAATGAACCGGCTGCCGTCTTACCTGTTCCTGGCGCTGGCGACGCTCTTCTGGGGCGGCACGCAGGTCGTGGCGAAGTTCGGGCTGCGCGAGGTCAGCCCGCTCACCCTGGCGACCTGGCGCTTCCTGGTGGCGGGCGCGGTGCTCGTGCTCCTGGTGCGCCTCAGCGGGGGCTCCCTCCGCTACCGCGCCGCCGACTGGCGCGACTTCGCCCTGCTGGGCCTCACCGGGGTGTTCGGCTTCAACCTCTTCCTCTTCTCCGGCCTGCACTTCACCAGCGCGTCCGAGAGCGCCCTCATGCTCGCCGCCTCGCCGGTGGTCGGCGGGATCCTGGGCTGGCAGTTCCGGGGAGAACGGCTGGGTCCGGTGCGGGTGGGCGGCATCCTGCTGTCGGTGGCCGGCCTGGCCGCCGTCGTGCTGGCGGGCAGGCCTCTGCCCGGCACCCCGCCGGCCCAGCGCCTGGTGGGCGACCTCCTGGCCCTCGGCGCCACCTGCTGCTGGGCGGTGTACACGCTCCTCGGCAAGGAGGTCATGAGGCGGCACAGCCCTCTCGTGGCGACCGCCATGGCGGCGGTCACCGGTTTTGCCGGCTTCCTCGCCGTCTCCCTCCTGCCCGGGGTCCACGTCTGGCGCGACGGGCTCGGCATGAGCGCCGCGGGCTGGGCCTCGGTCCTCTACATGGCCATCCTGGGCGGTGCCGCCGGCTTCTGGGCTTGGTACCGGGGGCTCGAGGGGGTGGAGGTCACCACGGCGAGCACCTTCCAGAACCTGATCCCCGTCTGGACGCTGCTCCTGGGGTCGCTCATCCTCGGCGAGCGTCTCACGTGGCTTCAGCTCCTGGGCGGCCTGGGGGTCGTGATCGGGTGCATCGTCACCGCCCGGGGATAGCGGCCGGTTCCGCTTCCTGCACCGTCGCCAGGGTGTCCCGGGCGATCACCAGCTCCTCGTTGGTCGGGATCACCCAGGCGCTGGCGCGCGAGCCTTCGGTGGTGATGCGGCGCTCGCCCCGACCCGCCACGTTGGCGTCCTCGTCCAGTTCGAGGCCCAGGAAGGCCAGGTTCCGGACGATCGCCCCTCGCAGCCGCCAGGAGTTCTCCCCGATGCCCCCCGTGAAGACGATGGCGTCGAGCCCGCCCATGGCGGCGGCATAGCCGCCGATGTACTTGCGGAGCCGGTACTCGAACATCTCGAAGGCTTCCCGGGCCCGGCTGTCGCCTCGCTCCATCTCCTCCTCGATCTCCCGGAAGTCACCGCTGATGCCGGAGATGCCGAGGAGGCCGCTGTGCTTGTTGAGCATCGAGTTGAGCTCGGCGGGGGTGAGCTCCTCCCGTGCCATGATGTAAGGGAGGGCGCCGGGGTCGACGTCGCCGCTGCGGGTGCCCATGATGAGCCCCTCGAGCGGAGTGAAGCCCATGGAGGTGTCGACGGACCGGCCGTCCTTCACCGCGCACACCGAGGCCCCGTTGCCCAGGTGGCAGGTGACCACGTTCAAGCCCTCGAGCGACGGGCGGCCCAGCAGTTCGCCCAGGCGCCGGGAGACGTAGCGGTGCGAGGTTCCGTGGAAGCCGTAGCGGCGCACCCGGTGGCGCTTGTAGATGACGTACGGGAGCGCGTAGAGGTAGGCGACGCGTGGCATCGTCGCGTGGAACGCGGTGTCGAACACGGCGACCTGCGGCACCCCGGGCAGGAGGGACTCGGTCGCCTCGATGCCCAGCAGGTTGGCCGGGTTGTGGAGGGGAGCCAGGTCGAAGGTGGCCCGGATCTCGCGCTTGACCTCCTCGGTGACCCGGACCGACCGCGTGAGCTTCTCGCCGCCGTGCACGACCCGGTGGCCCACCGCCGCGATCTCGGTGGCGTCGCGCACCACGCCGATCTCCCGGTGGGTGAGCGCCGCCAGCACCCGGCGGATGGCCGCCGTGTGGTCGAGCACGGGGGCGACCTCGCGGAACTCGTACCCGTCCGGCTTGTGGGGCAGGACGCCCGGCGCGACGAGGTGCTGGTGCTGGGCGTCGTCGTAGCCGATGCGCTCGACCCTGCCAGCCGCCACCGCCTGTTCCGTGTCCATCTCGATCAGCTGGTACTTGATCGTCGAACTGCCGCTGTTGATGACCAGGACCTTCAAGCGTTCGCCCTCCCCGTGGGCCTACTTTTCCGGGATCCGGTTCCCGTTCGCGTCGTACCGGAAGAAGCCTTGCCCGGCCTCGACCCCGGTCTGGCCGGCCCGGACGAGCTTGCGGAGGTAGGGGGAGGGCCGGTAGCGGGGGTCGCCGTACTCTTGCCAGAGCCGCTCGAGCATCACCAGCAGCGTGTCGAGCCCCGTGCGGTCACCCATCTCCAGCGGTCCCCGCTCCATGTGGAAGCCGAGCCGCATGGCGGTGTCGACCGCCTCGGCGGTGGCCACGCCCTCCATGACCAGGTTGGCCGCGTCGTTGATCAGCGGGACGATGAGCCGGGTGGTGATGTACCCCGGCGACTCGTACACCTCGACGCCGACCTTGTCCAGGTCCTCCAGGAGGGCCATGCAGGTCGCCACCGTGTCGTTGCTGGTTCGGAGCCCTCGCACCACCTCGACCACCCGGGTGCGGGTCACCGGCTGCAGGAAGTGCAGGCCGATGCAGCGGTCGGCCCGGTAGGTGGCAGCCGCCATCTCCGTCACGGAGAGGGTGGAGGTGTTGGTGGCCAGGATCACCTCCTTGCGGCAGACCTGGTCGAGCGTGCGAAAGAGCTCTCGCTTTGCGCCGAGGTCCTCGACGATGCACTCGACGACCAGGTCGGCCCCCACGAGGTCGGCCACGTGCTCGGTGAACCGGATGCGGCCGCGGATCACCCGCATCTCCGCCTCCGTGATGGCCCACTTCTCCAGCTGGTGGCTCAGCGCGACGTCGATCAGCCGGGGAGCCTGCTGAAGCGCCGCCGGCGAGTTGTCCATGACGATGACCTCGAACCCCTTCGTCGCGGCCAGTTCCGCCACGCCGCGGCCCATCGTCCCGGCCCCCACCACGCCGATCGTCTTGATGCCGTGCAAGGCCAGGTCTCCTCCTCCGCTTCCGAGCATTTCCCACGGCCTAGTTAATTTGTCCCGTGCATCCGAGCCCCCTGCTGCGGGACGGCTGCCTCCCTCGCATGTTTCCGGGCGGAGGGCCGCACACTACGGCCAGGCAAAGCGAGGTGAACCGAGTGACCACGACCCTGTACGTCGGCAACCTTCCGTGGGCCACCACGGAGGAGGAGCTTCGCCGCGCCTTCGCCGCGCACGGGACCGTTCATTCCGCCCGGATCATCACCGACCGGGAGAGCGGGCGCTCCCGCGGCTTCGGCTTCGTGGAGGTCGCAGACGAGGACGCCGACCGGATCGTCTCCGCCATGAACGGCCAGTTGCTGGGCGGCCGGGAGATCACCGTGAACGTCGCCCAGAACCAGCGCCGCTGAGGGCGCCGATACCCCGCGGCCGGCATCCGGACGCTCCGGCAGCCGCGGACCCGACCCCGGGCAGGCACCCCGCCTGCCCGGGGCCTGCGCGCGATCACCGGGCCTCCTGCCCCCTCATATCATGCTGTAGAAAAGGCGGGCTAAGCCCGCGTCCCGGGCCCGGCGGGCGGGACGGCGCGGCCCCCGGCCGATTCCCAGCGAGGAAGGGGGAACGAGGCACTTGCCAGAGACCCGCCTTCTCAAGCTCGAGTGCGTCGTCGGAGAGAACACCGGCGAGGCCTCCGTCGAGTCCCGCATCGTCTTGAACAAGCGGGCCAAGAAGATCGCCGACATCCAGGCGAGGCTCATCGACCTGAGCGCGGACGTCCTCGACGGCCAGGTCATGGTCCAGGGGACGCTCCACAAGCAGATCTTCTTCGTCGGCGAGGACGATCGGGTTCACCACCAGGCGGAAGACGTGCCCTTCGCGGTGTTCGTCGACGTCCCCGGCGCCCAGGCAGGCATGGGTGCCCGGGTGCAGGGGCGGATCGCGAAGCTCAGCCACAGCCTGGTGGACATGCAGGAGCTGACGCAGCGTGCGATTCTGCAGTTCTTCGTGAAGGTGACGGAGGACTGCCAGGTGAACGTGGTGCTCGACCCCGCCGGCCCCCTGTGCAAGGCCGAGCTCGTGGTGGGCGAGGCCACCCAGGTGGTCCCGGTGGAGAACGTGGTGACCCTGGAGCGCGAGGCCATCAAGATCCGCGATGTGCGGGTGAGCCTGGAGAGCATCACGGCCGAGGTCAGCGACGATCAGGTCATCTTCCAGGGTACGCTCGACAAGCAGATCTTCTACATCGCCACGAACAACGAGGAGTTCCACCAGGAAGAGAAGGTGCCCTTCACCGGCGCCGTCGTCATCCCCGGCGCCCGCCCCGGCCACAACGTCCAGATCCGCCCGCAGCTCATCCGTGTCGACCGCTTCCTGACGAGCGCCACCCAGGTCCGCCAGCGGGTGATCCTCTCGGTCTTCGTGAAGGTGACCGAGACCATCGACGTGAACGTCGCCGAGGACATAACCGGCCCGCTCGCCGTCTGCCGGCGGGTGGTGGCCTCCGGAACCCGGCAGGTGCTCGTGGAGAGCGTGGTCGAGCTCTCCATCGCCGCCCAGAAGGTACATGAGATCCAGGCCCGCCTCGCCGATCTCACCTGCGAGGTCATCTCGAACAAGGTCATCGTGCAGGGAAACCTGCACAAGCAGATCTTCTTCGTCGGGTCGGACGACATCGTCCACCACCAGGCCGAGGAGATCCCCTTCACGACCTTCGTCGAGGTCCCCGGCGCGCAGCCCGGCATGACCTGCACGGTGTCGGGCATGGTGGAGCACATCTCGTGGCACCTGATCGACCCTGCCACGTCGGAGCGCGGGCTTCGCTTCGGCGACCGGGAGGACGAGGTGCCGGTGTTCTGCAAGCTGGCCGAGAAGACCGTGATCCAGATCGTCGCCTCGGTGTCGGAAGACCAGCAGATCCACGTCCGCACCGTGCCGATGCAGACCACGCTACCGCAGTTCACCCTGTGACGCCACCCGGCACCCCCCAGGGGTGCCGGACGTGTTCCGGGGTGCCACACCGAATTCCCGCACGGGCAGGAATCACGCCGGGCGTGCAGAATTCCGTTGAACAAACCGCATACCCAGGCGCTAGGGGTGTCCACGGAGCGTGGGCTGAGAACAGGCCGCGATGAGGGCCTGTACCCTCGGAACCTGATCTGGATCATACCAGCGTAGGGAAGCGTCGGTCGAATGCACGTTCGTTCTTCCGACACCTACGGTGTCGGATTTTTGCTGTACGGTGTCCGGTCAGGGACCTTCCGCCGCGGTATGCCGGTTGAACGCATCGCGAAGGAGGAGTTCCCGTGGTGAATCTCGCGAGCGAACCTCTCATCCGGCCCTTCCCCGGCAGCCGCAAGGTGTACGTCCAGGGGTCACGTCCCGACCTGCGGGTTCCCTTCCGGGAGGTGGCGCTGAACCCCACGCGCACCCCGAGCGGCGAGCGGCCGAACCCGCCGGTGCGCCTGTACGACACGAGCGGGCCCTACACGGACCCCGATTACGTGGTGGACCTGCACCGGGGCCTGCCGCCCCTGCGGAGAGCCTGGATCCTGGAGCGGCAGGACGTGGAGGAGTGCGCGGGTCCCCGGGGGGCGCGGCGCCCGCTGAAGGCCCGACAGGGCCGTGCGGTGACCCAGATGCACTACGCGCGCCGGGGGATCGTCACCCCGGAGATGGAGTTCGTCGCCATCCGGGAAGGTGTCTCGCCCGAGTTCGTCCGGGACGAGGTGGCACGGGGCCGGGCCATCATTCCCGCCAACATCAACCACCCGGAACTGGAGCCGATGATCATCGGCCGCCACTTCCACGTGAAGGTCAACGCCAACATCGGTAATTCCGCGGTGGTTTCCTCCATCGAAGGAGAAGTGGAGAAGCTGCTGTGGGCCATCCGCTGGGGCGCGGACACGGTGATGGACCTTTCCACCGGCCGGGACATCCACGCCACCCGGGAATGGATCCTCCGGAACTCCCCGGTGCCGATCGGCACGGTCCCCATCTACGAGGCGCTGGAGAAGGTGGGGGGCAAGCCGGAAGACCTGACCTGGGAGGTCTACCGGGACACCCTGATCGAGCAGGCCGAGCAAGGGGTGGACTACTGGACCATCCACGCCGGGGTGCTCTTGCGGTACATCCCGCTCACGGTCCGGCGGGTGACGGGCATCGTCTCCCGGGGCGGCTCCATCATGGCCGCCTGGTGCCTGGCCCACCATGAAGAGAACTTCCTCTACACCCACTTTGAAGAAATCTGCGAGATTTGCCGGGCGTACGACGTCGCCATCTCCCTGGGCGACGGTCTCCGGCCGGGCTCCATCGCTGACGCCAACGACGAGGCCCAGTTCGCCGAACTGCGCACCCTGGGCGAGCTGACGGAGATCGCCTGGAAGCACGACGTGCAGGTGATGATCGAGGGCCCCGGCCACATCCCCATGCACAAGATCAAGGAAAACGTCGATCTCCAGATGGAGATCTGCCACGAGGCGCCCTTCTACACGCTGGGGCCCCTGACCACCGATATCGCTCCGGGGTACGATCACATCACGTCTGCCATCGGGGCCGCCATGATCGGATGGTTCGGTACGGCCATGCTGTGCTACGTGACGCCCAAGGAGCATCTGGGGTTGCCGAACAAGCACGACGTGCGCGAGGGCGTCATCGCGTACAAGATTGCCGCACACGCCGCGGACCTCGCCAAAGGGCATCCCCGGGCGCAGTACTGGGACGACGCCCTGTCGAAGGCCCGGTTCGAGTTCCGCTGGTACGATCAGTTCAACCTGTCGCTGGACCCGGAGCGGGCCCGGGAGTACCACGACGAGACCCTGCCCGCCGAGCCGGCCAAGACCGCCCACTTCTGCTCCATGTGCGGCCCCAAGTTCTGCAGCATGCGCATCACCCAGGACATCTGGGAGTACGCCCGAGAAAAAGGGTTGGATGCCGAGGAGGCCATACGGGAAGGGATGGTGGAGAAAGCCAAGGAATTCCGGGAAGGCGGGAGCGAGATCTACCGCTGAGGGTTGGCCTGTGCCTGTGGCCCGGGCCGCCAGAGGGCGGCGGGGCCGATGACGCCCAGCGCCGCCACCAGTCCGGCCAGCGCGCCCAGGGTCCAGGCCCAGCCGGCGGGCGGGAGCGGGGCGGTCCCGAAGGTGCGCCGGAGGGCGGGCAGGGTGGTCACGGCGAGGCCTGTCGCCAGCACCCCCGCGGCCCAGAGGCTCATCACCGGGTTTCCGAAGAGCCCGGCTCGCCAGGGCGGCAGCCGCAGGGTCCGCATCGCGAAGGCCAGGATCACGTGCCCGAGCATCCACGTGACGAAGGCCGCCGAGACCCGCACGGAGGCCGTGCTGGCGGCATCCCCGCCCGCCCGGCGCGCAGCGCCCTCGGCCGCGGTCAGGACGGCGGCCGCCAAGAGCAGGCCGCCGGTCAGGATCCCCCGTACCATCAGCGGGTCGAGCAGCGCGCGCTTCGGGTCCCGTGGCGGCTCTTCCATGAGTTCCCCCTCCGGCTTCTCGATCACGAACGCCGTCGAGGCCGCCAGGTCCATGAAGAGCTCCAGGAGCACGATGAGGATCGGCGGAAAGGGCGGTGCCCACCCCAGCGCCGCCGGGACCAGCATGGCGGCGATGAGGGCCACCTTGACGGCCAGGTAGTAGCGGACGGCCTTCTGCAGGTTCGCGAAGAGCGTCCGGCCCTCCCGGATCGCGGTGACGAGGGTGGCGAAGCGGTCGTCCGTCACGACGAGGCCGGCCGCCTCCCGGGCGACGTCCGTGCCGCCCTGCCCCATCGCCACCCCGATGTCCGCAGCCCTGAGCGCCGGCGCGTCGTTCACCCCGTCGCCGGTCATGGCCACGACCTCGCCCCGGCGCTCGAGGGTCTCGACGATGCGCAGCTTGTGCTCCGGGGTGATGCGGGCGAACACGGACACGGTACGGACGGCCTCGTCCCAGCCGGCCGGGTCCAGGCGGTCGAGGTCGGCCCCCGTCAGGACCCGGCCCGTGTCCAGCCCGATCTGCCCGGCGATCGCCCGGGCGACGGCGGGGTGATCGCCCGTCGCCATCACGACCCGCACCCCGGCCCGCCGGACTGCCCTGACGGCGGCGGCCGCCTCCGGACGGAGAGGGTCGGCGAAGGCGAGAAGGCCCAGCACCCTTCCGTTCTCGGCCACCGCCAGGACCCGGTGCCCGGCGCCGGCCAGCGCGTCGACCCGCCGCCGCAGCGTCCCGGGATCCGGTCCCGGGTCGGGACCGGCCAGCGCCAGCACCGCCTCCGGCGCCCCCTTCACCGCCTGGTATTCCGCCTCTTCCGTTCGCCAGACGGCACCGGACCAGCCCCGCTCCGGGTGAAACGGGAGCCGGCGGACGAGCATGCCCAGGCTCCCGGCCGCGCCGTCGGAGCCCGGCGCCGCCGCCGCGCCGGGGCCGAACGCCTCCCAGATCGCGCGGTCGATAGGGTCGCTCAGCTCCTTGCCCGGTCCCGGACCGCGAGACGGATCGATCCCGACGCTGCGCAGCGCGGCCCGGGCCAGCAGCTGCTCCCCGCCCGCAGCGACGGGTTCGACGGTCACCAGGCGCAGGCGGTTCTCCGTCAGCGTCCCGGTCTTGTCGGTGACGATGGCCGTCACGTGGCCCAGCGTCTCCGCCGCCTGCAGGCGCCGCACCAGCGCCCGCTCCCGGGCCAGGCGGAGGGAGCCCAGACCCAGGACCATGGTCACCAGGATGGGGAGTTCCTCCGGGATGGTGGCGAACGCCAGGCTGAGACCCGTCAGGACGGCCTGCGGCCACGGCAGGGCGCTCGTCCGACGGAGCAGCAGCGGGATGAGGACGGCGAAGGCCAGGGCCACGGCAGCCAGGGTGCGGCTGAGGGCCTTCATCATCTTCTGGAGGGGAGTGCGAGGGGGCCGGGCCGCCCGGGTGAGGCCCGTGATCCGCCCCAGCTCGGTCTCGAGGCCTGTCGCCGCGACGCGGGCCACGCCCTCGCCCCGGACGACGGCGGTGCCTCGAAAGACCGGGTCGGCCGCGGCCTTCTCGACCGGGACCGACTCGCCGGTCAGCGCCGACTCGTCGGCGGCCAGGTCGCTGGCCTCCAGGAGGATGCCGTCGGCGGCGATCCGCATCCCCGCCCGGAGGACGAGGATGTCGCCCGGGACGACCTGTTCGGCCGGGATCTGGCGCGCGGCGCCGTCCCGGATGACGGTGGCGACGGGCGCGCTGAGGGCCGCGAGCGCGGCCACCGCCCTCTTGGCCCGGTACTCCGTCCAGACCTCCACCAGGACGATTCCGGCGATGATGGCCAGAACGGTCAGGGCCTCGCCTACCTCGCCGAACACGGAGTAGGCGGCGGCCACGGCGAGGAGGAGGAGGATCATCGGCTCCCGGATTTCCTCGAGGAAGATGGCCCCGAACCGGACTGCCCGGGGGACCTCGGTGCGGTTGGGGCCGTGACGTTTGAGCCGCTCCTGCGCTTCCCTCTCGGTCAGCCCCCGCTCGGGCGGTGGCCCGGCGGGAGCAGGAGTGCCGGCGGGGGGGCTCGACCCGGTTCCGAGTGCCACGGTTTTCCACATCCTCTGCACGCGTGTGTCCTCGGGGGTGCGTGTTCCGCACGGCGGGACGGCCGCGACACCCCTTATTGTAGACCACCCAGCCGGGACCGCCGGTCGTGGGTTGGCTTTCGGGAGGAGGCCTCGCGACGGAGCTGAGAGGGGACCGGGACAGGTTTTGATCCGGTTCGGTTCGTCCGCTGGGCACAATTGTTGTCCTGGTGGTGCCTCTGGCCCGCATTCCACCACCGGCAGCCTGGAATCCAGGTGACGGAATACCGAATTCCCGTTACCCTCATGGGCTGAAAAGCGTTTTCCCTAACCCGCTTGCATAATTGTTGACCCGATTCCCACGTGGAAACTTGGGTCAATTGTTGTGCCGTATCCCTCGGGCCACGATTCGAGATCCCTACGTGTGGACGACGGGGCCACGCGCACGCGGAGCGGCGTCCAGCTTCTCCACGGCGGTGTCCGATCGGTGCCGAAGTCCCTCTTCCACAGCCGTTCCGCAGGCGGTACCCGCCCGCGCGCCCGAGGGGGCCGGATAACATTTCGGGAGGAGATGGTGGGGACAACAAAGAATGAGACCTCACCTGGTAGGTTGCGGTAGCAACCATCCCGACAAGGCCTGGTAATGGGTGAGGTCTCGATGTGGCTAGTTCGTGAGATCATGGACCTAATCCTGCTGCTGGTGCATGGGATCTCGGAGTTGCTGCGGACCCGCCACGACTTCATGGAACTGGAGAAGGGGATCTTCCGGCTGGTGCAGGAGGTGGCGCGACGGGCGCTGGTGCTGGCGTTGCACCGGCTGGACGACGAGCTGATGCGCCGGCGGGACGCGGCGCGATATGAGTTGGTGCACAGCAAGCCGCGGACGATCGTGACGCCGTTTGGGAAGGTGCAGGTGCGGCGGCGGTACTACCGGGACCGTCAGAGCGGGGAAGGCCATTTCCTGCTGGACGAGGCGCTGGGGTGGACAGCCCGCCAGCGGCTGTCGCCGTGGGCCACAGAACTGGCGGTGGCGATGGCCGCGGAGATGCCGTACCACCGGGCGGCGGCGGTGCTGGCGAAGCTCACGCTGGGGGGCATGGATGTCCGAGCGATGAGCGTCTGGCGTGAGGTCCAGGAGGTGGGCGCTGTACGGGTGGAGCAAGCCGAAGCGCAGCGCCGTGCAGTGTTCGACCGTGGCGAGGTGCCGGCGGGGCAGCGGCGGACCGAGCGGTTGCGGATTGAGGTGGACGAGGTGGTGGTCCAAGGCCGTGGTCCCCGGGGAGCCCACAGGCACCTGGGGCTGAAGCTGGCGGTCGGCTATGAGGGCAAAGAGCAAGTCGGGCAAAACCGGTGGCAACTGGTAGAGCGCCGGGTGACCGCAGGCTTGGCCAGTGCGGAGGTCTTCTCGGAGCAGACGTATGCGGATTTCGGCAGCAAGTGGGATCTGAGTGCGGTACAGGACGTGGTGGTGGGCGGCGACGGTGCCCCGTGGGTGAAGCAGTGGGCGGGGACGTTTGCCGGAGCGAGGTACCAGCTGGACCCGTTCCACCTCCGCCGGGCGCTGCTGGAGGGTCTGTCGCATGACGAGGAGGCCTACCGGAAGGCGGTGGAGGCCCTGAAGGTCAAGGACTGGAGCCAGGTGGAGCAGGTGCTGGCGACGGCCGAGCGGGCCAGTCGTGGGGCGCAGCGCAAGCGTGTGGCAGGGCTGCGGAAGTACCTGCAGGAGAACTGGGACGGCATCTGCCGTTCCGGGGCCGCAGACAGTTTGGGCACCATTGAGGGGCAGGTGTTCCACCATGTCGCCCGACGGATGAAGCGCCATGGAGCGCAGTGGAGTGACAGGGGAGCGGACCATCTGGTGCGGCTGCTGGCGGCCCGGGCGAACGGGGAATTGGCGGTGATGGGGCGGCAGGCCTGGCCGATGCAGTCGGAGGTGTTGCGCCAGGCAACCGGCTCGACGGCGATTCGGGTGCAGCCCGGGGAACTGAATGATCCGGAGGCATGGCTGCGGGTGAACCTGCCGGCGCTCAGCGGACCAGCTGCCGGCTCGCCGTGGGTCAAGTACGTGCTACGTGAGCTTGTGAGGGCGCTGCCGCGGAGTGCATAACGAACCAAAAAATTCGGGCCTTGTCGGGTCACCTACCGAAGCTTGACACGGCCGCCCGAGGGGCCGCCGTTGACGGCCTTTCCGGAGGGTGTTATAATGCCCGCGCCGTACCGAGTTCGGCCGCGAGACGGGCCTGCGGCCCGGGCGCGGGCGGGACGGCAGCGAGGGCGTGTAGCTCAGCGGGAGAGCGCCCGCCTTACAAGCGGGAGGTCCAAGGTTCGACCCCTTGCACGCCCACCAGTGCACATACCGGCGACCGGCTTGGCGATGCGTTTGCGGTCGCGACACACCCCCGGCGAGCGCCGGGGGTGCTTTTGCGGCAGCGGCCCGTCACGCCTGCGGCGGGGTGGAGGGGGGGTACGGGTGCTGCCCGGCGCCGCCAGGCCCCGCGGATGGCCCGGAAGACCGCGTAGGCGGGGGCGACGAGCGTGGTCACGTAGGCCACCACCGGCAGCGCAGAGGCCAGAACGACCGCGACGTTGCCCGTGAAGTTGGCCAGGGAGCTGGCCGAAGCCTTGAAGGCGAGCTTCATCCGCTCCCAGATGCTCCCGGGCTCCTCGATGGGCGCCGGCATTTGGGGCTCGTACAGGTTGAGGACGATCGTGCTGAAGTCCACCCGGTTGGCGAGGAGACGCACGCGGCCCTGGAGGGACTCCAGCTCGGCCGTCACGCGGTCGATCTCCTGCTCGACCTCCATGAGCTCCTTCACGGATCCGCTCCGGTTCAGGAGCTGGCGCAGCCGGGTGAGGTGGGCCTCCTTGCTGCGGATCCGCTCCTCGAGATCCACGTACTGTTCGGTCACGTCCTCGGTCCACTCGCGCCGGCCCGTGACTTCCCCCAGGCCGATGATCAGGTCCACGATGTTGCCGTACTGGGCGGCAGGAACCCGCAGGCTCATGTTCACGCTCCGCCCCTGCTGGCGGGTTCCGGAGACCTTCGTCTCCTGCACGTACCCGCCGGCTGCCCGTACGGATATACCGATGCGGTTCACCGCCTCGTCGGCGTCCTTGACCTTGACGTCAAACTGGGCGTTGAGGACGATCTTCCGCCGGGCGTCCGCAGGGGTCGGGACCGAGGTGGCCGCCGCCTCCAGGGGCACCGGTGCCGGCCACGCCCCGGGCACCGCCTGCCCGGCGCCGGGCTGCACGGGCGCGCTGGCGGCGGTCCCGCCGCCGTCCAGAAGGGACCCGGACTCCGGAGAGCCGCGGCCGACGGCCGGGCTGGGTGCGCCGTCCGGGGTGGCTGGTTGCCTCTGGGGCGCCGGCGCCGACTTCCGGATGCCCGAGCCACAGGCGGTCAGCAGCGTCGTGGAAAGCACCACCAAGGCGACGAGCGACAGGACCCGCCTCATGTTGCCGCCCCCTCTGTCTGTCAGTTCCACGGATTCGACGGGGGAGGCGGTCCCTCCGATTCACCGCCGCGGCCGGCACTGAACCCGGATCTGTCGCGGCGGCGTCGAAAGGAGGGGGTGAACTTCCGGTGGAGGCTGGGCGCGTGCGGTCCAAACGGTGACGCGGGGGGTGAGGCCGTGGCGGTCTGGCGTGGGCGAATCGGCGGCGCGATCGCAGGATGGGACATCGCCGTGGAGGCGGATGCCGCGGGGATCCGCGGCCGCCTCGGGGGCAGGATCTGGGGAGCGGATCTCCGCCTTGAACATGACGCTGAGGGCCGCTGGGCCGGCAGGATGGGCGGGGCGATCGCCGGCAGGGACGTCGAGTTCGTGGCCGATGGCGGCCGCCTGCAAGGGCGCCTGGGCGGCGCCGTGATCGGGGCCGACCTCGTCCTGGAACGGTCCGGCGACCGCGTGACGGGCCGCATCGGCGGCGCGCTGGTGGGCTTCGACGTGGACGTGGCGGTGAGGCCGGACGGCAGCGTCGCGGGCCGGCTGGGCGGCAGCCTGGTGGGCTACGACGTCCGCTTCAAGCCCGGAGTCAGCGACCCCCTCCTGGCCACAGCAGTGGCGGCGGTGGCCTGCTGGGAGATGGTCCACCGCCGGCGGGTGGCGAGTGGAGCATCGTCGTGAGCGCCACGGGGTACGCAATAAGTATCAATCTTCCGGCAACACGGACCCGGGCGGTCCCAGAGGAATGCGGACGCCTGGGACCTCCAGCGCGGCCATGGCTTGTAGCCTCGGCCGCGAATGATTTACCATCGAAAGGGATTGATCGGGCGATCGGACCCGGGGACGCCGGGCACGCCCGCGGGGCGCCTGCCGGCCCGCTGTCCCCGGTGCCGGGTGCGGCGCCATCGCCACGGCCGCATCCCCGTCCCCGGTGGGGCCCGCCAGTCGAAGTGCTGAGGGGTGCCGTGTAGCGCCCTTCCGAACGTCCGGGCAGGACGGGCGACGGGTTTGTACCAGTCCGGCAACCCGCAGGGGGGATCCCCACGCAGCCGCTCGGTTCAAGGAGCTCACGCAGGCGACGGTCGTCGGGCGGGTGGCTCGCCCTGGTCGCCCTCTTGGCCGGGGCGACCGCAATCGCGATCCGCTGGCTCTGGCCGGCGGTCTGGGACGGCGCCGCCGCCCGGTGGAGCCGGACCTGGGCTGACCGCGCGCACCTCGACCGGGTCGCGGTCACGCTGCGTTCCTTCCGGGACACCGGCATCCAGGCGCTCACGCGGACGCTCGCCATCCTGGCGGACCTCGCCCGCGTCAGTCCGGCCTTCCGGTGGGCCGGGGTGGCTGCCCTCACGCTGCTCGTGGGAACGGCGCTGTGGATGGCGGTTCGGGCGCGCCGGCGCAAACGCGAGTCGGGCCGGACGCCCGGGCCGGAGCCCGCCACCCTGCAGAGCCTGCGCGGGGGGAGGATCCGGCGCGTCCGGGTGGGGATCGATCCCGGCAGGGATTCGCTCAAGCTCGTGGCCGTGGGCCCGCGGCGGGGCTCGACGCAGATCCTGGCCCAGATCACCGTCCCGGCGCGGGCCGGGAGGGGCGCCGGCACCGGGCCGGACAGCGCACGCCTGACAGACGCACTGCCGGAGGCGCTGGCGCGGCTGGGGCGGCGGGGCGTGCGCGGCGCACTGGGCGTGGATCAGCACGGGGTGATCCTGCGCACCCCGGAGTTTCCCCCGATGCCCGCCAGGGACCTGCACCGGGCCGTGCGGTTCACGATCCCCGACCTGATCCCCATCCCGGTGGATGAGGCGGCGTGGGACTTCGTCCCCCTCGGGATCCACGACCCCGGTGGGCAGCCCAGACTCCGGGTCCTGGTGGCGGCGGTGCCCGAGCGGCTCGTCTCGCCCCAGGTGCGGGCGGCGGTGGCAGCGGGGGTTCGGGTCACGGCCGTCCATGTCGACTGCCTCGCTGCCTACCGGGCCCTGGAGGCCCTCGGCCTCCTCCCGGCGGGGCCCGGGCCGCTCGTGCTGGTCGACCTCGGCGCCGCCGCCACGCGGCTCAGCATCTTCGTGGGCGGCGTGCCGGAACTGACCCGCACCATCCCCCAGGGGGGCGACGACCTGACCCGGGCCGTCCAGGACGTGCTGGGCGTATCGCCCGACGAGGCGCGCGCCCGGAAGGAGCAGGCGGGCCTCCTCGGCGACACGCCGGTGGCCGCCGTCCTGGAGTCCGCTCTGACCGACCTCTTCGGTGAGGTCTGGCGGACCCTCGAGTACTTCCTGCGGCAGGCCCAGCCGCGGGCCGCGGTGCCGCTCTTCGTGTACGGCGGAACCTCCCGGATGCCCGGGCTCGACGCGCACCTCGCCCGCTTCCTGGACGACCGGGTGCGGGAGCGCTTCGGTGACCACCCGGGTTTCGACGTCCGGTGGGTGGGTGAGGATCCGGGGGACGGCCGGGACCCTGTCGACCCCCGCTTCCTGGTGGCCCTGGGCCTGGCGCTCGACGCCGGATCGCCATCGGCACCGGGAGTGCGGCTCAACCTGCTCCCCCGCGAGTGGCGCGACGCGGGGCGCCGCCGGCTGCGCCGTGCCGCCGCTGCGCTCCTGGCGGGCGTGGGGGTGGCGGGGCTGGTTGGCGGCGGCGTGGCCGTGCGCGCCACCGTGGACCGCCTCGAAGCGCGCCTTGCGGCCCTGCGCCGGGAGAACGCGGCGCTGGCGGAGGCCGTGCGGGTCCGGGAGCAGGTGCAGGCGGCGGAACGCCTCGAGGCCGCCCGGGCCGAATTCGTCGAGAGCCAGCGGGCGGAGTGGCGCCCGTCGGACGTCCTGGCCGGCCTGCCGCAGCGGCTCCCCTCGGGGGTGGCGATCGACCGGCTCGAGGTGGCGAAGGACGGCCGGGTGACGGTCGAGGGCCGGGCGCCCGACGTGCGCTCGGTGGCGCAGCTGGCCGTGAACCTCCGGGCCGGGGGCCGGTTCGGGGACGCCGACGTGCGGTTTCCGCAGCCCTTCGCGCAGGCCGCCGGCGAGGCGGGAGGCGGCGTGCGCTTCGCCATGACGCTGTCGCCGGCCGGGAAGGGTGAGCAGGGCAAGCCATGAGCGTGTGGTGGCAGAGCCTGTCGCGACGCGAACGGTTCCTCCTCGCCCTCCTCGGGGTGCTCCTGGCTGCGGCGGCCGCCTGGCGGGCCGCGGTGGAGCCGGCCGTCACCCGGATCCAGCGCCTGCGGCGGGACCTGGCCGCGGCCGAGGCGGCACTGAAGGAGCACCGCAGTGCCCAGGCCGCCCTCGATTCGTACCGGGCCCGCCTCGCCGAACTCCAGCAGGCAGCGGTCGCGGCCGCCCACCAGGTCCCCCGTGACCTCGAGCCCGCCGCCGTCGGCGTGTTCCTGGAACAGGCTGCCCGTCAGGCGGGGGCGCGCCTCGTGGCCATCGACCTGGGGCCGGGACCGGCAAGCGGGGAGGCCGGGAACGGGGAGACCGGGAACGGGGAGGCCGGGCGCGGCGGCCGCGACCGGCAGCAGGGCGCCCGTGAGGACAGCCGCTTCCGGTCCTGGCTGGTGAAGATCGAGGTGGCCGGGACCTACGAGCAGGTGCTCGACTTCGTCCGGGTCCTGGAGCGATGGGAGCGGCTGTGGCGCCTGGAGCGGCTCGAGCTCACGCCCTCGAGCGCTGGCGCCCGGAACTCCCAGGGGGCCTCCGCACCGGGGGAAGAGGGCGGGGCCGCCTTCTTGCGGGGGCCGGCTCCCCCGGCCGCCGGTGCGGGCCCGGCCCGGGCCGTGCTGGAGCTGGTCCTCTTCACCGACGCCGAGGCCCCATCCCTTGGGGAGCGGCACCTCGAGGAGCTGGGCGTGGTCCCGCAGGAAACGGTCGAGGCGGCGCCGTAGTCGCGTGAGGGGTGAGGCCGGTGGCCAGACGTCTGGGGGAGATCCTCGTCGAGGCCCGTCTCCTGACTGCCGAGCAGCTCGAGAAGGCCCTGCAGGAGCAGCGGCGTTCCGGACGCCGCCTCGGCCAGGTGCTGGTCGACATGGGGCTGGCGACCGAGGAGGACATCGCACTGACCCTCGCCCGCCAGCTGGGGTACGAGTACGTTCCGGCGGACCTCATCCAGGTCGACCCCGGCGCCGCCCGGCTGCTGCCCGAGGCCACGGCGCGGCTCCTCGGAGCATTGCCCCTCTCGGCCACGGACCGGCAGGTCCGGGTGGCGATGGTGGACCCCCTCAACGTCTTCGCGCTGGACGAGATCGCCGGGCTCACCGGCCGCG
Source organism: Caldinitratiruptor microaerophilus (assembly GCF_025999835.1). Classification (NCBI taxonomy): domain Bacteria; kingdom Bacillati; phylum Bacillota; class Clostridia; order Eubacteriales; family Symbiobacteriaceae; genus Caldinitratiruptor; species Caldinitratiruptor microaerophilus. The sequence goes on along the minus strand of NZ_AP025628.1, from coordinate 1,992,268 downwards.
AGGCCGTCCCGGTGGTGGTGACCCCGAAGGGTCTCGAGCGGGCGCTCCGGCGCGCCTACGGGGTGGCCGGCCAGATCTCGCGAGCGGGCGGCGGCGAAGCGATGGCCGCCGGGGGTGCGACGGGGGAGGCGCACCCGTCCCCCGGGGCTCGCGGCGCAGCGGAGGGGCGGGCCGTCACGGAGAGCCGGGCGGTGGTCGACTTCCTCGAGCAGCTCATCGCCGAGGCCCTCGACCAGGGGGCGAGCGACATCCACCTGGAGCCCCAGGCAGACCGGGTGCGCATCCGGTTCCGGGTCGACGGCCTCCTCCGCGACGTGATGGAGCAGCCGCTGTCCCTCCTGGCCCCCCTCGTGTCCCGGGTGAAGGTGATGGCGGACCTGGACATCGCCGAGCGCCGGGTGCCGCAGGACGGCCGCTTCGACCTGCGGACGGGGGGGAGGGAGGTCGACGTCCGCGTCTCCACCCTGCCGACCATCGCCGGGGAGCGGGTCGTGATGCGGCTCCTCGACAAGAGCCGGGCCATCACCCATCTGGAGCAGCTCGGCATGCTGCCGGACACCCTCGAGCAGTACCGGCGGCTCCTTCAGACCCCGTATGGCATGATCCTGGTGACCGGTCCCACGGGAAGCGGCAAGACGACCACGCTCATGGCCACCCTGCGCCACCTGAACCGGCCGCACCGCAACATCCTCACCATCGAGGACCCCGTGGAGTACCACATCCCGGGCATCAGCCAGGTCCAGATCAATCCGAAGGCCGGGCTCACGTTCGCCAGCGGGTTGCGCTCGTTCCTGCGGCAGGACCCCGACGTGATCATGGTGGGCGAGATCCGGGACCTCGAGACCGCGGAGATCGCCATCCGGGCGGCCCTGACCGGCCACCTGGTGTTCAGCACCCTGCACACCAACGATGCCCCGAGCGCGACCACCCGCCTGCTCGACATGGGGGTCGAGTCCTACCTCGTCGCCTCGTCGGTCCTGGCGGTGGTGGCGCAGCGCCTCGGGCGCCGGATCTGCGAGCGGTGCCGGGAGCCCGTCGACCTGCCGGCGGACGCCCCCGAGCGCGCGCTGTTCGCGCTGCCGCCGGGGCCGGTGCGGGTCTACCGCGGCCGGGGCTGCGCCGCCTGCCACGAGACGGGGTACCGGGGCCGCGTGGCCCTGTTCGAGCTCTTCACGATGACCGGCGACCTGCGGGCGCTGGTGACCGAGAAGGCACCGGCCGGCGTGATCCGGGAGAGGGCCCGTGCACAGGGCATGCGCACGCTCCTGGAGGATGGCGTGGCCAAGGCCCTGGCGGGCATCACGACCCTGGAGGAGGTCCAGCGGGTGGCGTACTCGGAGGCATAGTTCGGCGGTGCCGGTTCGCCCGGGTCGGGGACGGGCCGCCGGCCCGACCGCCGGAGCGGGAGGGGGTGGCAAGGTTGGCGCTCTACCGCTACCGCGCCCGGACACCGGCGGGCGCGGTGACGCGGGGCACCGCCGAAGGGCCGGACGAGCAGAGCGTCGTCCGGCGCCTGCGGGAACAGGGCCTGTACGTGGTCGACCTGGTGCGCGTTTCCCGCGGCGAGGATCGGGGCGGCAACGGGGCCCTCGCCGCGGGCCTGAGGCGCGCCACCCCAGCGGGCGCGGCGTCGGAGCCGGCCCCGGTGCAGGAACCGCCGGCCCGTGCGCCGCTCTGGCGGCAGCCGGTCCGCCTCCGTCCTCCCCGGCCCCTCCCGCTCGCCGTGCTGGCCGCCTTCTGCCGGCAGGCCGCCACCGCCCTGGGCGCCGGCGTGCCGGTGGTGACCGCCATCCGGCTCCTGGCGCAACAGGCGGAGCACCGGGGCCTGCGAGGCGCCCTGGAGGCCGTCGTGCAGTCGGTCGAACAGGGTAGCACCCTGGCGGAGGCATTCGCCCGGCAGGGGCCTCTCTTTCCCGCCCTCGTGGTGAATATGGTAGAGGCGGGGGAGATGGCCGGCATCCTCGACGTCACGCTGAGCCGCCTGGCCGAGCATCTCGAGAAGGAGGACGCCCTGAACCAGAAGGTCCGGTCGGCCACGACGTACCCCAAGATCGTCGTGGGTACCGGCCTGGCGCTCGTCGTTCTCCTCACCACGGTGGTGCTTCCCCAGTTCGCGGCGATGTTCCGGGAGATGGACACCCCGCTCCCCTTGCCCACCCGGATTCTCCTGGGTCTGAGCGCCGGGTTGCGGCAGTACGGGTACCTCGTGCTGGGGGGTCTCGTGGCCGCCTACGCCGCACTGCGCGCGTACGGTCAGACCCCTGCCGGCCGGCTCCGGCTGCACCGGCTGGTCCTCCGCACCCCGATCGCCGGTCGCCTCGCCCTCCTGCGCGGCATCGCGCGCTTCAGCCGGACGCTCGGCAGCCTGGTCGGGGCCGGCGTGCCGATCCTGACCGCCCTGGACCTCGTGGTGCGGACGGTCGGGAACGCCGCGCTGGAGGAGGACGTCGCTGCCGCGCGCGAGCACGTCCGCCTGGGGGGCCGCCTCAGTACATCCCTGCGGCAGAGCCGCTGGTTCCCGCCGGTGGTGGTCCAGATGGTGGAGGTGGGCGAGGAGACCGGCGCCCTCGACCGGATGCTCGATAAAGTAGCGGACTTTTACGAACGTGAACTCGACCGCCTCGCCGAACGGCTCACCGCCGCGCTCGAGCCGGCGATCATCATCGGGCTCGGGGGGATCGTGGCGGTCATCCTGCTCTCGGTGTACCTGCCGATGTTCGAGGCGTTCACGAAGCCGCCCCGGTTACGGTGAGGGGGCAAGGTACTTTCAGACGCTAAATATGTGGGGTTCATGTTTGTGGCCGCAGTCTATTGACCGCACGAACAGCCGCCCCTACACTGGAATCGCGTTCACGCGTTGGACTGGGGCTGCCAGTAGAAGGACTACGTCTGTTCGAGGGGGACAGAACCATGGGTGGCTGGCTGAAGGGCAGGTCGCGGCAGTGGAGGCGTCTGGCGAAGCGCTGGGGGGCGCAAGAGGGGTTCACGCTGATCGAACTCATGGTGGTGCTGGCTGTTCTGGCGGTTCTGGGGCTCCTCGCGGTGCCGAAGCTCTGGGGCGCGGTCCGAACGGCCACGCAGCAGGTGGCGGTCGAACAGGCGCACCAGATCCGTTCGGCCATGGAGATGTACAAGGCGGAGGAAAAAGGGTACCCGGCTGATAGCAACGTTGAGAACCTCAGCGAACTCGCGACGGTGCTCGATCGTTGGATCGACATCGAAACGGCGAACACCTCAGCTAAGATCTTTGCAGCTACGGTTTCATATAACCGCTCCAGCAACGGCAAGAGCTACACACTTGAACTGTTCATCCCCGCCACTGAGGATCCCACTACCAATCCGGCCGACTGGCGGAAGATCACCATCACTCCGGACGGGGTGGTCGGGCCTAGCGCGCTCGATCCGAACACGGACCCGACAACCATCAACTGGCAGTAACTCGTCCTGGTTCAGGGGTTGGTTCCGACTCGGATCACAACCGACGTGGAGGCCGATACTCGACTGCTGTCTGCAAGTATCGTTGCGTGGACGGTTACGAGGCGTTCTGCATCGCAGGACGCCTCGACTTTTTCGACCCCCGGCATCAGGACGTTCGGGACCCCGGCGTCCACCTGGCGCTGGAGCGCCCCGTCCACGACGCGGTACTCCACGCGGTGCGGGCCCACCACGTAGCGGAACCCGTCCGGGAGCGGGGTCAGGGCGTCGCACGGGACCCCGGTGAGCCCGGGGTACCTACCCGCGTCCCCGTCGAAGCCGTGGACGATCTCGTCGAGCACCTCCTGGAGGCGCTCGCGCTCGCGGACCCGTGTGGTCGCCGCCTCGTGCAGCCGGTAAGACTGGAGCGTGAGGCGGACGAGCACCGGCGTCAGGATGGCGATGAGCGTGGTGGCGACGAGGACCTCGATGAGGGCGATCCCGGAGGGGTCTTGCAGCCGCCTCGCCATGTCACCGGCCCCGCTCGTACAGGTAAAGCGTGGTGGATCCTGTCAGGTGCCCGTCGGCGGACCGGATCGTGAGGTCGACCCGGGCCACCCTGCCCCGGAACTCCCCCGGCTTTGTGACCGAGCGTTCCACCGTGAATTCCTCGCCTTCGGCCGTCACCGTCTTGGTCGTCCCGCCCTCCGGCAGGAAGGTGAGGTCGCCACGCCGCACAACCTCGGCCTTGAGCGACTCGGCTTCGGAGCGCAGGACGTTCACCGCGGCGAACCGCTCCTCTGCTCGCCCCGCCGTCCGCAGCCCCGAGACGAGGGAGCCCCACAGCGGCACGAGGACGACGGACAGCAGCGTCAGGGCGACGAGCGTTTCCACGTACGCCGCGCCAGAGGGGTTCTGCAGGACGGGCTGCCGGCGGGTCGCCGCAAGCACGGTGCCTCACTCCTCGTTCCACGTTCCCCAGTCGGCGACCCAGGTGCCACCACCGGTCCCGCCGGCCTCGGGGGCGGGGGCGTCCTGCACACGAGGGTCCCAGGCCGTGGTCGCGTTCTTGTCCAGGGTGACGGTCTCTCCGACCGTCGCACCGACCAGGCTGGCGTTGTTCTCGATCTCTACTTTCGCTGCGGTCGGCGCGTAGAGACCGCCGACAAAGGTGGCGTTGTTTTTCAGTTTCACCTTGTGACTGGCGTCCGTCGTCAGGTAGATGCCCATGGCGTCCGCGCTCGCCCCGGAGTTCACCGCCACCCCGTTCTCGACTTCGAGATCGCCGCCAAGCACGATCAGCAGCCGCCCGCTGCCTTCGACACGGGCGTTATTCTCCCACTTCACGCCCTTACCAACGTACAGAGCGGTTTCTTGCGTGCGCACGAGTCGGGCGCGGTTTGCGAGGTCAAAGTCTCCTTTCACGTAAATGCTGACGGCACCTGAACCGGTGACCTCCAAGACCGCGTTGTCCTTGACGCGGACATCCTCTTTCACGTAGATCGTGGCCGGGCCCTGGATGCGGAGGGTGGCGTTCTTCTCCACTTCCAGCTTGTCGTACCGGTACGTACCGGGGGGCATCGTCGCCGGGTCGCCGGCGAGTTCCGGCTCCTCGGGCGTACCGGACGGCGGGGCGAGGTCGGGCAGGGCGACCTCCGGCCACTCCCACTCCCCGTCCCCGGCGTCGATGACGCCGTTCTCCTGCCGATCCTCCGGGAAGTACTCGGCGGCGGACCGGGGCCTGCGAAGGGTCAACCGCACCGTGCGGGTGCTCCGGCCGCTGTACCCCCGGGCGACCAGCACCCGGCCGCCGGGACCTTCCTCGACGCAGACGCGATATCCCGTGTCCGGCTTGCCCGGGAAGTCGTTCGGGCTGCTCTCGAACCACGGGGACTTCGTGCAGTCGGTGCTCCCGGGTGCCGGTAGCGTTTCCCGCAGTTCCCAGAGCCGGTACAGCGCCACGTTCAGCCCGGACTCCGCTGCGTAGAACGCCTGGAGCCGCTCCTGCCAGAACGTGGCGCTCCGCAGCCCGAACACGTTGGCGCGCGCCACCGCCGCGGCCAGGAGGCTCAAGACGGCGGCGACCACGAGCACCCACACGAGGGCGCTGCCCCGGGCCGACTCCGGGCCGGTATGGCGCACGGGCTCACCGTCCCATCGCAAATCTCAATATCTGGTGCAGTTCTACCCGAAACTCCACGAACATTTTACACGCGCCCATGGTCCCGGGACGAGTCTTCTCCCTCACCGGGAGAGCGTGTCGCTGTGTGTGGCCTTGTTGTCAGCGCGTAACGACCGGGACGGCGTGGGGCGGCCGGTGGTGCGCGGACCCGATCTCCGGGTCTGCGAGCCGCATGCGCAACCCGGAGGGGATGTCGAACCAGATCGGGGACACCACCCAGGAGATCTCAGGAATCGCGGAGTAGACGAACCTGCTGGCACTGACTGCGGCCAACGAGGCGGCCCGGACGGGGGAGCGAGGGTGGGGGTTCGCGGTGGTGGCGGACGAGGTGCGGCGGCTGGCGGAGCGGTGGGCGGCCTCGGCCAGGAAGATCGCGGGCCTGATCGAGAACCGGCGGGGAGTGGGGTGCCACGCGGAAGGCATGTGATCCCCGCTGCCTCGGAGTTGGCCTGGTGGAAGTGGTCAGCTGCGGCGAACGTGAGACGGGAGATGTTGCGTCGATGTGACGGACCAGTGGCCCTCGGGAGGCGGACCTGTGGTGGCGTCTGCGAGTTGCACCACAGCGGGGCGCGGACGGCGGACACATCCTGGCCGCTGAGCGGGGCGGACACAGCATGGGTCTGTGCCGGGACGAGGTGAGGGGCGTACTGGCCCTGGGGTCGGCCGACGTAGCCCAGTCGGGAGGACAAGCACGTGCGCAAGGTCGCGTTTCGGACTGCCCAGTTCCGCGTCGTGGCGGCCACCATCGAGATGTTCCTGGCAGTGGCGATTTACATTTTCCAAAGCCAGTTTCGGTCTCCCACTTATGATCCCGTTCGTCCGTACTTTTCCGGGTTTGCCACGATCCTGATGCTGGGGGGTCTGGCCCTTCTGGTCCAGATCGCATATGCCCTTCCGACCTGGATCGCCGGCACTCTCTCTGTACTGGCAGCCCTGCCCTTCGGCGTGCTGGTGTACCTGTTCCTGAGGGCCGCGTCCTGGACTGGGGTGATCTTGTACGGACTCCTGGCCGCCAGCGTGCTGGTAGCGACTTGGCTGCCGCAGCCACGTGGCGACACGGAGGCAAGTCTGAACCTCAGCCACATGGCCCTCGGGCTCATCGAAGCGGCCACCGGGGCCCTCATGCTCCTCGCTCCGGGCATTTTCGCCAGCCCACCGTATGCAGCCCTCCGGGGGGCCATCCGGTGGGCCGGCGTCGCCGGGCTGGCGGGAGCCGTGGCCCTCCTCTCGCCCGGTGGCGCATCCCGCCGGGCCGCCCCGGCAGGCTGGGCGCGGTCGCTGGCCGGGGCGCTGCTGCCGCTACTGCTGGCGTACAACTTCGCCCGGACAGAGCAGTGGACCGGCATGGTCGCCTGGGGCATCTGGGCCCTGGTCCTGCTCGCGGAACGCTACACCCCGTCGGTGGAACAGGACGTGGCGGACGATCGAGCGTCCGCAACGAAGGCAACCCTGACCAGGGTGGATCAGGTGCTGGAGGCGTGGGGCTGGCTCCTCGCTGTCCTCGTGGTCGGGCTCAGCCCCCTGAGCGGTCACGAAGTGGTGGCTTCGCCCGTCGCAGGCCATGTGTTCGTCAGCGCGGTCGCCCTTTACAACACCGGCATGCGCTGGGCCCTGTGCCGCCCGAGAAGTCTCAGCCGCCGGGTGTTCTGGCGCATGGTCTTTCTCAGCGTGGCCCTCGGTCTTCTTCTTTCCGCGTCCGGACGGATTGGGTACAGTGTTCTGTCCTCGATGGTGCTCATCCCCGGAGTGGCGACCTACACCCTGGGCGCCGCGGCCGGGCGCAGGCTACTGATCCTCTCCGTGGCGGCGGTGTTCGCCGGTGCGCTCCGAGTGGAACTCGCCGGGGGCAGGTCTGTGGGCCTGGCGCTGTCGACGGGCGCGCTGGCGGCCGCCGTGTTGGGCGCAGGGGCAGCGGTGGGCATGCGCTTTTCGAGGGAGTACCGGCAGCGGGAGGAGGATCTGGCCGGCACCAACGCCCGGCTCAAGCAGGAGATCCGCCTGCAGGCCCTCATCCGGGAGGTCAGCGAGGCAGTCCACGGCTCCCTGGATCTGGATGACGTGCTCCGTGAAACCGTGCGCAACTTGGGGGAGGCTCTGGGCGCAAGCCGGAGCTTCATCCGGCTACGGCAGGAGGACGGGAGCTTTCGGCTGGCAGAGGAATGGACGGCGCCCGGGGTCGCTCCTGTCGGTGTCGGCAGTGTCACGCCCCGGTCGGCGGTGGTGTTGTCCACCCACGATGAGGCCGTGGCCATCTCGGACGTGGCGACAGACGCCCGGTTGGAGTCCGCCGTCCCTGGCCTCCGCCAGGAACTCTTGTCCGTTGGCGCCCGGGCGGTGCTGGTGGCGCCTCTTCGGTTGGGACATGTTGTGCTCGGACTCATCGGGTTGCACCAGTGCGACGCCCCCAGGCAGTGGACGCCGGACGAAGTGCGCTTCCTCGAAGCGGTGGCCAGTCAGGTGAGCGTCGCCATCGCCCACGCTCGCACCCATCAAGACCTGCTGGCCAGCCACAGGAAGTTGCAACAGGCCCACGAAGAGTTGCAGGCGCTCCACGAGGAAGTGGTCGCGCAGCAGGAAGAGTTGCAAGCCCAAAACGAAGAACTCATCCAACAGCGAAACGCCTTGGAGGCGCAGCAGGAGCAACTCCAGGAGGCCCTGGCGTCCCTCAGCAGGAAGGAGCAGAGTCTGCGGGACTCAGAGGCCAGGCTGGCCGGGATCGTGGACCTGGCGCATGACGCCATCATCTGCGTTGATGAGGCGCAGCGGATCATCGTGTTCAACAAGCGGGCCGAGCGCATCTTCGGTTACTCTGCCGCAGAAGTGATGGGTCAACCGCTGGACGTGCTCCTGCCGGAGCGGGCACGGGACGCGCACCGGAGGCATGTTCAGCGCTTTGCCGCTGAACCCGCAGTGGCACGGCCTGTTTTCGCCCACGCTATTTGTCGCCGCGTTGACCGGAGTGGTTGGCGCTGGAAGGGGACGAGGAGATGGGTGTGGAAGAGCCTGGGGAGGTCGAGCCTCCCCCTTTTCGCGCGGGGGGTGGAAATAAAGACACCTGCCCCGGGTCGAGTTTCGCAGCCAAGCCCCGGGGCAGGCTTCAGAGGAGTTACCTCTGCGTGTCCATCATACTGCCCCTTGCGGTCTCAGTCAAAGCGTACTTACGCCGGTACGGCCGTGACGGACCCGCACTGGCGCTTCGTTGTGCAGGCTGCGGCCGGCAGATGCGGGAGCATGGCGCCCACCATCGGTCAGTGGTTACCCGCCGGCGCATCTACCGCATCCCCATCTACCGCTGGTTCTGTCCCCGGTGCAAGCACACGTGCTCAGTCCTGCCGGACTTTCTGTGTCCGTACGCCCGCTTTGTCACGCTGCTGCGGGAAGTGGTCGTGCGCCGGCGCCTTCAGCAAGGGAGGTCGTGGAGGGATCTCGCCTGGGAAATCAGTTCACCGGCGGTCAGTGTGGTGTCGGAGCGAACGTTGCGCCGGTGGGTGCGTACGGTTCGCGGTATCGCGGGGACTTGGGGACAGTTCCTGACCGCCTGGCTGCTGGAACAGCGACCCGCCGTCGACGTCTTCACGCTGGTCCCCCGCCACGAGGGTCCCGACGCCGCCCTCCACTTTTTGCTCGCGCTGGGTGACTGGCTCCGGCGGCAGATGCCTGTGGACCCTGTCCGCCACCGTGGGCTGTTTGCGTTCCTGAACAGTTTTTGCGAGGCGCCGGCACCCCTGTGAGGTACGGCTATACCCCCCACCACAAACTTTGTCCCTCCCGGCTGGCTCGGCGTGCCGGCCATAATGGCGGCAACGACGCCAGCAGGGGAGGGATTCCATGGACGAGCAGCAGCGGGAAGAGATCGCCACCTTCCGCTGGAGCCTCATCGCCCCCGTACTGACCCAGAACCTGAGCCCGTCCGAGCGCCAGCGCCTGTTGCGGGAGATCGCCGGGCACCCGCACGAGATCCCTTCCAGTGACAAGACCCGAGTCGGGCTCAGGACGCTGCAGCGCTGGGTCCAGGCCTACCGGCAGCACGGGTTCGAGGGGCTCAAACCGCACACCCGGGCGGATGCGGACCAGGGACGGGCCGTTCCCCCGGAGGTCCTGGAAGCGGCGATCGCCTTGCGGCGGGCGGTGCCCGACCGCAGTGTGCAACAGATCATCGCCTTGCTCGAGCTGGACGGAAAGGTCGCACCCGGGCGTCTCAAACGCACCACCCTGGGCCGCTACCTGGCCCGGGCAGGCTGCACCCGCCAGGAGTTGCGCAGCAAAGCCGCCCGGAGTTTGCTCCGCCGGTTTGAGGCCCAACACCGCAACGACCTGTGGCAAGGAGACGTCCTGCACGCCCTGTCGCTGCCGGTGCCGGGACAACCCGGGAAGCGGCGCCAAGTCTACCTCATGGCTTTCCTCGACGACCATAGCCGAGTCGTTTACGGCCAGATGTATTTCGAGGAGAAGCTCCCCCGCCTGGAGGACTGCCTCAAACGCACCATCCTCCGCTACGGCCTGCCCCGCCAGATCTACGTGGACAACGGGGCGATCTACTCCACCCGCCACCTGGCCCGGATCTGCGCCAAGCTCGGGATCCGCCTCAGCCACTCCCGCCCCTACCGACCCCAGGGGCGGGGAAAGGTTGAAAAGTTTTTCCAGTACGTCCGCCGCAGCTTTGTACCCGAAGCGCACGCGCTGGTCGAAGCCGGCCAGCTCCGCACCCTGGACGAACTCAACGAGTTCTTCTGGGCCTGGCTCGAGGTGGCCTACCTCAGTCGCCCCCACGGCAGCACCCACCAGACCCCCCGCCAGCGGTTCGAGGCGGACACCGAGCCCTTGCGCCGCATCGACCCTACGGCCCTGCGGGAGGTGTTCCTCTGGGAGGAGCAGCGGGTCGTCGACAAGACCGGATGCTTCTCCCTGCATGGGAACCGCTACGAGGTCGACGCCGCCCTCAGCGGCCACCGGGTGCTCCTGCGCTACGACCCCTACGACCTCAGCCAGATCCAGGTCTGGCACGAGGGAAAGCGTTTCCCGGACGCTGCCCCCCTCCAGCTCCGCCGCACTCACCACCACGCCGTCCCTGCCCCGGCCCAACCCCCGTCCAGCGACGGGATGAACTTCCTCACCCTGGCCCGCAAGCACCACGAGGCCGAGAAGCAGCGCCGCCTGGGTCAGACCTCTTACGCTCGCCTGGTCGGCCACAAGGACGGTGAGCCGTCACGCTGACCGAGTACTTCGGCCTCAAAGCGGTGCCCTTCGCCAGGGAGATTCCCACCGACCGGCTGTTCCCCGCTCCCCAGCACCAGGAACTGCTTGCTCGCCTCCAGTACGCCATCCGCCACCGCGCGTTCGCGGTCGTCACGGGTGAGGTCGGCGCCGGGAAGTCCACCGCCATCCGGGCCCTGTACGATCAGCTCGACCGGACCCGCCACCTGTTCGTGTACATCGCCGACTCCCGTCTCACCCCCAGCGCGTTCTACCGAGACGTGCTCACCCAGCTTGGGGTGGCCCCGCCTTCTCTGTTCCACGGGCGGGAGGTGAAACGGCTTTTCGAGCGCACCATCCTGGACGGTTACACCACCAACGGCCGTCAGCCAGTGATCGTCATCGACGAGGCCCACCTCCTCAGCGGCGCCATGCTCCAGGAGGTCCGCTTCCTCCTGAACTTCCACATGGACTCCATCTCGCCGCTGACGTTCATCCTCGCCGGCCAGAGCGAACTCCGGGGGCTGCTCCGGCTTCGCACCTTCGAGGCCATCGCCCAGCGGGTTCAGGTGCGCTTCCACCTCACCGGCCTCGGGGAGGCCGAGACTCTGGCCTACATCCAGCACCATCTCCACCTGGCCGGCGCCGACCGGCCCCTCTTCTCCGAGCAGGCCCTGCGCAAGATCGTCACGGAGTCCCGGGGCATCCCGCGGGTCATCAACACGATCTGCACGAGCTGCCTCCTGGACGCTTGCGCCCATGACCAGCGCCTAGTGGAGGAGGCCCACGTCGAGCGGGTGCTGCTGGAGCTGCAGGATACCCAGGCCCCCAGAGGAGGTAGCCCGTGGTGACAGACTTTCGCCTGCAACACGCCGGGGTTTCACTCCGGCTTTACGGGTACGAGATCACCGACCTGCTCGACCTGCTGGAGGCCGCCATCCGGCAGGCCACGACCGGAGATGGGGTCCGGCGCGGCCAGGCGGTCACGGCGTTCATCCTGGGCTACCGTCTGCTCCACCGGTTACGGGACCTGAAGAGCCGGCCCACGTGCCGGCTCGACCTTCCCGTCTTCCGGTATATCGAGGACTACGAGCATTGGTGGTGGCGCCTCTACCGGGAGTTCGTTCACAGCCCCGGGGTCAACCACCCGTACGGCCCTGGTGGATTCTAGTGGCTGCCGGCCCTGCATTTCGGACTCTGGGGCGCATCCTTACCACGGGCTGCGCCCCTTCAGCGCCAGCGGACCGGTCACATCTCATGAACGGCCATGACATCGTCGCTGGTCACCGGAGCGACAAATAGCGCGGGCAGCAACACGGCCCATGAGCGAGCGGGGCGAGATCACCGGGCGCAGGAAGAACGGCGAGGAGTTCCCTGCCGAAGCCTCGATCTCGAAGGTGCACCTCAGCCAGGGAATCATCTTCACCGTGATCCTGCGGGACATCACCGACCGGAAGCGAACGGAGGAGCAACTCGCTTACCTGGCAAGCCGGGATCCGCTCACCGGCCTCTTCAACCGCCGGCGTTTCCTCGAGGAACTCGACTGGCAGCTCGCCCAGGCCCGGCGCTACGGTGTCCATGGTGCCCTGTTGTTCGTCGATCTGGACGGCTTCAAGTACGTCAACGACAGCTTGGGGCATCCCGCCGGGGACGCCCTCCTGAAAAACGTGGCCGCGTTGTTGCAGCGCCGGCTGCGGGAGGCCGACACCATCGGACGCCTTGGCGGCGACGAGTTCGCGATCCTGCTGCCCCAGACGGATGCCGGGCAGGCGGAGGTGGTGGCCCAGGACCTCGTTGAGACCCTGCGGGCCCAGGTGATGGTGGTGAGCGGGCATCCCGTTCGGGTCACCGCCAGCATCGGGATCGCCGTGTTCCCGCAGCACGGGACGACCGCAGAGGAATTGTTGGCTCGGGCCGATACCGCCATGTACGAGGCGAAGGAAAGCGGCCGGAACGGGGTTTGCATGTACAACATCGAGAAAATGAAAGGCAAGTCGTTGGCGGAGTCGAAGCTGGCCTGGGAACAGCGAATCCGTTGGGCGCTTGAGAACGACCGGTTCGTCGTGCACCTGCAACCCATCCTCGACCTGCGTACGGGCGAGATTGCACGGTACGAACTTCTGCTCCGCCTGCCGGATGACACCGGCAACCTGATCTTGCCGGATTCGTTTCTCGGCGTGGCCGAGCGGTTCGGCCTGATTCAGGCCGTCGACCGCTGGGTGGTGCGCCGGGCGATCCACCTCATCGCTGAGGGTTCCAAGGCTGGCCAGACGTTGCGGCTCGAAGCGAACATCTCCGGGACGGTCCTGGGTGACCGGGAGTTCCTCACCTTCGTGCAGCGCGAACTTGATGCCGCCGGGATCGACCCCTCCCAGTTGACGCTCGAAATCACGGAGACGGCCGCCATCCGCGACGTTGACCAGGCAGGCCGGTTCATTCGGACACTGCGGAGCCTTGGTTGCCGCTTTGCTCTGGACGATTTCGGGGTCGGGTTCTCCTCGATCTATGCTCTCAAGTATCTACCGGTTGATTCGCTGAAGATCGACGGGGATTTCGTCCGCAGCCTGTCGTACGACCCCGTGAGCCGGCACCTGGTGGAGGCCGTCGTGGACGTGGCACGACGGTTGGGGAAGGAAACCATCGCGGAGTTCGTGGAAGACGACCAGACGCTGCAGCTCCTCCGGGAGTGCGGGGTGGACTACGCCCAGGGCTACCTCATCGGCAAGCCTGTCACCGTCGATCAGGTCATGAACGCGCGTTGAACGTGGGAGGAGGGCCGGGAGCGCAGTGCAGTTGACGTGGAATCAGATACTATCGTCGCTGGACAGTTGCTACGCGAAGGTTCGGTGGAAGAACCCCTCGCAACCAGACGTCGTTTTGGAAGGCGAGATTCTGGTGACGGGCGAAGACCTGCACTTCGTGGCAAGCTCCGAAGCTGCGGAGAACGTCCCGGACCGTGGGTTCGCTCAACTCCTGGTGTTCACGGCTCGGGGGGTTGTATCCGGCAGTGGGCTGTTGATTCGGAAGAGTCCTCAACGATTCCAGGTTTTCGTGTCCGGGCCCGTCACAGTTACGCAGCGCCGAACCCATTTTCGCTTTTCGGTGCAGCATCCAGTCTCTTTGGAACTCGGTGCGGCTGGTGCTGCAGCCGTTGGCGCCACTTTGAGCGATCTCAGCCTCGGAGGCGCGCGGATCATCTCTCCGACTGAGCTGAGACCAGGACACGTTGTTCGCGTCGAAATTCCGTCTACGCCCGTTGGCTCCTTGAAGTTGAACGGCCGTGTTCAGCGTGTTGCAGCGTTGGATGACAAAACCTGGTCTGTGGGTGTCGAGTGGAAAGACATCAGCACAGAGGATCGGGAGAAACTAAAGCAACTGCTTCTCGCGGTGCTTTCGAAACGGTGGCCGCGCGAAGGAGACGCAGGAGCCGGCTCAACGGGGGACGCAGCCAGGCGGCGCGCGGAACGCGCGCAAGAGCTGATTACCCAGGTTGCGCGGATCGTCATGAATAGCAACATGAAAGCCGAAGACATTCATGAGGCGATTCGCCTGAGCACAGAACTGATTGACGAGGTGAACAAACTGATTGAGACCCTGAGGTCGAAAGGTGCAGACTAAGTGACCCTACTTTCGACTGGCGAGGTCAGGGCACTTTCTCGCTGCGCTCTGGCGAGCCGTACGTGCTCGTTAGCATGTAAGGCCGGTACGCGGAAGGTTTCTGTCTTGTCTACTGCCGGCCGAGAGGTTCAACCCCGCACGTTCGCACACCACTTCCGGAAAGGCTTTCGCCGGTACCACCACAGCGGAGCTCAGCACCTGTATCCCTTGAATCAATTCTGCTATTTCGGACTCTACGCACGTGGATCGGATTCTACTCCCGGTGATCCGCTTGACCGAAGACATGTAGACATGACCCGCGGAATTCCTGGTTGCAGAACGTTGAAGGCGGACGAGGCCCGCCGTGAGGTGAGCCTCGCCGCCGGCAGCGCCGTGCGGTCAACGGGCGATTGAGTGCCGGGGCAGATGATTGAGCAGGGAGCTGCAGGAGGCCAGCGCCTGCCCCGGGCGCCCGGCAAGAGGCCCCGGCAGCGGAGGCTGCCGGGGCCCCGTATGCGACGGCCCCGTCACACGGCCACCTCGCCGCGTTCTCCCGTCCGGACCCGGACCGCGTCCTCCAGGGGGTAGATGAAGACCTTGCCGTCGCCCACGTCGCCGGTCCGGGCGGCGCCGACCAGCGCCTCCACGACCCGCGTGGTCTGCGTGGCCGGCACCACGACCTCGATCTTGACCTTCGGCCGCAGCGACGACTCGACGACGGCCCCCCGGTAGTGGCCGACCACGCCCCGCTGCAGACCGGCGCCCTGCACCTCGGTGACCGTCATGCCCCGGGCTCCGGCCTCGTACAGGGCCTGGCGGACCGCCTCGAGCCGCTCCGGCCGGATCATGGCCTCGATCTTCTGGAGCGGCGCACCCTCGGCCGACGGCGGGTGCCTCAGGGCGACGACGGTCCCCCCAGCAGCCGCCGCGGCAGCGGGGGCGGCGCCGGCGGCCGCGGGCCCACCGCCGGCGAGGGCCGGCTCGGGCATCAACACGAAGGCGGGGTAGGCGGGAACGCCCATCTCGGGGACGTCGAGGCCGCCGACCTCGTCCTCCTGCTTCACCCGCATCCCGGCGATGGCATCCCAGAACTTGAAGAAGAGGTACGAGACCCCCACGCCCCAGATGGCGGCGACGGCGATGTCGATCACCTGGGCGAGGAGCTGTCCGGCGCCCCCGCCGTACAGGAGGCCGGTCACCGGCCCGTCGACGCCGTTCAGCCCGGCGCCGTAGGTGCCGTCGGCGAAGAGGCCGAGCGCCAGGAGACCCCAGGCGCCGTTGACGAAGTGGACGCTGATGGCGCCCACCGGGTCGTCGATGCGCAGGCGCCGGTCGATGAAGAGCACCGACTCCACCACGAGCACGCCGGCGATGAGGCCGATGATGACCGAGCCGACCGGGCTGACGAAGGCCGAGGGCGCGGTGATGGCTACCAGGCCCGCCAGGGCGCCGTTGCAGATCATGGAGGGGTCCGGCTTCCCGTAACGCAGCCAGTGGTACACCATGGCGGCGAAGCCACCGGCGGCGCCTGCGAGCATGGTGTTGACGGCCACCACGGAGAAGCGGAGGTCCGTTCCGGCCAGCGTGGAGCCCGGGTTGAACCCGAACCAGCCGAAGAACAGGATGATCGTGCCCAGCACTGCCATGGGGATGTCGTGGCCGGGCAGCGCGTTCGGGGTGCCGTCGGCGCGGTACTTGCCGATCCGCGGGCCCAGGACGATGGCCCCCGCCAGGGCGGCGGCGCCGCCGATCATGTGGACCACACCGGAGCCGGCGAAGTCCAGGGCGCCATGGCCGAGGCCGAGCTTCGAGCCGAGCTGCGCGAGCCAGCCGCCGCCCCAGACCCAGTTGCCGTAGATCGGGTACAGGAACATCGAGATGAAGAACGTGCTGGCCACGACGGCAGAAAACTTGACACGCTCGGCCATCGCGCCGGTCGGGATCGTCGCGGCCGTGTCCATGAAGACCATCTGGAAGAAGAACAGCGCCACGACCGTCACGTCATAAGCCAGCCCGGACAGGAACCAGCCGCTCGTGCCGAGGATGTTCCAGCCGCCGATGCTCAGTCCCCCGGACAGGAGGGGCTGGCCTCCCAGGGTCCCGATGGCGCCGAAGTTACCGAACATCAGCGGAAACCCGAGCAGCCAGAACCCCAGGGCGCCCACCAGGAAGACCATCAGGTTCATCGTCATGGTGTGGGCGGCGTTCTTGGCCCGCGTGAACCCGGTCTCCACCAGGGCGAAGCCGGCCTGCATGAAGAACACGAGAGAGCCGGTGAGGAGCACCCACATCATGTTGATGCCGGCCTTGTTCTTTCCCACCTGCGCCGCGACCTCGTCCGGGGTGGGGGACCCGGCCGTCGCCGCCGCGATGTCGCTGACGTTGCCCGTGGCTGCCCCGCTGGGGTCCGGCACCGCCTCCGCGGCGGCAACCACGGCCGGCAGGGCGGACAGGGCCAGGATCGCCGCCAGCAGCCCGGCGAACAGGAACCGCCTCCACATGCGCAGCACCCTCCTGTCAGGTTTTGTGCCAGGCACCCCGGCACACCTTGGATTCTAGTGGGGAGGGTGCAGCCGCACAAGCGTTCATGTCAGCAATTTCGTGCTCATTTGTCAGCATTCCTGACAAGAGCGGGCAAGGCCAGGCGCCTTCCCTACCGCCGCGCCCGCTGCGGCAGTTCGCCCACGACGACCGAGAGGCGCACGAGCCCGCTGCCCCGCAGCACCTCCAGGACGAGGGGGGTGCCGACCGGGGTGCGGCGGATGACGCGCCGGAGGGCGGCGATGGTGGGGGTGGGCTGGTCCCCTGCCGCCGTGATCAGGTCGAGGGGCTCCAGGCCGGAGCCGGCGGCCGGGCCGTAGGGGTCGACCTCCAGCACCGCGACCCCGCGGCCGGCCGGCAGGTCGAGGGCCCGGACCAGGGCCGGGTCGATGACCTCCGTCTGCCCGCTGATGCCGATGTACGGGTGGAAGGCGCGCCCGTGGCGCCGGAACTGCTCGAGCGCCAGTGCGGCCTGCCAGGCCGGGATGGCGAAGCCGAGGTTCTGACCGGCTGCCAGGACGGCCGTCGGGATGCCGACGACCCGTCCCTCGAGGTCGACCAGCGCTCCGCCGGAGTTGCCGGGATTGATCGCGGCGTCCGTCTGGATGAGGCCGTCGAGGGGGCCGAGCATCCGCTCCGTGGCGCTCACCACCCCGAGCGTGACCGTCCAGCCGAAGCCGAAGGGGTTGCCGACCGCGACCACGAGGTGGCCCGGGCGCAGATCGTCGTCTCCGCCCAGGGTGACCTCCGAGTCGATGTAGGGGCGTGTCCGCACCAGGGCCAGGTCGTACAGACGGTCAAGGGCCTCCACCTCGCCCGGGCGCGTCACGCCGTCGTGGAACGTGATCCGGATGTCTCCCCGTCCGGCCACCACGTGGGCGTTGGTGAGGATCTCCCCGGCCGGGCCGAGCAGGATACCCGAGCCCAGGCCGGAGCCCTGCGCCGTCTCCGCCCGGACCTGCACCACGTTTCGGCCCACCCGCTCCGCCACCGCGGCGATCGTCTCCGAAAGCCGCCGGCCATCCCGTTCCATCATGGCTGACTCCACCTTCCAGGGCTCCCTGTTTGACCTTGACTATCTTTTACCTTAACCCCGCGGCGTTGTCAAGTACCCATGGGGGTACCACCCGTCGCGGCGGTCCGCGCGCGGGAGGCGGGCCGCAGCCCGCCTCCCTCAGGGCGTTGGCGCGCTCACCGACCGGTAGACGTCACGGAGCCCGCTCAGGGCGGAGACGTCCGGCGAGATCTCCGCTCCGAGCTCTTCCCGGCCGCGGGCGCGGGGCGCTTCCCGGCTCCCCCGCTCCCAGGCGACCAGGACCAGCCCGGTCGCCTCCTCCAGCCGCCGGATGGCCCGGAGCTGCTCGTCGGAGAGGTGGGCGATGTGCCACTGGGGCATCGGCGTGTCCCTCCCGGGGGCGGCCCGCTGCCCGGACGCCCCCGGTACCAGTCTGCCCGGCCACGCCGGGCGCCGATCCCTGCCTCAGGAGCCCCCAAAAGGTATCCCCGCCGGCTGTGTGGTAACTACAGATGTGGTAACTGCAAAGGACACGCGCCACACAGGGGGGCTTTGCACCCGTGATCCGCACGCGTCTCACCGAACTGCTCGGCATCGAGTACCCCATCATCCAGGGCGGGCTCGCCTATCTGGCCCGGGCCGAGCTCTGCGCGGCGGTGTCCCGGGCCGGCGGCCTCGGCCAGGTGACGGCCGCCACGCTGGGCGACCCGGAGGCTCTGCGGCAGGAGATCCGCCGGGTGCGGGCGCTCACGGACCGCCCGTTCGCCGTGAACTTCGCCATGGGGCACCGTCCGCTCGAAGGGCACATCGACGTCGCCCTCGAGGAGGGCGTCCGCATCGTCACCATCACGGGCGGCAACCCGGAGCCGTACATGCGTCACATCGACCAGCGGGTGCCGGGGGTGCGCAAGCTCATCCTGGTGGCCGGGGTGCGGACCGCGCAGAAGGCGGAGAGCCTGGGCGCCGACGCGGTCATCGCCGTGGGCTTCGACGGCGGCGGCCACCTGGGGCGCGAGGATATCGGCACGTTCGCCCTCATCCCGCGGATCGTGGAGGCCGTGAAGATCCCGGTGGTCGCCAGCGGCGGGATCGTCGACGGCCGTGGCCTGGCCGCCGCGCTGGCGCTGGGCGCCGAGGGCATCGAGATGGGGACCCGCTTCGTCGCCGTGGCGGAGAGCCCCGCCCACCCGGCGTACAAGCAGCGCCTCCTGGAGGCCGAACCCACCGACACGGTGATCGTGGAGCGCTCGGTGGGCCGGCCGGCCCGGGTGCTCCGGACGGCCGGGGCGCAGCGGATCCTGGACGCGGAGGCCGCCGGGGCGACCCTCGAGCAGCTCCTGCCCCTCATCTCCGGGCAGAGAAACGAGAAGGCCGCCGTCGGAGGCGACCTCGAGGAAGGCTTCGTCTACGCCGGGCAGGGCGTCGGTCTGATCCGCGACGTACCCACGGTGGCCGAGCTCATGAGCCGTATCGTCCAGGAGGCGCGCGAAACGGCGCGGCGCCTCCACCGTGTGCTGGGCGACTAGTGGGCGACTAGTGCCGCTGCCCGTCGCCCACCATCTTGGTGATGGTGGAGGCGATGGCCCGCTTCTCCTCCTCGTCGGCGACCTTCCACATCTCGGAGAGCAGCCGCTGCTCCCGGTTCTTCGGGTCCACGTTCCTTGCCAGGAACTCGCCGATGCGCGTCGCGGCGTCGACCATGGCGCCCTGCGACATCCCCGCTTCCCGGGCGATGTTCACGTTCCGGGACAGGAACTCCTTCCACTGTTCGAAGGAATCGATGGCCTCCACGGCAGGCCGACCTCCTTACCGGATCTCTCGTGCGTAGTGTTGCCGCGGGGCAGTCAAAACCATGCGTGATCCCTGGCCTAGCGCGGCCGGCCGCGATCCGGCGGCGCCGGGGCCCGGAAGCACCGGACGTGGACGTACTGCTCGGCGGGCGGCTGGCCGATTCGCACGGCCCGGCTGCCCGCCGCGATCCGCCGGCCGCAGCGGGCGCAGTCGTGGTCGAAGCGCACCACCACCTGCCGCGAGGGGTGGGCAGGCTCCGGTGGGGGCTCCTCCGGGGGTGCCTCCCGTTCGACCAGCCCCTGTGCCTCGAGCCACTGCCGGGTGCCGGCGGG
The DNA here is from genome assembly GCF_025999835.1 of Caldinitratiruptor microaerophilus. NCBI lineage: Bacteria > Bacillati > Bacillota > Clostridia > Eubacteriales > Symbiobacteriaceae > Caldinitratiruptor > Caldinitratiruptor microaerophilus. The sequence continues at coordinate 1,972,203 of NZ_AP025628.1, read as the reverse complement.
GTCGTCGGTGACGAGGAAGATCTCCTGGACCGCCGAACCCGTGCGCGCCAGGAGGCGGAGGCCGGTGTCCGTCGGGTACTGGACGGTGACGGAGAGCTGGCGGGGGGCGCGAACCGGGCGGATCGTGCCGGGGATGACGGCATGGACCGCCGGGCAGGCGGCCATGCGGTCGAGGACCGGCCGGAGCCCGTCGATGATGCTGTGCTCGTGCTTGACCTTGTGGCTTCGGAACCTGGGCATCGCGTCCCTCCGGACGGGCACCGCCGGGCGCGGTGGCCGGGCCATCATAAAGTATAGTGCAGGGGTCTGGTGGGGTCCCCTGCCCATCGCCCGCCCCTGGGGCGGCCCCGGAGGCGGGGGCCGAATCCGCCCGGCACCCACTTGTCAGCGGACACTACCAGGTCTAAAATGGGGATTCGTTAGCAAACCTACGCGGCCTGGTCCTCGTCCGGCACCGACCCGGACCCCACGCCGAGGAGGTAGGAGAGATGGCCCAGCCGTTTGCCCCCGGTGTCATCCGCGTCGGCTGCACGGTGACGCTGCGGGTTTCCCGCAGCGGGCGCGAGGGGACCATCCAGTGGCTCATCTCCCGGGGTCGCACCCGGGTCGAGGAAGGCGTCCTGGGCCGGCGGACCCGCCTGGCCCGGGCGCTTCTCGGGAGGCACGTGGGCGAGGTGCTCAGCCCCCGCGAGTCCGGGGGGCCGTACTGGCTCCGGGTCGAGGCGATCGAGATGCCGGTGGGGGGCCGGGAGGCGGCGGACGAGGAGCCGGCTGCCACGCTCGGCCTGGGCGGGCTGACCGTCCGGATCGGCTACGCGGAAGCCTGGGACGGCGTGTTTCCCGGCGACGAGGAGGACTCGGAGCTCGAGGACGGCCTCGACCGCCCGCAGGAGGGCCGCTGGGAGGACGGCGAGTCCTGACAGGAAACCGCAGACGGGCCCGGCCTGTGCCGGGCCCGTCTGCGCGTGCGTCACAGGGCCTTGAGGAGCTCGTCCAGCAGCTCCGGGGTCCCGAAGTGGAGCATGAGGGTCAGCCCGACGAGGAGCACCAGGGTCGAGAGGATCGGGTGCGCCTTGCGGTTCGTGAAGGGCGGCGGGAACGTCCCCCTCGCCAGCATCATGACCCCGGACCCCAGCACCGCGTTGCCGATCAGGAACAGGACGAGCATCACCCACACGCTCAAGCGGGTCCCCTCCCGGATCTTTCTTCACCAAGACGACTCCCCGGTCATTATAGACGCGGCCCCGTTCGGTACGCAACGTTTGCCTCGTCCGGTTACCGGGCCGGCTTCGGCGGAGAACCGGGCCCCACTCCGGCTACCGGGGTGGGGCCCCCGTGCCTCCGGAAAGGCATGAAACCCTCCCCTGCCGCCGTGCGTCTGATTGCAAGGAACGCGTACGTCGAGGACGCAGGGAGGCGGGGGAGCGGATGCGGATGGCGGCGCGCGTGGGCCTTGCCCCGACCTGGGCGTGGCTCGCGCTGTCCCTGGCGATCGCGGTGGGCGGGCTGCCCGGGCGCGCCGCGGCGTCCCAGCCGGCGCTGGTCTCCGTCACCGCCGGCTGGGACGGCCAGGCGACACACGGGACCTGGACGCCGGTGCGCGTGCGGCTGCGGGGGGGCGACCAGGACCTGCAGGTCGCGGTGGAGGCGGTCCTGCAGAACGAGTGGCAGACTCCGACCGGCACCACGCGCTTCCCGGTGGCCAGCTACGGACGCGAGGAGGCTCTGCCGGCGGGGGTCGAGAAGGACGTCGTCCTCTGGGTCCCGGTCAGCGGGCACGTGGGCGCCGAGGTGCGGGTGAGCGCCGGCGAGCAGGTGCTCGACCGCCGGCAGGTCACCTTCCAGTTCGGTCGCGCCCCGGGATGGCCGCTGGTGGGGGTGCTCGCCGCCGGGGACGCCGTGGCGAGCGGGATACAAAAGGTAGAGATCCCGCTGCAGGGCCTGCCGGTTCCGATCGGGGTCGCCAGGGTGGCCGCGGCGGAGATCCCGGACGAGCCCTCCCGGATGGACGCCCTGACCGCGATCGTCGTGCACGGCGATGCAGGTGCCGGCCTCTCCGACAGCCAGCGAGAGGCCCTGCGGGGTTGGGTCCGGTCGGGAGGCGAACTCGTGCTGCTCGGCGGGCCCTCGGCGGCGCAATCCCTGCGCGCCCTGCCGGAGGGGACGTTGCCGCTCCGGCTGGACGGCGTGGAGACCGTCCGCGACCTCGGCGCACTGGCGGCGTGGGGAGGCTCCCCTGCGCCTGCCGGCGAGCCGGCCCCGGTCGCGGTGCTCCGCCCGGCAGGCGGCGTGGTCCTGGCCGGCCCGACCGAGCGGCCGCTGGCCTGGCGCTTCGCGCTGGGCAGCGGCGGCGTCACCGTGCTGGCCGCCGACCCCTCCCTGGCTCCTCTCCGGGCCTGGGACGGCCTGGGAGCCCTGTGGAAGAAGGTGCTCGAGCCCGTCCTGCCCGTGGGTGAGCAGCCGGAGAAGTTCGGCTTCCCGCGCTGGCGGGGGCAGACCGGGCCGGCGGAGAACGTTCTCTATGCCGCCGAGACCTTGCCCCCGGAGGCGTTCCCCGACTGGAGGACGATCGCCTTCATCCTGGGCGGGTTCGCCCTGGTCGCCGGCCCTCTCGTGCACTGGCTTCTCAGCCGGCTCGACCGGCGGGAGTGGACCTGGGTCGCCGTACCGGCGCTGTCGCTGGCGGTGGCCGGGGGGCTCTACGGGTTCGGGTTCGGCGTGGAGCAGCGGGACGTGATCCGCAGCGTGGTGAGCCGGGTGCGGCTCGATCCGGCCGGGGGCGGCGAGCAGAACCTGGTGCTCGGCGTGTTCTCCCCCACACGGCGGGATATCGAGGTGGCCGTGCCGGGCGACCTGGCGCTGCGGGTTGCCGGCGGCGGGCCGGAGGGGCCCGCCGGCCCGTACGGGCCGTGGGGGCCGGTCGGCCCGGAGAGCTTCCCCACCGACCCGCCCTACCGCGTGCTGGCGGGCCGCCGCACGCGGGTCCTCTTCCGCGGCGGCGAGTGGGGGATGCGGCGGATCCAGTTCGAGCGCACCCTGGGTCCGGAGATCGGCCGGATCGAGGCGCGGCTCGGCCTTGATGGCGGCGCCGTCGCCGGCACCCTCCGCAACGCGACGCCCTACCCCCTGGAAGACGTGTTGGTCGTGCTGGGGCCTGCGTTCCATAAGATTGGCGACCTCGCTCCCGGCGAGGAGGCGCAGGTCCGCCTCGAGCCCCCCGCGGGCGTGGCCCGCTTCCAGGGCGGCCCGGGGCTGGGGTGGAGGGCGTACGCGCGTCTGAAGAACCCGCCTCCGAAGCCGCCGCAGCCCGGGATCCCGCTGGACGTGTGGCAGCTGTACGATCCGCCCCCGCAGGACCCGAGGATCCAGCAGCGGATGCGGATCCTCGACATGCTGGCGCAGCGCCCCACGCCCGGCCCCGCCGAGGCGTCGCTGCCGCTCACGGTGTTCGCCTTCACCCGGTCGCCGGTGGGACAGGTCGACTTCGAACCCGCCGGCCACCCCACGTACCACTTGAACCTCCTGGAACAGCCCCTCACCCTGACCCTCCCCCCCGGACCCTTCCGGCTCCCCCCGGGGCTGGTGACGAGCGAGCTGGCCGGCATGACCAGCCCCGGCTGGGGCGGGGGCTCGAGCGGCCAGATCAGCTGGATGGAGATCGAGAGCGGGACCATCGACCTGGCCTACCGGCCGCCGCTGCCCCCGGGCGCCCGGGTGGAGGCCCTGACCATCACGACCCGGCAGATGAACCTGCAACAGCCGCCCTTCGCGCCGGGAAAGGTGCCGCCGCCCGGCCCCCCTGCGGCGGCGCAGGGCCCGCAGGCCGAGGCCGCCCAGGCCGGCGTGTTCAGCCTCTACAACTGGCGCGCGGGAACCTGGGACCCGCTCCCCGGCGGCCGCGAGGAGGTGCGGGTGGTCCCGGCCGCGGCGTACGTCGGGCCGGACCACGAGGTCCGGGTGCGGGTGACGGCCGTCCAGGGCCGCACCGCCTTCGTGGTGCCGGACGTGACCTTCGAGGGGAGGGTCGGAGGGTGATCCGGGTGCAGGGGCTCGAGAAGCGGTACGGGCGCACGCAGGCCCTCGACGGGCTCGACCTGGAGGTGCCCGAGGGCGCCATCTACGGGTTCATCGGCCAGAACGGCGCCGGGAAGACGACGACCCTCCGCATCCTGGCGACCCTCCTGGTGCCGGACGCCGGCGTCGCGGAGATCGGCGGCTACCACGTGGTGCGGCGGCGCATGGAGGTTCGCCGGCTCATCGGTTACATGCCGGACTTCTTCGGCGTCTACGACGACCTCCGGGTCAGCGAGTACCTCGAGTTCTACGCCGGCCTGCAGGGCATCCGAGGCCCCCGGGTCCGCCGGCTGCGGGATCAGCTCCTCGAGCTGGTGGACCTTGCCGACAAGCGGGACGAGTACGTCGACAGCCTGTCGCGGGGCATGCAGCAACGCCTGTGCCTCGCCCGGGCCCTCATCCACGATCCGGCGGTGCTCCTTCTCGACGAGCCGGCGAGCGGGCTCGACCCCCTCGCCCGGGTCGAGATGCGCGAGCTGCTCAAGGAACTCGGCCGCATGGGCAAGACGATCGTCATCAGCTCGCACATCCTCTCCGAGCTGGCGGACATGTGCACCCACATCGGCATGGTGCACGCCGGGCGACTCGTGCGGCAGGGGCCGGTCGCACAGGTTCTGCAGGAGAGCCGCGGCACCGCACGGGTGCTGCACGTCCTGCGGGACGCGGAGCGCGCGGGGGCCGTGCTGGAGGAGATCGAGGGGGTCACCGGGGTCACGGTGGAGGACGGCGTGGTGGAGTTCCGCTTCGAGGGCGACGCCGAGGGCCTGGCGCAGGTCCTGGCGGCCGTGGTCTCGGCCGGCGTGCCGGTCGTGCGGTTCGCTGAGGCCGGCGGGACGCTGGAGGACGTCTTCCTCCGTCTGGCCCGGGAGGAGGTGCAGGCGTGAAGCGCTGGCTGCTCGAGACGTGGTACGGCATCCGGGACGGCGTCGGCCCGCTGGTGGGGAAGGAACTGCGGGCCCGCAGCCGGGGCTGGCGGCCGGTGGCGGTCGTGTCCGCGTTCTTGCTGGCCCTGGCGGCGGGTGTGACCGGTTTCCTGTGGCTTCTCAGCCGGAGCGGCTGGAGCGGGCCCAACGTCGGGCAGCAGGTGTTCTCGGCGCTTGCGATCGGCTACGTGCTGCTCCTGGCCTTCCTCACCCCTGCCCTCAGCGTGAGCAGCATCTCCGGTGAGCGGGAGCGCAGGACGCTGGACCTGCTGCTCGTCACCCGGGCGTCGCCGCTGGGCATCGCCCTCGGCAAGCTGGCCGCGTCGGTCGTGTACGTGCTGTACCTCCTGCTCGCCTCCCTGCCCGCCTTCGCGGTGGTCTACCTCTTCGGCGGGGTCCCGCTGTCCATGATCGGGGTGGTCCTGGCGGCAGCGGGCTTCACCGCGCTGGGGTACGCGGCGCTCGGGCAGCTCCTGTCCGCGCTCTTCCGCACGACCCAGCGGGCGTCGGTGGTGGCGTACTTCCTCACCTTCGTGCTGGTGTTGGGGACGCCGCTCCTCGGGGTCATCACCCGGTCGGTGCGGGAGGCGCGCCCGGACGGCCCCCCCGAGATGGGGACGCCGCCCGTGTACACGTACACCAGCCCTCTGGCGGCCCTCACCACCGTCGCTTCGCCGGTGAACGTCCCGGTGCCCGTGCTGGGCGGGCTCCTGAACGAACTGTTCCGGTACGGCTACGGCGCCGTGCCGGTGAAGTACGCGTTCGGGGTGGTCCGGGGCACCCCCTACCCGGCCGTGGCCTCGACCCGGAGCTTCGGCCTGATCGGCAGCGCCAGGGTGGCATACGTGGTGGCGCCACCGGGCGGGCCGGGTGAGGTGCCGAAGATGCGGGAGGCCTGGGCGCCCTGGGTGTACCACTTCGCGTTCAGCCTCCTCCTGATGGCCGCCTCGGTGGTGGCGAGCGCGATTCGCCTGGGCGCCGGGCAGGGTCGGTGGCGGCTCGGCCGGCGGGCACGGGCGCGGTCCCGTCCGCTGGAGGCACGAGCATGAGCGCCGGGGCCGCCGGAGAGCTCGCCCGGGCCCTCCGCCCTTACGTGCTGCGGGTGCGTGCCCGCTGGCTGGCGGAGTGGCTCCGGTGCGGGCTGGTGTGGGGCCTCGGCGCTGCCGGGGTGCCGCTGGCGATTGCCCGGCTCGTGCCGTGGGAGAGTGGCCGGGCGTGGGCCCTCGTGGCCCTTGTGAGCGGCCCGGCCCTCGCGCTCGCCCGCGCGTTCCGCCGCCTGCCGGGCCTGCCCGAGGCGGCCCTGGCCGCCGACGGGCTGGGGCTCGAGGAGCGGGTCGTGACGGCGCTGTACGCGGGAGCGACGGGCCATCCGGCAGCTGCCCTGGCCGAGGCGGACGCGCGGGGGCGCCTCGAGAGGCTGGACCCGGCCGCGTACCCGATCATCCCCTCCTGGCGGCGCTGGCGGGGCGTGTGGGTCCTTGCCGGGGTCGCCGCGCTCCTGGCCCTCCTTCCGAGCCACGGCGGCGTCCAGGCCATGCGCCGCCGGGCGGACCGGGAGGCGATCGCGCAAACCCGTACGTCCGTGGAGCGCCTCGCCCGGGAGTGGCCGGAGCCCGTCCTGCAGGCGTCGCCCGCCGCCCGGGCGGCCCGAGCCGAGCTCGAGGCGCTGGCTCGGCGGCTCGGGCAGGAGCGGGAACGGGACGGGGCCGCGGCCGCGGTGGAAGAGGTCCGGCAGAGCCTCTCCCGCCAGGTGGACCCGGGCGATGCCGCCTGGCGCGAGGCGATCACCGGCCTCCAGGCCGCCTGGCAGGACCGGCCGGAGCTGGCGGACCTCCGCTTGGCGCTGAGCCGGGAGGATCCGGCAGCCGTGTCCCGGGCCCTGGAGGAACTCGCCCGGCAGGCGGAGGGGGCGTCTTCGGACGACCTCCGCCGGCTGGGCCTTGCGCTTCAGGCCGGGGCCAACGCGGCCCGGCCGGTGCCTGAACTCGCCGAGGCCCTGCGCCGGTCCGCAGGCTCGCTCCAGCGGGCGGCCACCCCGGAGGGCGGGTCCAGAGGCCCCGAGGCCGGCAGCGCAGCGGGCGACGGGGGGGAGGAGGGGGCAGCCGGCGCGCTCCGCGCCCTCCAGCCCCTGATGGCGTCGGGCGTGGCGCGGGCGGCCGGGCTGTCGGGCCTCCTGCGGCAGATGGGGGCCCTGGGCTCGCTCGTCGCGGGCCTGCAGGCCGGCGGCGCAGGGCCGGTCGCGGGGTCGCCGGGCGCTGGCGCCGCGCCGGGGGGCGGCGCCGGGACCCTGGCAGGCGCAGGCAGTGGGGACGGGGCAGGGGTCGGCAACGTTGCAGGGGCAGGGACCCGCGGTGGCGGTTTGGGAACCGGCAGCGGCGCCGGGGCTGGCGGCGGCCCCGGAAGCTCGCAGCCCGGACGCCTGGCGGGGGGTAGCACCGGGGGGTCTCTGCCCGGACGCGACCCGACAGGATTCGGACCCATCGACTTCCCGGGCGGCGGGGCGCCCTCCTTCCCCGGCGGCACCGGCACCCGGGTTCCGGGGCGGCAGACGGCCGGGACCGGTGGGGGGGACGAGGTCGTGACGCTGCCGGAGTCGCCCCTCACCGCCGGGCAGGCCCGTCCCCTGGCGGAAGTGTACGGCCGCTACGCGGCGGAGGCCCGGAGGACGCTGGCCCAGTCGCCTCTGCCGCCAGCGCTTCAGGGCATGGTGCAGCGGTACTTCGCGGCCGTCGCCCCGGCCGGCGGCGAGGCGGGGAAGCCGGGAGACGGCGAGGCGGCCCCCTGAGCGGGGCCCACACGGCGGGAAGGGGGCGTGGCGCATGAAGCGGGACGAGACGATGCCGGCCGCGCATCCGGGTACCGGCGAGCCGGGGAGCCCTGCGGCGCTGGAGGCGACGGCCGCCCGGGTGCGGGACCGGCTGGAGCGGCTCACGCAGGCCATCCGGGCGGTGATCGTGGGGCAGGAGGAGGTCATCCGCCAGACGCTGGACGCCCTGCTCGCCGGCGGGCACGTGCTCCTGGAGGGGGTGCCCGGGCTGGGCAAGACCCTCCTGGTCAAGACGCTGGCCCAGGTGACCGGCCTGGGGTTCGGTCGCGTCCAGTTCACCCCGGACCTCATGCCGGCGGACATCACCGGCTCGCAGATCTTCGACCGGGAGACCGGGCGCCTGCGCTTCGAGCCGGGCCCCGTGTTCACGAACCTCCTCCTGGCCGACGAGATCAACCGCGCCACCCCCCGCACCCAGAGCGCGCTCCTCGAGGCGATGCAGGAGCGGGCCGTCACCGCGGGGGGCAGCACGCACCCGCTGCCGAGCCCGTTCTTCGTCCTCGCCACCCAGAACCCGATCGAGCAGGAGGGTACCTATCCCCTGCCCGAGGCCCAGCTCGACCGCTTCCTTTTCAAGATCCTCGTCCCGTTCCCGTCCGAGCAGGAACTGGCGGAGATCGCCCGGCGCACCACCGGCGCGGCGGACCTGCAGGTCGGGCCGGTCCTCACGCCGGGCGAGCTCGAGGAGGCGGCCGCCCTCGTGCGCCAGGTGGTGGTGGCGCCGCCGGTGCTGGAGTACGCCGTCCGACTCGTGTCGGCCACGCATCCCGACCGCTCGCCGGTCGAGGGCGTTCGCCGCTTCGTGCGTTACGGATCGAGCCCCCGTGGCCTCCAGGCCCTCGTCCTGGGCGCCAAGGTGGCAGCGCTGCGCGACGGGCGGTGGGGTGCCTCCTTCGCCGATGTCCGGGCCACGGCGCTTCCCGCCCTGCGCCACCGGCTCGTGCTCGGCTACGAGGCAGAGGCCGAGGGGGTGAGCCCGGACGACCTCGTCCGGCAGATCCTGGACGAGGTGCGTCCGGAGAGGCCGTGACCGCCGGATTCCCCGGTTTTTCGCCGGACTTCGAGGCGCGGCTCGAGCGGCTCGCCCTCCGGTTCCGCCGCCCGGCGACAGGGCGCTGGGCGGGGGCCCAGCGGTCCCGGGCGGTCGGGCGCGGCCTGGCCTTTGCCGACCACCGTCCCTACGCGGAGGGCGACGAGCCCCGCCTCGTCGACTGGCGGGCCTACGCGCGCCACGGGCGCCTCTACACCCGCCGGTTCGAGGAGGATCGGGACCGCACGGTGACCCTGGCCGTCGACGTCAGCGCGTCCATGGACCACGGCGAGGGTCCCAGCCACAAGGGGCTCTACGCCCGGCGGCTGGCGGCGGCGCTGGCGCAGGTCGCCGTGCTCCGGCACCTGCGGGTCGAGGTGTTGTGCGTCCGGGACGGCCGGCTGGAGCCGGGGCCGGTCGTCACGGCGCGGTCAGGGCTGCCGGCGGCCTTCCGCTTCCTGGGCGGGGTGCGGGAGGGGGGCGCCGCGCGCCTCGGCGAGGTGGGGGCCCTCCTCCGTTCCCGCCGCACGCTCATCCTCCTCTCCGACCTGCTGGAGCCGGACTGGGAGCGTGGGACGGCCCTCCTGGGCGGGCCCGGGCAAGCCGGGGCGGTGCTGCAGGTCCTGGCTCCGGACGAGTGGGAGCCGCCCCTCGGCGGGGAGGTCGAACTGGTCGATGCCGAGACGGGCGAGGTGCGGGAGGTCCAGCTCACGCCGGCCGGCCTGGCCGGCTACCGGTGCCGGCTGGACGCCTTCCTGGGTGCCGTCCGGGCCCGCTGCGGCCGGCAGGGGCTGACCCACGCGGCGCTGAACACGGCCACGGCCGTGGAGGAGGCGGTGCTGCGGGTGCTTCCGGCCACGGGTCTCCTGGATCGGTGAAGGGGGACCGCGAAGGGAGGCGAGGCGGCGGATGGAGTGGCAGGCGCCCGGGGCGCTCTTTCTGGGGCTGACGGTGCCGGCGATCCTCGCGCTGTACTTCCTGCGGCGCCGCCGGCCCCGCCGGCGCGTGCCGAGCCTCCTTCTCTGGCGCCCCGCGAGCCGGGAGGAGGAGGCGAACGCGCCCTGGCAGCGCCTGCGCCCGCGGCTCCTCCTGTTCCTGCAGCTCCTCGCCGCCCTGGCGTTGGCGCTGGCGGCCGCGCGCCCCGTCTGGTCGGGTGCGGCCGGCCGCAGCGTGCACCGGATCGTGCTCCTGGACGGATCCGGCAGCATGCGGGCGGCGGTCCCCGACCCGCCGGGCAGCCGGTACGGCCTGGCCCTGGAGCGGGTGCGGGAAGTCGCCCGGGCGATGGCCCCGGGTGACCGGATGAGCGTCATCTTCGTGGGCGCCCGGCCCCGGGTGCTGGTGAGCGAGGCGACCCGTGCGGCCCAGGTGGAGGCGGTCCTCGCCGGCGCCCCCGAGGCCGGCTACGGGCCGGCGGACCTGCGCGCCGCCCTGGCCCTGGCTGCCGGCCTCACCGGCGAGGCGGGGGCGGCCGAGTGGATGCTGGTCAGCGACGGTGCCCTTGACCTCCCCCCGGCGGCCGCGCTTCCGCGACCGGGGGTGGCGTTCCGGCACGTGCGGGTGGGTGGCCCGGCAGGCAACGTGGCGGTGACCGGGCTGGCCGCCCGGGGCCGCGCCGTGCAGGTGGGGCTGGCGAACCTCGGCGATGAGCGGGTCGCAGGCAGGGTCGTTCTGGAAGGCGACGGCCGGCCGCTCGCCAGCCGGCAGGTGGAACTCGACCCGGGGGCGGAGACGCACGTCACCTGGGAACCGATCCCCCCGGCCCGCGTGCTGGCCGCCCGCCTCGATGGCTTCCCGTCCGAGGGGAACGCCCTGGCGTACGACGACGCGGCATGGTGGGTGGCCACCGGCGCCGGCCGGGCCCGGGTCCTCCTCGTCTCGCCCGGCAGCCGCTTTCTCGAGCAGGCCCTGGCCGCGCACGGCGGCGTGGACGCCTTCCGGGTGTCGCCGGAGGACTACGCGGGGGTCGCCGGCGGGGCGTACGACCTCACGATCTTCGACCGCTGGCTTCCCCCCGCCTGGCCGCCCGGCGGCGTGCTGGTGGTGGGTCCTCCGCCGGGGAGCCCTCTCCTGCCGGTGCAGGGGGAGTTCCGGCCCGGGCAAGTGAATCCGCGGGCCGGCCACCCGCTCCTGGCCCACGTGGACTGGCGGCAGGTGCACGTGGCGAGGGCGGTCTCGCTCCCCCTCGAGCCGTCGGCCCGGGGGTCCGGCCACGCCTGGGAGCCGGTGGTCGATTCGGACGGAGGGCCCCTGCTGGCGATCCAGGAGGCGGGGTCGGGCCGGCGGGCCGTGCTGACCTTCCGGCTCCAGGATTCGGACCTGGGGCTTCGCCCCGCCTTCCCCGTCCTCATGGCGAACCTCGTCGACTGGCTGGCCCCGCGGCCCGACGCCATCGGGGGGGTCCTCCGGCCGGGTGAGGCGCTGCCGCTGCCGCCGCTGCCCCTGGCGCGGGCAGTATCGGCCGTGAGCCCGGACGGCACGCGGACAGAGCTGGCCCCGCCCTGGCCGCCCCGGCCGCTCGTGCCGGACCGCCCCGGCCTCTGGCGGCTGGCCGTGCAGCGCGAACCGGCCGCCGGCGGCGGCCAGCGCGAGTACCCGGTGGCGGTGAACGGTTACGACCCGCGGGAGTCCCGCCTGACCGGGCAGGCGGTGACCCTGCCCGGCCCCGGCGGCGTGGCGGCGCCGGCGCCTGCGGCGCGGCGGCCGCTGTGGCCGGCCCTGGCGGCGGTCGCGCTCGGGGTGGCGCTGGTGGAATGGTGGGTGGACGGCCGTGAGCGTTGAATTCCAGTTCCCCGCCCGCCTGCTGCTCCTCTTGCCGGCGCTGGCCTGGGTCTGGGCCGCCCGGCGGGCCTGGCTGCGGGCCGCCCGCCGGGCGGGCCGGGCAGCGTGGCGGCGGCAGCTGCGCCACCTCGCCGTGCGGGGGCTGGTCGTCCTCCTCGTCGGCCTCGCCCTGGCCGAGCCGGCGCTGGTGCGCCGGCTCAGCCGGCAGACAGTCGTGCTGGTGCTGGACGCCTCGGCCAGTACCGCGCCGGTGCGGGACCGGGTGGAGGCGTGGGCCCGCCGCGCGCTGGACGCCCTGCCGCCGGGGGACCGGGCCGCGGTGGTCGCCGTGGGGGCAGCGGCGGCGGTGGAGGAAGCCCCGGCGGCCGATCCCGTCTTCTCCCGCCTGGGCGCCCGGGTCGACCCGGGCGGCAGCGACCTCGCCGCCGGGCTCGAGCTGGCCGGCGCGCTCGTGCCGGCCGGGTTCGCCGGCCGCGTGGTGCTGGTGAGCGACGGCCGGGCGACCGGGGCCGACCCGGAGGCCGCCGCCCGGGCGCTCGCCGCCGCAGGGATGCGTGTCGACGTCGTGCCCGTGGGCGAGCCCCCGGCGGCGGACACGCGGCTGGAGGCCGTGGAGTTGCCGGAGGTCGCCTACGCGGGCGAGGAGTCGACCCTGGTGGCGCGGGTGCGGGCGGCCTCGGCCGCCGCCGGCACGCTGCGCGTGTACCGGGACGGCGCGCTCGTGGCCGAGCGCCAGGCCCGGCTGGCGCCCGGTCTGCAGGCCCTCACCGTGGCAGTGCCGGTGGGACCGGCGGGGCTGCATCGCTACCGGGTGGCCTGGGAGCCCGACGACCCCGCCGCCGACCCCGTGTCCGCCAACGACGCCCTGGGTGCCGTGCAGCGGGTGGGGGGGCCGCCGCGGGTCGCGGTGGTGGCCCCCGGGGACACCGAGGTCCGCGCCCTCACCGCGGCCCTCCGGGCGGCCGGCGCGGGCGACGTGGAACGCCTCTCCCCCGGCGCGGTGCCGCAGGACCTGGCGGGGTGGGCGGCGTACGAGGCGGCCGTCCTGGCCAACGTGCCCGCCACCGCCCTGCCGCCGGGCGCGATGGAGGCCCTGGAGGCCTACGTCCGGGACCTCGGCCGGGGTCTGGCCATGGTGGGCGGCCCGGACAGCTACGGCCTGGGCGGGTACGCCGGTACCCCCGTGGAGCGAGCGCTGCCGGTCTACATGGACCTGCGCGGCCGGGGCCGCCTGCCCCGCCTGGCGCTGGTGGTGGTCATCGACAAGAGCGGCAGCATGAGCGGCGGGGCCGGCGAGGCGGACAAGATGGGCCTGGCCAAGGAGGCGGCGCTGCGGAGCGTTCGGCTCCTCCGGCCCCGGGACACGGTCGGCGTCCTCGCCTTCGACACGGTCCCCCAGTGGGTCGTGGGGCCCCGGCCGGTCGGGGAGGGGGCCGGGCTGGCCGAGGCGATCGGCAGCATCTACGCCGACGGGGGCACCGAGATCTACCCCGCCCTGATGGCGGCCTACCAGGCCCTGGCGGCGGTGGACGCCGACCTCCGGCACATCATCCTGCTCACCGACGGCCGCTCCGGCAGCACCGGCGACTACCCGCAGCTCATCGAGGCGATGCGCCAGGCCCGGATCACCCTTTCCGGGGTGGCCGTGGGCAGCGACGCCGACCAGATGCTCCTTGAGGCGCTGTCCCGCGCCGGCGGCGGGCGGTACTACTTCACCGCCGACCCGTCGTCGATCCCCGAGATCTTCGCCAAGGAGACGGCGCTTGCCACCCGCAGCTTCATCGTCGACGGCACCTTCTACCCCGCGGCCGCCTCGCCGAGCCCGCTCCTGGAGGGGCTGCGGGAGGTGCCGCCGCTTCAGGGCTACGTGGCGACGACGCCCAAGGAGCGGGCTGAGGTGGTCCTGGTCTCCCCCGAGGGCGACCCGGTCCTGGCGGCCTGGCAGTACGGGAGCGGCCGGGCGCTGGCGTGGACGCCGGATGCCGGCGGCCGCTGGGCAGGGTCCTGGGCGTCGGCGCAGGCCTTCGTGACGCTCTGGGGCAACGCGCTGTCGTGGCTCCTGCCCGGCGGCACCGGGGGAGGACTCACCCTGCACGCCCGGCCGCAGCCTGACGGCACCGTGGAGGTGGTGGCCGAGGCACAGGCGGGGTGGACCGAGGTGCGGCCGACCCACCTGACGGTGATCGGACCCGGGGGCCAGCGCCAGGAGGTCGAGATGCGGCCCGCCGGGCCGGGCACCTACCGCGCGGCCCTGGCCGGGCTGGAGCCCGGCGCCTACGTGGCCCGCGCGGTCCAGGAGGCCCCCGGCGGCCTCACGCTGCGGGCCGAGGCCGGCTGGGTGATGCCCTACCCCGCCGAATTCCGGGAGACGGGGGTCGACCGGGCCCGGCTGGAGCGGATCGCCCGCGCCGGTGGCGGCCGCGTGCTGACGGACCCCGCCGCGCTCCACGCCGAACGCCCCGCGCCCGTGCGGGCGCCGTGGCCGCTGGGTCCGGCCCTGCTGGCGGCCGGCGCCCTGCTCTGGTTCGTGGACGTCGCCGGCCGGCGGCTGGTCCTCACCGCCGAGGACCGCGCCGCCGCCCTGGCGTGGCTCCGGCGGCGCCTGTGGCAGCCGGCGGAATCCGTCCCCGCCGGTGCCGCCACCCCCACGCTCGGGCACCTGCAGGCCGCCCGCAGCCGGGCCGAGGCCCGGCGCCTCCGCCGGCTGGCCCCTCTGGAGGCGGGGACGCCTCCGGGCCGCTCGGAGCCGTCCGCGGCAGCCCCGGGCGGGCCTGGAGGGGGGCGCCCGGAGACCGGAGCGCCGCACGCCGGTGCCGGAGCGCAGCCGGCCGGCCCCCGGGGCGCCGGCGGTGCCCCGCCGGGCGACACCGCCGCCCGGCTGCTGGCGCGCAAGCGGGAGCGTCAGACCGCAGGGACGCCGGGCAGGCAGCGCAAGCCGTAGAGGGACGGCGGGTCGCGCGCACGCCTCGCGTACCGGGCAGCGGTCCCGCGCATGCTAGCGGCTGGCACGGCATACAGTCTCCACGTGCAGATGGGGAGCATGGTGGGGATTGGCGGTGCGAACCCGGGTGTGGGTGCTCCCCCGGCGCCTGCTGCGGGGGGCCGCCGGGGCGGCGGCGCTCATGGCGCTGGGCGCGGTGCTGGCGTGGTGGCGGGTGCAGGCCCAGGCGCCGCCGCCCGTCATGATCGACCCGGGCCACGGTGGCGTGGACGGCGGGGCGTCGGCGGACGGGCTCCTGGAGAAGGCCGTCACCCTCGACGTCGCCCTCCGCCTGCGCCGCCACCTGGAAGCCATGGGCGTGCCGGTGCGCCTCACCCGCGAGGGTGACGAGGACCTCGGCGGCCCGCTGACCCGGGGACGGCACCGGCGGGACCTGGCCGAGCGGGTGCGCCGCACGCACGAGTGCGGGGCGGCGCTCCTGGTGAGCCTCCACGCCAACTCCAGCCGGGACCCGACCGAGCGCGGCTTCCTCGTCTTCTACCAGAAGGACGCGCCGGCCAGCCGCGAACTGGCCGAGCGCCTCGACCGGGCGCTGGCGCCCCTCGCCCGCCGGCGGGAACCCCCGATCGCGCGGACGGACCTGTACGTCCTCCGGAACTGCCGGCCGCCCGCCGCGCTGGTGGAGCTCGGCTTCCTCTCCAACGGGGCCGACCGTGCCCGGTTCCGCGACGAACAACACATGGAACGGGTGGCGATGGCGCTCGCATTCTCCATTTACGAGTTCTACCAAAGCCTGATCGGGACGCGCTGAAGCCGGCAGGCGCCGCAGTCTGGACGCCGGGTGCGCGCACGGCCGCTTCGCCTGGAGCGGAGCGGCCTCGCGGCGCGCCGCATCCGGGCCGCCGGCCCGACATATACTAGCCCGGCAGGATCACCGCTCCTTGCGAGGGGTGAATCGGCCGTGCAAACGATCTCCATCGGGACGGAGCACCGGGCCGAGGAAATCATCGAGCGCCTGGACGAAGGGCTTCGTTCCCTCCGGCGGGAGGGCTTCGACGTCCGGATCGGTCTCCACAACCGGGGGCGGTTCACCTTCCTCGACTGCAGCGTGGACCCCCAAGGGCCGGACACGGAGGCTCTCCTGCGGCACACGGTGGCCAGCGCCCTCTCCGACGTGATCGTGGACAAGTGGGAGAAGGACCTCGTCCGCCGGATGATCCACGGCCAGTACTGCTACTTCTCCCGGGAGGAGCAGGACCGGATCCTGGATCACGCCGATCGCAACCTCGGCGGGGAGGGGGCGACGGCCGGCGACCGGCACAGCCGCAGCGAGCGCAAGGCCCGCATCCTGAACCAGCTGCGGGAGTACCTCGACCAGAACTCCGAGCTGGTGGTGGAGGGGTTCCTGCACTTCCGCCTGCGGGACTACCTCGAGGAGCTCGAGGAGGCGGTGGACCGGGCAGTCGACGACTTCCTCACGGAACGGGAGGAACGGGAGTTCGTCCGGCTGCTGCGGTACTTCCTGGACGTGCAGGAGCCGCGGGTCGACGAGGTCCACGTCCGGATCCGGCCCGGCGGCTCCTTTTCGCTCGTCGATCCCCAGGGCCACACGCTGCGCAGCGAGGTCCTGGAACAGTTCGTCGTCGAGATGGTGGAGAGCGAGGTCAGCTACGAGGACCTCCTGATCTCCGCACTGATCACCCTCGCCCCGCGCCGGGTGGTGATCCACGGGCCCGTCCCGCCGGTGTGGGAAGGGGGCGTGGCAACCCTCCGCGGGGTCTTCGGCGACCGGGTGCGGGACTGCACGGGCTGTGCCCTGTGCGACCTGGAGGTCCCAAAAGACCGCTGCCCCACGTGCTGAGAGCGGCCGGCCCGGCGCCGGCCGCTCTCGCGCGCCGGCGGCGGTAAGGCGAGCCCGCCGGGATTCCTCGGTGTGGAATGCCTTTCCCGAGTGCGGAACCGGTTTCCTCCCGCACCATGGATGGTGCATAATGGAGTGCGGGTTCAAACCGTCGGCAGGGGAGGTCACCTGGACTCATGGAGCAGCTGGCCTGGCTGGCTCCTGCAGCGGGCGCGCTGGCCCTCCTGATGGCGTTCTTCCTGGCCAGCAGGGTGGCGCAGCAGGACCCCGGGGAGCCCCGCATGCAGGAGATCTCGCAAGCCATACGGCAGGGCGCGATGGCGTTCCTGTCCCGGGAGTACCGGACGCTGGCCATCTTCGTCGTGGCCCTCGCTGTCATCATCGCGGTCATCGGTTTCCTCACTCCGTCAGAGGTCATGAAGCCCGAGACCGCCATCGCCTACGTGGCGGGCGCGGTGACGTCGGTGCTGGCTGGCTTCATCGGGATGCGGGTGGCCACGCTCGCCAACGTGCGCACGACCCAGGCGGCCCGCCGCGGCCTGGCTCCGGCCCTGGACGTCGCCTTCTCCGGCGGCTCGGTCATGGGGTTCTCGGTGGTCGGCCTGGGCATGCTGGGCCTGGGCGTGGTCTACTACCTCTTCCAGGGCGACATCAGCGTCGTCAGCGGGTTCAGCCTCGGCGCCAGCTCGGTCGCCCTCTTCGCCCGGGTCGGCGGCGGCATCTACACCAAGGCGGCGGACGTGGGCGCCGACCTGGTGGGCAAGGTGGAGGCGGGCATCCCGGAGGACGACCCGCGCAACCCCGCCGTGATCGCGGACAACGTGGGCGACAACGTCGGCGACGTCGCCGGGATGGGTGCCGACCTGTACGAGTCGTACGTGGGCTCGGTCGTGGCCGCCATCGCCATCGCGGCCGAGGCGGCGACGAGCCAGACGCCGCTGCCTGCCACGCTGCCGCTCATCATCGCTGCCGGCGGCATCGTCGCCTCCATCATCGGGGCCTTCTTCGTGCGGGCGGCGGGCGGCAACGACCCCGCCCGGGCGCTGCGCGCGGGCACGTTCGCCAGTGGCATCCTCACCCTCATCGCCGTGTTCCTCATCTCTTACCTCGGGTACGGCGACCTGCGCTGGTTCTGGGCCACCCTCGCCGGCCTGGCGGCCGGCATCGCCATCGGCCTCTTGAGCGAGTACTACACGTCGGCGGAGTACGCGCCGGTCAAGGGCATCGCCGAAGCGTCGCAGACCGGCCCGGCGACGAACATCATCGCCGGCCTGGCGGTGGGCATGCGCTCGACGGCCTGGCCCATCGTCGTGATCGCCGCGGCGATCCTGCTCGCCTACACCGTGGCGGGCGGCGGCGCCGCCGGCATCTTCGCCATCGGCCTGGCGGGCGTCGGGATGCTCTCCACCACCGCCACCACGGTCTCCGTCGACGCCTACGGCCCCATCGCCGACAACGCCGGTGGCATCGCCGAGATGTCCGGCCTCCTGCCCACGGTCCGGGAGATCACCGACACCCTGGACTCGGTCGGCAACACGACGGCGGCGATCGGCAAGGGCTTCGCCATCGGGTCGGCGGCCCTGACCGCCCTGGCGCTGTTCAGCGCGTACGCCACCGCCGTCAAGCTCCACGAGGTCAGCCTCACCGACCCGCGGCTGGTGGTCGGCCTGTTCCTCGGCGGCATGCTCCCCTACCTGTTCAGCTCGATGACCATGCAGGCCGTCGGCCGGGCCGCCTTCCGCATGATCGAGGAGGTCCGCCGCCAGTTCCGGGAGATCCCCGGGATCATGGAGGGCAAGGCGAAGCCCGACTACGCCCGCTGCGTGGACATCTCGACCGCCGCGGCGCTGCGCGAGATGGTCGTCCCCGGTCTCATGGCCGTCGTCGTGCCGGTCGCCGTGGGGCTGTGGAGCAAGACCGCCCTGGGCGGCCTCCTGGCCGGCTCGCTGGTGAGCGGCGTGCTCCTGGCCATCAAGATGGCGAACGCCGGAGGCGCCTGGGACAACGCGAAGAAGTACATCGAGGCCGGGCATTACGGCGGCAAGCGCTCGGACCCGCACAAGGCGGCCGTCGTGGGGGACACCGTGGGCGATCCCTTCAAGGACACGTCCGGTCCCTCCCTGAACATCCTGCTCAAGCTCATGAGCATCGTCGCCCTGGTGTTCTCGACGCTCTTCACGCGGATGTGAGGCGGACGGGTCCGCCGACCGGGCGGGTCCTGCCGCGGACGCTCGTGGGGCCGGGGTCCACCCGCGGGGTGGGCCCCGGCCCGCGCGGTCCGCACACCTCGCCCCAGCCCACTGCGTGTGCCGTCAGCCGAGCCCCGTGCTCTCCGTCACCCTGCCCGCGGGCAGGGGAAGACGCAAATCTTGAGAGGCAAACCGCCGGCTTGCCTCTCAACTTGTGCGCCTGCTGGGCCCACAAGCAGCCGCCTTGTCGACATAACGTCCACATTATGTCTGAATTGCTGGGTTCTCATGTCTGCAGCGACCCTCGACCGGCCACCGCAGGCGGGGGCAAACGCAAAAGGTGACAGGCTGACCCCAGGTTCGACTGTCACGTTTTGCGGTTCGTTCCGCGGGGCGGCACGGGGTTGCAGGGCTTGGGAAACCGATTCGCGCCGGCCCACTCAGCCATCGCGCATCTCGCCAGGAACACGCTGCCCCTCCCCCGCGTTGACAGCCGTGCGCACGCGCCGTAGAATGGGGGCGTCGACGGCGACAGCATGGCGAAGACGGGGACAAGGCCGCCGGGACCGGCCCCAGAGAGGGAGCGCCACGGCTGCGAGCGCACCCGGCACGGACTGCGGCAAACCACCCCGGAGCCGCCGGCGAAAGGGGAACGCCCCGAGTAAGACCGGCCGGGCCTGCGCCCGTTACAGCGCGTACGAGCGTCCGGTGCCGCCGCGGCGCCGGGCAGCAGGGTGGAACCGCGGGAGCGATCCGGCCCCCGTCCCTGACCGGGACGGGGGCCGTTTCCATACCGCCGGGACGAGGAGGCCCAGTCCATGGCACAGCCGGAGAAGCAGCAAGGCCCCGAGGTGGGAGCGGGCGAGATCCGCGTGCGCCTTCCGGACGGCTCGGAGCGCCTGTTCCCCCGGGGGACGACGGCGGCGGAGGTGGCCCGCAGCCTCGGGCCGCGCCTGGCGAGGGCGGCGCTGGCGGCCGAGATCGACGGCGAGGTGCGGGACCTGAGCACGCCGCTTCAGGAGGACTGCTCCCTGCGCATCCTCACCTTCGCCGACGAGGAGGGCCGCCGGGTCTTCCGCCACTCCAGCGCGCACCTCATGGCGCAGGCGGTGAAGCGGTTGTGGCCGGACGCCAAGCTCACGGTGGGGCCGCCGCTCGAGGACGGGTTCTACTACGACATCGACATGCCGCAGCCCATCTCCTCGGACGACTTCCCGCGGATCGAGGCGGAGATGGCGAGGATCGTGCAGGAAGATCTCCCCATCGTCCGCGAGGAGGTCGACCGCGAGTGGGCGAAGCGCTTCTTCGCCGAGCGGGGCGAGGACTACAAGGTCCTCCTGGTCGACCGCATCCCCGAGGGCGAGCCGGTGAGCATCTACCGCCAGGGCGAGTTCGCTGACCTGTGCGTGGGCCCGCACGTGCCGTCGACCGGTCGGCTCAAGGCCTTCAAGCTCCTCTCCGTGGCCGGGGCCTACTGGGAGGGCGACCAGCGCAACAAGCAGCTCCAGCGCCTGTACGGCACCTCCTTCGAGAAGCCGGCCGACCTCGACCTCTACCTGCGCCGGCTGGAGGAGGCGAAGCGCCGTGACCACCGCCGGCTCGGCGCCGAGCTCGACCTCTACGCCTTCAAGGACGAGGCCCCCGGCTTCGCCTTCTGGCTGCCCAAGGGGTACCTCCTGTACCGGACCCTGGAGAACTGGTCCCGGGAGGTGCAGGAGCGGCGGGGGTACCAGGAGGTCCGCACCCCCTGGATCTTCCACTCCCGGCTGTACGAGACCTCGGGACACTGGCAGCACTACCGGCAGAACATGTTCCTGATCCGGTCGGAGGACGAGTGGTTCGCCACCAAGCCGATGAACTGCCCCGGCCACTGCCTCCTCTACAAGGCCGAGGTGCGCTCGTACCGGGACCTGCCCATCAAGATCGCCGAGTACGGCCCCCTCAGCCGGTACGAGGTGAGCGGGGCGCTCCACGGCCTCGTGCGGGTGCGCGGCTTCCACCAGGACGACGCCCACCTGTTCGTGCGGGAGGACCAGATCGAGGAGCAGATCCGCGAGGTGCTGGGGATCATCGAGGAGATCTACGGCACCCTCGGGCTCGAGTACGAGGTGAAGCTCTCCACCCGGCCTGAGGACTTCATGGGCGAGATCGAGACCTGGAACCGCGCCGAGGCGGCGCTGGCGGCTGCGCTGGAGAAGTCCGGCCGGCCCTACAAGCTCAACCCCGGCGACGGCGCCTTCTACGGCCCCAAGCTCGACTTCGACGTCACCGACGCCCTCGGCCGCAAGTGGCAGTGCGCCACCATCCAGCTCGACTTCCAGCTGCCCGAGAAGTTCGACCTCACCTACGTGGACCGGGACGGCCGGGAGAAGCGGCCCGTGATGATCCACCGGGCCGTCATGGGGTCGATCGAGCGGTTCATCGGCATCCTCACGGAGCACTTCGCCGGCACCTTCCCGGCCTGGCTGGCCCCCGAGCAGGTCCGGGTGCTGCCGGTGGCCGAGCGGCACCACGAGTACGCCTTCCGGGTGGCCGAGGAGCTGCGCGCCCGGGGCCTGCGGGCGGACGCCGACCTGCGCAACGAGAAGGTGGGCTACAAGATCCGGGAGGCCGAGGTGAAGAAGGTCCCCTTCATCCTCGTGGTCGGCGACCGCGAGGTCGACGGCGGCACGGTCTCCGTCCGCCGGCGGGGGATGCAGGACCTGGGGGCCATGCTGGTGGGCGAGTTCGCCGACCTGGCGCGCCGGGAGGTCGCCGGGAAGGTCCTCGACGACGCCGCCCGCAAGGCCACCCAGCTGGCCCAAGGCTGAGAAAGAGGAGGACCACCCATGCCCTGGCCCGGCGTCATCGCCGCCTACCGTCCGTACCTTCCCGTCACCGACCGCACGCCCGTGGTCACCCTCCTCGAGGGCGGGACACCGCTCATCCCCGCCCCGCGCCTCGGCCGGGAGCTGGGCGTCGACCTGTACCTCAAGTTCGAGGGCCTCAACCCCACCGGCTCCTTCAAGGACCGGGGGATGACGGTGGCGGTGTCGAAGGCCCTAGAGGAGGGCGCCCGGGCGGTCGTGTGCGCCAGCACGGGCAACACGAGCGCCAGCGCCGCCGCCTACGCCGCCCGGGCCGGGGTACCGGCCTACGTCGTGGTGCCCGACGGCGCCATCGCCCTCGGCAAGCTCGCCCAGGCCGTCGCCTACGGGGCGCAGGTGCTGCAGATCGCCGGCAACTTCGACGAGGGGCTCGCCCTCGTGCGGCGTCTCTCGGCCGAGCGACCCGGCATCGCCCTGGTGAACTCCGTGAACCCCATGCGCCTGCAGGGGCAGAAGACGGCGGCCTTCGAGGTGGTCGACGCCCTGGGCGCGGCCCCGGCGGCCCTCGCCATCCCCGTCGGCAACGCCGGCAACATCACCGCGTACTGGATGGGCTTCAAGGAGTACGGCCGGGGGCGCCCGGTGATGCTGGGCTTCCAGGCGGCCGGCGCCGCGCCGCTGGTCCACGGCCGGCCGGTGGAGCATCCGGAGACCGTCGCCACGGCGATCCGCATCGGCAACCCGGCCTCGTGGAGCGGCGCGGTGGCCGCGGCGCAGGAGTCCGGCGGCGGCTTCTGGGCCGTCACCGACGACGAGATCCTCGAGGCCTACCGCCTGATCGCCTCCGCCGAGGGCGTCTTCGCCGAGCCTGCCTCCTGCGCGTCGATCGCCGGGCTCCGCCGGCTGGCCCGGGAGGGCGCCCTGGCCCGCTTCCGTGGCGAGCGGGTCGTCGCCGTGCTCACCGGCCACGGGCTCAAGGACCCCGGGACGGCGCTCAAGGTCTCCCGCGACCCGCTGCGCATCCCGGCCGCCTACGAAGCACTGGTGGAGGCCCTTGGCGTCTGAACCTCCGCTCACCTGCCTGTCGGGAGGCCCCCCGCCGTGATCAAGGTCCGCGTTCCCGCCACCTCGGCCAACCTGGGCCCCGGGTTCGACACGCTGGGCGTCGCGCTCGAGATGTACAACGAGATCGAGATGGCCGAGACCGGCATCCTGGACGACGTCATCGAGGTTGAAGGCCACAGCGGCGGGATGCTGGAGGAGCCGCAGCACAACCTCGTCTACCAGGCGGCCCGGCTCGCCTTCGACCGCCTGGGCTACCGTCCGTACGGCCTCCTCCTGCGCGAGCGGATCGGGATCCCCGTGGCGCGGGGGCTGGGGTCGAGCGCGGCGGCCATCGTGGCCGGCCTGGTGGGTGCCAGCGCCCTCGCCGAGCGGGCCACGGGGCACGGCCTGAGTCAGGAGGACATCCTCCAGCTCGCCGTGCAGATGGAGGGCCATCCGGACAACGTGACCCCGGCGCTGGTCGGCGGCTTCACCGTGGCCTGCATGGACGAGGGCCGGCCGCTCTTCGTGCGGTTCGACCCGCCGCCGGGGCTCGAGGCCGTGATCGCCATCCCGGAGATCCCCCTGCCGACGAAGACCGCCCGGGGGGTCCTCCCGGGCGAGGTCACGATGGCGGACGCCGTCTTCAACCTGAGCCGCGCCACGCTCCTGGTGGCGGCCCTCCTGACCGGACGGCTCGACCTCCTCGCCGCGGCCACGAAGGACCGCATGCACCAGCCCTACCGCGAGGCGCTCGTGCCGGGCCTGCGGGCCGTGATCCAGGCGGCCCTCGACGCCGGGGCGAGAGGCGTGGCGCTCTCCGGGGCGGGCCCGTCGGTCATCGCCCTGGTGGAGCGGGGCAACCAGGAGCCTGTCCAGAGCGCCATGGAGGCGGCCTTCCAGTGGCACGGGAGCGACTGTACCGTGCGGGCCGTGGCCCTGGCGAGGGAAGGGGCCCGGGTGGAATGGGTTGACGATCGTGCTTGACGGCTGCTCCAGTCGCTGCTATAGTGTTTGGCAACAGCGAGGCCAGAAGAATCGGCCAAGGCGATGACGGGGCCAGTAGGAGGACGCCCGCCGCCCAGAGAGCCGGGCATCCGGTGCAAGCCCGGCCGGTCGGGGCACTTCCGAACCCACCCCGGAGCAGCCGGCGATGAGCCGGCCGGCCACCCCGCCGATACCGGGGGCCGGGCCTGCGGGCCCGGGTAGAGCGGGGCCCCCGGAGGGGCCAACGAAGGTGGTACCGCGGAAGAAACCCTTCCGTCCTTCACGGACGGAAGGGTTTCTCGTCTGGGAGCGGGAGGGGTCGGCGCATGCTGGAGGATCTCACCATCGGCTTTCTCGGCGCCGGGTCGATGGCGGAGGCCCTGGTCCACGGCCTGCTGGGGGCGGGCCTCACCGCGCCCGACCGGATCTGGGTGACGAACCGGTCGAACCGGGAGCGGCTCGGCGGGTTCGCCCGGCGGTTCGGCGTGCACGTCACGCCGGACAAGGCGCAGGTGGTGGAGCGGTCGCACGTCCTGGTGATCGCCTGCAAGCCCAAGGACGTGGCGGGCCTCTTGGCAGAGGTGGGGCGGAAGACCCGCCCCGGCCAGATCGCCCTCTCCGTGGCGGCGGGGATCAGCACCGAGGCCCTGGCGGCGGGCCTCACCCCCGGCGTGCAGGTCGTCCGGGCGATGCCCAACACCTCCAGCCAGATCCGCGAGTCGGCCACGGCGCTGTGCGGCGGGCCCGGAGCGACCCCGGAGGCCGTCGCCGTGTGCCGGGCCATCCTGGGGGCGGTCGGCAAGGTGGTCGAGGTCCCGGAGCCTCTCCTCGACGCGGTCACGGGCCTCTCCGGTAGCGGTCCGGCGTACGTCTACGCCATGGTCGAGGCACTGGTGGAAGCGGGGGTCCGGGCCGGCCTGCCGCGCGAGGTCTCGCACGACCTGGCGGTCCAGACGGTCCTCGGCGCGGCCCGCATGCTGGTCGAGACCCGGGAGGACCCGGCGGTCCTGCGCCAGAAGGTCACGAGCCCGGGCGGGACCACCATGGCCGGCCTCCAGGTGCTGAGCGAGCACGGCTTCCACGAGGCGATCGTCCGGGCGGTCTCCCGGGCCGCCGAGCGGTCCAGGGAGCTCGGCCTCCTCCTGGCGTCGGCGCCGGGGGCCGACTGACACCCTTCGCCGGGCTCCGGTGCCGTGCCACAGTGCCGTGCCCGCCCGGTGCTTGACGGTGGAAGGCGGCCATGTTAAGGTAGTAGCGCCAAACGCATAGGGAATGTTGTGCGTAAGCAGAAGCCGCCACGCTTCTCACCATACGGCTGCGGCCAGTATGGTTCCGGGGCTCCGGGTCCGGACAGGTCCGGACCGTTTGGGGTTGGAGGCCTTGACGGGCGGCTACGGCCGCCCGCTTCGCGCGCCGGCGTGGTGGTCCGACGAGAAGCCAGGAGGTGTAATTCGATCAGTAGGGATCAGCAGCACCGGGTGAACGAGCAGATCCGCGCCCGGGAAGTGCGCCTCGTCTCCGAGACCGGTGAGCCGATCGGGATCATGCCCCTCCGGGACGCGCTTCGCATCGCCCAGGACCGGGGGCTGGACCTGGTGGAGGTGGCCCCCCTCGCCCGGCCGCCCGTCTGCCGCTTGATGGATTACGGCAAGTTCAAGTACGAGCAGTCCAAGCGTGAGCGGGAAGCCCGGAAGAAGCAGAAGGTCATCGACCTGAAGGAGATCAAGATGCGCCCGAACATCGAAGACCACGACTTCGAGGTGCGGGTGCGCAGCGCGGAGCGGTTCCTCCGGGACGGGGACAAGATCAAGGCGACCATCATGTTCCGTGGCCGGGAGATCGTCCACGCGGACCTCGGCAAGCAGGTGCTCGACCGGTTGGCGGAGCGGGTGCGGGATCTGGGGATCGTCGAGCGGCCGGCGAAGGTGGAAGGCCGCAACATGATCATGATCCTCGCGCCCCGTCCCCAGCCCCAGCAGCGGGCCGAACGGCCCGAACGGCAGGAGCGGCGCGAGCCCCCGGTAGCCGCTGCCCAGCCCGACGTCAGCGAATAGGTTGCCGGCACCCGCGCCCGCCGCGCGGGCCGGTGCCCTCGATACAAGAAGGAGTGGACAAGGTGCCGAAGATGAAGACCCACCGGGGCGCCGCCAAGCGCTTCCGGCTCACCGCGACGGGCCGCTTCAAGCGGAGCAAGGGCTGGAGGAGCCACCTTCTCACGCACAAGTCGAGCCGGCGCAAGCGCCGCCTCCGTCAGTCGACGGTGGTGGCCGAGACCATGGAGAAGAAGGTCCGGCGCCTGCTTCCTTATGCGTAGCTGAACGGAGGAGGGATCTGTCGTGGCTCGCGTCAAGGGCGGCCCGCGCACGCGGAGGCGGCACAAGAAGATCCTGAAGCTGGCGAAGGGGTACTACGCTGGCCGGTCCAAGCTGTTCCGCGCAGCCAACGAGCAGGTGCTGCACGCCCTGGATTACGCCCGCCGGGACCGCCGTCAGAACAAGCGGAACTTCCGGCGTCTGTGGATCGCGCGCATCAACGCCGCCGCCCGCCAGAGCGGTCTCTCCTACAGCCGCCTGATGAACGGCCTCAAGCGGGCGGGCATCGCCATCAACCGGAAGATGCTCGCAGACCTCGCGGTCCGGGATGCCCGGGCCTTCGAGGAACTCGTGCAGCGCGCCAAAGCCAGCCTGTGAGTGGCCCCACGACCCGGCTGCGGGGAGCGGTCGGGTCGTCTCCCTTTTGAGGACCCGGACCGCCGAGGCGGGCCGGACGGGTGGGTGTTGCGGGTGCCCCGTTTCTTCGTGGTCGCGGGCCTCGGCCGCTTTGGCCGGGCCGTGGCCCGGACCCTGGTCGAGGAAGGCCAGTCGGTGCTCGCCCTGGACGTCGACCCGGAGCGCGTGCAGGAGATGTCGCACGTGCTGCCCCGCGTGGCTCGGTGCGACTGCACCGACATGGAGTCGCTGCGGGTCCTGGGCGTCCAGGGGTGCGACGTGGCCGTGGTGGCCATCGGCAACAGCATGGAGGCGAGCATCCTCACCACCCTGGCCTTCAAGGAGCTCGGGGTGCGGCGGGTGATCGCCAAGGCGATCAGCGACGCCCATGGCAAGGCGCTGACCCGCTGCGGGGCGGACCGGGTGGTGTATCCGCAGCGCGACATGGGGGTCCGCGTGGCGCACAACCTGGTGTCCGCCAACGTCACCGAGTACGTGCAGCTCTCGCCGTCGCACAGCATGATCGAGCTGGTGGCCGGGCCGCGGCTGGCCGGCAAGAGCCTCCGCGAGCTTGCCCTGTCCCAGCGTTACGAGGTGAACGTGATGGCCATCCAGCGTGGCCGTCGCACGCTGGTGGCCCCACGCGCCGACGAGGTTGTCCAGCTGGGGGACATCCTGGTCCTGCTCGGTCCGGACCGGGGGATCCGGGAACTGGAGGAGAACGCATGAGGCTCGGGCTGCCTGTGCTGGCTGCCCGCCGCCGCCACGTCCTCTTCAGCCCCGCGCGGGTGCTGGTGACGGGCTTCGCCCTGCTCATCCTCGTGGGCACGGTGCTGCTCTCGCTGCCGGTCAGCAGCGCGACGGGTCAGAGCGTCGGCGTGGTGAACGCCCTGTTCACGGCGACCTCGGCGGTCTGCGTGACCGGCCTCGTCGTCCTCGACACGGCCGGGGACTTCTCCCTCTTCGGGCAGATCGTGATCCTGAGCCTGATCCAGATCGGCGGGCTCGGGATCACCGTGCTCTCCGTGGCCGTGGCGCTGATCCTGGGGCGGCGGGTCTCGCTCCGGGAACGGGTGGTCCTGCAGGAAGCCTTCGGCCAGTGGGCCCCGGCCGGGATGGTGCGGCTGGTCCAGGAGGTTCTGAAGGTCACCGTGGTCATCGAGGGGACCGGGGCGCTGATCCTCTTCCTGCGATTCCTCGGGGACTACCCGCCCCTGCGGGCGGCCTGGCTGGCCGTCTTCCACGCCATCTCCGCATTCGCCAACGCGGGCTTCGACCTCTTCCACGTGAGCCTGAAGCCCTTTGCGACCGACCCGGTCGTGGTCCTCACGGTGGCCGCGCTGCTCATGGTCGGGGGCATCGGCTTCACGGTCATCCAGGACCTGCGGCGCACCCGCCTGCACTGGCACCGCCTGAGCCTGCACTCCCGCATGGCCCTGGCGACCACCGCCTGCCTGGTCGCCGGCGGCTTCGCCGCCGTCCTCGCGCTCGAGTGGTCGAACCCGAAGACGCTCGGGGCCCTACCGCCGCTTGCCCGGCCCCTGGCGGCGTTCTTCACGGCCGTCACCCCGCGCACGGCCGGGTTCGAGGTCATTCCCACCGGTGAGCTCCGGCCGGTCACCCTGCTCCTGGTGATCGCCCTCATGTACATCGGCGCTTCCCCGGGAGGCACGGGGGGCGGCATCAAGACCACCACGTTCGCGACCGTCGTGCTGACGATCCGGGCGGCGGTCCGGGGATGGGAAGACGTGCACGTATGGGGGAGACGCCTGCCCAACGACCTCCTCCGCAAGGCGTGGGTGATCGCCGCCATCGCCGCCGGCTGGGTGCTTCTGGTAACCGCGACCTTGCTCGTCACGGAGGGGCGCGACCTGACCCCGATCCTCTTCGAGACGACCTCGGCCTTCGGCACGGTCGGCCTCTCGACCGGCATCACCCCGGACCTCACCACCGCCGGTAAGCTCCTGATCGCGCTGATGATGTACACGGGGCGCGTCGGGCCCCTGACGCTGGCGGTCGCCCTTGCCGAGCGCCGCGCCCCGGCGCCCGACGTGCAATTCCCCGACGAGCGGGTGATGATCGGGTGAAGCAGTTCGCCGTCATCGGCCTCGGCCGCTTCGGCTCCAGTGTGGCCCGCACGCTCGAGAGCCTGGGTCACCAGGTGATGGGGATCGACCGCGACCACGCCCGGGTGAACCAGATGCGCCACGAGCTGACCCACGTGGTGGAGGCGGACTGCACCGACGAGGAGCAGATCCGCGCCCTCGGGCTGCGCAACTTCGACGCGGTGATCATGGCGGTCGGCGGGGACCTGCAGGAGAGCACCCTCATCACTCTCCTCCTCAAGGAGGCCGGGGTGCCGCGGGTGGTGGCGAAGGCGTCGAGCGACCTGCACGGCAAGCTGCTGGAGAAGATCGGCGCGGACCAGGTCATCTACCCCGAGCGCGACATGGGGGTGCGGGTGGCCCACCACATCCTCACCGGCGTGGCGCTGGACTCGATCGAGCTCTCGCCCGGCTACCGGGTGGTCGAGGTGCCGGCCAGCCCGGCCATGTTCGGCCGCTCGCTCCGGGACCTGAACCTGCGCGCCCGCTTCCGCCTGAACGTCATGGCGATCCGCCGCGGCGAGGACGTGCTGGTGAACCCCGGTTCGGACGACGTGATCTACGAGGGCGACATCCTGGTGGTGGCGGGCGACCCCACGAGCCTGAGCCGCCTGCAGGAGCTGGAGGAGTCGCCGGCCGGTGGCTGAGGCCATCACGAGCGCCCGCAATCCGCTGCTGAAGCGCGTCCGGGCGCTGGCGACCCGCCGCCGGGACCGGGAGGCCGAGGGCTGCTCCATCCTGGAGGGCGTGCGGCTCGCCGAGGAGGCGCTGCGGGCCGGGGTGACCCTCGAGGTGGCGCTCTACACGGACGAGCTTGCGGCCCGGCGGGAAGCGGCCGGGGTGCTCGACGGGCTGGCGGCTGCCGGCGTCCGCCGGGTGCGGGTGCCTGCCGACCTCCTCGCCCGGGTGGCCGACACCGTCACGCCGCAGGGGCTCCTGGCCGTGTTCCGCATCCCGGGGCGCACCCTCGAGGAGCTCGTCGCATCAGTCGCTCTGGCTGCGCCGCCGGGCGACCGGGCGCGCCGTGCGGCCGGCCCGCTCGTGGTCGCCGACGGGCTGCAGGACCCGGGAAACCTCGGCACGCTGGTGCGGTCGGCGCACGCCCTGGGCGCTGCCGGGCTCGTGGCCACCGGCGGGGCGGCCGACCCGTGGGCGCCGAAGGTCGTCCGGGCCGCCATGGGCGGCCTGTTCCGGCTTCCGGTGGCCGTCGAGCCGGACCCGGAGGCGGTGGTCGCCCGGCTGCGGCAGGCCGGCGTGCCCATCGTGGTGGCCGACGCCCGGGGCGAGCGGCTGCCCTGGGAGGTCGACTGGCGGCGCCCCCTCGCCCTCGTCGTGGGCAGCGAGGCCCGGGGGCCGTCGCCGGCCTTCCGCCGGGCCGCCGGCGGGACTGTCCGGATCCCCATGCCCGGGGAGGCGGAAAGCCTGAACGCCGCCATCGCCGGTACACTGCTCCTGTACGAGGCGCTTCGCCAGCGGGGAGGGTGAACGTGCGGGCGGGACGGGGGCCGTTCGGCCTGCGCCGACCGCATGCCGTTCGGCGTACCGCCGCTTCACGCACCGTGGGAGGTAGCGCCGGCTCGCCCCGTGCGGGAGGCCTCTCCGTTGCGCCTCGGAGGCGGGCTGTGGTACAATGCCCGGTGTCAGACAAGTCCAAACCCTGCTGGAAAGGGAGTGGTACCGCTGACGCCAGCCCAGGTCTTTTGGGACCTCTTCCTCCGGACGGGTTCGGTCATCGCCTACCTCCTCTACAAGCGCTTCACACTCCAGTAGGGTTGTGGTAAGATCAGGACTACATGGAGCCGACCGCCGGAGCCGGCGGGCGAGGCGGGGTGCCGGGCGCCCCGCACCTGTTTTGTGAACCGGCGATGACGGAGGAAAGTACGCCTGCAGGGGCGGTGTCCAGAGACGGGGGCCGTGGCTGCAAGCCCTCGCTCCGCCGGCAGGGGGAAGTTCCCTCCCGAGCAGCCGTGCTGAAGCGGGCAGCGCCGCTGGCGGCCCGTGCGTAGGTGCGGCCGTAGCCCCGGCGTTAGCGGGGAGGGCGGAGCGCCTGCGGGTGCTGGCGCCTGCGACGAGGGAGGTCCGCGAGGGCCTAACATGGGTGGTACCGCGGGAGAACGCTCCCGTCCCATGGGGACGGGAGCGTTCTCGCGGTGCCGGCCCACCGGCGGGACCGGCAGCAGCGCAGAGCGGAGGGCGAGCGAGAATGGACGAGGTCGGGCGCATCCGGGCGGAGGCGCTGGCCGCGGTGCAGTCGGCCGGGTCGACGGCCGAGCTGCGGGAGTTGCGGGTGCGCTACCTGGGCAAGAAGTCCGAGCTGAGCCGGCTGCTCGGGCAGATCGGCCGGCTGCCGCCCGACGTGCGGCGGACGCTCGGGGCCGCCGCCAACGAGGCGAGGGCAGCCATCGAGGCGGCGCTGGCCGAGCGGGAGCGGGTGCTTCAGGAGGTCGAGCTGGCGGCCCGGCTGGAGGCGGAACGGATCGACGTCACGCTGCCCGGCACACCCGTGCCCCGGGGACACCTCCACCTGCTCCGGCAGGTCTGGGAGCGGATCGAGGACATCTTCATCGGCATGGGCTACGAGGTGGCGGAGGGCCCCGAGGTGGAGACGGACTGGTACAACTTTGAGGCGCTCAACATCCCCAAGGGGCACCCGGCCCGGGACGCGCAGGACAGTCTCTTCATCGAAGGCGAGGACGTGCTCCTGCGCACCCATACCTCCAACACCCAGGTGCGCTACATGCAGCAGGTGGCCCCCCGGCTGCCCGTGCGCATCATCGTCCCCGGCCGCGTGTTCCGGCGGGACACGGAGGACGCCACCCACCTGTCGATGTTCCACCAGGTGGAGGGCCTGGTGGTCGACCGGGGCATCAGCATGGGCGACCTGAAGGGAACGCTCCTGGAGATGGCGCGGGGGCTGTTCGGGCCCGACTCCCGCGTGCGGATGCGCCCGTCGTACTTCCCCTTCACGGAGCCGAGCGCCGAGGTCGACGTCTCCTGCCCGTTCTGCGGCGGCAGCGGCTGCCGGGTGTGCAAGGAGACGGGGTGGATCGAGATCCTGGGCTCGGGCATGGTTCACCCCACGGTCCTGCGCAACGGCGGCTACGACCCGGACGAGGTCACCGGCTTCGCCTTCGGGATGGGCATCGAGCGGGTGGCGATGATCCTGTACGGGGTCGACGACCTCCGGCACTTCATCGCCGGCGACATGCGCTTCGTCCGGCAGTTCTAGGAGGGCGGCGGGATGCGGGTCTCACTGGACTGGCTCAGGGATTACGTGGACGTCGCCGAGCCGCCGGCCGAGGTGGCCGGCCGGCTGACCGGGGTGGGCCTGGCGGTGGAGGGCGTCCAGGGGCCCGACCCCGACGTGCGCGGGGTCGTGGCCGGCCACGTCGAGGCGGTGGAGCGCCACCCCTCCGCCCCGAACCTCTTCGTCTGCACCGTCGACGTGGGGGCGGGGCGGCGCCTCCAGATCGTCACCGGGGCCACGAACGTCCGGGAGGGCGACCGGGTGCCGGTGGCCGTGCCGGGCGCCCGCATCGCCGGCGGGCGGGAGATCGGGGTGGCCGAGTTCCGGGGGGTGAAGTCGGAGGGGATGCTGTGCTCCCCGGAGGAGCTCGGCATCCCGGAGGGCGGCGACCGGATCCTGATCCTGCCCCCCGACGTCCCGGTCGGCGCGGACTGCCGCGCCCTCCTCGGCCTGGACGACACGGTCCTGGAGCTGGAGCTGACGACGAACTACGCCTCGCACTGCCAGTCCATGATCGGGGTGGCGATCGAGTACGCCGCCCTCACCGGCCGGGCCGTGCGGTGGCCGGAGATCACGCTCCGCGAGGACGGGGACGGCCACATCGCCGACTACATCGCCATCCGCATCGACGACCCCGACCTCTGCCCGCGGTACGCCGGCCGGCTCGTCACCGGCGTGAAGGTCGGCCCTTCGCCGGCGTGGCTCCAGCGGCGCATCCGGGCGGCCGGGATGCGGCCGATCAACAACGTGGTCGACGTCACGAACTTCGTCATGATGGAGCTCGGCCAGCCGCTCCACGCCTTCAACTACGACCGGATCGGCGGGAAGCAGATCATCGCCCGGCGGGCCCGGCCCGGCGAGCGGATCGTCACCCTGGACGGGCAGGAGCGGGTGCTCGACCCGGACGTGCTGGTGATCGCCGACGCCGAGCGGCCGCAGGTCATCGCCGGCGTGATGGGCGGCGAGGACTCGGAGGTCACCGAGTCGACCACGAACGTGTTCCTCGAGGCCGCCGTGTTCGACGGCATCAACAACCGGCGGACGAGCCGGCGATACGGACTTCCCTCCGAGGCGTCCGCCCGCTTCACCAAGGGCGTCGACCCCTCCGGCGTGGTGCGGGCCCTCGACCGGGCGGCGCAGCTCCTGGCGGAGATCGCCGGCGGGCGGGTCGTGCCCGGGGTGCTCGACGTGTACCCCCGGCCCTTCGTTCCCCGGGTGATCCCCCTGCGGCTGCGGCGGCTGCGGACCGTGCTCGGGCTGCCACTCTCGCTCGACGAGGCGGCCGGCTACCTGCGCCGCCTCGGGCTGGTGGTGCTGCCGGGCGAGGACCTGATGCTCTTCGACCTGCCGCGGCTCGAGGCCGCGGGCGCGATGCCCGACCTGCGACCGGAGCAGCAGGGGGTGGGCGGCGGCGCCGGAGCGGCCCGCGGCGTCGCGTCCGAGGTCGCCGACCCCTCCGACCCGGCGGACGAGCTGCCCGTGTGGGCCGCCATGCACGCGGTCAGCCCCGTGCCGGCCGACGACGTCGCCTACCGGACCTGGGCGGCGGCCGCGCGCGGGGAGATCCTCCGGGCCGGCGAGACCGTGCGGCGCTGGGCGGCGGACGAGGCCGGGCTCCTCGTGGCGGTCGTCCCCACCCGCCGTCCGGACCTGGCCATCGAGGACGACCTGGCCGAAGAGGTGGCACGCCAGCACGGCTACGACCGGATCGAACCCACCCTTCCCCGGGGACCGGCCGTGCGGGGTTCCCGCAGCCGCCGGCAGGAGATCGTGCTGGCCCTCCGGCGGGCGCTGGCCGGCGCCGGCCTGGACGAGGTGCTCACCCACAGCCTCACCTCGCCGGCGGTGCTGGACCGGCTGCGCCTCGCCCCCGACGACCCGGCCCGCCGCGTCCTCACGGTCCAGAACCCGCTCTACGAGGAGCGCTCCGTCCTGCGCACGCTGCTGGTGCCCTCCCTTTTGGACGTGCTCCAGTACAATGTGTACCGGCAGGTGCGCGACCTGGCCGTCTTCGAGATCGCCCGGGTGTACCGGCCGGCGGACGCCGGCGCGCAGGCAGGGGAGCCCGACCCGGCGCGGTCGCCCGCCGTGGAGGACCTCCGGATCGGTATCGCCGCCCACGGCCTCGCCGTGCCGGTGGGATGGAACCACCCCGAGCGCCCGGCGGACTTCTACTGGCTGAAGGGGGTGCTCCTGCACGCCCTCTCCAGCGTCGGCGTGGCGGCGACCGTGGTGGAGGGCGCCGGGGTCCCGTGGCTGCACCCGGGGCGCAGCGCCCGGCTGCTGATCGGCGGGAGGCCCGCCGGCGTCCTGGGCGAGGTGCACCCGCTCGTCGCCGCGGCGTGGGATCTGCCGGGACGCCCGGTGGCCGCGGAGGTCGACCTCGATCCCGTTGCCGCCCAGGTGCCGGCGCTGCGGACGTACCGGCCGGTGCCGCGCTTCCCGGCGGTGACCCGGGACCTGGCGCTCGTGCTCGACCGGACGGTGCCGGCAGGGGCCGTGGCCGGGGTCATCCAGGACTCGGGCGGCGACCTCCTGGAGGACGTGCGGCTCTTCGACGTCTACGAGGGCGAGCCTGTCCCGCCGGGCCGGCGCAGCCTGGCGTTCTCGCTCACCTTCCGGTCGCCCGAGCGCACGCTGACCGACGCCGAGGTGGAGGAGGCGATGGCGCGGATCCGCGCCGCCCTGACCCGGATCGGCGCCCAGATGCGGGCTTAGGGTCGCCATGGCTGCACGGCCCGTCCGGCACGGGGGGTGGATCGTTGGCCGTTCTCACCGTCCAGGACCTGGCCTGTGACGCGGGCGGACAGCGCCTGCTGACCGGCGTCTCCTTCGTCCTGAACCGCGGCGAGCGGCTGGCCGTCGTGGGCCCCAACGGGGCCGGCAAGTCGACGCTCCTGCGCACCCTGGCGGGGCAGGCGGAGCCCGCCTCGGGGCGGGTCGTCGTGGCCCCCGGCTGCCGGGTGGGCTACCTGGCCCAGGAGGCGGTCCCTCCGTCGGACCGGGCCGTCGCCGAGGAAGCGGCCCGCGCGCTGTCGCACATCTGGGGGTGGGAGGGGCGGCTGCGGGACCTGGAGGCCGAGATGGCCAGCGCCGCGGCCGCGGGGCGGGCGCTGCGGGAGGTGACGGCGGAGTACGACCACCTCCTGGCCCGCTTCGAGGCCGCTGGCGGGTACGCGGCTCCGGCCCGCGTGCGGTCGGTCCTGTTCGGCCTCGGGTTCCGGGAGCCCGACCTGTCCTTGCCGGTACGGGCGCTTTCCGGTGGGCAGCGGGTCCGCCTGGGCCTGGCGAAGGTGCTGCTGGCCGAGCCGGACCTCCTGCTGCTCGACGAGCCCACGAATCACCTGGACCTGGCGGCCGTGGAGTGGCTGGAGGGCTATCTGCGCGTCTCCCGGGCGGCGGCGGTGATCGTGTCGCACGACCGCTACCTCCTCGATTCCGTGGCCGGGGCGGTGCTCGAGCTGCGAGCAGGGCGGAGCACGTACTACCGCGGGAACTACTCGGCCTACCTCGAAGCCCGGGAGGCGCGGCTGCGCCAGGAGGAGGCGGCCTGGCGCCGCCGGGAGGAGGAGCGGCAGCGCCTCGAGGCCTTCATCCGCCGCTACCAGGCCGGCAGCCGGGCACGGCAGGCGAAGAGCCGCGAGCGCGCCCTGGCGCGCCTGGAAGAGGAGGGCACCCCGCCCCCGCCGGTCGCCCGGCCGGGCCTGCGCCTGCAGTTCGGTCCCCGCCACGAGAGCGCCGAGGAGGTGCTCGTGGTCCGGGACCTTGCCCGCGCCGTCGGCGACCGCGTGCTGTTCCGCGACGTCACCCTCCGGGTGCGGCGCGGGGAGCGCGTCGCGCTGGTGGGTCCGAACGGGGCAGGCAAGACGACGTTCCTGCGGATCCTCCACGGGCTCGAGGCGCCCTCCGCCGGTCGGGTGTGGTGGGGCGTCGGGGTGCGGAGGGGGTACTTCGCGCAGGACCTGGACGACCTGGACCCCGGCCGCACGGTTCTCCAGACCATCCTGCAGCTGCCGGGGATGACCGTGTTCGAGGCCCGGTCGCTGCTCGCCCGCTTCCTGTTCCGGGGCGAGGACGTGGAGCGTCCGGTGGGCGTGCTGTCGGGCGGCGAGCGGAGCCGTCTCCGGCTGGCCCGGCTCGTGCTGTCCGGCGCGAACACGCTGCTCCTCGACGAGCCCACGAACCACCTCGACGCCGATGCGCGCCAGGCCCTGGAGGAGGCCCTGCAGGTCTTCCCCGGGACGATCCTGTTCGTCAGCCACGACCGGTACTTCATCGACCGGCTGGCGACGCGCGTCTGGGCGTTCGCCGATGGGGCAGTGACCGACCATCCGGGCAACTACACGGCCTACCGCGAGGCGCAGGCGGCCGCGCAGGCGGCGGCCGCCCCCGCGAGTGCCCCGGCCGGCCAGCCGCGGGAGCCTGCGGCGGCAGGCCCGGGCCGCGGCGCCGCCGGGGATGGCCCCCCGCACGCCACTCCGCGGGAGCGGCGGCGGGCCGAGGCCGCCCGCCAGGCTGAGGTCCGCCGGCTGGAGACGGAGATTGCCCGCCTCGAGGCGGAGAGGGACGAACTGGCCGCCCGCCTGGCCGACCCGGACACGTACCGCAGCCCGCGAGGGCGCGAGATCGCCGCCCGTTACCAGGCGCTGGAGCGTGAGCTCGAGCGACTCTACGTGGAGTGGGAACGGGCGGCGTCAGGGTGAGCGGTGCACGGCGGCCTCCCTGGCCCGTGACCGCGGCGCCGGCTGTCAGCCGAAGAAGTAGCCAGTTCGCAATAGTTAGCTACCCCAAGTTGACTTCGGGTCTTGGTTGAAGTAGCATGGAATCGCATTCCATCGGAATCCGGGAAACCGCTTCGGGAGGTGTGGACCCGTGCTCAGCCCGGGTCAGCGCCTTCGGATGGTACGAGAGTCGCAGCGGCAGAGCCTGCGTGACGTGGAGCGGGCGGTTGGACTGCACTACAGCTACATCGG
Source organism: Caldinitratiruptor microaerophilus (assembly GCF_025999835.1). Taxonomy (NCBI): domain Bacteria; kingdom Bacillati; phylum Bacillota; class Clostridia; order Eubacteriales; family Symbiobacteriaceae; genus Caldinitratiruptor; species Caldinitratiruptor microaerophilus. Next base: position 1,935,706 of record NZ_AP025628.1, on the reverse strand, counting down.
GGCGCTGGAGCGGGAGCACAAGAGCTTCGACCGGGTGCGGGCGGAGCACCTGGTGGCGCTGGCGCGCCACTTCGGGGTGTCGGTCGACTACCTCCTGGGGCGGGTGCCCCCCGAGACCGGACGGGTCCTCCGGCTGAAGATGGCGCGGCTCAAGCCTGCGGAACTGCAGGCGTTCCGGGACCTCGACCGGCCCGGGCTTCGCCTGCGGCAGATCATCACCTGGATGATGGAGGAGGGCTACCCGGAGTTCGCACCGGACCGCCTGGCGGCCTACTTCCGGGTCCCGGCCGATCAGCTCCGGGACATGCTGGCCGGACGGACCGAGATACCGGACACCCTCCTTGCGCGGCTCTGCGAGGAGACAGGCATCCCGGAAGGGCTCCTGAAGAGGGGGGAGATGCCGCCGGGCGTCGACGTGCTGCGGCTGCTCCTGGCCCACCCCGAGGCGGAGGCGTACATCGAGACCCTCCACCTGGCCCTGCGGGAAGGCATTCCCCCTCGCAGCCTCGCCCACCTCGTGCGCAGCTTCATCGAGGCTCGGGCCGCGGCAGTTTCCGAGGGCGCGTCCGGGCTGGCGGCAGCCACCGGACCCGGCGAACCGAAGCCCGCGCGGACCGGGGCAGGATGATGTCACCTGGTTGTCCCGAACGGTGCTGGGAGATTCCGGATGATCATGGCTGGACAACACATGGCGTGTATGGTAAATTCATGACAGGGTACGTCCCGCGCACTGCGGGGTCGAACCCCGGGCCGTGGTGGTCCCCCCCGTCGCGAGGGCTTCCAGCCCGTCAGGTTCCCCCACCACGGTCCGATTGCCCTGCGCCCGGTGTCACAGCAGGCCGGGCGCCTTTTTCTTGCCCTCGGCGGCCGGGCCTGCCGGCCTGCTTGAAGCCTGCCCACCCGGGGGTACGCTAACAGGACGAGCACACCCGGGGAAAGGGTCCGGCGGGGGGTGCCGCCGGTGGACCGGTGGTTGCCGGAGCTTCTGGCAGACCTGCCACGACTGACCTTCCGTACCACCGTGCTGTTCTTCCTGGTCCTGGCGGTCATGCGCTGGACGGGCAAGCGGACGGTCGCAGCCATGGCGCCGTTCGACCTGGCCCTCGTCATCATGATCAGCGAGGTCGCCTCGATCCCGATCACCGAGGCCGACGGCAACATGCTGCACGGGATCGTGCCGGTCCTGATCCTCGGGGGCCTGCACGTCCTCCTCACCACCCTGAATCTGCGCTTCCGGAAGGTGGAGGACGTGACGGAAGGCCGTCCCACCCTGCTGGTGAAGGACGGCCGGATCCTGCTCGACAACCTGCGACGGGAGCGCGTCAGCCTCGGCGACCTCGCCGCCGCGCTCCGCATGCAACAGGTCCTGCGCCTCAGCGACGTGGAGGAGGCGTGGCTCGAACCGACCGGCGGGGTGAGCGTGGTCCTGCGCGAGGCGGCCCGCCCGGCGACCCGGGCCGACGTGGCCCAGGAGCAGTGCAAGCCTCCGCCGCCCCCGGAACGGCGGCCGCCTGACGGGTCAGTGCCAGCGGACGGTGCCCAGGAAGTCGAGCAGCGCCCCGTTGAACGCCCCCGGGTCTTCGAGGTTGGCGAGGTGTCCCGCGCCCGGGAGGACCTTCAGCACTGAGCCCGGGATCGCGGCGGCCATCGCACGGGAGGCGTCGGGCGGTGTCAGGGTGTCCTCGTCGCCGACGAGGATGAGCGTCGGGACACGGATCCCCGGGAGAAGCGGCCGGGAGTCGGGGCGCCCGGCGAGTGCGTGAAGGGCCTGCACCACGCCCTCGCGCGGCGCGCCCAGCACCAGGTCGCGCACCCGGAGGGTCACGCCGGCGCGGGCGCGGTGCGTGGTGGCTCCGAGGGCTCCCTGCACGAACCCGTCGGCGATGGCCGCCGGGCCCTGCGCCTCGACCTGGCTCGCCTGGAGGAGACGGCGCTCCCGGGCTTCCGGCGCGTCCGGCTCGGCGCGGGTATCGGCCAGCACCAGGGCAAGCACCCGCTCCGGTGCCCGCTCCCAGATGCGGAACAGCACGTACCCGCCCATGCTGAGCCCCACGAAGGCAGCCCGCCGGATCCCGTACCGGTCGAGTGTCTCCAGCACCGCCGCCGCGAAGCCGTCCAGGCTCTGCGCGCGCACCGCCCGGCTCTCGCCGAAGCCGGGCAGATCCGGAGCCAGCGGGCTGAAACCGGCCGCCTCGAGGGTTTCGACCTGCGGGGACCACATCGTCCGGTTCAAGGGGAAAGCGTGCAGGAGTACGACCGGGCGGTACGGCTCGAACGTGACGGCGAGTGCCATCGACCGGCCTCCTCGTCTCCAGGTGGTGCACCTGGCAGGTGCACGACAGGAGGGTTCGACGGTGCCAACGCCGGTCCCTCCACGGCTGCCGGCCCGAGCGGAGCGAGTCTTCCGGTTGCGCCGGCGCGGCCGGCGCGTACATAATGCAAGGGGCCGGGGCTCCCCCGGCCCGGAAGGGACGTGACGGCTCCGAAGTGAACGAGCGCGCGCTCCGCACGCTGGAATTCGACCGGATTCGAGCGCTCCTGACGGCCCGGGCGCAGACCGCGGCCGGCAAGGCGATCTGCGCGGCTCTGCAGCCGTCGCCGGACCCCCTCGAGGTGGCCCACCGGCTGCGGGAGACGTCGGAGGCGCGGGCGCTCCTGGACCGCGGCGCCGGCCTGAACCTGGGCGGGGTCCGTGACCTGCGCCAGGCGGTGCGGCGCGCCATCCTGGGGGCGCCGCTGGAGCCGGCCGAGCTCCTCGACGTGGCAGACACCGCTGCGGCCGCCCGCCGCCTGCGCCGCCAGCTGGCCGAGCACCAGGCCACGGCCCCGACCCTGGCCGCCTACGGGGCCCAGCTGGGAGACTTCGCCGCGACCGAGGCCGAGATCCGGCGGTCGATCACGGAGGAGGGCGAGGTGGCCGACGCCGCCAGCCCGGAGCTGGCCCGCATCCGCCGGGAGATGCGGATCCTCCAGAACCGGATCCGGGAGCGCCTGGAGACCCTCGTCCGGAACCCGTCGATGCGGCTCTACCTGCAGGAACCCATCGTCACCATCCGGGACGATCGCTACGTGCTGCCGGTCAAGGTCGAATACCGCTCGCAGGTGCCCGGGGTCGTGCACGACCAGTCCCAGAGCGGCTCCACGCTGTTCATCGAGCCCTTCGCCGTGGTCGACCTGGGCAACGACCTCAAGCGCCTGGCCCTCGACGAGCGGGAGGAGATCGCCCGCATCCTGGCCCGCCTGACGGGGCTCATCGCACAGGACGCCGACGCCTGGACCACGACCCTCGAGGCCCTCGCGCACCTCGACTTCTGCGCCGCCAAGGCGCTCCTGAGCCGGGACCTCGACGCCGTGGAGCCTGTGCTCTCCGACCGCCCCGAGGTGGCGATCGTCCGCGGCCGGCACCCGCTCCTGCCCGTCGAGCCCGTCCCCATCGACGTGCACCTGGGCCGCGACTTCGACGTCCTGGTCATCACGGGGCCGAACACCGGCGGCAAAACCGTGACCCTGAAGACGATCGGCCTCTTCTGCCTCATGGCCCAGGCGGGCCTGCACGTGCCGGCCGCCCCCGGCACGGAGCTCGGGGTGTTCTCGCAGGTCTTCGCGGACATCGGCGACGAGCAGTCGATCGAAGCGAGCCTGTCCACCTTCAGCTCCCACATGGGGGCCATCGCCGGCATCCTGGCGGAGCTGCAGCCGGGTGCCCTCGTCCTCCTCGACGAGCTGGGCGCGGGCACGGACCCGACCGAGGGCGCCGCCCTGGCCATGGCGATCCTCGAGCACCTCCAGGCCCGCGGGGCGCTCGCCGTGGCCACCACCCACTACCCGGAGCTGAAGGCCTTCGCGTTCCACCGCGACCGGGTGGAGAACGCCTCGGTGGAATTCGACCTCGAGACCCTCCGGCCCACGTACCGCCTCCAGATCGGCACGCCGGGGGCGTCACAGGCGTTCGAGATCGCGCTGCGGCTCGGGATCGCCCCTTCCCTCGTCGAACGCGCCCGCAGCTTCCTCAGCCGGGAGGAGGACACGGTGGAGCGCCTGCTCGCCCACGTCCAGGCGGCGCGGATCGAGGCGGAGCGGGAACGGGAGGCGGCCCGGGCTGCCCGGGCCGAGGCGGAACGCCTGCAGCGGGACGCGCGCGAGCGCCTGGCCCGCACCCGCGAGCGGGAGCAGGAGATCCTGGAGAAGGCCCGCGCCGAAGCTGCCAGCCTCCTGGCGGCGGTCCGGCGCGAGGCGGAGGAGATCCTGGACGAGCTCCGCGCGGCCCGCCGCCAGCAGGCGGCGCGCGAGCAGGAGCGGGCCATCGCCGCCGCGCGGGAGCGCCTGCGGGCCCTGAGCGGACGGACCCGCAGCCTTGAGCCGGCGGCGGACGCCGCCGGCCCTGCCGCAGTCGATCCGCTGGCGGGAAGCCCGGAGGCGGGGCCACCGCCCGACCTCCGGCCGGGCGAGACCGTCTACGTCCGCTCGATGAACGTGACCGCCACGGTCCTGTCCCCGCCCGACGTGGAGGGGCAGGTGACGGTGCAGGCCGGCGTGCTCAAGCTGCGCGTCCCCGTCTCGGACCTCCTGCGGGCGGCTGCACCGGCCCCGGCGGCGCCTCCTGCGCCCGCGCCGGCCCGGCCCCGCCCCGAGGCCGCCGGGGTCCGCGCCGGGTTCTCCACGGAGCTCGACCTGCGCGGGCTCACGACGGCCGACGCCCTCCGCCGGATCGACAAGTACCTCGACGACGCCCTGCTCGCCGGGGCGACGCACGTGCGGATCATCCACGGCAAGGGCACCGGCGCGCTGCGCCAGGCCGTGCAGCGTTACCTGCGGGAGCACCCCGCGGTCGTCTCCTTCCGCCTCGGCGGGGTCGGCGAGGGCGGCGACGGCGTGACGGTGGCCACGTTGCAAGAACCCTGATTCGGGGCGGGCGGGGACCCGCTCACGACGTGGAGCAGATCCGGGCCCTCCGGCGCCGCCTGCCGCCTGCGCCGGGGCGGGGCCCCGCGTTTCCTTCGTTGGGAGGAAAAAGTGTCCTATTTTTGTAGAACACCATATTGACCCTCCAAGGGCTCCCTGCTAGACTCTGGCCATAGCGACAACTCAAAACTCACGACTCGCAACCCACAAGCGCGGACTCACGAGTGACAGGTGAAGACGCCTCTTATCCAGAGCGGCGGAGGGAACTGGCCCGATGAAGCCCGGCAACCCGCGGGGATGGCGCGCCCCCGCGAAGGTGCCAACTCCACCGGACATCCCGGGAGATAAGAGGGCGGCCTGCCGGCTACAGAGCGGGCCTCCCCGCCGGGGAGGCCCGCTGCCGTTCGGCCGGAATGCACACCGGGTCCGCCCGACACAGGAGGGCTGTCCCCCCATGAAACGCGTCGTGCTGCCCGTGCTGGTGGTCGTCCTCGCCCTTGTCGCCGCCGTCGGGTGCGGCCGTTCCGGCGGCGCAGCCGCCAGGCCTCCCGAGATCCGCCTCGACTACGCCTACTACTCGCCGCTGAGCCTCGTGATCAAGCACCACGGCTGGATGGAGGAAGAGTTCCAGGCCGACGGGCTGCCGGTCAAGTGGGTGCTCAGTCTGGGCAGCAACAAGGCGATCGAGTACCTGGCCAGCGAGAGCGCCGACTTCACGTCGACTGCGGGCGCCGCCGCCCTCCTGGCCCGTTCCAACGGGATTCCCCTGCAGGTGGTCTACATCTACTCCAAGCCGGAGTGGACGGCCCTGGTCACCCGCAAGGACAGCCCGATCCGCACTGTGGCCGACCTGAAGGGCAAGAAGGTCGCCGCTACCAAGGGGACCGACCCCTACATCTTTCTCCTGCGGGCACTGGATACCGCGGGCCTCAGTCAGAGCGACATCGAGCTGGTGCACCTGCAGCACCCGGACGGCAAGGCCGCCCTGGACCGGGGTGAGGTCGACGCCTGGGCCGGCCTGGACCCGCACATGGCGCAAGCCAACCTCGAAAGCGGCGCCCGGTTGTTCTTCCGCAACCCGGACTTCAACACCTACGGGTTCCTGAACGTCCGGCAGTCCTACGCGGACCGTTACCCTGAAATCGTCAAGCGGGTCCTCAAGGTGTACGAGAGGGCGCGCCGGTGGGCACTCGAGCATCCTGAGGAGACGGCCCGCATCCTGGCGGAGCAGGCCAAGATGAGTCCGGAGGTCGCACGGCAGGTCTTGACACGCAACGACTTCCGGAACCCCATCCCCGGCGAGGAGCACCGCAGGGGCCTGGCGGCCGCCAGCCGCATCCTGGTGAAAGAAGGCCTCATCAAGCCGGGTGTGGACCCGGAGAAGGTCATCGGCGAACTCATCCGGCCCGAGTTCGCCCGGGCCGTCGTCCAGCCGTAGGGCCGTGGCGCCTGCGGTGCCAGGAAGACCCCGGGGGACGGCCGTCCCGGACGGAAAGGGGGAAGACACGGTGGCTCAGGTCATGGTGACACGCCCTGCCGTACGCACCGGCGCCCGTCTCCGGCGGGCCGGACGGGCCGAAGCGTTCATCGTTCCCGTCGTCCTGCTCGCCCTCTGGGAGACCGCCAGCCGCGCCGGGCTCGTACAGGCCTACCTCCTCCCGCCGCCCAGCGCCGTCGTGGCGTACCTTGCCAGCGCGCTCCTCTCGGGCGAACTGGTCACCCATGTGGCGGTCAGCGTCATGCGGGTGCTCGCCGGATTCAGCGCCGGCGTCGCGCTCGCCCTGCCCGCCGCCGTGGCGGTGGGCCTCAGCCCACGGGCGGAGCGTCTCCTCGATCCAACCCTTCAGGCCATCCGCGGCATTCCCTCGCTCGCCTGGGTGCCGCTCCTGCTCCTCTGGATGGGCATCGACGAGGCGCCCAAGGTGACCCTCATCGCCATCGGCGCCTTCTTCCCGTTCTACCTCAACCTCGTCGCCGGCATCCACGGGATCGACCGCAAGCTGGTCGAGGTGGGCCGCGTCCAGGGTTTGTCGCAGCTTCAGATCATCCGCCACATCCTGCTCCCCGGCGCCCTGCCCTCAGCCCTGACCGGACTGCGGGCGGGGATGAACATGGCCTGGCTCTTCCTCGTGGCCGCCGAGCTGATCGCCGGCACCCGGGGCCTCGGCTTCCTGCTCACCGACGGCCGTGAGCTCTCCCGGGCTGACATCGTGCTGGGGGCGATCCTCCTGCTCGCACTCCTGGGGAAGTTCTTCGACGGCATCCTGAAGGTGCTCGAGAACCGGCTCCTGCGCTGGCGCGACAGCCTGAAGGAGGCGAAGGCCGATGCGTGAGGTGCTCACGGTCCAGGGGCTCTCCAAGTGGTTCGGCGAGCTCGAGGTCCTGCGCGGGGTCGATCTGACCGTACGGGCCGGCGAGGTGGTCTGCCTGGTCGGCCCCAGCGGCTGCGGCAAGAGCACCCTGCTCCGCATCGCCGCAGGGCTGGAGACCGTCCAGGGCGGCACGGTGGCCGTCGCCGGCACGCCGGTCCGCGGACCCCACCCGGCAGTGGGGGTCGTGTTCCAGGAGCCCCGGCTCATGCCTTGGTTGACGGTGGCGGAGAACATCGCCCTGGGGCGGCGGCTCGTACCCGCGCTGCGGGCCCAGGTGGCCGAGCTCGTGGTCGAGATGGGGCTCGGTGACTTCCTCGACGCCCTCCCCAAGCAGCTTTCCGGCGGCATGGCCCAGCGGGTCGCCATCGCCCGGGGGCTCTTCCACCACCCGGAACTGCTCCTCCTCGACGAACCCTTTAGCGCTGTCGACGCCCTGACCCGCATGCGGCTCCAGGAGATGCTGCTGCGGGTCGTCCGGACTCGGGGCACCACGATGCTCCTGGTCACCCACGACGTGGACGAGGCCGTCTACCTGGCCGACCGGGTGGTGGTGATGAGCCCGCGGCCCGGGCGGATCCGGTGCGAGATCCCTGTCGAGCTTCCCCATCCCCGCAGCCGGCACTCCCCCCAGCTGACCTCCCTGAGGGGCCGGGTCCTGGCGGAACTGCTGGGCGAGTGGGACACCGCTGCGGACTGAAGCAAACGCCATTCGAGGGGAGGCAAGCGCCTTGTCCTTCAACCTGCGGGAGCGGCAGCGGCCGCGGCCGCTCAAGACCCTCTACCGCGAGCAACCCGACGCGGCCGTCGTCACGATCACCGCCCGGGGCAGCCAGGCCGGTGTCCCCATCAGCTGCCACGTCGACCTCGGCCGGGCGATCTACGAGGCCCAGGCCCATCCGGGGGTCGGCGGCGCCGGGACCGGCGCCTGCTCCGGCGACCTGCTGCTGGGGGCGCTGGCCGCCTGCGCCCAGCTCACCGCGCAGATGGTGGCCGAGGCGATGGGGATCCGGGCGGAAAAGATCGAGGTCGCCGTGGAAGGCGACCTCGACCTGAAGGGAACCTTGGGCATCGACCCCTCTGCGCCCGTCGGCTTCAAGGCGATCCGCAGTCGCATCGAGGTCGTCGCCCCGGATGCTACTCCGGAGCAACTCGCCTCCCTTCGGGAGAAGGTGGAGAAGTACTGCGTCGTTCTCTCCACCCTGCGCAACCCGCCGCCCATCGAGACGCGCTGGGTCTGACTAGACGGCGGCCGCCTTGCCGGCGTACTCGCTGGGCAGCCCGAAGACCTCCCGGGCGGCGGTGCGGACCACTTCCACCCGCTCGGGCGGCGCGAAGACGTACAGGCGCCAGAGGTCGGCGTACTGCCGGGCCAGCGCGCCGACGTCGCCGGACAGCGGGGAGTCCAGCCCGGCCAGGGGCTGGACCCCCTGTCGCGTCCGGACGGGTACCTGCGCTTCCTTGATGTAGCTGGCCCGGGGGCAGTACAGGATGACCTCCGCCGGCCGTACCCTCGCCCGCCGGGCGATGGCCTCCTCCAGCTGCGTGTGCTCGCGGGTGGGGCCGCTGAAGCGCTGGATGATCTGCGCCTGCTGCGCACCCAGGCTCTGGCCGGAGAGCACGTAGGCCCGCTTGTACAGCCGGCGGGCCCGCAGGCGTGCCGCGAGTTCCTGCACGTCCGGATCGGGGAAGCCGGCCAGGAGGTCCAGGAACTGCTCGTCCGTGAGGGTGTAGAGCCGCTCCTCGGTCAGCCAGGTGCGGGTCCCGATCTCCACCGCCTTGGCGATCATGGCTCCCGCGGCGATCTTCGTGTGGTGCAGGTACACGCGCTCGGTGAGGAAGTAGCGCAGGTGGAGGAGGTGGACGATCTCCGACCGGGCGTCCGGCCGTTCCAGCCCGTGCCGGAGCATGTTCATGACCAGGTGCCCGCCGTCGAGGGTGAAGTAGGAGAAGATGCGGTCGTCGTAGTCGCGCCGCAGCCCGGCGAAGTACGCGTCGCGGCGGAGGTAGTCCAGGAGGTCGGCGTCGACGGTCGAGGACACCACCTCGGCCATCCACGGGGACGGCCCCCGGCCGGAGAGGAGGTCCAGGACCCCATCGCGCAAGCCGAGGGCCTTCAGCACCTGCCCGAGCTCGGAACGGTCGCCGAAGAACGCCTCCGTCCGGTGGCCGTCGTCGTGGCGCGGGAAGATCTCCCGCTCGTCCTCGAAGGTGTGCCCGAAGGGCACGTGGGTCACGTCGTGCACCAGAGCCGCCATGCGGACGAGGGCGGCGTCGGCGGCCGGGATGTCGAAGCCGCTGCGCCCCAGGTGCGCGAGGATCCGGCTGGCCGCCGCCAGGGTGCCGAGCGAGTGGTCGAAGCGCGTGTGGGTGCAGCCCGGGTACACCAGGTAGGCGGTCCCGAGCTGCTTGATCCCCCGCAGGCGCTGCATCTCCCGGGTGTCGAGCACCCGCGCCTCCTCGGCGGTCAGGTCGATGTCCCCGTGGATGGGGTCCCGGATCACCACCCGCGCCCGCCCCCCGTCACTGGCCGCCCGGCTGCGTGCCGGTACCCGGCGGCTGCTCCGGCTGGGCCGGCGCCTCGCCCGCGCCGCCCGACGCCTGACCCGGCTGGCCTGAGTGGCCCGGCGCCTGACCTGGCCCCTGACCCGGCCCCTGCGCCGGCGGCTCAGCAGGCTCCTGCGGGAACAGCCAGCCCGGCTGCTCGCTGCCGGAGCCGGGCTGGGAGCCGGGCGGCCCGCCCAGCCACGCGGGCGGGATCACGGGGGTGCAGGTCTCCGTGGGCGCCGTCTCCGACAGGTCCTGCGGCAGGTAGCGCGGGTTGTTCGGATCCTTCGGGCTGCGCGGGAAGTCCGGCCGGATCAGGAAGCTCCGGTTCTCCGGTACGCCGGCGCAGCCCGGCTGCCAGCGGCGCCAGACCTCCTTGGAGGAGCCGTCGGGCTGCTGCACCACTTCCTTGACCACCGGGATGGGGTCCGTCCAGAAGCCGGGGTAATCCGGCTGCGTGGGCTGCGTGCCCCGGGCGAACCACTCGGTGGTGGTCTGCGGGCACATGGCGCTCGGCAGCAAGCCCGTCTTGGCGCAGATCTCCACCGGGATCACGCTCGCAGGCCGCGGCCAGTCCTCCGGCGGAGAACGGTGTGCCGCCAGCATGATCTCGGTCCAGATCCGGGTGGGCGCGTCGGCCCCCGCGTACTCCAGGGAGCGCGGCTTCTCCGCCTCCCGGTTGTCGTAGCCGTTCCACACGCCGACGGCCAGGTCCCGGGTGAACCCGACGAACCACGCGTCCGCCTTGTTCTCCGTCGTCCCGGTCTTGCCCGCCGCCGGCCACCCGTTGAGCCCTTTGGTGGCCGCGGCGGCCGTGCCGCGGCGGATCACGCCCTTCATCATGTCGACCATCAGCCAGGCGGTGGACTCCTTGATCACCTGGCGGCGGCGGGGCTTCGCCTCGAAGATCACCTGCCCGTCGCGGTCGACGATGCGGGTGACGATCACCGGGTCCACCCGAAGCCCGAGGTTCGCCAGGGTGGAGTACGCGAGGGTCATGTCGAGCACGGACACGCCCCGCGTGAGCCCGCCCAGGGCCGTGGCCAGCTGAACGTCGTTGCGGGGGCCGTCCTTCACCAGGGTCCGGATCCCGAGCAGGGAGGCGATCTCCACGGCCTTCTCCGGGCCGACCTTGGCGATCGTCTGCACGGCGGCCGCGTTGCGGGAGGCCTCGATCGCCCGGCGCATGGGGATGAGGCCCCAGTAGGTGTTGTCGTAGTTCCGGGGCCACAGTCCGGTCGGGCTGGCGGGATCGACCTTGAAAGGCGCGTCGTCGATCACCGTGCCCGGACCCCACCCCAGGAGCTCGACGGCCGGTGTGTAGGCGGCCAGGGGCTTCATGGCCGACCCTGGCTGCCGGAGGGTGTCGGTCGCCCGGTTGAGCTCGCGCATGCGCGTGTGATCCCGGCCGCCCACCAGCGCCAGGATCTCCCCGGTCGAGGGCCGCACCACCGCCACGCCGACCTGGATCCAGTCCTCCCGCCTGTCGGCCGGCATGGCGAACCGCTTGTCCACCTGGGGGTCCATCACCTTGGCCACGGCCCGGTCGGCGATGGCCTGGACCTGCGGGTCGAAGGTCGTGTAGATCTTGTACCCGCCCCGGAAGAGCTCGCTGTCCTGCATCGGCTGGATGCCGTACCGGAGGGCCTCCTGCTCGTCGGTCAGGACCCGGATCACGTAGTCGACGAAGTGGGCACCGGGCCCCTGCGGCCGCTGCGGCTGGACGATCGGGGACAGGCCGGGGTGGTGCAGCTTCTCGGCCCGGGCCTGCTGCCACTGCTCCTGCGTGATGAAGCCCCAGCGGAGCATCTGGTCGAGGACGATCTCCTGCCGCTCCTTCGCCGCCTCGGGGTTCTTGTAAGGGTCGTAGGTCGCCGGGGCCTGGACCATGCCGGCGAGCATGGCGGCCTCGGCGATCGTGAGGTCCTTCGGGTGCTTGCCGAAGTACTCCTTGGCGGCCGCCCCGATGCCGTAGAAGTTATAGCCGAAGTAGATCTCGTTCAGGTAACCTTCGAGGATCTCTTCCTTTGAGAGGCTGCGCTCCAGCTGGATCGCGAGGAGGAGCTCCTGGACCTTGCGGGAGAGCTTCCGCCCGCGGTCCAGGTTGTACGCGTTCTTGACGAACTGCTGGGTGATCGTGCTGGCGCCCTGGATATCCCCCTTGCCGGTGACCAGGTACTTGAGGTCGATCCAGGCCGCCGCCACGAGGCGCCTGGGGTCGAAGCCGCGGTGCTGCCAGAACCGGGCGTCCTCGATGGCGATGAAGGCATCCTGCACGTGCCGGGGGATGTCCTTGAGGGGTACGTAGATGCGGTTCTCGTTCTCCTTGCCGGTGAGGACGGCCAGCTCCTTGCCGTTGCGGTCATAGATGATCGTCGACAGGGGCCCTACCATGCGCTCCGGGTCCACCCGCCCGGCCGCGGGCAGGGCGCGGTACTGCTCCAGGACGTACATGGCGGCGTAGCCCGTCCCGCCGATCAGCGCCAGGAAGAAGAACACGAACAGGTACCCGACCCACCGCCAGAAGCGGCGCCGGGGCCTCCTGCGCCGGGGACGGGCGCCCGGGGAGCCGGGCTTCGTGGGCATCGGGCCGATGCACCTCCATGGTCATGGAGATTCGCCCCGCGCGGGCCGCGTCCTGTTCCGGGGGACGGAACAACATTTGCGGGCCGCTCCGAGACTATGCTAAAATCTAGGCCAAGTCAAGAACAGCCAGGGGCCCCTGGCCCTGCCAGAGCGCCCGCCGCGGGGCGGGCTTTCTCTATGACCTCCGGATCCCGCCGAAGGAGGAGCACTCGGATGCCGTTTCGCCCCGTCCACGAGCAGCTGGAGTACCTCCTGCGCGGCGTCGCGGACCTGGTGAGCCGCGAGGAGCTCGAGCGCAAGCTGGCGGAGTCCTACCGCACCGGCCGGCCGCTCCGGGTCAAGCTGGGCATCGACCCCACCGGTCGGGAGCTGACGCTGGGCCACACGGTGCCGCTGCGCAAGCTGAAGGCGTTCCAGGACCTGGGCCACCAGGCCGTGCTGATCATCGGCGACTACACGGCCACGGTGGGCGACCCGACCGGCCGCAACGAGGCCCGTCCCCAGCTCACCCAGGAGGAGACCCGGGCGAACGCGGCCACCTACCTGGAGCAGGCCCGGCGGGTGGGGCTGGACATCGAGCGCACGGAGGTCCGGTACAACAGCGAGTGGCTGGCGGGCCTCACCTTCGCGGACGTGATCCGGCTGGCCTCGACGATGACCGTCGCCCGCATGCTGGAACGGGAGGACTTCGGAAAACGTTACGCCGAGGGGCGTCCCATTTTTCTCCACGAGTTCTTCTACCCGCTCATGCAGGGGACCGACTCGGTGGCCGTGCGCGCCGACGTGGAACTGGGGGGCACGGACCAGCGGTTCAACCTGCTGGTGGGCCGCGAGCTCCAGCGCGAGGCGGGGCAGGAGCCGCAGGTGTGCCTGATGACCCCCATCGTCGAGGGGCTCGACGGGGTCGAGAAGATGTCCAAGAGCCTCGGGAACTACATCGGCCTGAATGACAGTCCCGAGGACATGTACGGGAAGACCATGTCCATCCCGGACACCCTCATCGTCCGGTACCTGACGTACTTCACGGAGGTACCCGTCAGCCGGGTCCGGGAGATCGAGGCGGCGATGGCGGCCGGCGCCAACCCCCGCGACTTCAAGATGGAGCTGGCCCGGGAGATCGTCCGTCTGTACCACGGCGAGGAGGCCGCCCGCCAGGCGGAGGAGCACTTCCGCACGGTGTTCCAGCGCCGGGAGCTTCCCGGCGATCTGCCGGAGCTGCCGCTGGGGCGGCAGGACCTCGAGCCCGGGGGCACCCTCCCGCTCTTCCGCCTCCTCGTCCTCCTCGGCCTGGCGCAGTCGTCGTCGGAGGCCCGGCGCCTGGTCGAGCAGGGTGGGGTGACCCTCGACGGCGAGCGCGCCGCCGACCCCCTCGCCCCCGTGCCCGTGCGCGACGGGCTCGTCGTGCGGGCGGGAAAGCGGCGGTACGGCCGGGTGGTCCTGCGCTGACCCGCGCCCCGTCCGGCAGGAACGTTCGGGACCGCGCGCGCATATCCTGGCTGCCACCGGAAGGGTAGGGGCGGAGGCGCATGCGGGGCTTCCGGCGGCGCCGGCTTGCGGCCCGGGTGGGGCCGGCGGCGCGAGCGCTCCTGGCGGCAGCGGTGCTCTGGGGCCTGGCCCGGCTCGGGGGCCGGGTCGCCGATCCGGTGATCCGGGCGGTCGGGGACATGCAGGCCCAGGCCATCGCCATGGACGCGGTGAACCGGGTGGTGGTCGGGCAGGTCGTGCGCGGGGTGTCGTACGCCGACCTGGTCCGCTACGAGACGGACGCCCAGGGCAACGTCACCGTGCTCCAGACCAACACCCCGCTGGTGAACGAGATCGCCGCCCGGGCCGTGCGGGCGCTGCAGGCGGAGCTGGCGCGGATCGGGCAGCGGACGTTCCGCCTGCCGGTGGGCGACCTTTTCGGAAGCCCGTTCCTCGCGGGACTCGGGCCGGGGGTGCCCGTCCGCTTCGTCCCCGTGGGCGCCGTCACGGCGGACGTGCGCAACCGGTTCGAGGCGGCCGGGATCAACCAGACCCGGCACGTGGTCAGCCTCGCGCTCACCGCGCGCGTGCGGGTCGTGATCCCGCTCGTCACCCGCGAGGTGACCGTCACCTCCGAACTACCCCTGGCCGAGACGGTCATCACCGGGAAGGTGCCCGAGAGCTTCTGGCTCGGCGGCACCCTCGCGCCGCCGTCGACCGTAACCCCGCGCGCCGGCGCCCCATAGACTGAGGCCGGGGGGAAACAGCCGAAAGGGCGGGCTCACCTCCAAGGGGGTGCCCTCGGATGTTGTTTGGGTTCTTCGGTTTCCCGGACGGGACGGGCGTCGTGCCCGCCTTCTCCCCGTTCATCGGGGCTCAGGCGGGGGCCAACGACAACTTCATCGTCCCGGGCGGAGTGAACTACCCGGCGGCGAACGCGACGGTGTACCGGGTCTACGAATACGCCGTGCCGGTGACGACCGTCGCCACCGTGCCTTCCGCCTACCCGACCGTCGCCGGAGTGCCCGGAATCGCAGCGTATCCAGCCTGGGTGTAGCAGGGTACGTACGAAGGCCGGCGGCCGCCCCGCCCCGGGGGCGGCCGCTGGCGCGCACGGGTCGGGTCCGCCTCCGGTCTCGCCGGGCGAACCTCCCCCTGACGGCCCCGGCCGTGTCTGTTACAATGAAGACACCGTGATTCCAGGCGGAAATTTTCCTGTTCCCAAGGAGGAGCGTACGTGAGCATCGGGACGCGGCCGAAGGTGGCCAGTAACATCTGGGAGCTGATCGGCAACACGCCCCTGGTGCGCCTGAACCGGGTGACGGACGGCGCGGGGGCGGAGGTGCTGGCCAAGCTCGAGTTCTTCAACCCGGCGAGCAGCGTCAAGGACCGGATCGCCTTCTCGATGGTCGAGGCGGCCGAGCGCGAGGGTCGCATCCGTCCGGGCCAGACGCTGATCGTGGAGCCGACCTCGGGCAACACCGGCATCGGCCTTGCCTTCATGGCCGCGGCCAAGGGCTACCGGCTCATCGTCACCATGCCGGACACGGTGAGCCTGGAGCGGCGCCGGATCCTGCGGGCGTTCGGCGCCGAGGTCGTCCTGACCCCCGGGGCGGAGGGCATGAAGGGTGCCATCCGGAAGGCCCAGGAGATCCTGGAGGCGAATCCGGGTGCCTGGATGCCGCAGCAGTTCGAGAATCCGGCCAACCCGGAGATCCACCGGCGCACGACCGCCGAGGAGATCTGGCGGGACACGGACGGCCGGGTGGACATCTTCGTCGGCGGCGTCGGCACCGGCGGGACGGTCACCGGGGTGGGCGAGGTCATCAAGGCCCGCAAGCCCGGCTTCCGCGTGGTCGCGGTCGAGCCGGCGGACTCGCCCGTCCTGTCCGGGGGCCAGCCCGGCCCGCACAGGATCCAGGGCATCGGTGCCGGATTCAAGCCCGACACGCTCAACATGGAAGTCGTCGACGAGGTCATCCGGGTCACCAACGAGGATGCCATCCAGATGGCGCGACGGCTGACCCGGGAGGAGGGCATCTTCTGCGGCATCTCCTCGGGCGCCGCGGCCTGGGCGGCCGTGCAGGTGGCGAAGCGGCCGGAGAACCGGGGCAAGCAGATCGTCGTGGTGCTCCCGGACACCGGCGAGCGGTACCTGAGCTCGGTGCTGTGGGCGGAGGAGGAGTAGGCGCGCCGGGTGGTCCTCCGCCTTGTGACAGGGAAGTTGACAATTGGTTGCCCGCCGCGCCCCACCGTGAAATAATAGGCCCGGGAGGCGAGGTTCATGGACGCGGCGGCGGTGGCGGAGCGGATCTCGGGCTGGATGGCGGACGAGGTCCGCCGGGCCGGAGCGCGGGGGCTGGTGGTCGGGCTGTCCGGCGGGGTGGACTCGGCCACCGTGGCCGCGCTCGCGGTGCGGGCGGTGGGCCGGGAGCGGGTGCTGGGGCTCGTCATGCCCTGCCACTCGGACCCGGCGGACGCCCGCTTCGCCCGTCTGGCGGCGGAGCCGCTGGGAATCGAAGTGTTGACGGTCGACCTCTCCCACGCGTACGATGCCCTTGTGGCGGTGATGAGCCCGGAGGGCGAGGGGACGGAGGTGCGCCGGCTCGCGCTGGCCAACCTGAAGCCCCGCCTCCGCATGGCCGCGCTTTACTTCCACGCGGCGCTCCGGCGGTACCTGGTCGCAGGCACCGGCAATCGCGACGAACTCTACGTGGGGTACTTCACCAAGTACGGCGACGGCGGGGTGGACCTCCTCCCGATCGGCTCGCTCGTCAAGGGCCAGGTGCGCGAGCTGGCCCGGCACCTGGGCGTGCCCCCGGAGATCGTGGACCGCACCCCCACGGCAGGGCTGTGGCCCGGCCAGACGGACGAGGGCCAGATGGGGATCCGCTATGCGGACCTCGACCGGTACCTGCTGACCGGGGAGGGCTCCCCGGAGCTGAAGGAGCGGGTCGAGGCCATGCACCGCGAAAGCGAACACAAGCGGCAGCTTCCGCCCGTGGGCCCGGCGTAGCCCGCCCCAGCGGCAGGCGCGGCCCGGGCTCCGGCGCCTGCCGGCCGGGGGGAGTCAAGGGCCATGTCGGGACATTCGAAGTGGGCTCAGATCAAGCGGACTAAGGCGAAGAACGACGCCGAACGCGGCCGTCTTTTCTCGCGCCTGGCGAAGGACATCCTCAGCGCCGCCCGGGCGGGCGGAGGGAACCCGGACGCGAACCTGCGCCTGAAGGTGGCGATCGAGAAGGCGCGAGAGGCCAACATGCCGGTCGAGAACATCGAGCGGCTGATCGCCCGCGCCACCGGCCAGGCCGGGGGCTCCGCGTACGAGGAGGTCGTCTACGAAGGCTACGGGCCCGGCGGGGTCGCCATCCTGATGGAGATCCTGACGGACAACCGGAACCGCACCGCCGCCGACATCCGCAGCATCTTCAACAAGCACGGCGGGAGCCTGGGGGAGTCAGGGTCGGTGGCCTGGATGTTCGCCCGCAAGGGCGTGATCCGGGTGAACCGGGCCGAGAACGACATCACGGAGGACGACCTCCTGGCCGTCGTCCTGGACGCCGGCGCCGAGGACCTGCGGGCCGAGGACGACGCCTTCGAGATCACCACCGCCCCGGACGACCTGGACGGCGTCCTGCGGGCGCTGGAGCGGGCCGGGGTGAAGGTCGAGGAAGGCAAGGTGCAGCGGGTGCCCGTCACCACCGTGGAGGTGAGCGGCGAGACCGCCAGGAGGCTCCTGCGCCTCCTCGAGGTGCTCGACCAGAACGACGACGTGCAGAACGTCTACGCGAACTTCGACATCCCCGAGGGCGAACTCGCCGCCCTCGAGGGCTAGCGATGGACACCCTCCTGGCGATCCCCCGCCGTCTGTACGACCTCGTGCTGGCCCACTGCCTGGCGGAGCGGCCGCACGAGGCCGTCGGCTTTCTCACGGGCCGGCAGGGGGTCGTGCGCAGGGCCGTGGCCGTGCGCAACGCCCACCCCGACCCCGTCCGCCGTTTCCGGGTCGACCCCGTGGACGCGCTGGTCGCCCTCCGTCCGGTGGAGGCCGGCGATGAGGAGTGGATCGCCCTCTACCACTCGCACCCGGACTCGGTGGCGTACCCGTCGCCCCGGGACCTGGCGCTGGCGGAGGTGTGGCAGGCCCGCGGCCCGGCCGGGGGCCCGGCGTTCCTCTTCATCGTCTCGCTGGCGTCACATCCCCCCGACGCCCGCGCCTACCGGCTCGCCGCCGGGCGCGACCCGGCCCCGGTGCCGTACCGGAAGCTGGACCTGCCGGACGGGGAATGGCTCGACCTGCGCTAGCGGGAAGGCGCGGTCACCCGTTCGGCAGCGTTGACATAACTTACGGATGGGGCTGGGAAGCCCGATCCTCTTTCGAAGCGTGGCGAGAGCCGTGCCTTCCCGCTTTGCTACCCTGACGGTACCCCGGATCCTGTACGAGCGGATGGTCGCGCACTGCCGGGAGGAGTGGCCGAAGGAAGCGTGCGGGATCATGACGGGCAAGGGGGGTGTCGCCCGCCGCGCCTACGCCCTGCGCAACGTGCATGCCCAGCCTGCGATCCGCTACCAGATCGACCCCGCGGACCAGCACGTGGCGATGCAGGGCGTGCTGGCGGGCCAGGAAGAGCTCGTGGCGATCTACCACTCGCACCCGACCACGGTCGCGTACCCTTCTCGCACCGACGTGGCCATGGCCCGCTACCCGGAGGCCGCTTACGTGATCGTCTCCATGGCCGGACAGGAACCGGAGGTGAAGGCCTTCCGCATCACGGACGGCGAGGTCGCCGAGCTGCCGTGGCGTGTGGCCGACCTCGCCGGGGAGTGGGTGGACCTCCGCTGGCTCCCGGAGCGTGAATAAGCGGTGCCGTCCCGGGCGAAACTCGGGGCGGTACTTCTTTCTGTCACCGGGAGGGGATCGGGTGCAGCGTCTATCCATCCCTCGCCGGCGCTGGCTCCTGCTCGGCCTGGGCCTCCTGGTCTTCCTGGCCGGCTGGTCGCTGGCACTCGTGCGCGGGCCGAGGCCGCCCGTACCCCGGCGGACCCTCCCCGGCCGGGCCGCGCTGGTCCAGGAGACGGCCGCCCCTGCCATCCGGGCCGGGGCGACGGTCCTGTACCGCAAGGTGTACTTCCCGTCGGGCCGGACGGAGGAGTCCGAGGAGCCCGCGCCCGCCGCGCTCGTGGGGATGCGCCGGCAGGACCTGACGCTCTACTACCCGCAGTGGCAGGTCGAGTCGTTCTCCCCCGACCGGGTGGTGCTGCGTCAGGACCTGCCCGAGCCGTGGCGGCACGTGCGGCTGGAGGGGGGCGAGGTGGTCGTCTACTACGGCCGCGCGGGCCATCTGGGGCCGGTGCTTTCCCGCACCGGCATCGCCGCCGACCGGTTGCCGCCCGTCGACCGGCACCGGCTGGAGCAGGGCGTCGACGTGGAAGGCGACGAGGCGGTCCGGGCCTTCCTGGAGTCCGACGCCTCCTGAACCCGCCTCGTGGATGTCTCTCGCCCGCGCCCCGAACACAGGCGCGCCCGGGCAGGAACCCGCCCCGGGCGTAGCGTAATTCCAGAAGGGACACCGGGCGCGGGGAGGCGGCGCGGCTGCGGGTTCTGGGAGTCGACCCCGGCACGGCGAGGCTTGGTTACGGCGTGGTGGAGTCCGGGAGCCGCGGGCCCCGGGCGCTCGCTTTCGGGAGCATCGAGACGCCGGCGGGGGAGCCTCCGCATCTCCGCCTCCTGGCCCTTCACACCGGGCTGTCCCGTCTGTTGCACGACTGGAAACCGGATCTGGTCGCGGTGGAGGAACTCTTCTTCGGCCGCAACGTCACCACCGCCCTGAGCGTGGGCCAGGCCCGTGGCGTGGCCCTGCTCGCCGCGGCCCAGTCCGGCGTCCCGGTCGCCGAGTACACGCCGATGCAGGTCAAGCAGTCCGTGAGCGGCTGGGGGCGGGCGGACAAGACCCAGGTCCAGGCCATGGTCCGCGTCCTCCTGGGGCTCGGCGACGAGCCCCGGCCGGACGACGTGGCGGACGCCCTCGCCGTGGCCCTGTGCGCGCTCCAGTCGTGGCCGCTCGAGGAGCGAGTCCGGCAGGGACTGGGGAGGCAACGAAGCGGATGATCGCCCACCTTCAGGGCCGGCTGGTTCGGGCGGGGGCCGACCACGTGGTGGTGGACGTCGCCGGGGTGGGATACCGGGTGCTGGTACCGGCCTCCACCCGGGAGCGGCTGCCGGGCGCCGGCCGGGAGGTGCTCCTCTACACCTCGCTGCAGGTGCGGGAGGACAGCCTGACGCTGTTCGGCTTCCTCACCCAGGGCGAGCTGGAGCTCTTCGAGGCGCTCCTCACGGTGAGCGGGATCGGTCCGAAGGTGGCCCTGGCGATCCTCTCGGCGGCCTCGCCGGACGAGGTGCGGCGGGCGATCGTGCTCGAAGACACGGCCTTCCTGACCCGCCTCCCGCAGGTGGGCCGCAAGCTCGCGCAGCGCCTGGTGCTCGAACTGCGCGAGCGCCTGAGCGGCAGCGCGCGGCCCGCGGCGGATGGCGGACCGGGTCCGGCCGCGCCGGCGCACCCGGCGGCGCAGGCCTGGGCGGACGCGGCGGAGGCGCTGGCGGCGCTCGGCTACCCGCGTCCCGAGGCGCTGCGCGCCCTGGAGGCCATCCGGCCGCAGGCCGGCGACGGGGCGGAGGCCGCCGCCCTCGTCCGTCTGGCGCTGCGGTGGCTGGGCGGAGGAGCTGCGAGCGGTGAGTTGTGAGTGGTGAGTGGTGAATTGTGAGTTGTGAGTGTGCGCACGTGCCGTGAACACGCGCGGACCGTATGGGGGGGAACGCGGTGGAGGGCGAGCGCCTGGTATCGGCGCAGGGCCAGGGCGACGACGCCCTGTACGACCGGTCCCTGCGCCCCACCCGCCTGCGGGACTATCCGGGCCAGGAGCGGGTCAAGGAGGAGCTCACGATCTACATCCAGGCGGCCCTGGCCCGGTCGGAGCCGCTCGACCACGTCCTCCTGTACGGGCCGCCCGGCCTGGGGAAGACCACGCTCGCCCACATCATCGCCAGCGAGCTGGGGGTGAACATCCGCACGACCTCGGGCCCCGCTCTCACGCACGGCGGCGACCTGGCAGCGATCCTGACCAACCTCGAGGACCGCGACGTGCTGTTCATCGACGAGATCCACCGCCTGAGCCGGGCCGTCGAGGAGACACTCTACCCGGCAATGGAGGACTTCGCCCTGGACCTCGTGCTGGGCAAGGGTCCCTCGGCCCGGACGCTGCGGCTCGACCTGCCGCGCTTCACCCTGGTCGGGGCCACGACGCGGTACGGGGCGCTCACGTCCCCGCTCCGCGACCGCTTCGGGGTGGTGGCGCAGCTGCAGTTTTACGAGGTCCCGGAGCTCGTGCAGATCCTGAACCGGTCCGCGCGGATCCTCGGGGTGCCGCTCGATCCCGGGGGGGCCCTGGAGATCGCCCGCCGGGCGCGGGGCACGCCACGGGTGGCCAACCGCCTCCTCCGCCGGCTGCGGGACTACGCCGAGGTCCGGGCGGACGGCCGGATCACCCGGGAGGTGGCCGAGGCCGGGCTCGAGCTCATGCAGGTCGACCGCCTGGGGCTCGACCACGTGGACCGGCGGCTCTTGCGGGTGATCGTCGAGCGGTACGGCGGCGGGCCGGTCGGTCTGGAGACGCTGGCCGCCGCCACCAGCGAGGAGCCGGAGACCATCGAGGACGTGTACGAGCCCTACCTCATGCAGATGGGCTTCCTGCAGCGGACTCCCCGGGGCCGGGTGGCCACCCGGGCGGCCTACGAGTATCTGGGAATACCGTACCCTGAGGCCGATGGGCCTGAGCAGCAGCGTCTCTTCTGATGACGGGCGGAGGTGCGAGGGGCGTGGAGCCGGTCGGGCGTCTCATGATGTGGATGGGGGGCTTCCTGTTCGTCCTCGGCCTGGCCTTCACCTACGGGGGCCGTCTGCTCAGCCTGGGGCGGCTGCCCGGGGACATCGTGGTGCAGCGTGGCAACTTCACGTTCTACTTCCCCCTCATGACCAGCATCCTCCTCAGCGTGATCCTGAGCCTTCTCTTCTGGATCGTGGGCCGGCTGCGCTGACGCGCCGCGCGACCCCCAGATCCGGTCCCGACTCCGGCGAAGAGTTTACCGAAGGCGGGTGACGGCCTTGCCCGGCTTCCTCGCGGGGCTGTGGGCCCTACTGGGCGGCCGCGGCGGCCCCTCCCCGCCGCAGGACGACCCCATCGAACGGGCGCGGGCCGGCGACCCCGCGGCCCGGGAGCAGGTGCTTCGGCAGTACACGCCCCTGGTGCTGCGCGTCGGGGCACAGGTCACGGGGCGGTACCTGCAGGCCGGCCGGGACGAGGAAGTGAGCGTCGGCCTCATGGCCCTGGACGAGGCGATCGACCGGTACACGCCGGGGCGCGGAACCTCGTTCCTCACGTTCGCCGAGGTCGTGATCCGGCGCCGGCTCATCGACCACCTGCGCCGTGCCCGGCGGCGCCCCGAGGTACCGCTGTCGAGCCTCGCGCCGCCGGGCGAGGAGGAGTCCTCCCTCCCCGGGGTCGACGAGCGGGCGGCGGTCCTCCAGCACCGGGCGGACGAGGAGGCGGCCGAGCGGCGGGAGGAGATCGAGCGCCTCAGCCGGCGACTGCTCGAGTTCGGGATCCGCTTCGAGGACCTGGTGCGCGAGTCGCCCCGGCACGAGGACGCCCGCCAGCGGGCCATCGCCTGCGCCCGGCTGCTGGCCGAGGACCCGGACTTGCGGGAGCACCTGCTCCTGCGCAAGGAGTTGCCCCTCCGGCAACTCGCCGGGCGCGCCCCGGTGAGCCGCAAGACCCTGGAGCGCCAGCGGCGGTACATCGTGGCGGTGGCGATCATCCTCCTCGAAGAGTACGACTACCTCCGGAGCTACATCCGCCCCGCGCTCGTACCGGCCGGCAGCGATCCGGACGGCCGGGGTTCGTGACGGGCCCGGGGAAAGGGGGTCGCGGCCGTGGGCAAGGGGGTGCTTCTCCGGCTGGACGGGCGGAGGGGCATCGTCCTCACGCCGGACGGGCAGTTCCGCCACGTGCGGCTGAGCCGGCCCGCCGCGATCGGTGAGGAGGTCACCTTCCCCGACGCCGCCCACCACGCCGGCCCCAGGGCGGCGTGGTGGGCCGCCGCGGCCGCAGCCGTGCTGCTGCTGGCCGTCGCCATCGTGCGGCCCTTCGTCGTCCCGCTGCCGGCCGTCGCCCTGGTGGCCGTCGACATCAACCCGAGCATCGAACTCTGGGTCACCGCCGGGGAGCGGGTGCGCTCCGCCCGGGCCCTGAACGCCGATGGCGAGCGGGTGCTGGCACTTCTCCGGTACCGGGGGCGTCCGGCGCCCGAGGTGGTGGAGGCCATCACCGAGGCGGCGTTCCGGTTGGGCTTCTTGCAGCCCGACGACGGCGATGCGATGGTCCTCATCACGATCTCGCCCGCCGCTCCCTCCGGTCCGGCTGCGCCGGCCCTCGAGGGCCTGCACGACGACCTGTACCGTGCCGCCGAGGAGGTCATCCGGTCCCACCGCGGGGTCGCACAGGTGCAGACCCTGCAGGCCGACCCTTCCGAGCGGGAGAAGGCGGAGGCGCTCGGCATCTCGCCCGGGAAGTACATGCTCTACGAGGAACTGCGGGCGCAGCGTCCCGGCCAGACCCTGCGGCCGGAGGAGCTCCGCGACCTGCGGCCGGGCGACCTCATCCGCCGGTTCGGCGCGGGTTCCCTCCAAACCGTCGTGGAGCGGATCCGCGGGCGTCAGGCAGAAAAGGGGCTCTTCCCCGGGCGCTCGCCCGAGAACCCGCCGCCGGCCTTGCCGCCGGGGAAGGACAAGGACGCTCGCGGCGGAAAGGAGGACAAGGGGGAGCACAACTCGGGGCCGGGGCGTGACGGCGCGCCGGGACTCCCAGGCCCGCGCCCGGGCGGTGACCGGGACGGTGCGCATGAGGAGCCCGGACGGGACGAGAAGGGCGAAGACAGGAAGAAAGAGAAGGACAACGAGCCGGGCGGCCGTCGCGAACCGGGGCGCCGGCCGGAGGGGGAGGACCGGCAGGGGCCCGACGGGCGCGGCCGGGGGGCCCCCGAGCCCGGGGAGGACGGCCGCGACGGGGGCCGCGAGAGGGGAGAGCGGGGGGCGGACCGTCCCGGGAAAGACGAGCGGAAGGACGAGCGGGGGGACCGCCGCTCCGCCGGAGCCGGGCTGTTCCCCTGGCTGGAAGACAGGATCCGGACGGAGGACCGGCTACGTTCGCTCTGGCCCCTCTCGCGCAACCGGAACGAGGGCAGCGGGTGGCCGTTGCGCCGGGACCGAGGGGAAGAGGACGCGTCGGATCCGGACGGCAACCGGGAGGGTGAAGGTGAGAGTCGGCAAGAGGAGGACTGATCGCCGGCTCGTTGCGGCCCTGGGAGCCCTCGCCCTGGGCTTCCTGGCGGTGGCGGGCGTGCCCGCCCCGCGCGCCCGGGCGGAGTCGCCCCGGGCGCCGGCGGCGCCCGGCGACGTCGCCCCTGCGGGCAGCCTCGGGGGACCGGCGGTGCGGGTCGGCATCGGGCGGGCGCTGCTGGGGGCGGAGCTGCGGGGCACCGGCGGACTCGTCGTCCTCGACCCGTCGGGCCGGGAGATCGCCCGGGCGGGGCCGGGTCAGCCGGTGCGCTTCCGGGCCGAGCCCGTGCCCGGCGCCGTGGGGCCGCCGGGCGGGCCGGCGGTGGCCGTGCGCGTGGAGCCCCCGGATGGCGGCGCGCACCTCTTGCCGGGCCCGGTGCGCGCGGTGCCCGCCGGCACAGGCGCCTCCGATGGCGGGGCCATCGTCTACGAAGGGCGGCGCTACCGCGGTGAGGCCGAGGTGCTTCCCAGCGCGGCCGGGGGCCGGCTATCCGTCGTGAACGTCGTGGGGGTCGAGGACTACCTGCGCGGCGTCCTGCCCCGGGAGATGCCGGTCCGGTCGTTCCCGCCGGAGGCGCTGAAGGCGCAGGCGGTGGTGTCGCGCACCTTCGCCCTGAAGGCGCGCGAGGAAGCGCGCTTCCGGGCCGAGGGCTTCGACGTCACGGCGGACACCTCCAGCCAGCTGTACGGGGGCATGGACGTCGAAGAGCCGGAGGCGGACGCGGCGGCCCTTGCGACCCGGGGCCAGGTGATCCTGTACCAGGGCCGGCTTATCGCAGCGCTGTTCCACGCCCAGTCGGGCGGGCACACCGAGGACAACGAGGTCGTGTTCACCGGCGGCAGGCCGCTGCCGTACCTGCGCGGGGTGCCGGACTTCGACCAGGACGCCCCTCGCTATCGCTGGGAGGTGGTCGTCGACGCGGGGCGCCTCGGTGCCGCGCTTCGCGACGGCTACCAGGTGGACGTCGGCGAGATCCTCGGGGTCGAGCCTGCCGGTACGCGGGGCTCCGGTGGCCGCTGGAGCCACTGGCGGGTCTGGGGGACCCGGGGGAGCGCGCAGGTGACCGGGTCGCAGATGCGCTGGGCCCTCGGCCTGCCGTCCAACCCACGGGAGCTCACCGTCGAGCGGACCGCTCCCGGTACCCCTGCCCGCGGGTACGCGGCGGCGGAGCGGCTCATCGTCCTGGGGGCGGCAGGCGCCCTCCGCGAGGCGAGCGCCGGGGGCCTCGTGCTGGCCGGAGCGGCGGAGGCGGCCGCCTCTGGGCCCTCCGGCACGGCGGAGCGTTACGCGGCCGTGCCGGAGGGCGGGTTCGTGGCGCTGGGGGGCGGGGGCGAAGTCCCGGTCACGCTGCGGGCGGCCGGTGGCGGGTACGGGCACGGGGTGGGGTTGTCCCAGTGGGGGGCCCGGGCCCTGGCGCTGGCGGGAAAGACTTACGTGGAGATCATCCAATACTATTTCACCGGGGTCGAGGTCGCCGCCTACGGCGGCCCCTGAACGAGACGCGCCCACGGATGAGCGGGAGGCCTGCAGTTGAAGGTCGCGGATTTCGACTTCGAGCTGCCTCCGGAGCGGATCGCGCAGACGCCCATCGAGCCCCGGGACGCCTCCCGCCTCATGGTCCTGCACCGCGACAGCGGGGAGCTGGAGCACCGGATCTTCCGGGACCTGCCCCGCTACCTGCGGGCGGGGGACGCCCTGGTGCTGAACGACACCCGGGTGATCCCCGCCCGGCTGATCGGCGAGCGGGAGGGCACGGGCGGGCGGGTGGAGGTGCTGCTCCTGCACCCCACCGGCCCGGACACGTGGGAAACCCTCGTGCGACCCGGGCGGAAGGCGCGCCCGGGGCAGCGCCTCCTCTTCGGCGGCGGGCGCCTGCGGGCGGAGGTGCAGGGGCTCACCCCGGCCGGCGGGCGAGCCGTGCGCTTCACGTACGAGGGCCGGTTCGAGGACGTGCTGGAGGAACTCGGACGGGTGCCCCTCCCCCCGTACATCCGGACAGAGCTGGAGGACCCCGGGCGCTACCAGACCGTCTACGCCCGCGACCCCGGCTCGGCCGCCGCACCGACGGCCGGCCTGCACTTCACCCCGCGCCTCCTGGAGGAGATCGCCGGCCTCGGGGTGGAGATCGTCTACCTGACCCTGCACGTGGGCCTCGGGACCTTCCGGCCGGTGCAGGTGGAGGACGTCGAGGAGCACGTCATGCACGCCGAGTACTACCGGGTGACGGAGGAGGCCGCCGCCCGCCTGAACGCGGCGCGGGCGCGGGGAGGTCGCATCATCCCGGTGGGGACCACGGCCCTCCGCACCCTGGAGACGGTGGCCGACGAGGCCGGCGTGATCCGGCCGGGGTCGGGTTGGACGGACATCTTCATCTACCCGGGCTACCGGTTCAAGGCCACGGACGCCCTGGTGACCAACTTCCACCTGCCCCGGTCGACCCTGCTGATGCTGGTTTCCGCCCTCGCGGGTCGGGAGCGCATCCTCGCGGCCTACCGAGAGGCGGTGCGGCTGGGCTACCGGTTCTTCAGCTTCGGCGACGCCATGCTCATTCTCTGACGCCCCCGCCGGGCGCTGCCCGGCGGCGGAGAGGGGTACGCGATGCCGCCAGTACACTTCCAGGTGATCGCCCGGGACCCGGCGTCGGCCGCCCGTCTCGGGCGGCTGACCACCCCGCACGGCGCCATCGAGACGCCGGTCTTCATGCCGGTGGGGACCCAGGCGACGGTGAAGACGATGACGCCCCACGAGGTCTGGGACCTCGGGGCCCGCATCCTGCTCAGCAACACCTACCACTTGTACCTGCGGCCGGGTCACGACGTCGTCCGGGAGGCTGGCGGGCTCCACCCGTTCATGGCCTGGCCCGGCGCCGTCCTCACGGATTCGGGCGGGTTCCAGGTGATGAGCCTGGCGCCGCTGCGCCGGATCACGGAGGACGGCGTCGAGTTCCGCTCCCACATCGACGGGGCGACCCACTTCCTGCGCCCCGAGGATGCGGTCCGGATCCAGAACGACCTGGGAGCGGACATCATCATGGCGTTCGACGAGTGCACCCCGTACCCGTCCGACCGGGAGTACGCCCGTGCCAGCCTGGAGCGGACCGCTCGCTGGGCCGCGCGCTGCCGGGCCGCCCACGGTCGCCCGGATGAGCAGGCCCTCTTCGGCATCGTGCAGGGGAGCGTGTACCCGGACCTGCGGATCGAGTCCGCGCGCCGAACCGTGGAACTCGACTTCCCCGGGTACGCCGTCGGCGGGCTCTCGGTGGGCGAGCCGAAGCCGGTCATGTACGAGATGCTGGAGGTCCAGGTGCCGCTCCTGCCGGAAGACCGGCCGCGTTACCTCATGGGGGTGGGCTCCCCCGAGGACCTGATCGAGGGGGTCTGGCGGGGGGTGGACATGTTCGACTGCGTGCTCCCGACCCGCCTTGCCCGCCACGGCACGGTGTTCACGCGCCGGGGCCGGATCACCGTCAGGGGCGCGGCGTACGCCCGGGACTGGGCCCCCCTGGAGGAGGGGTGCACCTGCTACGCGTGCCGCCACTTCTCCCGCGCCTACATCCGGCACCTCCTGAAGGCGGACGAGATCCTCGGGATGCGCCTGTGCACCATCCATAACCTCCACTTCCTCCTGCGGCTGATGGAAGACATCCGGCAGGCGATCGCCGCCGGGCGGCTGGCGGCGCTGCGCCGTGACTTCTACGCCCTGTGGGAGGAGGGGGCGGAAGGCACCGTGCCCGAGCCGCCGGGGGCCGTGAACCGATGAGCAGCGCGGGGTTGCCCTCCCTCCCTGTGCCCCTCACTCCCTGGATTTCCCGCCCGGTTCGGGTTATGATAACCATGGTGCGCCCGGGATTTCCAGCGCGGGGAGTCGAAGGGCATGTGGCGGAAGGTCAGCAGGGCCGCCCTGGTGGCGGCCTTCTACGTGGCCGTGACCGGGGTTCTGGCTCCCATCTCCTTCGGGCCGGTTCAGCTGCGCCTGTCCGAGGGGCTCGTGCTGCTGCCCGTGCTGTGGCCGGAGACCATCCCGGGCCTGTGGGCCGGCTGCATGCTGGCGAACTTCCTCTTCGGCGGCCTGGGGCCCGTCGACATCTTCGGGGGGAGCGCGGTCACCGGCCTGGCCGCCTACCTCACGTGGCGGCTGCGCCGGTCCGTGTGGCTGGCCGGTCTGCCGCCGGTCGTCCTGAACGGGCTCATCGTGGGGGCCTACCTGAGCGTGCTGCTGGACGTGCCCTACCTCCCCACGGCCCTGAGCGTCGGGGCGGGGGAGCTGGCTGCCGTGTACGGGGTCGGGGTGCCGCTGGTGCTGGCGCTGCGCCCGGTGCTGCGCACGTGGCCGGCCCGCTAGGGCCGCGGCCCGGCCCTGCACGCCCCCCGTCCTTTACACGTGGTCCGAAGCGAGGTGGCACCGTGATCGAGTACCGGGCAGCACGGATGGAGGATCTGGAGCGGCTTCTCCCCCTGTGCCTGGCTTACGCCGCGGAGCGGGCGGCCCTGTCCGGCCAGCGGCTGGCGGCGAATCACGCCGAGCAGGTGCGCGCGAGCATGGAGAGCCTGCTCGGGTACCCGGCCGCCTTCACGGTGGTGGCCGAGGAGGACGGGCAGTTCGCCGGCTATGCCACGGCCACGCTGCAGGAACCGCCCCCCCTCTTCGACGGCGAGCCCTTCGTGTTCGTGGGCGATGTCTACGTGGAGCCGCGCCGGCGCCGCCAGGGGATCGGCACCGCCCTGGTCGAGCGCCTGCGGGGCTGGGCGTTCCTGCGCGGGGTGGGGCGGCTCTCCGCCGTCATTCCCGCCCGCAGCGAGGCGGCCCGCCGTCTGGGGGCGCGGCTGGGCTTCGCGGTGGTCGAGGAGCTCGTGTACTGGCAGGAGCAGGCGACCGAGGGTGCGGGCGGCGGCACGGCGGCGGGGTGAAAGATCGGGTGGGCCTTCGGGCTCCGCCAGGAATCGGAGGTCCGACGGCGAAGTTGTCGAATGAGAGGAACGCCGCTCGAACCAGGCGGCGCGGCGGCGGACGGCCGGGCGAATGGAGGCGGGTGCTCTTTGCAAAATCCGCAGTTGTTCAACTTATTGCTGCCGATCGCGCTCTTTGCGCTCCTATGGTTCCTCATGATCCGTCCCCAGCAGGTCCAGGCAAAGAAACGGCAGGAGATGCTGAATAGCTTGAGAAAGGGGGACCGGGTCATCACGATCGGGGGGATCCACGGCACCATCCTGGACCTGGATCCGGAAACCATCACCCTGCGCGTGGCCGACGGGGTGGACATCACCGTCCAGCGGTCCGCCATCGGCGCGGTCCGCGGCGCGCAGAAGGACGATAAATCGGGTGAAAACGCGTAAGCGAGGCGCATTCTGCGATGAGCACGGTGCGTGAGTTCCGGTCGGATCCCGGTGCGGTCGCTCCCGCCAAAGCCGCCGTCCGGGAGGCGCAGAGTCCCCTGGAGGCGGTGCAGCGGCTCATCCGGGCTGCCTGCGAGGACCTCGGCCTGCCGCCGGCCGTGTACGAGTACCTCAAGGAACCGGCCCGGGTGCTCGTGGTGAACATCCCGGTACGCATGGACAGCGGCGAGGTTCGCACCTTCACCGGCTACCGGAGCCAGCACACGGACGTGGTCGGGCCCACCAAGGGCGGCGTCCGGTTCCACCCGGCCGTCACCCTTGACGAGGTCAAGGCCCTGTCGATGTGGATGACGATGAAGTGCGCCGTCCTCGGCCTTCCGTACGGAGGGGCCAAGGGCGGCGTCGTGTGCGAGCCCCGGACCCTGTCCCGCTCGGAACTGGAAGGCCTGGCACGAGGATACATCCGGGCCGTGGCCGGGTTCGTGGGTCCGGAGCGCGACATCCCGGCGCCGGACGTCAACACGAACGCCGAGATCATGGGCTGGATGCTGGACGAGTACTCGTCCCTGAGGGGGGTCGTCACGCCCGCGCTGATCACCGGCAAGCCGGAGGTGCTGGGCGGGTCCGCCGGCCGCACGGGCGCCACCGGCCGGGGGGTGGTCATCACCATCCGGGAGGCCGCGGATCGCCTCGGGCTGGACCTCCGGGGGGCGACGGCGGCCATCCAGGGGTTCGGCAACGTGGGCTCGCACACGGCGCGCTACCTGCAGGAACTCGGCGTGCGGGTCGTCGCGATCTCGGACGTCCGGGGGGGCGTACACCGCCGGGACGGGATCGACGTCGAGGCGGCCATCGAGCACACCCGCCGCTACGGGAGCGTGGTCGGGCTGCCGGGCACCGATCCCATCGGGTCCGACGAGGTTCTCTACCTCCCGGTCGACATCCTGGTACCTGCCGCCCTCGAGAACCAGATCACCATGGCGAATGTCGACCAGGTGTCGGCGCGCATCGTGTGCGAGGCAGCCAACGGCCCCACGACCCCCGAGGCGTCGGAGGCCTTGGTCCAGCGCGGCACGTTCGTGATCCCGGACATCCTGGCCAACGCCGGCGGGGTCACCGTGTCGTACTTCGAGTGGGTGCAGAACCTCCAGAACTTCTACTGGCCGGAGGACGAGGTCGAGGCGCGTCTCGAGGACATGATGGTCCGGGCATTCAACACCGTGTACAAGGTGCACGCGCAGCGGGGGGTCTCGATGCGTCGGGCCGCGTACATGGTGGCGCTCAAGCGGCTGGCCGACGCCATGGCGGCGCGCGGCTGGCTCTGAGGCCCGCCTCCGGTCCGACCGGCAGCTTGACCGGCAGAAACGACCGGCAGAAAGAAGGGGTCCGAGGGACCGGCAAGTCCCCCGGACCTCTTTCCGCGCGCACGCCCGATCGCCGTCAGATCGCCTTCTCCTCCCGCATCCGGGCGATCTCTTCGTTCGAGTACCCGAGCGCCCGCAGGACCTCGTCCGTGTGCTCGCCGAGAAGCGGCGGCGGGGTCCGCACGGCGCCCGGCGTCGCCGAGAACTTGATGGGGATGCCGGGCACCTTGATGCGGCCCGCACGGGGGTGGTCGACCTCCACGGCCATCTCCCGGTGCAGGACCTGGGGATCGGACCAGACCTGGGCGAGGGAGTAGATCGGCCCCGCGGGGACGCCCACCGCCTCGAGCCGCTCGATCCAGTGCGCGGCCGGCGCGGTGCCGAGGATCTCCTCGAGGAGCGGGATCAGGACCTCCCGGTTGACCACCCGGTCCTTGTTCGTGGCGAAGCGCGGGTCGGCGGCCAGGTCGGGGCGGCCGATGGCCTCGCAGAACTTCTGCCAGAGGGCGTCGTTGCCCACCGCGACGATCATGTACTGGTCTCGGGCCTTGAGCGCCTGGTAGGGGACGATGCTGGGGTGGACCGACCCGGTCTTGCGGGGCTCCTGGCCCGTCGCCCAGAAGGCCGTCGCGAAGTAGGTCTGCCAGGAGACGATGGTCTCCAGGAGGGACGTCTCCACCTTCTGCCCCCGGCCGGTGCGCTCGCGCGCCCACAGGGCGGCGAGGATGCCGAAGGCAGCGTACATGCCCGCGCCGATGTCGGCGATGGACATGCCGGCCTTCACGGGCGGGCGCCCTTCCTCGCCGGTGACGGCCATCATGCCTCCCATGGCCTGCGCGAGCACGTCGTACCCCGGCTTGTCGCGGTACGGGCCGGTGAGGCCGAAGCCGGAGACCGCACAGTAGACCAGGCGCGGGTTGTGCTCCTGCAGGACCTCGTACCCCAGGCCCAGGCGCTCCATGGTGCCGGGCCGGAAGTTCTCGATCAGGACGTCCGCCCAGCGGACCAGGCGGAGGAAGACCTCCTGCCCCCGGGGGTGCTTGAGGTTCAGGGTCAGGCTCTTCTTGTTCCGGTTGACGCTGAGAAAGTACGTGCTCTCGCCCGCCACGAAGGGCGGGCCCCACTGACGGGTGTCGTCGCCGGTGCCCGGGGTCTCCACCTTGACGACCTCGGCCCCGAGGTCCGCCAGCAGCATGGAGGCGAAGGGGCCCGTGAGGATGCGGGAGAGGTCGAGGACCTTGATGCCTGCGAGCGCCTGCTGCACCGTGCGGGCACCTCCAGGATCGCCTTCCCGGCCGTCCGGCGGGGCGGCGGCCGGCTCAGAGGACTTCGCCGTTCTCCGGTCCGGCCCCTCCCGGGGTCGCGGTCCGGTGCCGGCGGCGTCGTGGAGCCCGATCCCTCACTGCCGGCCGTGGATCGGGATCAGGGCGCCGGTGACCGCCCTGGCGTCGTCGGAGGCGAGGAAGAGGACCACCCGGGCCACGTCCTCGGGATCGATCCACCGGCCGGTGTCCGCCTCGGGCATCGCCTGGCGGTTCTTCGGCGTGTCGATGGTGGCCGGCAGCACCGCGTTGACCGTGATCCCGTCGTCCCGCAACTCGGCCGCTGCTGCTTCCGTGATGCGGTCCATCGCCGACTTGCTGGCGGAGAAGGGGCCGAAGAGCGCCTCACCGCGCAGGGCCTGTCTTGCCGATACGTGGATGATGCGGCCCTTCCCGTTTCGCTTCATCACGCGCGCGGCCGCACGGGTCAGCAGGAACGTCGACCGGGCGTTGGCCGCCAGGAGGGCGTCGAACACCGCCACCGGGCTCTCCTCCACCGCGCCGAGGGCGAACTCCCCGGCGCCGTGCACCAGCACGTCGAGGCGCCCGTGCCGGTCCAGCACCTGCCGGAACAGGGCGTCGACAGCAGCCTCGTCGGTGACGTCGGCGGGGATTGCCTCGAGCCGGTCCGATGCCAGTGCGGCGCGGAGGGCGGACAGGCGCTCTTCTGACCGGCACACCGCGACGACCCGGTCGCCCGCCGCCAGGAAGGCGCCCGCCAGGGCCTTTCCGAGCCCGCCGCATGCTCCCGTGATGAGAACGACCCGTTCCATCTCAATCCCCCTGCCTCTCGCCAGGTTGTGAGCCGGCACCGTCCTTTCCGTGGGGACGGGGCCGCGCCCTTCGCGCGAGCCCACAGAACTCTCCAACCGATTTCCGGGCCGTGGCGAACGAATTTAGGGAAGTTCACCAAAGGCATCGTCTCGGACGTGCTCGAATCCCCGTGGCGTATCGCACGGCGCACGGGAGGCCGGCCACTGCGGCTGCCCACGACGACCGCAGCGCTCGAAGCAGGGGGATAACCAGAAGTGTACGAGTTGTCGGGCGACATCACCCTTCCTGCCTCCCCCGAGGAGATCTGGGAGCTGCTGAACGACGCTTCCGCCCTCGCCCGCGCGCTCCCGGGCTGTGAGCGGCTGGTGCGCGAGTCGGAGGATCTCTACCGGGCAGACCTCAGAGTGGGGCTGGCGGGCATCAAGGGAACCTACCGGGGGACGCTCCGGGTCGCCGACCGGAAGCGGCCGGAGTGGATGTGTCTGGAGATCGGGGGCAACGGGGCGGGCGGCTTCGTCCAGGTGAGCGGCACGATCCGCCTGCAGCCGTCGGACGGCGGGACGGCGCTGCACTACGAATGGCAGATCCAGGTGGGCGGCCCCGTGGCCATGGTGGGGCAGCGGGTCCTCGGCGGAGCGGCGCGCCACCTCGTCGGGGACTTCTTCGCCCGCCTCGAGCGGGAAGCCCGGGCTCGCGCCGGTCAGGGCGGTGGGACATCCGGTACCGGCGCGGTGGGGTGAGGAAGGAGGGAGGAAGGGCGGATGAAGCCCCCGCGGTTTGACTACGAGGACCCTCGCACCCTCCCGGAGGCGCTGGCCCTGCTGCGGCAGCACGGCGAGGACGCGAAGGTGCTGGCGGGCGGGCAGAGCCTCGTGCCGGCGCTCAACATGCGGCTGACTGCGCCCCGGCTGCTGGTGGACCTGAACCGCATCCCGGAGCTGGCGTACATCCGGTCGGATGGCGACATGCTCGCCATCGGCGCCATGACCCGCCACGCCGAGGTCGAGCACTCGCCCTTGGTGGCCGACTGGCAGCCGCTCCTGCGGGAGGCCGTTCGGCACGTGGGGCACGTCCAGATCCGCAACCGGGGGACGGTCGGCGGGAGCCTGGCTCACGCCGATCCGGCCGCCGAGCTGCCGGCGGTCTGGGCCTGCCTGGACGGCCGGTTCCGCATCGCCGGCACCGGGGGCGTGCGGGAGGTCGGCCCGGACGACTTCTTCGTCATGTATTACACCACGTGCATCGAGCCCGGCGAAATCCTCGTGGAGGTGCGGCTGCCCCGGCTGCCGGAGACGGCCGGGTACGCCTTCGTGGAGATGGCGCGCCGCAGTGGCGACTTCGCCATCGTGGGCGTGGCCTGCGTCGTCGACATGGGCGGAGACGGGGCCGTCCGGGAGGCGCGGATCGCCCTGACCGGGGTGGGGACGACCCCGATCCGGGCGCGGGGGGCGGAGGCGGTGCTGCAGGGCGAGCGGCCCGGTGAGAAGGTCTTCGCGGAGGCCGGCCGGAAAGTGCGGGAGGCCGTGGAGCCGGAGTCGGACATCCACGCCACGGCGGAGTACCGCCGGCACCTGTCGGACGTCCTGACCCGCCGTGCCCTCCGTCTTGCCGTTCGCCAGGCGCAGAGGGGGGCGGAGGCGTGAGCACGCGGACGATCCGGGTGCGGGTGAACGGCCAGGAGTACGAGCGCGAGGTGGAGCCGCGCCTTCTCCTGAGCGACTTCCTGCGCCACCACCTCGGGCTCACCGGGACCCACGTGGGTTGCGAGCACGGCGTGTGCGGGGCGTGCACGGTGCTCCTGGACGGCAAGCCGGTGCGCTCCTGCCTCCTGTTCGCCGTGCAGGTGGACGGCCACTCGGTGACGACCGTCGAGGGGCTTGCCGACGGCGACCGGCTGCACCCCGTCCAGGAGGCGTTCCGGGAGCACCATGCGCTTCAGTGCGGGTTCTGCACCCCTGGCTTCGTCGTGACCGTCGCCGGCTACCTGGCCGAGCATCCGCTTCCGGAGAGCGAGGAGGAGATCCGGGAACTCCTCAGCGGCAACCTCTGCCGGTGCACGGGGTACCAGAACATCGTCGCGGCGGTACGTGACGCCGCGTCGCGGATGCCGGAGGGAGGGGAGCGCAAGTGAGCACGCGCTACTTCGGGCAGCCCATCCGGCGCAACGAGGACCTGCGTCTGCTCACCGGGCGCGGCGTGTACGTGGACGACATCTCGCGGCCGGACATGCTCCACGCCGCCGTGGTCCGCAGCCCGTACGCGCACGCCCGCATCCGGCGGATCGACGTGGCGCGCGCCCGGCAGATGCCCGGCGTGGTGGCCGTGTACATGGCGGACGACCTCGGGCCGCTGAACGGGCCGCTCCCGCTCCTCATCCCCCACGACGACCTCGTTCACGGCCGGACTCAGTCCGCCCTCGTGAAGGACAAGGTGCGCCACCTGGGCGAGGCGGTGGCCTTCGTGGTGGCGCAGGACCGTTACCTGGCCGAGGACGCCGCCGAAGCGGTGGAGGTCGACTACGAGCCCCTGCCGGCCGTGCACGACCTGTTGCAGGCGCTGGACCCGGCCGCGCCCCGCGTCCACGACGACATGCCCGACAACGTCGCCGCCCGGATCGTCCGCAACGTGGGCGACTACGACGCCGCCCGGGCCCGGGCGGACCTCGTGCTGACCGAGCGCCTCCGCATCGACCGGGGAACGGCGGCCTCGATGGAGACCCGCGGCATCGTGGCGATCCCAGAAGGCGACGGTTACACGATGTACGTGAGCACGCAGGCGCCGGTCGCGTTGCGGAACGGGCTGGCCGGCTGGTTCGGGCTCCCGCAGATGAAGCTGCGGGTCATCGCCCCGGACGTCGGCGGCGGCTTCGGGCCGAAGGTCATGATGTTCTACCCCGAGGAGGTCCTCGTGCTGTTCGCGGCCATGAAGCTCCGGCGGCCGGTCAAGTGGATCGAGGACCGGCGCGAGAACTTCGTGGCCACCACCCAGGAGCGGGAGCAGGTCCACGAGGTGGAGGTCGCGGTCAGCCGGGACGGGACGCTGCTCGGCCTGTACACGCGGTTCGTCCACGACAGCGGCGCCTACACGCCGTACGGGATCCAGGTGCCGATCATCACCCTTACCACGCTGCCGGGTCCGTACCGCCTGCGCAACTACCGGGTGGAAGGCACGGTGGTGTACACCAACAAGCCGACGGTCACCCCCTACCGCGGGGCCGGGCGCCCGCATGGGGTGTTCGTCATGGAGCGGATGATGGACCGCATCGCCGAGGCGCTCGGGATGGACCCGCTGGCGGTGCGGCGCAAGAACTTCATCCAGCCCGACGAGTTCCCGTGGGACACCGGCCTGATCTACCAGGACTGGGCCCCGACGCGCTACGACAGCGGCAATTACCCGCTCCTGGCCGACACGCTGGTGCGCCTCCTCGACCTGGACCGCGTCCGGCGGGAGCAGGAGGAGGCCCGCCGCCAGGGCCGGTACGTAGGGGTCGGGATGGCGTTCTACGTGGAGGGCTCCGGCCCGGGCCCCTACGAAGGGGTACGGGTCCAGGTGGAGCCCTCCGGGAAGGTGCTCGTCGCCACGGGCGTGGGGACCCAGGGACAGGGGCACTTCACCTCGTTCGCGCAGGTGGTGGCCGACCAGCTCGGCGTGCGGGTGGAGGACGTCCACGTGGTGACCGGGGACACGGCAGCCATGGGGTGGGGGATCGGCACCTTCGCGTCCCGGGCGGCCGTGGTGGTGGGCAACGCCGCCCACCTGGCCGCGCAGGCCGTCGCCGACAAGGCCCGCCAGGTCGCCGCCCGCCTCCTCGAATGCAGCCCGGACGACATCGAGCTGGCCGATGGCCGGGCCCGGGTGAAGGGGGCGCCGGCTCGCTCCCTCTCCCTCGGCGAGGTGGCCTTCCGGGCCAACCCGCTGCGGGGCACGTTGCAGTTCGGCGAGCCGGGGCTGGAGGCGACCCGCTACTTCAGCCCCCAGCAGTCGACCTTCCCGAGCGGCGGCCACGCGGCCGTGGTGGAGGTCGACCCGGAGACGGCGCAGATCCGGGTCCTGCGGTACTGCGTGGTGCACGACTGCGGAACCGTGATCAACCCGATGATCGTCGAGGGGCAGATCCACGGGGGGGTGGCGCAGGGGATCGGCGGCGTGTTCTACGAGAAGCTGGTCTTCGACGAGAACGCCCAGCTGCTGACCTCGACCTTCATGGACTACCTCCTGCCCACTGCCAGCGAGGTGCCCCACATCGAGACCGACCACATCGAGACTCCTTCTCCGCTCAACCCGCTCGGGATCAAGGGGGCCGGCGAAGCCGGGGTCATCCCCGTGGCGGCGGTCTTCGCCCAGGCCCTGGAGGACGCGCTGCGTCCCTTCGGGGTGCGGGTGACCGAGATGCCCCTGAGCCCGGCGCGGCTCTGGGACATGATCCGGAAAGGAGGTGGGACGCCGCCTGCAGCCGGAGAAGAGGTCGGAAACGAGACATCACCGAGGGAAGGGAGGCAAACTTAATGACAGCGGGCCGGGTGATCGGATACCTGCCGCAGGATCGACCCCCATTCGGGGCGCTTGTCAGCCTTGGATTCCAGCACGTGCTCACCATGTTCCCTGCCACCGTGCTGGTGGCGATCCTCACCAAGTTCGACGTCGGCGTCACCCTGTTCACGTCGGGTCTGGCCACCATCGTCGCTGTCGTGGGGTCGGGCGGCCGGATTCCGCTGTACTACGGAGGCAGCTTCGCCTACATCGCCCCCGTGGTCGCCGTGGTCGGCGCGTCCTGGGGCGGCCACCGCGTCGCGCAGGTGGGCATCGTGGCCACCGGGCTGGTGAACATCCTGGCCGGACTGATCATCCAGAGGGTGGGCAAGCAGGCCCTCGACCGCGTGCTGCCGCCGGCGATCACGGGCTCGGTGGCGATCGTGATCGGGGTGGCCCTGGCCAAGGCGGCTCTCGACATGGCGTCGCAGAACTGGACGATCGCGCTCCTGACGCTGGTGGCCACCGTGCTGTTCTCGGTATACCTGCGGGGCAAGGGGCTCCTCGGCATGTTGCCCGTGCTCCTGGGGGCGGCCGTGGGGTACCTGGTGTCCCTGGCGGCCGGGCTGGTCGACTTCAAGCCCGTGCTCGAGGCGCCCCTGTTCGCCATGCCGAAGTTCCAGTTCCCCGCCTTCACGGCCCCCGGGGCCTGGCAGGCGGTCCTGGCCATCGCGCCCATCGCCATCGCCACCATCCCGGAGAGCACGGCGCACCTGTACCAGATCAGCCTGTACATCGACAAGCTGGCCGACGAGCTGGGCCGGCCACGGCTCGAGGTCAAGCGGCTGATCGGGCTCAACCTCGTCCTGGACGGGCTGTCCGACATGATCAACGGCTTCTTCGGGGCGTCGTCGGGGACCAACTACGGCGAGAACAACAGCCTCATGGCCATCACCCGGAACTACTCTACCCCCGTGCTGGCAGCCGCAGGGGTCATCGCCATGGCGCTCGGGTTCGTGGCCAAGCTCTCGGCCCTCATCTCCACCCTGCCGATCTTCGTCACCGGCGGCCTGGCGATCTACCTCTTCGGGGTCATCGCCATGCAGGGCGTGGCGCTCATGCAGGAGGAGAAGGTGGACCTCTTCGACCCGCGCCAGCTCGCCATCGGGGCGATCATCCTCGTGATCGGGCTCGGCGGCGCTGCCATGGAGGGCGGCAACATCCCGATCTGGGGAATGAAGCTGCCGTCGATTGCCACCGCCGCCGTGGTCGGCATCCTCCTGAACCTCGTCTTCCTCGCATTCGACCGCCGGTCTGCCGGTGCCCGGCCCGGGGCGCACGCCGAGCCGGCCGTGGAAGCGCACGACTGACAGCCGTTGCCGGTAGGTAAGGGAGGAAGGGCGCATGAACCAGTTCCTCGATCTCAGCAACGTCCGCGTGCTCGACCTGTCCCAGGATTTCAGCTCCAACTCGCCGGCCTTCGCCCGGTACGAGGGTCCCACCGTCAAGTGGGTCAAGCGGATCGCCTTCGAGGGGGTGAACGCGCAGCACATCTCGTCGACGATCCACCTCTCCACGCACCTGGACAGCCCCTGGCACTTCTACGACCCCGGTCCTGACGTGGCGGGCATCCCGGTCCAGCATCTGTTCGGTCCGGCCGTCGTCGTCGACCTCGAAAAGATGGGCGTCGGCGACTACGACCTGTACGGGCCCGAGCACTTCGAGGCGTGGGAGAAGAAGACGGGCATCCGGATCGAGAAGGGTGACATCCTCCTCATCCACACCGGCTTCCACCGCTACTACAACGAGCAGTGGTGCCCGACGAAGTGCGGCGAGGCCAAGCCGGACCTCCCCCGCTACTTCCTGAACCAGCCCGGGCCGAAGAAGGAGTTCGTCCAGTGGGTGCTCGACCGCGGGATCCGCTGGATCGCCATCGACGCCATGTCCACCGACCATCCGTTCGACACCGTGGTCCGGCAGGTGCGGCCGGACGTGGCGGAGACCGTGCGCAAGCACCTGGGCGTCAAGGACCTGGACGAGGTGTTCCCCCAGGAATGGTACCAGATGACCCACACCAAGCTCTTCCCGCACGGCGTGTTCCACGTGGAGAACATCGGCGGCGAGATCGACGAGATCCTCGACCAGCGGGTGTGGGTGGGCTGCTTCCCGTTCCGCTTCCGGGGCGGCGAGGCGGCGTGGTGCCGCATGCTGGCGTTCGTCCCCGCCAGGTAGCCGGGCCGTCTCAGCCGGGGGAGCGGAGGGGCCACCCCCCTCCGCTTCTCGCTCCGGCGACTCCGGGGTGCTCGAAAGGATGTGACGCCGTGCCGGTCCAGACCGTCGTCAAGCCGAACACGTACCACGACTCGGTCGCCCTCATGTCCATCTCCCAGAAGCTCATGGAACTCCCGGGCGTGCGGGAGGCCGTGGTCGCCATGGCCACGGAGATGAACAAGGAGATCCTGGAGCAGGTCGGGCTCCTCACGGACTCTGCCCGGGCAGCCAGGGAAACGGACCTGGTCATCGCCGTCGACGCGGAGACCGACGAGGCGCTGGCGGCCGCGCTGGAGCAGGCGGAGGTCCTCCTCCGGAAGGGCTCCGGAGGGGGCGATCGTGGGTCGGGGGGCGCTCTGCCGCGGACGCTGACCGCCGCGCTCAGCCAGGCCCCGGGCGCGAACCTCGCCTTCATCTCGGTGCCGGGCGCCTACGCCGGGCGGGAGGCCCGCAAGGCGCTGGAACACGGCCTCCACGTGATGCTGTACAGCGACAATGTCCCCCTCGAGACCGAGGTGGCCCTCAAGCGCCTGGCCCACGAGAAGGGCCTGCTCCTCATGGGCCCGGACTGCGGGACGGCGATCGTGGGTGGGGTGGGGCTCGGCTTCGCCAACGCCGTGCGGCGGGGTCCGATCGGCATCGTGGCGGCGTCCGGGACGGGCTCCCAGGAACTCAGCGTCCTCATCGACCGGCTGGGAAGCGGCATCTCCCACCTCCTCGGCACGGGGGGCCGGGACCTGACCGCCGAGGTGGGCGGTCTCATGATGCGGGACGGCCTGCGCCTCCTGGCGGAGGATCCGGAGACGGCGGTCATCGTGGTCCTCTCCAAGCCGCCGGCTCCGGCCGTGGCACAGCGGCTCGCCGCCGACATAGGGGCGATCTCCAAGCCGGTCGTGACCTGCTTCCTGGGCGGCGAGGGGGCCCTGTCCATCGACGAGGCCGCCGTGCAGGCGGTCTCCCTCGCCACCGGGCGGCCGGTCGCCGAACTGGAGGCGCAGATCGGCTACGGTGGGCCGCTGCCCGCCCTCCCGGTCCGCCCCGGCCGGCGTTACGTCCGCGGCCTCTTCTCCGGCGGTTCGCTGTGCGACCAGGCGCTCGCCGTGCTGGAAGCGCGGGTGGGGCCGGTCCTCTGCAACGTGCACCCGGTGGCCGAGCGCCGGGGCGGCGTGGACCGCAGCCGCGGCCACACGCTCCTGGACCTGGGAGACGATACCTTCACGGTGGGACGCGCACACCCCATGATCGATCCCACCGTCCGCAGGCAGCGGCTCCGGGCCGAGGCCGCCGACCCCGAGACGGCCGTCATCCTCCTCGACATCGTCGCGGGCCACGGGGCACACCCCGACCCGGCGGGGGCACTGGCGGACGAGATCGCAGCGGCCGTCGCCGGGGGCGTCGCGGTGGTGGCGTCGGTCACGGCGACGGAAGCCGACCCCCAGCGGCGGTCGGAACAGGAGGAGCGGCTCCGTGCGGCGGGCGCGGTGGTCCTGCCCACGGCGCGCCTCGCCGCCCTGACCGTTGCCGCCAGCCTGGAGGGGAGGTAGGGTCCACGATGAGCCTCTTGCGTCAGCCCCTGCACGTCCTGAACGTGGGAACCGCCCACTTCGCCGACAGCCTGAGGGCTCAGGGGATCGCCGTCACCCAGCTGGACTGGCAGCCGCCGGCGGGCGGCGACCCGCGCCTCGTCGCCGCGCTGGAGAAGCTCAGCCACCCCAGGGTGGAGGCTGCGAACGCCAGGGCCCTCGAGATCATTCTCAGCGGTCACCCGGTGTGGGTCGACGTTGCCACGGCCGGCGAGGTCATCCCCGGGATGACCCGGACCACCATCCTCCACTCGGGGCCGCCCAACCGCTGGGAGACGATGGCAGGCCCCCAGCGGGGGGCCGTCATGGGGGCCCTGATGCTCGAGGGGCTCGCCCGGACGCCGGAGGAGGCAGCCGAGCTGGCTGCCTCGGGGGCGATCACCTTCCGCTCCAACAACGACGTCGGCGCCGTGGGACCGATGGCCGGGGTCACGTCGTACTCCAGCGCGGTGTTCGTGGTCGAGAACAAGGCCTACGGCAACCGGGCGTTCGCCAATCTGAACGAAGGGTACGGCAGGGTTCTCCGGATGGGGGCCTACGCTCCGGACGTGCTCGACAAGCTCCGCTGGATCAACACGGACGTGGCCGAGACCCTGCGGCACGCGGTCCGGGAGATGGGGGGCCTCGACCTCCGGA
The DNA here is from genome assembly GCF_025999835.1 of Caldinitratiruptor microaerophilus. Classification (NCBI taxonomy): domain Bacteria; kingdom Bacillati; phylum Bacillota; class Clostridia; order Eubacteriales; family Symbiobacteriaceae; genus Caldinitratiruptor; species Caldinitratiruptor microaerophilus. The sequence goes on along the minus strand of NZ_AP025628.1, from coordinate 1,893,693 downwards.
GCCTGATCGCCCAGGCGCTGCACATGGGCGACGAGTGCCACAACCGGAACAAGGCCGCCGGATCGCTGTTCTTGCGGGAGGTGGCCCCGTACGCCGTTCGGGGGCCGCTGGGCCCCGACCGGGTAGCCCGGGTGCTGGATTTCATCGGCCACAACGAGGTCTGGTTCGTGAACCTTTCCATGGCGGCCGCCAAGGCCACCCTCGACGCGGCGCGAGGCGTCCGGGACTCGACCGTGGTCACGTGCATGTCCCGCAACGGTTACGAGTTCGGGCTGCAGGTCTCGGGGCTGCCCGGGCGGTGGTTCACCGGCCCGGCTCAGAAGGTCCGGGGCCTTTACTTCCCCGGCTTCACCGAGGCGGACGCCAGCCCGGACATCGGCGACTCGGTGATCACCGAGACCGCAGGAATCGGCGGGTTCGCCATGGCGGCGGCGCCGGCCATCGTCCAGTTCGTGGGCGGCACCGTGGACCTGGCCATCGAGCTGACCCGGAAGATGTACGAGATCACGCTGGCGGAGAACCGGTACTACCAGATCCCGTACTTCAACTTCCGCGGCACGCCCACAGGCATCGACGTCCGCCGCGTCGTCGAGACCGGCATCCTGCCGAGCATCAACACCGGCATCGCGCACAAGGACCCCGGGGTCGGGCAGGTGGGAGCCGGTCTCGTGAATCCGCCCGCCAACATCTTCGCCGACGCCCTTCTGGCCCTCGCCGACGCCTTCGACGGGTAATCCGCAGCGCTTCGCCAAGCCGGGAGGAGCGATGGCAGCCATTCAGGGCGGAATGACGATCGTGGTCACGCTCGGGAGCGGCACGATCCTGCGGCCGGGGCAGCGCGGGAGCGCCGCGGAGCAGGCGGAGAACCTGGAAGCCACCGGACGGCAGCTGGCGCAGCTCGTGGCTGCCGGTCACCGGCTCGTGGTCACCCACGGGAACGGGCCCCAGGTGGGGAACATCGTGCTCCAGAACGAGGAGGCCCGGGCTCTCGCCCCGCCCATGCCGCTCGATGTCTGCGGCGCCGAGAGCCAGGGGCAGATCGGCCTCCTGATCCAGAACACCCTCGACACTGCCCTCTACCGGGCGGGAATCCGGCGGCCCGTCGTCTGCCTCCTGACCCGGGTACTGGTGGATCCGGCGGACCCGGCGTTCCATGCCCCCACCAAGGTGGTCGGCCCCGTCTACTCCGCCGCCAAGGCCAGCGAACTGACGCGGCGCGGGTACGTGCTGCAGCGCGATGCGCGGGGGTGGCGGCACGTGGTGCCGTCGCCGGAGCCCCGAACCGTGTGTGAGAGCCCGCAGGTGAAGTCCCTTCTGGATGCCGGTTGTGTGGTCATCGCCGCGGGAGGTGGGGGAGTCCCCGTGGTGCGCGCACCCGACGGCCGCGTCCGGGGGGTGGAGGCCGTGGTGGAGAAGGACCTGGCCGCCAGCCTCCTGGCCGTCGAGATCGCGGCGGACATGCTCGTCTTCCTTACGGGCGTCCCCCATGTGATCGCGCGCTGGGGGCAGGATGGCGAGACCGGCCTGAGGCGGCTCACCGTCGCCGAGGCCCGCGGCCTCGTGGCGAGCGGGGATCTACCGTACGGCAGCATCGGCGTCAAGGTGGAGGCGGCGGCCCGCTTCGCCGAGCGCCGGCAGCGTCCTGCCCTCATCACGGACCTCTCCACGCTGGGCAGGGCCCTCGCCGGCGAAGGAGGTACGGTCATCGAGCCGTGATGCTGGCCGTCCGTGCCTACCGGGGCGCGGCGGCACCTCGGGCGCTGATGCGACCTTACGACCGGGAGGCGCGGGGATAAGGCAAAAGTTCACAAGCTGACAGGGTGACAGGAGCCTGGGGTGAGCGCGGCGAAACCCACCCTAAGACTTGCATGGACCATGTAACGGAAGTTTACGCGCCGAAACTTCCGAGATGTGATGTTTCCACAAGGGAGGGACCGCCGTGGAGCACCTGGGAGCCATCACGGTTCGGGAGGCGGTGGAACTCATTCCGGGGGCCCGGGTGCTGGCGGGGACCGGCGGGATGGAGCGCGCGGTCCGCTCGGTGGGGGTGCTGGAAGCGCCCGATGCCCTGCGCTTCGTCAAGGCAGGGGACTTCCTCATCACGGCGCTGTACGCCATCCGCGAAGACCGCGCCGCGCAGATCGACCTGGTGGGCCAGGTGAACCGCCTCGGCGCCGCCGCGCTGGCGGTGAAGCAGTCCTACGTGCGGGAACTCCCCTCCGAGATGCTCCTGAGTGCCACCGAGCTCGCCCTCCCGCTGATCGTCCTGCCGCCCGACGTTCCCTTCTCGGAGGTGATGCAGCCGATCTTCGCCAAGATCGTGAGCCGCCAGGCCACCGTGCTCAGCCGGCAGCACGAGACGCACCGGGAGATGATGAAGGCGGTTCTCGAGGGGCGCGGGCTGGAGTCGCTGGCTCTCAGCCTCTCGGGGCTGCTCGGGAACCCGGTGGCCATCCTCGACGCCGCCCGGCAGGTCCTGGCCTGGGCGCCCGGGACCCTGGCGGGGGACGAGGCGGAGGAACTGGAGCGCCAGAGCGCCCGGGAGGCCAGCCAGAGCGAGTACCTCCTGTCTGCGGGCGAGACGCTGCACCGGCACGAGGTCGTGCGCTGGCAGGGTCGGACCTTCAGCCGCGTGGTCACCCCGGTGGTGGTCGGGAGCCGAGCGCACGGAGAAATCGTGGTCTGGGAAGCCGGCCGGCCGGTGGGCGAACTTGACCTGATCACGCTGGACTCGGCGGCCACGGTGGTGGCCCTGGAGTTCACCAACCGGCGGACCCTGCTGGAGGTGGAGCGCCGGTACCGCAGCGAGTTCCTCGCGGCGCTCTTCGCCCCCGAGATACGGTCCGAGGCCGCGCTGATGCAGCGGGCGCGGCTCTACGGCCTGGACCTCGCCGCGCCGTACTACGTCGTGGCCGTCAAGGCGGAGCCCGCCTCCGTCCATTCCCCCCAGGAGGCCGCGGCGGCACAGGCCGCGGCAGACCAGCTCTACGAGGCAGTGTGCCGGCTTGCCGGCGCGGAGGCGCTGACCGGGGAGGTCGAGCTCCACACGGTCGTCCTCAGGCGGCCGAGTGGCAGGGGGGATGGCCGGGCGGAGGCCATGGGGTTCGCCCGGCACCTCCTGGAGCAAGTGCGGCCGTTCGGCCGGTTGCTCCGACTGAGCATCGGGGTCGGGAGCGTCCAGCGGGGCGTGGAAGGGGTGAGGCGCAGCTTCCTCGAGGCGCGGCGGGCGGCGGCGATCGCCGAGCGGGTGTGGGGGCCTGGCCGGGTTGCGCACGTCGACGACCTGGGCGTGTTCCCGATCCTGGACATGATCGGCCCGTCGGACGAGATGGAGCGTTTCCTGTCCAGCATCCGCCGTCTGGTCGAGTACGACCTGGCCCACCGCACGGATCTCGTGCGCACGCTGGAAGCCTTCTTCGCCAACAAGGGCAACGTCCGCCGCGTTGCCGCACAGCTCTACGCCCACTACAACACGGTGCTGTACCGCCTGGAGCGCATCCAGCAGATCACGGGCATGGACCTGGAGGACGCGGAGAGCCGGCTCCACCTCCAGCTAGCCTTGCACGCGGCGCGCCTGCGTGGGCTCGTTCCGTCGCCTGCGGTGGGCTCCCTGGCCTAGACGGAGGGGCGGCGGCGCGCACGAAACCTGACAACCGGCGGGGCTGGGCGGGCCCCGCTTTTGTGATGGTTCCACGACGATTCGCGCGGGTTCCGTCCGCTACCATGGGGATACGATGCGGTGGCAAGCAGCGACGCTCCACGCCCCGGTGCGGGCAGTTCTGGCCTCCGGCCGTGCGGGAACCGTTCTCAGTGCTCACCGCCGGGCGGTCAACCTCCGGTTCGGCGACGAGCTGGTCGGCCTCGTCGCGCCGGAGATCGGTGACGGACCAGGGCTCGTCGTCCTCGCCGACACCGGATCGCCGCCCGTCCCCGGGTGGGAGCCCGGCGACACCGTCCGGTGCGAGGGCGGCGTTCTCGTCGGTCCCGAGGGCGCGTGCGTGGCGTGGGGGCAGGCCCTCGACTGGGCGCCGCCGCCGCCGCCCGCCTGTGCCTCTGAGGCGCAGCTGCGGGAGGCGGCGGCCTGGCTGGCCGCTTCCCTCCCGGCGGCGGGCCGTCCGTGGGGGCTGGGGGACTGCTGCAGGACGCGGTGGGAGGGAAGGCTGGCGAGCGCGGCGGCGGCGCGGGTGGAGGCCCTCCGCACGGCCCTTCAGGGAACCGCGGGTACAGCGGCGCCGGCCGGGCTGGCGCGCGCCGTCGAGGCCCTGGTGGGGCTGGGACCCGGGCTCACCCCGAGCGGAGACGATTTCCTGGCGGGGCTCGTGTTCGCCCTGGGGCGCAGCGGTCACCCGGCCGCCGCCGTCCTGCGGCGGGCGATCGAGGAAGCCCTCGAGCGCCGCCGGACGACGGCGCTGTCCGCGCACTTCCTCCGCTGGGCCGCCCGCGGGGTGGCGGCGGCGGACGGCGTGCGGCTCGTGGACGCCCTGCTGGGCGGAGCCGCAGAAGGCCGGGCGGAGGCGCTCGCCTCTGTCCTCCGCCACGGAGCGACCTCGGGCTCCGACTGGGCTCTGGGCGTCCTGCTTGCCCTGGACGTGGTGTCGAAAGGTGAGGGCGATGGGGAAGACGGTCGTCATCGCGCTTGGGGGCAACGCCATCCTGCGGCATGGGCAGACGGGGACGGCGGAGGAGCAGGCCGAGAACGTCCGCACGGCGTGCCGCCAGATCGCCCGGGTGGTGGAAAGGGGCCACCGGGTGGTGGTGACTCACGGCAACGGCCCTCAGGTGGGCAACATCCTGATCCAGAACGAAGCGGCCCGGGACCGGGTTCCCGCCATGCCTCTGGACGTGTGCGGGGCACAGTCCCAGGGCCAGATCGGGTACCTGCTGCAGCGGGAGCTCGGGGTGGCGCTCCAGGCTCACGGTGTGCCACGCCCGGTGGTGACCGTCGTGACGCAGGTCGTCGTCGATCCGCACGACCCGGCCTTCCGGAATCCCACGAAACCCGTCGGACCCTTCTACGCGGAACACGAGGCCCGAGCGCTCATGCAGGCCAAAGGGTGGGTGATGCGCGAGGACGCAGGCCGGGGCTGGCGGCGGGTGGTGCCCTCGCCCGCCCCCCGGCGCGTGGTCGAGCTCGACGCCATCCGGGCGCTGGTCGGCCTTGGCGTGGTGGTCATTGCGGCGGGCGGGGGCGGAGTGCCGGTGGCCGAGGGGCCGGACGGGCTCCGGGGGGTGGAGGCGGTGATCGACAAGGACCTGACCGCCCAGCGGCTGGCGACGGAGCTGGGCGCCGACCTCCTCGCCATCCTCACCGACGTCCCCCGCGTCTACCTGCGCTACGGCACGGCGGAGCAGCAGCCGCTGGACCGGGTGACGGCGTCGGAGCTCGAAGCGTACCTCCGGGAAGGGCACTTCGCCGACGGGAGCATGCGGGCCAAGGTGGAAGGGGCGATCGCCTTCGTGCGGGCGGGTGGCGAGCGCGCCGTCGTCGCCGCGCTGGACGAGGCGCTGGCGGGGGTCGAGGGGTACAGCGGCACCCAGGTGATTCCGGATGCCGCGGCGGCTCAGGTCCCTGAAGGGATGTGGCAAGCGTATGTCGAAATCGGAGACTCGAATCGATCATCGACTTCGAGCCCCCGGGCCGAATCCGGCAACAGGCCCGGACGGTGACGAAGGCGGAAGGTGAGCGCCGCCTTGGCGGAATCGACCGCTCAGCCCCGGACCCCCCGGGGCGAGCGAACCCTCGCCCGCCTGCTGGCGGCGGCCGAGGAGGTCTTTGCCGAGAAGGGCTTTCACGGCGCCAGCGTCTCCGACATCACCCGGCGCGCCGGCGTGGGGCTCGGCACCTTTTACTTCTACTTTCCCGGAAAGCTCGCCATCTTCCGGGAAGTGGTACGCAGCCTCAGCCGGGAACTGCGCCGGGAGACCGCCGCGGCCGCGGCGGGCGCCGGCGACCGGGTGGAGGCGGAGAAGCGGGCCTTCACGGCGTTCTTCCGGTGGTCGGGCCGCCACCGGAGCCTGTACCGGCTCCTGGCCCAGGCGGAGATCGTGGACCCGGCCCTGGCGCGGGAGTACCACGAGTCGATCGCCCGGGGGTACAGCCGCGTGCTGGCCGAGGCCCAGGCGCGCGGCCAGGTCCGGGCGCTCGACCCGGAGACCCTGGCGTGGTGTCTCATCGGCGCGGCCGAGTTCGTCAACCGGCGCTGGAACCTCTGGGAAGGCAAGGCGCCGCCGCCCGGCGTCGAGGAGGCGGTCTACCAGTTCCTGGGCGTGGTGCTGAGCCCGGAGCCGGCGGGGTCCGCCGGGCAGCAGCGCAAGGACAGGCGGTAGGGGAGGGAGAGGCGATGGCCGGCGAACACGACGACATCCGCCGGCAGAAGGAGCGCTGGGAGCGGGAGACGGTCGGCAAGGCCCTCCGGCGCTCCCCCGAACGTCAGGAACAGTTCGCCACCCAGTCCGGTCTTCCCGTGGAGCGGCTGTACACGCCCGCCGACGTGCCGGTGGACTACCTGCGGGACCTGGGCTTTCCTGGCGAGTACCCCTTCACCCGCGGCGTGCAGCCGACCATGTACCGCGGGCGGCACTGGACCATGCGCCAGTACGCCGGCTTCGGGTCGGCGGAGGAGACCAACCGCCGGTTCCACTACCTCCTCGAGCAGGGGCAGACCGGCCTCTCGGTCGCCTTCGACCTGCCGACCCAGATCGGCTATGACTCGGACAGCCCCTGGGCCGAGGGGGAGGTCGGCAAGGTCGGGGTGGCGATCGACTCGCTCCTCGACATGGAGATCCTCCTGGACGGCATCCCGCTCGACCGGGTCACGACCTCGATGACCATCAACGCCCCGGCCTCCGTGCTGCTGGCGATGTACGCCGCCGTGGCGGAGAAGCAGGGGGTGCCGCTGGACAGGATCGGCGGCACGGTGCAGAACGACATCCTGAAGGAGTACGCCGCCCGGGGGACCTACATCTTCCCCCCGCGGCCCTCCATGCGGCTCATCACGGACATCTTCGCCTGGTGTGCCGAGAACATCCCCAACTGGAACACCATCTCCATCTCCGGCTACCACATCCGGGAGGCCGGGTCCACGGCGGTGCAGGAGGTCGCCTTCACCCTCGCCAACGGGATCGCCTACGTGCAGGCGGCGCTGGAGAGGGGGCTGGACGTGGACACCTTCGCCCCCCGGCTCTCCTTCTTCTTCAACGCGCACAACGACTTCTTCGAGGAGATCGCCAAGTTCCGTGCCGCCCGCCGCCTCTGGGCCCGCATCATGCGGGAGCGGTTCGGGGCGAAGGACCCCCGCTCCTGGATGCTGCGCTTCCACACGCAGACGGGCGGCTCGACGCTCACCGCCCAGCAGCCCGAGAACAACATCGTGCGGGTGACGGTGCAGGCGCTCGCGGCGATCCTGGGCGGGACGCAGTCCCTGCACACGAACTCCTTCGACGAGGCGCTCGCCCTGCCCACGGAGAAGTCGGTGCGGATCGCCCTGCGGACCCAGCAGATCCTGGCCTACGAGAGCGGGGTCACGGAGACGATCGACCCGCTGGCCGGTTCCTATTACGTGGAACACCTCACGAACGAGATCGAGCGCCAGGCCCGGGCCTACATCGACCGGATCGACGCGATGGGCGGCGCCGTGGCCGCGATCGAGGCCGGGTTCGTGCAGCGCGAGATCCAGGAGGCGGCCTACCGCTACCAGCGCGAGGTGGAGTCCGGGCAGCGGGTGGTGGTCGGGGTCAACCGCTTCCAGATCAACGAGCCTCCGCCGGAGGATCTCCTGAAGGTCGACCCCGCCGTGGCTGAACGGCAGAAGGAGAAGCTCGAGCGGGTGCGCCGGAGCCGCGACGCGGCGGTGGTCCACACCCGCCTGGAGGCCCTGCGCCGCGCGGCCGAGGGCGACGACAACCTCATGCCCCCCATCTTCGAGGCCGTGAAGGCCTACTGTACCCTGGGCGAGATCTGCGACACGCTGCGGTCGGTCTTCGGCGAGTACCGGCCGCCGGAGACGATCTGAGACGACTCGCACCGAAAGGGGCCAGCACCCATGGACGCCACGACCCCCCGCATCCGCGTGTTGGTCGCCAAGCCAGGCCTCGACGGCCACGACCGGGGCGCCAAGGTGATCGCGCGGGCGTTCCGCGACGCCGGCTTCGAGGTGGTCTACTCCGGCTTGCGCCAGAGCCCGGAGCAGATCGCCGAGGCGGCCCTGCAGGAGGACGTCGACGTCGTCGCCCTCTCCAGCCTCTCCGGGGCGCACAACACCCTGTTCCCACGCGTGGTGGAGGCCCTCCGGGCGCGAGGGCTCGGCGACGTCCTGGTGATCGGCGGGGGCGTGATCCCCCACGACGACATCCCCCGGCTGAAGGCCGCCGGCATCGCCGAGATCTTCACCCCCGGCACCCCGACCTCGGTCGCCATCGAGTTCGTGCGCCGGTGGTACGCGTCCCGGTCGGCTGCGGTCAGTTCCTAGTAGCTGGTGCCAACGGGAGAGGTCTGCTATGATCGAGAAAGTGGATCACCTGGGCATCGCCGTCCGGGACCTGGAGGCGGCGATCCGGGTGTGGCGGGATGCCCTCGGCCTCCACCTGGAGCGGATCGAGGAGGTGCCCACGGAGAAGGTGCGCACCGCCTTCTTCGCGGCCGGGGAGACGCACATCGAGCTGCTGCAGTCGACCGACCCGGCCGGGCCGGTGGCCCGCTCGATCGAGAAGCGCGGGGAGGGCATCCACCACGTGGCCTTCGCGGTGGATGACATCGAGGAGGCCATGGCCCGGGGCCGGGCCGCCGGATTGGAGTTCCTGTCGGACGAGCCGCGCCCGGGGGCGGGTGGGACCCGGGTGGTGTTCGCCCACCCCCGCTCCGCCTACGGGGTGCTCGTGGAGCTGGTAGAGAAGCCGCGGGAGGATCGTCGTTGAGCATGCAGGAAAAGATCCGCCGCCTGCGGGAGGAAACGGAGCGCCTCCGGCAGGGGGGCGGGGAGAAGGCCATCCAGAAACGCCGGGAACAGGGCAAGCTCACCGCCCGTGAGCGGCTGGAGCTCTTGTTCGACCCGGGCACGTTCACGGAGATCGACCTCTTCGTCAAGCACCGCGGCACCGAGTTCGGCCTCGACCGCAAGGAGATCCCGGCCGACGGCGTGGTCACCGGCTGGGGGCTGGTGGACGGCCGCACGGTGTTCGCCTACTCGCAGGACTTCACCGTGCAGGGCGGGAGCCTGGGCGAGAAGCACGCGGACAAGATCGTGAAGGTGCTCGAGATGGCCCTCAAGGCCGGCGCACCCTTCGTCGGCATCAACGATTCGGGCGGCGCCCGCATCCAGGAGGGCGTCGACGCCCTGAACGGGTACGGGAAGATCTTCTACCGCAACACCCTGGCCTCCGGGGTGATCCCGCAGCTGTCCGTCATCATGGGGCCGTGCGCCGGCGGCGCCGTGTACTCCCCCGGCCTCACGGACTTCGTCTTCATGGTCGAGGGCGGTTCGTACATGTTCATCACGGGGCCGGAGGTGATCAAGTCCGTCACCGGCGAGGACGTGACCTTCGAGGCCCTTGGCGGGGCCGCCGCACACATGACCCGGTCGGGGGTGGCGCACTTCTCGGCGGCGGACGAGCCGTCCACGCTGGCCCTGGTGCGCCGCCTCCTCAGCTTCCTGCCCTCCAACAACATGGAGGACCCGCCGGCCCTGGACACCGGCGACCCGGTCGACCGGGAGGAGTCGGCTCTGGCCGACGTGGTGCCGGTCGACCCGAACAAGCCCTACGACGTCCGCGACGTGATCCGGCCCGTCCTGGACGGCGGCGACTTCTTCGAGGTCCAGCCCCAGTGGGCGATGAACATGGTGGTCGGCTTCGGCCGGCTGGGCGGGCGCACGGTGGGCATCGTGGCCAACCAGCCCCGGGTGCTGGCCGGGACCATCGACATTAATGCCTCCGACAAGGCGGCCCGGTTCATCCGGTTCTGTGACGCGTTCAACATCCCGCTCATCACCTTCGTCGACACCCCCGGCTACCTGCCGGGGACGGCGCAGGAGCACGGCGGGATCATCCGGCACGGGGCGAAGCTCCTGTACGCGTACTCCGAGGCGACCGTCCCCAAGCTCACCGTGGTCCTGCGCAAGGCGTACGGCGGTGCCTACCTGGCGATGTGCTCGCAGTCGCTGGGGGCCGACTTCACGGTGGCCTGGCCCACGGCGGAGATCGCCGTGATGGGCGCCGACGGCGCGGCGCGCATCCTCTTCAAGCCGTCCCCGGACGAGGGGGATCCGGCCCGGGCCCTGCGGGAGTGGACCGCCGCCTACCGGGAGCGCTTCAACACCCCCTACATGGCCGCCGCCCGGGGCTACGTGGAGGCGGTGATCGAGCCGCAGGCCACCCGCCCTGTGCTCGCCCGGGCGCTGGCGGCGCTGGGAACCAAGCGGGAGTCGCGGCCCGCCCGCAAGCACGGGAACTTCCCCGTCTGACGCCGGAGTGGGCGGCGCACCGGGCCCTGTCGTCAGTTCGAACGATCAAGCGAGGGATCGCCCAGCATGACCCGCAAGTTCCGCGTCACGATCGGCGGGGTCACGTACCTGGTTGAGGTGGAGGAGGTCGGCGCCGCGGCGAACCCTGCGGCGGTGCCCGCCGCCGCGCCGGCCTGGCCGGCGGCTCTCCCCCAGTCCCCTGCTCCCCAGGCCGCACCGCCGGCGCCACCCGCCCCGCCCCCCGCTCCGCCGCCCGTCCACCCGGTGCCGGCCCCGTCGCCCGCGGCGCAAGCCGCTCCGGCCGAGCCCCGGCGGGCCCCCTCCCGGGAACCCACCGCCGGCGGAGAGGTCGTGCGCGCGCCCCTGCCCGGGACCATCGTGGCGGTGCGCTGCCAGGTGGGCCAGGCCGTCCGGGCCGGCGACGTGGTCGCCGTGCTCGAGGCGATGAAGATGGAGAACGACATCACAGCGCCGCGCGACGGCACCGTCCGGGAGATCCTGGTGGAGAAGGGTGTCACCGTCGGGCTGGGCGATGCCCTCGTGGTGATCGGCTGACCGCTGCGCCGCGGGCGGCCGGCCCGGTCCCGCCCCCACGGGGACGCGGGAGGAGGCGCGGCAGCGTGCGGGAGACACCGGCGCCCGGTGATCCGGCGGCCCGGCGGCCGGCCGGCGCGGGCGAGAAGTGGTTCGTCCTCGGCGTCGTCGGGGTCGGCACCTTCATGTCCGCCCTCGACGGCAGCGTGGTCAACATCGCCATCCCCCTGATCCAGCGTCACTACGGGGCGACCATCGGGGACGTGAGCTGGGTCGTGACCGCCTACCTGCTCGCGATCTCCTCCCTCCTGCTGGCGTTCGGCCGCCTCGGCGACATGTGGGGGTACAAGGGCGTTTACAGCGCCGGGTACGCCGTGTTCGGGGCTGGCTCTCTCCTCTCCGGCCTTGCCCCGGACCTCGGCGCGCTGGTCGCCGCGCGCGCCCTGCAGGGAGTGGGGGCGTCGATGCTCATGGCGATCGCCCCCGCCCTCATCGCGACCAGCTTCCCCGCGGCCGAGCGGGGTCGGGCGCTCGGCCTGCAGGCGACCCTGACCTACGCCGGGCTCACCGTCGGGCCGAGCCTGGGCGGCTGGATCGCCGGGCGGTTCGGCTGGCACTGGGTGTTCCTGGTGGGCGTGCCGGTATCGGCGGCGGGCGGCCTGCTCGCCCTGGCCGTGCTGAAGGACGGCGGCCGGAGGGTCCGCCAGCGGTTCGACCTGCCCGGGGCGGGGCTCCTGGCGGCCGGCCTCACGGCCATCTTGCTGGCGCTCAGCCGCGGGGAGACGTGGGGCTGGCGCAGCCCCGCGGTCACCGTCCTGCTCGCCGGCGGAGGTCTTCTGCTCGCGCTCTTCGTGGTGCAGGAGCGCCGGGCAGCCGACCCCATGATGCCGCTGTGGCTCCTGGGCCGGCCCGCGTTCGCCGGCGGGGTGGCCGCGGCGTATCTCCAGTACACGGTGGTCTTCATGTTGACCTTCCTGCTCCCGTTCTACCTGCAGGGGCTGCGCGGCCTCAGCCCGCAGCAGGCGGGGGCCGTCATGACCGCCCAGCCCGTGGCGATGGTGGCCGTGGCGGCCGCCAGCGGCTGGCTTTCGGACCGGGTCGGCTCCCGCCTGCCGGCCACCGCGGGGATGGCGGCGCTGGGGGCCGGCCTGTGGCTCATGGCCCGGGCCGGAATCCAGACCTCTCCCGGCGATCTCATGGCCCGTCTGGGGCTCGTCGGACTCGGCTCCGGCCTCTTCACGGCGCCGAACAACAGCGCGATCCTCGGCGCGGCGCCTCGCGACCGGCAGGGCGTCGCCTCCGGCCTGCTGGCAGCAGCCCGCAACGTTGGCATGGTGACAGGCGTGGCGCTGGCAGGAAGCCTCTTCGCCTTCCTCCGGGGGCGGCTCTTGGCCGCAGGGGCGGACCCGGGCGGGGCGTTCCTGGCCGCCTTCCGCGCCACCGTCCTGGTGGCGGTGGGCCTGGCGGCCGCCGGCGCACTCCTTTCGTTGCTCCGCCCGGACACCGAGGGCGACGGGCGGCGGGGAGAAGCTCGTGGTTAACCGTCGCTGCCATGGTTTCCGGTCAGGGCCTGTCCAGTGGACGGGCCCTTCGCCGTCCTCGGCCCTCACGGACTTTCCGGCATCCCGCGCCAAGCCAACAACCTTACGGAGTTTGCATGGGTTGTTGGCTGTTGCTGGATGTGGTAGAATGAGCAGCAGGCAGGTGGAACATCCGGGATGCCTGCGCACCCGTCGCCGCTGTGAAGGGGGGGGTCGCTCGGTGGAACACAGCACGGGTCCGGCGCCGTCAGGAGTCGTGGTGGTGGCCAACCGCCTCCCGTACACCATTCGGCCGGCGCCGGGCGGAGCGGAACTGCGCCGGGCCGTCGGCGGACTCGTGACCGCGGTCGAGCCCGTGCTCCTGGCCGAAGGCGGCGTGTGGATCGGCTGGGGTGGTCGGACGGCAGCGCCCGGCGAACTGCCTGTGAACCTGGCCGTTCCGCGGGAGGCGCCGCGTTACCGGATCCACGAGGTGCTCCTCACGGCGGCGGAGTACCGGGGCTACTACCACGGCTTCGCCAACTCGTGCCTCTGGCCGCTGTCCCACCTCTTCGTCGGCCGCGCGGTGGTCCGGGCGGAGCACTGGGAAGCGTACCGCGCCGTGAATCGCCGCTTCGCCCGGGCGGCGCTCGAGAACGCGGCCCCCGGCCGGCTCGTCTGGGTGCACGACTACCACCTGACCCTCGTGCCGGCCTTCGTGCGCGAAGCGCGGCCCGATGTCCCGATCGCCTTCTTCTGGCACATCCCGTTCCCGCCACCCGAGGCGTTCCTCGTCCTGCCCTGGGCCCGGGACATTCTGGCCGGACTCCTGGGCAGCGACGCCATCGGCTTCCACACCGCCGACTATGCCCGCAACTTCCTGAGGACGGTGCGGGCCCTCCCGGGGGCCGAGGTGGACGAGGAACAGGGCGCCGTCCTGTACCAGGGCCGGGTCATTCGCGTGCAGGTGCTGCCGATCGGGGTCGACTGGGACGCCTTCGACGGGACGGCCCGCCGGCCTGCCGTCCGGCGGCGGGCCGAGGCCATCCGCGCCGCCCTCGGTACCCCCCACATCCTGCTGGGGGTGGACCGGCTGGACTACACGAAGGGGATCCCCGAGCGCCTGGCGGCGTTCGGCGCGTTCCTCGACGCGCACCCGGAGTACCGCGGCAAGGTCACCTTCATCCAGGTCGGGGTGCCGAGCCGCTCGGAGGTGCCCGAGTACCAGGAGGTGCGGCGGCGCGTGGAGGAGGCGGTCGGGCGGCTGAACGGCCTCCACGGCGACGGCTGGCAGGTTCCGGTGCGCTACGTGGTACGGCCCTTCTCCCGGGAGGAACTCGTGGCGCACTACCTGGCGGCCGACGCGGCCCTGGTCACCCCGCTCCGGGACGGGCTGAACCTGGTCGCCAAGGAGTACGTCGCGTCCCGGGTCGACGGGGCCGGGGTGCTGGTGCTGAGCCCCTTCGCCGGGGCGGCGGCCCAGCTCCCGGAAGCGGTGCTGGCCAACCCCTACGAGGTGAACGACCTGGCGGCCGGGATCTTCCGTGCCCTCGCGATGGACCCGGCCGAGAAGGGGCGGCGCATGGAGGCGCTCCGGCGGCGTGTGCGCGAGCACGACCTGCGCTGGTGGTGGGACCAGGTGCGCTCGCTGCTGCGGGTCGGTGAGCCGGGGACGGCCACCTTGCACGCCGCCGGGTGATGCCGGAGTTCTCTATCATCTAGTGTTAACAGCAAATCGTAAGCAGGCCCTTCCCTGGGGGGGCCTGCCCGTGCTTTAATTAGACGCGTAGACACGGGGAGCGGCAGGGATCCGCGCTGGAGGGGTCGCATGCACGAGGAGACGGTGGCCGGTGTCCCCCTGCCCGTGCTCGTGGCCATCACGGCCGCCGTGGCGGCGGTGCTGGACACCGAGCCGGGCCGCGTGGCCATTCGTTCGGTCCGACCCGTGGCCGGACCGGCGGCCGGCGCAGGCAACTGGGCGGTGGCCGGCCGCATGCAGCAGCACCTGTCGAGGCTTCAGCCCCTGCGGCGTGGCTGGTAGGCCGCGGGGAGATCCGCGCCGGCGCAGGAGGATGAGACGTGTTCCAGAAGGTCCTCGTGGCCAACCGTGGCGAGATCGCCGTGCGGGTGATCCGGGCCTGCCGCGAGCTGGGGATTCGCACGGTGGCCGTCTATTCGGAGGCCGACCGCGACGCGCTGCACGTGAAGCTTGCCGACGAGGCGCAGTACATCGGCCCCGCTCCCTCCCGGGAGAGCTACCTGAGCGTGCCGGCCATCATCACCGCCGCCCAGGCCACCGGCGCGGACGCCGTGCACCCCGGCTACGGGTTCCTCGCGGAGAACGCGTTCTTCGCGGAGGCCTGCGAGAAGTGGGGCCTCACGTTCATCGGCCCGCGGCCCGACGCCATCCGGCAGATGGGGGACAAGAACCAGGCCCGTGAGCTCATGCGCAAGGCGGGCGTGCCGGTGGTGCCGGGGTCGGAGGGGACGGTGAGGTCGGTGGACGACGCCCTGGCCGTCGCCCGCCAGATCGGCTTCCCGGTGCTCGTCAAGGCGGCGGGGGGCGGCGGGGGGCGGGGGATCCGCATCGCCCGCAGCGCCGAAGAACTGGCGCAGGCGATGGAGCGGGCCGCCAGCGAGGCCGGTGCGGCCTTCGGTACCACCGACGTCTACATCGAGAAGTACGTCGAGGTCGCGCGGCACATCGAGGTCCAGGTGCTCGGCGACGCCCACGGCAACATCATCCACCTGGGCGAGCGCGAGTGCTCGCTGCAGCGGCGGCGGCAGAAGATCCTCGAGGAGGCGCCGGCGCCCACCCTCTCGCCCGAAGTGCGGGAGCGGATCCGCCAGGCGGGGGTGGCCGCGGCGCGGGCGGTGGGGTACTCGAACGCCGGCACGGTCGAGTTCCTTTACGACGAAAGTACCGGGCAGTTCTACTTCATCGAGATGAACACCCGGATCCAGGTCGAGCATCCGGTCACCGAGATGATCACCTCGGTCGACCTCGTCAAGGAGCAGATCCGCGTCGCGGCCGGCCAGCGGCTCCGGCTATCCCAGGAGGACGTGCAGCTGCGCGGCGCGGCCATCGAGTGCCGGATCACCGCCGAGGACCCCGACAACCGGCTGCTCCCGTCCACCGGGACCGTCACGGCCTACGAGCCCCCGGGCGGGCCGTGGACGCGGGTCGACGGGATGCTGTACCCGGGCTTCAAGGTGATGCCGCACTACGACTCGCTGGTGGGCAAGCTCATCGTCTGGGGTGAAGACCGGTCCGAGGCGATCGCCCGGATGGAGCGGGCGCTGGGCGAGTTCCGCATCGAGGGGATCCGGACCAGCATCCCCCTGCACCAGCGCATCCTGGCCTCGCCGGAGTTCCGCGAGGGCCGCTTCCACACCGAGTGGCTGGAGCAGTTCCTGCAGCTCAAGTGACCCGGCGCAGGACCGTGCGGTCAGGCGGGCGAAGAGAACGGTGCCGCGGCACGTCGGCCGGAGCGAAAGGAGGGGGAACCCGGTGAAGGCTCTGAACTTCTACTCGTCCGTATACCACGGGTTCCTGGTGAGCCGCGACAAGACCTGCACCATCCGCGTGGGCGACAAGCGGGACAAGTACCAGGAGGGCGACGTGGTCCTCGTGACCTACGGGGACCGGTATAAGAAACGGAAGAAGGTCTTCACCGCGGTCATCGACCGGGTGACGGTCAAGCCGATCCGCGACCTCACCCTCGAGGAGATCCAGAGCGAGAACCCCGAGATGCGGACCCCCCAGGACGTGGTCGACTTCCTGCGCCAGATCTATCAGAACACGCCGATCGACCTCGACACCATCGTGTCGCTGGTCCGGTTCTCCGAGATCGCGGACTGACCCGGGCGATGCGGGAGGAGAAGGCAGCCTTGCGGAGGGCCCTGCGGGAGCGGCGCGGGGCCCTCGCCGCGGACGAGCGGCGCCGGCGCGATGCGGCCATCCAGGCGCACCTCCTGGCGATGCCCGAGTTCGCCCGTGCCCGCACGGTCCTCCTCTACGTCGCCGTGCGGGGCGAGGCGGAAACCCGGGACGTGATCGCCCGGGCGCTGGGGGACGGCAAGCGCGTGGTCCTGCCCCGGGTCGTGCGCTGGCAGGGGGCGGTGCCTCCCGGGCCGGCGCCGGTGTACGGGTCGGGGGGCCGCGGGCTGGCGTTGCACCTCTACAGCGGGCCGGCGGACCTCGTCCCGGGACCGATGGGCCTGCTCGAGCCCCGCCCCGACGCGCCCTGGGTGACACCCGGTGAGGTCGACCTCGCCGTGGTGCCCGGGGTCGCGTTCGACCGCACCGGCGCTCGCCTGGGCCAGGGCGGCGGCTTCTACGACCGCTTCCTCCCCTGCCTGCCGCCCGGCGTCCCCCGGGTCGGGTACGCCTATGCCTTCCAGGTGGTCGACGCCGTTCCCGCAGGCCCCGGCGACCAGCGGGTCGACGCCGTGGTGACGGACGAGGGGATCATCCGGTGCAGGCCGGATGTCGGCCCCCCTTCGACGTAAACCCCTACCGGCGCATGGCCCTGCCCCTGCCGATCCGCCCCGGACCTGCCAGGCCGCCCTCAGGATCCGATGGCCCCGCCCGGGGGCACCTCGCCGGCCCCCGCGGCGACGGACGCCAGCCCCAGTCCGAGGCGCCCGAGGCGCGTGTCGAACCGGTCCGCCCGGGCGGACAGGACCCTTTGCATCTCGTCGAGGTGGGCGCGCAGCCGTTCGTCTCTGTGGGCCACCGCCTCGTACACGAGCCGGTGTTCCTTGCAGGTGATGCCCAACTCGGCGCCCAGGCTCTCTGCCAGGCGTTCGAGCGTGGCCAGGCGGCGGTTGGTTTCTTCGAACTGCTTGTTCACCCTGCCGAACGAGGGCCACGGGCACCGGGACAGTCCACCACAGGCCGAATTCCATGGCCGTCATCCTCCCCCGCCGCCTGTATGTACCATTTATTGCTGGATCTGGATAGAAATTGCGTCGATGTGCAGTACAGGAACCGCTAGAAAGAGCGTAGTGGTTCCTGAAGTGCACACAGGGCCCCTGTGAACGCGCCACCGGCCGATTTCTGTCGACAGAACACAAGCTTTACGTAAACTAGACACGTCAAGAATGCGCTGCTGCCTCCGCATTCGAACGTCGTGACGGGGGAGCAGTGCACTTCAGGCACCGCAACGAGAACCGCTGCGGTTCCTGAAGTGCACGTCGTCCCGTGAGGCGCAACAAGGTTCCGGAGCAGTGAACGACTTGCCCTCCACGGACCGACGGTTCCCGTCCGAGACGTGCAGGACGGGCCAGGTAAGGCATCCCGCCGGACTGGCCGGCCGGGACACGCCGTTCTGAGGCCGCTCCGGAGACGCCGATCGCCGCCATGACGTCGTGCCAGTGGGGGGCCAGGCGTGAGGGCCGGAGACGTTCCTGTGTTCGATTGCCGGCCGCGCCGATTCACGCTAAACTCTTGTGCAAAGAGAGTGCGCGCTAGGGGTGCTTCGTGCTGAGAACGGGGCCACGGGCCCCGTACCCTGCGAACCTGACCTGGGTAATGCCAGCGTAGGGAAGCGCGTTCGCGTGCAGAGGACTGGTCTGCCGCCGCCTGCCCGCCGTGGCAGCGGCGGCTTTCCTGTTCCCCGCCCGCACACCCCGACCGTGCACCAGGGAGGAGTGAGGCGTGGCGGGGCGTTTCGCGTTTCACCTCATCACGGACCGGGGGGCGGCGGCCGACCTTCTGGGCGCCGTCCGGGAAGCGCTCGCCGGGGGCGTGGACTGGGTCCAGGTGCGGGACAAGGCGGCTCCGGCGGCCGACCTCTACGACCTGGCGCGGCGGGTGCAGGAGCTCGCCGATGAGGCCGGGGCCGGCCTCCTCGTCAACGACCGGGTCGACGTCGCCGTGGCGGTGGGGGCCGCCGGGGTGCACCTGGCACGGCGCAGCCTGCCGCCCGAGGTCGCCCGCCGCCTGGTCCCCCCCGGGACCCTTGTCGGCGTGTCCGTCCACTCGCTGGAGGAAGCGGTGCAGGCGGCTCAGGTGGGGGCCGACTACGTGACCTTCGGCAGCGTCTTCCCGACCCGGTCGCATCCCGGTGGCCTTCCCCGGGGGCTCGACGAACTCGCCCGGGTCGTGGAGTCGGTCTCCGTGCCCGTCCTGGCCATCGGCGGGATCACGGCGGAGAACGCCCGGGAGGTGGCAGCCACCGGCGTGGCCGGGGTGGCGGTGATCTCCGGCGTGCTCGGCGCCGCCGACCCGCGGGCGGCAGCGGTCGCCCTGCGGGAGGCCCTCGAGGGGTCTCCGGCACGGCCCCGGGTGCCCTTCCCGCCCCCTGGCAGGCGGCCGTGACCGAGCCCCGGGGCGGGCGCGGCCGGTCCGGCCCCGGGCCGGCGCTTCGATCGTGGGCAGTTCCGACAGGAGGAGGAGGGGGAGAGCGCATGCGGATCGTCGTCAACCGGAAGGAGATCGAGGTCCCCGGCCCGCTCACGGTGGAGGAGCTCCTGGCACGCCTGGGGCACGAGAGCGGCCGGGTCGCCGTGGCGGTCGGGGACGAGGTCGTCACCCGGGACCGCTGGGCGAGCGTCGTGGTGCGGGAGGGAGAGCACGTGGAGATCGTGCGTGCGATCGGCGGGGGGCAGGGCCCTTGGGAAGGCCGGGACCCCTACGACCCTGCCGGCGACCCGCTGGTGATCGCCGGGCGCACGTTTCGCTCGCGCCTCTTCGTGGGCACCGGCAAGTATCCGGACGCCGCCACCATGCAGGCCGCGCTGGAGCGGAGCGGTACCGAGATGGTGACGGTCGCCATCCGCTACATGGACTTCTCCGACCCGCGCGGCGGGGACATCCTGGCCCACCTGGATCTGAGCCGTTACCACCTCCTGCCCAACACGGCCGGCGCCTACACGGTGGAGGACGCCGTCAAGATGGCGCGCCTCGCCCGTGAGGCCACCGGCACGAACTGGATCAAGCTGGAGGTCATCGGCGATCGGGAGACCCTGCTGCCGGATCTCAGCGGCACCCTGGAGGCGACCCGCATCCTCGTCAACGAAGGTTTCGTGGTCCTCCCGTACACCACCGCCGACCTCGTCACGTGCCTCCGGCTCGAGGAGGCGGGTGCGGCGGCCGTCATGCCGCTGGCCTCGCTCATCGGCTCCGGGCAGGGGCTCGTGGACTGGACCTCCCTCCGGCGGGTGATCGAGCGGGTGAAGGTGCCGGTGGTCGTCGACGCCGGCATCGGCAGCCCCACGGACGCGGCCCACGCGATGGAGCTGGGGGCGGCCGCGGTTCTCATCAACACCGCCATCGCCAAGGCCCGCGTGCCCGCCCTCATGGCCGAGGCCATGCGCTGGGCCGTGATCGCTGGCCGGCAGGGCTTCCTGGCGGGGCGGATACCCCGTCTGGAGGGAGCGTCCCCCTCCAGCCCGACCGCCGGCGTGCCCCTCGCCGGGGCGGGCGCGGCGGCGGGTCCGGCCCACCCGGCGCCGGTGCGCCGCCCGGAGGAGGTGGAGTGAATGGCCGCTGACGTGGTGGTGGTCGGGGGCGGGATCGTGGGGCTCAGCGCCGCGTACTACCTCGCCGGCGAAGGGGCCCGGGTCACGCTGGTGGAACGGCAGCGCCCAGGCGCCGGCGCCACCGGGGCGAGCGCCGGGATGCTCGCTGCGCAGCTCGAGCCGTCGGGCCCCGGGCCCCTGTTCGACATGGCCCTGAGAGCGCGTGACCTGTACGGGAGCCTGGCCGCCGACCTCCTCGCGGAGACAGGCGTCGACATCGGCCTCGTGCGCGGCGGCATCCTGGCCCTGGCGCCGGCCGGGCCGGAGCCTGCCGGCGACCCCGACGGGGAAGCGGCGCGGCTCCGGGACGCCGTGCGGTGGCAGAACGAGGCCGGGGCCGCTGCGGCGTGGTGGGAGCCCGCGCAGGTCGAGGCCTACGTACCCGGCGTCCAGCGTTGCCTGGGTGGCCTCTATGCGGAGCGGGACGCCTTCCTGGTGCCCGAGCACGCCGCATTCGCCCTGGCGGCGGCCTGCCGCCGGCGCGGGGTGGAGGTGCTGAACGGCGTGCAGGTGACGGGGTTCCTCCGGGACGGCGCCCGGGTCACCGGGGTCCGGACCGATGCCGGGGACCGGGCCGCCGGGGAGGTCGTGCTGGCGGCGGGCGCCTGGAGCGGCTCTCTGGCGGCGCTCCTGGACCTGCACGTGCCGGTGTTGCCGGTGCGGGGCCAGATCCTCGTGCTCGATCCGGAGCCGGACCGGGCCGGCGGTGACTGGCGCAGCCGGGGGACCCCCGTGTACAGCGACCACTCGTACCTCGTGCCCCGGCGGGACGGGCGGGTCCTGGTCGGGGCCACCGTGGAGCCCGGCGAGTGGCGTGCCGAGCCGACCGCCGCGGGCCTGGCCCACCTCGCCGGCGTGGTGCGCCGCATCGTGCCCGCCCTGGAAGCCGCCGCTGTGATCGGCTGGCGTGTGGGGCTGCGCCCCGGCACCCCGGACGGTCTCCCCGTGATCGGCCGGCCGGAGGGCCGTCCCGGGCTCGTGCTGGCGACCGGCCACTTCCGCAACGGGATCCTCCTGGGGCCCCTCACCGGTCGACTGGTGGCTGCCCTGTGCGCGGGGCGCAGGCCGGAGATCGACCTCACGCCCTTCTCCCCGGACCGGTTCGGTTAGGCCGGGGGATGCCGCCGTTCCTACAGAACCTCTACCGGGGTGTGCGGGACTGCGCGACCCGCACACCCCGCTGCGCGAGTGGCCGGAGTGTGCCGCGGCGGCCTCGCAGCGGTGCAGCCGAAGGCCCGGCCGGCCGTAGGGCCCGGAGCGCGGCCGGCCGCAGGGCCAGGAGCACGCAGGGTCCGGAGCCCGCACGGCCCGGAGCCCATTGACAGCGTGACCGGGGGAGACTACAATGCGACCTAAGCCAGTGATTCTGATCGGATTTACGGAATTACATCCCCCATCCCTGGTCGCACCGGGAGGAGGCCGCCGATGCGATACACTCACGCCGACTTCATGGCCCTGTTCGACGGGTGGGCGCCGACGTACGACCAGACGGTGTTCGGCGGGGCGGACGGGTTCGAGAACTACCGCGAGGTGCTGGCCCGGGTGGTGCGAGCGGTACGGGCGCGGCCCCGGGCGCTGGTCGTCGACGTGGGCGCCGGCACGGGGAACCTGAGCCTGGAGCTTCAGCGGGTCGGCTACCGGGTGGTGGCGGTGGACCCTTCGGCGGGCATGCGGCGGGAGGCGCGCCGCAAGCTCCGGGGGGTGCCGGTTCTCGACGGCCACTTCCTGCACATCCCGCTGCCGGACGGTGTGGCGGCCGCGGCAGTCTCCACCTACGCGCTGCACCACCTCGACGACCCGACCAAGGCCCTCGCGGCCCGGGAACTCCTCCGGGTGGTGCGTCCGGGGGGCCGGGTGGTGATCGGGGACATCGCCTTCGCCAGCTGGCGGGCCCGGGAGGAGTTCCGGGAACTGCTCCTGGCCCGGGGACGGCTGGACCTCGTGGAAGAGCTGGACAGCGAGTACTACACCTCGGTCGAGGTCCTGACCGGCACCTTCGAGCGCCTGGGCTGCCGCTGCCGGGCGGAGCAGGTGGACGACTGGGTCTGGATCGTCACGGCCGAGGTGCCCCCGGCCGCGGCTGGCGAGATGGGACCGTAGGTGGCCGGCAGTCCGGGGCAAGCCGGTGAATACGGAGGGGGCCGAACAGGCAGCGCCGGAGATATCCGGCGCTGCAAATTTTTTGCTCTACCGCCAGAGCCCTTGCAGGAGTCGGCCGGTTGAGGGAGAATGATGGCATCAGAGTGGGGGAAAGTGGGGGATAGTGGGGGAACCCCACGCAGCCCGAACGGTCACCTTGGGGGGCCGGCTCCGGCCGGAGGCGACCTTCCCGGGTTTTTCGGCCTCTCCGGACCGGGAGGTGAGCCGGGATGTTCATGGGCGAGTACCAGCACACGATCGACGCGAAGGGACGCCTGATCATCCCGGCGCGCTTCCGGGAGGAGCTGGGCGAGCGGTTCGTGGCCACCCGGGGCCTGGACAACTGCCTCTTCGTCTTCCCGATGGCAGAGTGGCAGTCCCTGGAGGCCCGGCTGCGGGAACTCCCCTTCACCCGGGCCGACGCCCGGGCCTTCGTGCGGTTCTTCTTCTCCGGAGCCGCCGAGCTCGAGGTCGACGCCCAGGGGCGGGTGCTCATCCCCGAGAACCTCCGCTCCTACGCCCGCCTGGAACGTGACGTGGTGATCATCGGGGTGTCCAGCCGGGTCGAGATCTGGTCGCGCAGCGAGTGGGAAGCCTACCAGGCGAAGGCGGACCAGTCGTACGAGGAGCTGGCCGAGAAGATCATCGACTTCTGAGGCCGCCGGCGGGGGAGTGGAGGTGGCATGGGGTTCGAGCACGAGCCCGTCCTCCTGGCCGAGGTCCTGGAGGCGCTGGCGGTGCGCCCCGGAGGCCGCTACGTCGACTGCACCGTGGGCGGCGGGGGGCACAGCGAGGCCATCGCCCGCCGCCTGGGTCCCGACGGACGGCTTCTAGCCCTCGACCGCGACCCCGCCGCCCTCCGGGCCGCCGGTGAGCGCCTGCAGCCGTACGCCGATCGGGTCCGGCTCGTACGCACCCGGTTCTCCCGCCTGGCCGAGGTCGTGGCGGAGGCAGGTCTGGATGGCGTGGACGGCGTGCTCTTCGACCTGGGGGTGTCGAGCCCGCAGGTGGACGATCCCGGCCGCGGCTTCAGCTACCGCCACGAGGCTCCACTCGACATGCGGATGGACCCGGACGCCCCCGTCACGGCGGCCGACCTGGTCGCCCGGCTCCCGGAGGAGGAACTCGCCCGGATCCTCCGGGAGTACGGCGAGGAGCGGTTCGCCGCCCGCATCGCCCGCCGGATCGTGGCGGAGCGGGAGCGGCGCCCCATCCGGACGACCCTCCAGCTGGCCGAACTGGTCCGCGAGGCCATCCCGGCCCCTGCCCGGCGGGAGCCGCAACACCCGGCCCGCCGCACCTTTCAGGCGCTCCGCATCGCCGTCAACGACGAACTCGGCGAGCTCGAGTCTGCGCTCGAGGCCGCCGTGAGGGTCCTCCGGCCCGGCGGCCGCCTGGTGGCGATCGCCTTTCACTCCCTGGAGGACCGCATCGTGAAGCAGTTCATCGCCCGGCTGGCCCGGGGTTGCGAGTGCCCGCCCGGGACGCCGGTCTGCATCTGCGGCAAGAAGCCGGTGCTGCGGCCGGTGGGAAGGCAACCCCGCCTGCCGGGCCCGGAAGAGATCCGTCGCAACGCCAGGGCGCGCAGCGCCCGCCTCCGAGTGGCCGAGAAGCTCGGCCCGGAGGGTGTGCCCGTCTGAACCGCGCGGGGGGGTCATACCATGCAGGTAGCCAGAGAACTGAGCATCGAGCGGCTGTCCGGCGCCCCTTGGGCGGGGCGAGGGCCGGAGGCCGTGCGGGCGCCCCAGCTCCCGGAGCGCGCCTCTCCGCACGTCCGGGACGCGAGCCGGGCCCGGCCCATGCCCGGCGTGGCCGTGTGGGTTGCCGCGGCCCTCGTGTGGTGCGCGGCGGTGGGGGCGGGGGTCTGGTACGTACGCTACCAGGCCGAGTCGCAGCGCCTATCCGCCCGGATCAGCGGCCTCCGCGCGGAGGCGGACCGCCTGGAGCAGGAGAACCGGAACCTGCGCGCGGTCGTGAGCGAACTGAGCAGCATGGAGCGGATCGAGCGGGAAGCCCGCCGCCTCGGGCTCGTCAAGCCTCAGGAGCTCCGCGTCGTTGCCGTGAACCCCGGCGTCCTGCGCGCCGGCTCCCCGGCGGTGGCCCGGGCCCCGGATCCCGCGCCGGCCCCCGGGGGGCTGTGGAGCCGGATCAAGGCGATCGTCGGCAGCATCCGCGTCGCCCGCGCTCCGGGTGCAGCCGTCTCGGGCCAGTAGGGCGGAGGAGGGGTTGGGGTGCCTGGACCAGGGGCCCGGGCGCGCCGCCGCATCGTCTTCCTCCTGTGCCTCTACAGCGGCGCCATGGCGGCGCTCACGGGACGCCTGGCGTACTGGCAGTTCGTGCGGGGCGAGGAGCTGGCCCGCATGGGCGAGGAGATCCGCGCCTGGGAGATGCGGATCCGGGCGCCCCGCGGCCCGATCGTCGACCGGCTCGGCCGGCCCCTTGCGGAGACGGTGACGGCCGAGGCCATCTACGCCCGTCCCCGTGAGGTGAAGAACCCGGAGGCGGTGGCGGCCCGCCTGGCGCCGATCCTCGGCATGAAACCGGAGGACATCCTCGCCCGGCTGCGCAAGAACACCTTCTACGAGTACATCAAGCGCCGGCCCACGGAAGCCGAGGCGGCGGCGGTGCGGGGCATGATCGAGCGCGGCGAGCTCACGGGTGTCGGCCTCGAGCCGGAGGCCCGACGGCTCTACCCCGAGGGGACGCTCGCCGCGCACGTGCTCGGTTTCGCGGGGATCGACATGCAGGGGCTCGAGGGCCTCGAGCTCTACTATGACAAGTACCTGCGGGGCAAGAACGGACAGGTTCGCACCGAGGTGGACGCCAGGGGCTTCGAGATCGCGGGCGGGCAGACATCCATCGACCCGCCGCAGCCCGGTCTCACCATGGTGCTCACCCTGGACAAGGCCCTGCAGGTCATTCTGGAAGAGGCCGCCGACCGCACCGTGGACGTGACCCACGCCAAGCGGGCGGCCCTCATCGTGATGGACGTGAAGACGGGTGGGATCCTGGCCATGGCCAGCCGCCCGGCGTACGACCCGAACCACTTCGCCGCCTCCGACCCCGCCACCCGGCGGATGTGGCTCGTCACCGACGCGGTCTCCCCGGGCTCGATCTTCAAGCCTGTCACCGCGGCCGCCGCCCTGGAGGAGGGGGTGATCACCCTTTCCACGCCCTTTTACGACAGCGGGCGGATCACGGTGATGGGGGAGACGATCAGCAACTGGAACTTCCGGGGGTTCGGCGCCGGCACCCTGGCCGACGTGATGCGGACCTCGTCCAACGTGGGGTTCGCCACGATCGGCCTAAAGCTCGGCAGGGAGAAGTTCTACAAGTGGCTCGAGGCCTTCAACCTCACCCGCCGCACGGGGATCGACCTGCCGGGGGAGACCGTGGGCCAGCGTCCGCCCTTCGCCCGGGCCACGGACCTCGACCTGGCGATCATGGCCTTCGGGCAGACGCTCACCGTGACGCCGATCCAGATGCTGGCGGCCCTCAACGCCATCGCGAATGACGGCCGCTGGGTGCAGCCGCACCTCCTGAAGGAGTTCCGCACCCCCGACGGGCAGGTTGCGGAGGTCTTCCAGCCCGCCAGCCGCCAGATCCTCTCCCCGGAGACCGCGCGGGAAGTGCAGCGCCTCATGGTGGAGGTCGTCACGAACGGCACCGGCCGGCAGGCCGCCGTGCCCGGCTACAACGTGGCCGGGAAGACCGGCACGGCCGAGAAGTTCGAGGGCGGGCGCAAGCTCGACCGCTACATCGCCTCGTTCGCCGGCTTCGCGCCGGTACCGGACCCCCAGGTCTCCGTGCTCGTGATGATCGACGAGCCGGAGGGTCTCACCTACGGCGGCCAGGTGGCGGCGCCGGTGTTCAGCCAGATCATCGGCGACATCCTGCGCTACCTGAGCATCCCGCCCCAGCGCGCGCCGGGCGGCCCCGAGGCCTCTCCACCCGTCCCCGTCCCCAACCTCGTCAACCTGTCACCGGAAGAAGCCCGCAAGGTGGCCGGCGAAGCCGGGTTCGGCATCCTGCTGGAAGGTTCCGGAGCCCTGGTCACCGGGCAGTTCCCTCCGGCCGGCGCCCTCGTGACGCGGGGGACCGTCCTCCGGGCCCGCGCCGAGCCGGAGCTGCCGCCGCCCGGGGACGGGGAGGTCCGGGTGCCGGACCTCCGCGGCCGCACCCTGCGGGAGGCGGCCGACCTCCTGGCAGGCATGGAGCTCTACGTGACCGCCGAGGGCAGCGGCACCGTGGTGCGCCAGGAGCCGGCGGCGGGGAGCGCGGTGCCCCGCCGGGCGAGAATCCGGATCTGGCTCGAACCCCCTGCGGGTCCCGCGCGGGTCTCGGCACCCGGGCCGGGCCCGGCGTCCCGTCCGTCGACGTAACGGGTTTGCACCTCGCCCCGTTTTCCTTTTGACGGGCGCGTTATGCGCCTACCGCGCGGAGGGCAGAACTGTAAAATAGGTTGGGGCGTCCGGGTGCCTCCGGCGCGGAACCGGAACATGGAGGGGCGCGCGTGAAAGTAGGGGACGTTGCGGATCTCGGCAGGCTCGTGCAGGGCGACCCCGCACGGGAGGTCACGGGCGTGACCGCCGACTCGCGGCAGGTGACGCCGGGGGCGGCCTTCGTCGCCATCCGCGGTCTGCGGGCCGACGGTCACGACTTCGTGGGCGAGGCGGCGGCCCGCGGCGCCGCGCTCGTGGTGGTCGAGCGGGCGGTCCCGGCGCCCGCGGGGGTGGCCGTGCTCGAGGTGCCGTCGAGCCGGCGGGCGCTGGCGGCGATCGCCGCCCGGTTCCACGGGCACCCCTCCCGCCGCCTGCGGGTCATCGGCGTGACGGGGACGAACGGCAAGACCACCACCACGCACCTGATCCGGGCCATCCTGAAGGCGGCCGGCCACCCGACCGGCCTGATCGGCACCGTGCGGAACTGGGTGGTGGACGAGGCGCTGCCGGTGGTGCACACCACGCCCGAGGCGCCGGAACTGCAGGCGCTTCTGGCCCGGATGGTGGACGCCGGGGCGCACCATGCGGTGATGGAGGTCTCCTCCCACGCCCTGGCGCTGCACCGCACGGACGAGCTCGAGTTCGACATCGGCGTCTTCACCAACCTCACCCAGGACCACCTGGACTTCCACGGCGACATGGACGCCTACCGGGAGGCCAAGGGGATCCTGTTCCGCCGCCTGGGCGAGGGCGTCAAGCCCGGCCCGAAGGCGGCCGTCCTGGGTGCCGACGACCCGGCCTCGGCGTATTACCGCTCCCTGTGCCGGGTGCCGGTGCTGACCTACGGCGTGCGCGAGCGGGCGGACGTCCGGGCCGAGGACATCCGGATCGAGCCGGAGGGCGCCGCCTACACCCTCGTGACGCCGGGCGGGAGCGCCCGCCTGCACCTGCAGTTCACGGGGCTCTTCAACGTGTACAACTCCCTCGCCGCCGCGGCCACCGCCGTGGTCGAGGGCATCCCGCTCGACGTGATCCAGGGGGCCCTCGAGGCGACCGGCGGCGTCGACGGCCGCATGGAGGCGGTGCGTGCCGGCCAGCCCTTCGGCGTGTTCGTGGACTACGCCCACACGCCGGATGGGCTCGAGAACGTCCTCCGGGCCGTGCGCGCGTTCGCGCGCGGCCGCGTCATCGTGGTGTTCGGGGCGGGCGGGGACCGCGACCCCACCAAGCGGGCCCCCATGGGGCGCATCGCCGCGCGGCTGGCCGACTACGCCGTGATCACCTCCGACAATCCGCGCACGGAGGATCCGGAGTCCATCGTCCGCCAGGTCGAGCAGGGCTTCCTGGAGGTGGCCCCGGCGGGCGACCGGCACGAGGTGCGGGTCGACCGCACCGAGGCCATCGCCCGGGCGGTGGAGATCGCCCGGCCCGGCGACGTGGTCGTCATCGCGGGGAAGGGACACGAGACGTACCAGATCGTCGGCGACCGGCGGATCCCCTTCGACGACCGGGAGGTAGCCCGCCGGGCGATCCAGGCGCGCCTGGCCGGGCGTTCGGCGTGATCCCCCCGAGAGGGCCCGTGGGCGGCGACCCGGCGGCACCCGGGCCCGCCCCGGCGAGCCCCCGGTGGACGGTGGGGCAGATCGCCGGGTGGGTCGGAGGCGAGGTGCTGCGGGGCGACCCCGGCGCGCCGGTAGCCGGCTTCCGGCATGACAGCCGCCAGGTGCAGCCGGGCGACTGCTTCGTGGCCCTGCCGGGGGCGCGCACCGACGGCCATCTCCACGTTCCCGCCGCCGCGGCGGCCGGCGCCGCCTGCGCCCTGGTGGCGCGGGACGTGCCTGGGGTGCCGCCGGGGATGGCCCTCATCCGCGTGCCGGACCCGCTCCTCGCGCTCGGGTCCGCGGCGGCCCGGCACCGCCAGCAGTTCCCGGTCCGCGTGGCGGCCGTGACGGGCAGCGTGGGCAAGACCACGACGAAGGATCTCGTGTGGGCCGTCCTCTCCCGCCGCTACCGGACTCTCCGCAACCCGGGCAACCTCAACTCGGAGGTGGGGCTGCCGCTGGCGATCCTGAACGGGCTGGGCCCCGAGCACGGGGCGGCCGTGCTGGAGATGGCCATGCGGGGCCCCGGCCAGATCGCCTACCTGGCCAGCATTGCCCGCCCGGAGGTGGGCGTGGTCACCTGCGTGGCGCCGGTGCACCTCGAGCTGCTGGGGACCATCGAGAACATCGCCCGGGCGAAGGCCGAGCTGGTCCAGGCCCTCCCCGCGGACGGGGTGGCCATCCTGAACGGGGACGACCCCCGGGTGGCGGCGATGGCCGCGGCCCACCCGCGACGGGTGGTGTACTACGGCAAGGTCGCCCGGGGCACGGAGTTCGTCGCCCTGGAGGGGGCGGAACCCGCGCCGCCCCCGCCCGGCGGGTTGGGCGCGCAGCGGCTCCGGGTGCGCTCCCACGCCGGGCAGGCCCAGGTCTACCTCCCCGTGCCCGGCGAGCACGTGGCCCTCGACGCCCTGGCGGCGCTGGCGGCCGGCCTCGTGATGGGCCTCAGCCTGGAAGAGGCGGCGGAGGGCCTTTCCACCGTCGACCCGGGCGAGTTCCGCATGCGGCTCGTCGAGACCGGTGGCGTCCGGATCCTCGACGACACGTACAACGCATCCCCGGCGTCGGTGAAGGCCGCCCTGGCGGTGCTCGCCCGGTCCGGGCAGGGCCGCCGGACGGCCATCCTGGGCGACATGTTCGAGCTCGGCGCCCTGGCCGCCGCGGCTCACCGGGAGGTGGGGCAGGCGGCGGCGGCCGCCGCCGACGTGCTCGTGGCGGTGGGCGAGCTCGCCCGGGGATATGCCGAAGGGGCCCGGGAGGCAGGGCTCGCCGAGGTGCACCACTTCGTTGACCGGCAGGCGGCCCTGGCGGCCCTGGCCGGCCTGGTGCAACCGGGCGACACCGTGCTGGTGAAGGGCTCGAGGGGGATGCGCATGGAGGAGTTCGTGGAGCGCCTGCGGCTCCTGTTCGGGGGGCCCGGGCCGGGGGGGTCGGCGGCATGACCCTCTCCACCCGCCTCCTGGTGGCGCTCGCCGGCACCTATCTCCTGGCGCTCCTCACGGGACAGGTCCTCATCCCGCTTCTCCGGCGGCGCAAGGCGGGGCAGGTCGTGCGGGCGGAGGGGCCCCGGACCCACCTGGCGAAGGCCGGGACCCCGGTCATGGGCGGACTCATCTTCGCGATCCCCGCCGTCCTGTTCACCCTTGCCCTGGCGCCCCGGGAGCCGCGCCACCTGGCCCCTGTCCTGATCGCGCTGGCCGTGGCGGTGGGGCACGGGCTCATCGGCCTGGCCGACGACTACCTGAAGGTGGTCCTGCGCCGGCCCCTGGGCCTGAAGGCCCGGGAGAAGCTCGTGGGCCAGGTGCTGCTGGCCGCCGGCCTTGCCTGGGCGGCCGCGGACCTCCTGGGCCTCGGCACGGACGTGCGGGTGCCCTTCACGGGGACCACCCTTCCCCTGGGGAACTGGTACTACCTCCTGATCGTGCTGGTGGTGGTGGGCACCGGCAACGCGGTGAACCTGACCGACGGGGCCGACGGCCTGCTCGCCGGGAGCGCCGTGGCCGTCTTCGGGTTCTACACCGTCGTGGCCCTGCTCCGCGGCCAGGGGGGCCTGGCCATCCTCTCGGCCGCCGTGGCCGCCGGGAGCCTGGCCTTCCTCTATTACAACCGCCACCCGGCCAGGGTGTTCATGGGGGACGTCGGCTCCCTGTTCCTGGGCGGCGCCCTGGCTGCCCTGGCAGTCCTGACCCGGACGGAGCTCCTCCTGCCGGTGGCCGGCGTCCTGTACGTCGTGGAGACCCTCTCCGTGATCCTGCAGGTCGCCTCATTCCGCCTCACCGGCAAGCGTATCCTCCGGATGAGCCCCCTGCACCACCACTTCGAGCTCGTGGGCTGGCCCGAGCCGGCGGTGGTCCGGCGGCTCTGGCTCGCCTCGGTGGTGGGGGTGGCCCTCGCCTGGATCGGGCTGGGAGCCATGCTGTGACGGGGCGGGAGGCGGTGGCCGCTTGATCATCGAAAGGCAGCGCCGGGATGTGGACGCCGGCCTCGTCCTCGCGGTGGGGGCGCTTCTCCTCCTCGGCATCGTGATGGTCTTCAGCGCCAGCGTGGCCCGCGCCGCCGCCGACCTGGGCGACCCGTTCAACTACCTGAAGCGACAGAGCCTCTTCGCCATCGGCGGCCTGGCGGTCATGTGGCTGGTGGCCCGGGTCGACTACTGGCACTGGGCCCGCTGGTCCCGGATCGTCCTGCTGGTGGGCATCGCCCTGCTGGTGGTGGTGCTCATCCCGGGCGTGGGCATGGGTCGCGGCGACGTGCGGCGCTGGATCGGCGTCGGGCCGCTGGCCTTCCAGCCCTCCGAGTTCATGAAGTTCGCCATCGTGGTCTTCATGGCCGACTACCTGGCGCGCGTCGGGCGGCTGCAGAGCCTGCGCGAGCTCTTGCTCCCCGGGGCGATCCTGGGGGTCGTGTTCGTCCTCATCATGCTCGAGCCCGACCTGGGCACGGCCATCTCGATCGCGGCGACCGTCTACGTCATGCTCTTCGCGGCCGGCGCTCGCCCCCTCCACCTGGGAAGCCTCCTCGCCGCCGGGGCGGCGGCCGCCACGTACTACGCCTTCAGCGCCGACTACCGCCGGGCGCGCATCCTCAACTGGCTCAACCCCGCGCGCGACCCCCTGAAGGAGAGCTGGCAGGTGCTGCAGGGCCTGTACGCCCTGGGCTCCGGGCACCTCTTCGGGGTCGGCCTCGGTCGCAGCCGGCAGAAGTACTGGTACCTGCCGGAACCCCACACGGACTACATCTTCGCGATCATCGGCGAGGAGCTGGGGTTTCTCGGCAGCCTCCTGGTCATCCTGCTGTTCCTGCTGTTCGCCTGGCGGGGCCTCCGGATCGCCGCCTCGGCCCCGGACCGGTTCTCCTGCCTGCTGGCCACGGGCGTCACGAGCATGATCACCCTTCAGGCGATCATCAACGTGGCCGTCGTGACCGCGTCGATCCCCGCGACCGGGATCCCCCTGCCCCTCCTCAGCTACGGGGGATCCGCCCTGGTGGTGACGCTCGCCGGGGTGGGGATCCTGCTCGGGGTTTCGCGATACACCGTCCGCTAGCGGAGGCAACATTGTCGTCCGTACGCATTCTCCTGACCGGCGGTGGGACAGGCGGGCACATCTACCCGGCGCTCACCATCGCCGACGAGATCCGCCGGCTCGAGCCGGAGGCGGAGTTCCTCTACGTCGGATCGGAGAGGGGGCTGGAGGCGGACCTCGTTCGCCGGGCCGGGCTCCCGTTCGCCGGCGTGTCCGCGGGGGCCCTCGTGGGCATCGGCCTCCGGGGCCGTCTCCGGGGCCTGTGGCGGACAGGCCTGGGGACCCTCCAGGCCCTGGGCCACGTGCGCCGCTTCCGGCCCCACGCCGTGCTGGCCACGGGCGGGTTCGTCTCCGGGCCCGTGCTCGCGGCCGCCTGGATGCTGCGGGTGCCCATCGCGCTCTGGGAGGGCAACGCCTTCCCCGGAGTCACGGTGCGCCTCTTCAGCCGGATCGCCGGCGTCGTCTTCATCCCCTACCCGGAGGCCCGCCGCCACTTTCCCCCGGGCGCGCGCCTGGTCGCGTTCGGGAACCCGGTCCGCCGCGCCGTCCTCGAAGCGCAGCGCGAGCCCGCCCGGGAGGCGCTCGGCCTGCCGGCGGGGGCGGAGGTCGTCCTGGCCTTCGGCGGAAGCCAGGGCGGCCGGGGGATCCACCAGGCGCTGGTGCCCGTCGCTGCCCGGCTCCTGGAGCGCCCCCGATTCCACCTCATCCACGTCACCGGCGCCCGGCAGTTGGACGAGGTCGACGCCCTCTACCGCTCGGTGGGCCTGGCCCCGGAGGATGAGCCGCGGCTGCGGCTCCTGCCGTACCTCCACGAGATGCCGCTGGCCCTGGCGGCAGCCGACGTGGCGGTCACCCGCGCGGGCGCGACCACGATGGCCGAGATCGCCGCGCGCGGCCTGCCGGCGGTCGTGATCCCGTTCCCGCACGCCACTCACGGCCACCAGGAGCACAACGCCCGGGCCCTGGCCCGGCGGGGCGGGGTGCTGATGTTCCGCGAGGCGGAGCTCGCCCCGGAGCGCCTGTACCGGGCGCTGACGGAACTGCTGGACGATCCCGCCCGCCGGGACCGCATGGCGCGCGCCCTCCGCGCGGCGGCGATGCCGGATGCCGGGGAGCGGATCGCGCGGCGGGTCCTGGAGGTCGCGGGTCGGGGCGTGCGGACCTCCGGACCGGCGCCCGAATAGGCTAACCTGCGGTCCGCCTGCGGGAGGGCGAACGAGCGCATGGCACGCATCGCGGAACGCATTCGTAGGCTATTACGCAACCCGGGCCGCCTCCGGGAGGGGGAGCCGCTTCAGCGCCACACGACGTTCCGGATCGGCGGTCCGGCCGAATTCTTCGTCACCGTCGAGAGCCCCGCGGAGCTCTCCGCCCTCCTGTCCGTCGCCCGGGAGGAGTCCTTGCCGCTCCGGGTTCTGGGCAACGGCTCGAACCTCCTGGTCGCGGACGAGGGCGTGCCCGGCGTGGTGGTGGTCCTGGGGGGGGACCTCGCCCGCCGGCGCCTGTACGGCGACCGCGTGGTGGCCGGCGGGGGCCACAGCCTCCCTCGCCTGGCGCTCGAGTGTGCCCGCCGGGGACTCGGCGGACTGGAGTTCGCCTGTGCCATCCCCGGGACGGTCGGAGCCGGCCTCGTGATCAACGCCGGCGCCCACGGCGGCGACCTCAGCCAGGTGGTCACCGCTGCCCGGGTGATGTGGCGCGACGGCCGGGAGGAGGTCCTGGAGCCGGCGGCCCTCGGCTTCGGCTACCGGACGTCCTGCCTCATCGACACCGGCGCCATCGTCACCGAGGTGGAGATGCGGCTCGAGCCGGCCGATCCGGCCGCTCTCATGGAGCGGGTGCGGCGGTACCTGGAGCACCGGCGGGCCACCCAGCCAACGGGGGTGCCGAACGCCGGAAGCATATTCAAGAATCCGCCGGGCGATCACGCCGGCCGCCTGATCGAGCAGGCGGGCTGCAAGGGCTGGCGGCAGGGCGACGCCCAGGTTTCTCCCCGACACGCCAACTTCATCGTGAACCTCGGCCACGCGACGGCAAGCGACGTGCTCGTGCTCGCGCGCAGGGTCCGGGACCAGGTCCGGGACCGGTTCGGGGTCTGCCTGGAGCCGGAGGTCCGGCTCTGGGGGCTTGGACCCCTCTAGGGTCCTGTGGCCTTCCCGGCTCCGGCGGAGTACTTAGGAGGTCATCTCCGTGCAGTCTGGCAAGGAGTGCTTGCGTGTCGTCGGCGGCCGGCGCCTGGTCGGTACGACCCGGCCAGGCGGGGCCAAGAACGCGATCCTCCCGATCCTGGCCGCGACCGTGCTGACCCGCGAAACCTGCGTCATCCGCGGGGTGCCCGCCATCCGGGACGTGCAGGTGATGATCGAGATCCTGCGGCGCCTGGGTGTGAAGGTCCGGCAGGAGGAGGATGCGTCCGGCCTCGTCCTGTCGGTTTCGGCCGCCGACCTCGACAGCTGGGAAGTGCGTGAGGACCTCACGCGGGAAATGCGGTCGTCCATCTTCCTCATGGGCCCTCTCCTCGGCCGCCTCGGGCGGGTGCGGATGGCATACCCCGGGGGGTGCGCGATCGGCCCCCGCCCCATCGACTACCACCTGCGCGGCCTCGCCCACATGGGCGCCCGGGTGGAGGAGCGGCACGGCTACATCGAGGCCGAGGCCGCGCACCTGCTCGGCCGGGAGATCTACCTCGACTTCCCGAGCGTGGGCGCCACCGAGAACCTCATGATGGCGGCCGTTCTGGCCCGGGGCACCACCATCATCCGGGGAGCGGCCCGGGAGCCCGAGATCACGGACCTGCAGAACCTCCTGAACGCGATGGGCGCCCGGGTCCGTGGGGCCGGCCTCGACGTCATCCGCGTCGAGGGGGTCGGGCGCCTGCACGGCTGCGAGCACACGGTGATTCCCGACCGGATCGAGGCGGGCAGCCTCATGGCCGCGGCCGCCATCACGGGCGGGGACGTCCGGCTGGAGGGGGTCATCGCCGAGCACGTGGAGGCGGTGTCCGCCAAGCTGACCGAGATGGGTGCGGAGATCGTCGACGAGGGGGACGGCGCCATCCGGGTGCGCGGCCCGAAGCGGCTCAAGGCGGTCGACGTGAAGACGCTGCCGTACCCCGGCATTCCGACCGACATGCAGCCCCAGTTCATGGCCCTCGCCACCGTGGCGGACGGCACCAGCGTGATCACCGAGACCATCTTCGAGAACCGGTTCAAGCAGGCGGAGGAACTCCGGCGCATGGGCGCGCAGATCAAGGTGGTGGGCCACACGGCAGTGGTGCAGGGGGTCGACCGCCTGTCCGGTGCGGCCGTGTCCGCCCCGGCCCTCCGGGAGGGGATGGCCCTGGTGCTGGCCGGGCTGGTCGCCGACGGCGAGACCCGGGTCTACGGCACCGAGCACATCGACCGGGGGTACGAGCGGCTCGAGGCGAAGCTGCGGGACCTGGGGGCCGACGTGGAGCGGATCGTGGAGTAGGGGGCGGCGGCGCCGCCCCCGTCCACGGTGTGCTAGAATCAGGATGAAGCTCGGCGGGGAGGGGATTCCCGGATGCAGGGCGGGCCGCGGGCCGGCGCCTCGGGGAGCCTGCCGCTGGCCGTGAGCGCCCTGGCGCTCCTGGTCCTTCTCACCGGGTACGCGCTGGCACAGGCTCCGCCCTACCGCCTGCAGCGGGTCGACCTGGTGGGGGCGGCGCACCTGCGCCCCGAGGACGTGCTCGTGGCGGCCGGGCTCGAGCCCGGCGCACTGCGCTGGCGCCACCCGGCCGAGCGCATCCGCCGCCGGCTGATCGAGGGCGAGCCCTGGGTCCGCGACGCCCGGGTGAGCTGGCTGCCCGGCGGGATCCTGCGGGTGGAGGTCACCGAGCGGACCCCGGTCGCTCTGCTGCCGTACTACAACCTGTACGCCGTCCTCGACGCCGACGGGGTGATCCTCCGCCTGGCGCGTCTGGACGAGTACCGCCTCCCGGTCATCACCGGCATCCCGCTCCCCCGTGGCCTGCGGGGTGAGCAGGTCCGGCACCCGCACCTGGCCGGGGCGCTGGAGGCGGCGGAGCTCCTGCCGGAGGCCGCTCTGGCCGACCTCTCCGAGCTGGCGGTGAGTCCGCAGGGCGACCTCTCGCTGATCTTCCGGGGGCCTGTGGTCGCCATCCTGGGGCCGCCCACCTCGCTGCGGGAGAAGGTCCTGGCGCTTCTGGCCACCGGACCGGACGGGGGCCGGACGCTCCTCGAGGAGGCCCGCCTCACCGGCCACAACGTCGACCTGCGCAACCCGGCGCGGCCCACGCTGTCGCCTGGCGCCGCGGTCCCGGCCCCCGACGCCGGGGAGGCCGGCGGGGCAGACGGGGCCGCCGGTACCTAGGTCCGCTGCGAAAGGAGGGAACGTGGGTGCCCAGAGGGGGGCAGTGGGCCATCGCCCTGGTGCTCGTCGTGCTCGGCTTCATGCTTTCGATGCAGTGGCGGGTCCAGCAGAAGGTGGCGGCCGCCGACGTCACCGTCGAGCGCGTCGAGGATCTGACCCAGCAGCTCCGCGGCGTCGAGCGGGAGCGGGACGCGCTCACCAAGGAGGTCGCCGACCTTCGCACGCAGGTGCAGAACCTGGCGAACCGGGAGGCCCATTACAAGGACCTGGCGGGCGAACTGGAGCGGCTGCGGGTGGCCGCCGGCCTCGTGCCCCTGGAGGGCCCCGGCGTGCGGGTGGTCCTGGACGACTCGGCCCGCCCGTGGCGGCCCGGCGAGAACCCGAACGCCTTCATCATCCATGACGAGGACATCCTCCGGGTCGTCAACGAGCTTCTCGCCAGCGGGGCCGAGGCGATCGCCGTGAACGGACAGCGGCTCACCGCCCGGTCGGAGATCCGTTGCGTGGGCCCCACGGTGATGGTGAACGGCGTGCGTACCAGCACGCCGGTGGAGATCCTGGCCATCGGCGACCCGGACACCCTCGAGCGCGGGCTGCGCCTCAAGGGCGGGGTCCTGGACGTGCTGGAACTGTACAGCATTCAGGTGAGCGTGGAGAAGAGGCCCCAGGTGCGGATCCCCGCCTACCGGGGTAGCCTCCAGTTCGACCACGCGCGGCCGGTGAGCGAATAGCGCGCGCCCTGGGAGGTCGTGAGCACACGTGCTCAGGCTGCTCGTGATGGTGCTGGGGCTGGCGGCCGGCCTCGTGGCCGGCTTCCTCGTGCCGGTCGTCCCCAGCGTCAGCTACGCCCGCTACCTGTCGATCGCCGTCCTGGCCAGCATCGACTCGGCCTTCGGCGGCCTGCGGGCCGGTCTGGAGGGCAAGTACGACCAGGCCGTCTTCCTGAGCGGCTTCTTCTTCAACATGGTCATGGCCGCCGGCTTCATCTACGTCGGCGACCGCCTCGGCGTCTCCGACCTGTACTTCGCCGCGGTGGCTGCCATGGGCATCCGGGTCTTCCAGAACCTCGGCATCATCCGGCGCCGCCTCTTCGAGCGCTGGGGGATCCTCGCGCCGTCCAGGGACCGGGGGGCGCCCCTCGGGCAGTGAACGCGGAGCCCGGGGCTGTCCGGAAGAAGGCAGCGGCTGCGCTTGCCGGTCCCAGGGATAGTAGAAAATGCTAGGCCACGGGAGGAAATGGACAGGCGGCGTGGAATTCCCTTCGTGGATCCCAGACGATGGTGGAAGGCCCCGCATCCAGGGAGGCCACGGATTTGGCCAGAAGGCAGCGACTGCGGGACGCGGTGGTCGGTCTCGACATCGGTAGCACCAAGGTCGCCGCGGTGGTCGCTGAGGTGTCTCAGACGCCGGAGCCTGTGATCATCGGGCTCGGCATCGCTCCCAACAGCGGCTTGCGCAAGGGGGTCGTCGTCGACATCGAGGGGACCAGCCGGGCGATCCTCCAGGCCGTGGAACAGGCGGAGCGGATGAGCGGCGTGGAGATCACCGGGGCGGTGATCAGCGCCTCGGGCAGCCACATCGGGTCCCTCAACAGCCGGGGCGTGGTGGCGGTGAGCCGCCCGGACCACGAGATCACGGCGGACGACGTCCGCCGGGTGCTCGAGGCGGCCCGGGTCATCAACCTCACGCCGGACCGGGAAGTGCTCCACATCGTCCCCCGGGAGTACGAGGTGGACGGGTACGACGGGGTCAAGGACCCCGTCGGCATGGTAGGAGGGCGTCTGGAGGTCGAGGCCCACATGGTCACGGCGGCCTCGGCCTCGTTGCAGAACCTCATGCGCGCCGTCGCCCGGAGCGGCCTGGAGGTCGAGGACCTCTGGCTCTCCGGCCTCGCCGCGGGTGAGGCGGTGCTCACGCCGGCGGAGAAGGAACTGGGGGTGGTCCTGCTCGACATCGGCGGCGGGACCACCGACATCACCCTCTACGACAAGGGGAGCCCCTGGTACTGCTCGGTCCTGCCCGTGGGGGGCGAGCACATCACCAGCGACATCGCGGTGGGGCTGCGGGTGCCGCTACCCGTCGCCGAGCAGGTGAAGGTGGAGCAGGGCTGTGCCACCGTGCCGCAGGCCGCGGACCGGGAGTTCGAGCTGCCGAATCCCTCCGGGCGCGGCACGCGGCGGGTCACGCAGCGGGACGTGGCGGCGATCATCGAGGCCCGCGTGCAGGAGCTCGTGCTGCTCGTGAGCCGCGAGATCAAGCGTTCCGGGTACCCGGGCATGCTCCCGGGCGGCGTGGTCCTGACAGGGGGGACCGCCCAGCTGCCGGGCCTGGTCGAGTGGATGGCCCAGGTCCTCGACCTGCCCGTGCGGGTCGGGCAGCCTTCCGGCCTCGCCGGCATGAACGACATCGTGGCCGGGCCTGCCTTCGCCACGGCGGTCGGTCTGGTCCGGCTGGCGGCGCGCAGCCCCGTGCGGGAGGCGGCTCCGGCGCAGGAGCGGGAGCCCTCGCCGGGGCTCCTGGAGCGCTTGCGCAACTGGTGGCAGGCGCTTTTCTGACGTCTCTTCCCGGCCCATCTGCCCGACCGAGGGAGGAACTTGACCGTGATGGAATACGAGCCGGACCAGGCGCAGTTTGCCTGCATCAAGGTGGTCGGGGTCGGCGGCGGGGGCAGCAACGCCGTCAACCGCATGATCGCGTCGGGCCTCAAGGGCGTGGAGTTCATCGCCCTGAACACCGACGCGCAGGCGCTCAGCCAGAGCCAGGCGCCGTCGAAGATCCAGATCGGTGCCAAGCTGACGAAGGGGCTGGGCGCCGGGGCCAACCCGGAGATCGGCGAGAAGGCCGCCGAGGAGAGCCGCGATCAGCTCGCCGAGGCCCTGAAGGGCGCGGACATGGTGTTCATCACCGCGGGCATGGGCGGCGGGACCGGCACCGGCGCAGCGCCCATCGTCGCGGAGATCGCCAAGGAGCTCGGTGCGCTCACCGTCGGTGTCGTCACCCGGCCGTTCACCTTCGAGGGCAAGCGGCGCCAGGTGGTGGCCGAGAAGGGCATCGCTGCCCTCAAGGCCAAGGTGGACACGCTCATCACGATTCCCAACGACCGGCTCCTCCAGGTGGTCGACAAGAAGACCTCGCTCACCGAGGCCTTCCGGATCGCCGACGACGTGCTGCGCCAGGGCGTGCAGGGCATCTCCGACCTCATCGCGACCCCCGGCCTCATCAACCTGGACTTCGCCGACGTGCGCACCATCATGTCCGACCAGGGGTCGGCGCTCATGGGCATCGGGGTCTCGTCCGGGGAGAACCGGTCGAGCGAAGCGGCCCGGGCGGCCATCTCCAGCCCGCTTCTGGAGACGTCGATCGAAGGGGCCAAGGGCGTCCTCCTGAACATCACCGGCGGGAGCGACCTGAGCCTGTACGAGGTCCACGAGGCCGCCGAGATCATCAGCCAGGCGGCCGATCCGGAGGCGAACATCATCTTCGGGGCGGTGATCGACGAGTCGCTGCACGATCAGGTCCGGGTCACCGTGATCGCCACCGGGTTCGACCAGGACCGGCGGCTGCGCAACGGCGCGCCGCAGGGGGCCCGGGAGCTCGATCTCAAGCCCTTCACCGACGACCTCGAGATCCCCGCCTTCCTGCGCCGGTCCAAGTCGTGACGGGCGGGGGGTGCGCGCCGCGAATCGGACCCTGGGGCCGGGCCGCGGGGCCCGGCCCTTTCGCGTCCGCGGGTTCGACAGGCTCCGCGTCCGCCCGCCTGTAAAATGAGGCATGGGCGGTGGGGACGGGGCGTAGAATGGATTACCCCGGGAGGGGGAAGGGGGCGTGCCGCTCGTCCGGGTCGTCGACGTCGACGTCGTGTTCGGGCTGTCCCTGGTCGTCGACGGCCTCTGGCTGTGGGCGGCAGGCGTCATGGCCGGCGTCCGGGTGCGCCCCTTGCGTCTTCTGGCCGCCGCCGCGGCGGGCGCACTGGCCGACGTCGTGGCCGCCTTCCCGGGAGGTGCCGCCCTGCGCGGGTGGGGAGCCCGGATGGCGGGCAGCCTCCTGCTCCTGACCCTGGGGTATGGCGGGACGGTCCCCGTCCGCTCGCTGGGCCGCCTGCTCCTCTACTTCTACGCCGCGGGCGCCGCGATCGCCGGGGCAGCCGTCCTCCTCGGTTCCGGGGTACCGCGGGGCGTGGCGGTGTACAGGGCGGCGCAGGGCTACGTCGCCTTCTCCGTGCCGCTCGCCCCTTCGCCCCTGATCCTGGCGGGGGCAGCGCTGGTGCTGGCCGGTGGCCGCCTGGTCCTGGACTCGGCCAGGGTCTGGCGGCGGGCCCGGCCCGACCTCGTCGCCCTGCGGGTCGCGGTCGGAGGGGAGCAGGTGACCGTGCGGGCGCTCGTGGATACCGGGAACCGGCTGCACGACCCCGCCGGCGGCGTTCCCGTGGTGGTGGCGGAACGCCGGGCGCTGGCACCGCTCCTGCCGCCGGCCTTGCGGGTCCACCCGCTGGACGACCCCGCCGGGGCTGCAGCTGCCCTTCCGGCTGCCTGGGCGAGGCGGGTGCGGCTGGTTCCGTTCCGGAGCCTCGGCACCCCGTCGGGGCTACTGATCGCCATCCGTCCCGACCGCCTCGAGGTGCAAGGGTGGAGCCGGGCCGCCCTGGTGGCGCTGACGCCGGAACCGCTGGACCCCGCGGGCCGGTTCCAGGCACTGGTGCCCGGCGCGCTGCTGGAGGACGAGGCCGCGGGCGGTACGGGGTCGGGGCTGGGAACTGCCACTGGAGGATGCTGGGGGGTGCGATCGTGACCGGCCTGGCACTGCCGCTTGAGGGCGGGTGGCGCCTGGGGTTGTGGCGGGCCCGGGCCCGGCTGGCACGACTTCTCGAGTGGCTCGAGCTCGTGCCGCCGGAAACGCTCGACTACATCGGCT
The DNA here is from genome assembly GCF_025999835.1 of Caldinitratiruptor microaerophilus. Lineage (NCBI taxonomy): Bacteria > Bacillati > Bacillota > Clostridia > Eubacteriales > Symbiobacteriaceae > Caldinitratiruptor > Caldinitratiruptor microaerophilus. Next base: position 1,852,685 of record NZ_AP025628.1, on the reverse strand, counting down.
CCAGCGAGACGCTGCCGCCGCCGCTCACGGTGCAGGAGGAGGCGTCCCTCCTCGACAGGTTGCAGGCAGGGGACGAATCGGTCAAGAACACCCTGATCGAGCGGAACCTCCGGCTGGTCGTGTACATCGCGCGAAAGTTCGACAACACCGGGATCTGGGTGGAGGACCTCGTATCCATCGGGACCATCGGCCTGATCAAGGCCGTGAAGACCTTCGATCCCTCCAAGCGGATCAAGCTCGCCACCTATGCGTCGAAGTGCATCGAGAACGAGATCCTCATGTTCCTTCGCCGGTCGAGCCGCACCCGGGCGGAGGTCTCCTTCGACGAGCCCCTGAACAAGGACTGGGAGGGCAACGAACTGCTGCTGTCCGACGTGATGGGGACCGAGAACGACATCATCTACCGCGGGCTCGAGGAGGAGGTGGAGCGCACCCTCCTCCGGAAGGCGATGGCCAAGCTCACCGGCCGCGAGAAGCGGATCATGGAACTGCGCTTCGGGCTCAAGGACGGCCGGGAGCGGACGCAGAAGGAGGTGGCCGACCTCCTCGGGATCTCGCAGTCGTACATCTCGCGCCTCGAGAAACGCATCTTCAAGCGGCTGCGGCGGGAGATCGCGCGGATGGAGTGAAGGCCGGGGCCCGGAGGATCGCCTCCGGGCCCCGCCACCCCTGCCGGATCGTCGTGCGGGCTTCAGGCCGCCTGGCCGGCGCCGCCCAGGATCGCCTCGACGTCGGCGCGGTCGAGGACCTCCCGCTCCAGCAGGGCCGTGGCCAGCGCGGCCAGGGCCTGGCGGTGGCTGCCGACGATCTCCTGGGCCCGGACCCACCCCCGCCGGACGATCGCATCCACCTCGTCCGCCGCCGGACCGGACAGGACGAGCGCTTCCTCGCGGATGACCTGGTGCGGCCGGCGCTCCCCCATCCCGTACTGGCAGACCATCCGCTCGGCAAGCTCGGTGACCTTCTGGAGATCGTCCGCCGCCCCGGTGGTGAAGTCGCCGGTGAGGAGGGCCTCCGCCGCCCGCCCGGCGAGCAGCACCGCGATGCGCGCCTCGAGCTGGCTGCGGGTGACGAGCGCCCGCTCCTCCGGCACCTGCAGCACGTACCCCAGCGCCCGGGAGCGGGGCAGCAGGCTGATCCGCTCGATGGCGCCCTGGCCGAGAACCCAGCCGGCGACGGCATGTCCCGCCTCGTGGTAGGCCACCAGCCGGCGCTCCTCGTCGCTCAGCACCGACGTGCGGCCGCTCTGCCCGGCCAGCACCCGGTCGAAGGCGGTCGCCAGGTCCTGGGCGGTCACCGCCGGCCGGCCGGCCCGGACGGCGCACAGGGCGGCCTCGTTGACGATCGCCGCCAGGTGGGCGCCGGAGAGGCCCGAAGTGCGGCGGGCCAGCGCCTCCAGGTCGACGTCGGGGGCCAGCGGCTTGCGCCGGGTGTGGGTGCGCAGGATCTCGAGCCGGGCGGCCAGGTCGGGAAGGCCGATGTAGATCTGACGGTCGAGCCGCCCCGGCCGCAGGAGGGCCTCGTCCAGGAGCTCCCGGCGGTTGGTCGCGGCGACGAACAGCACGTTGTCCGTGCTGTTGAACCCGTCCAGCTCGGTGAGGAGCTGGTTCAGGGCAGAGTCCCACTCCGCCGTCTCGGCGCTCCCGCGCCGCCGGCCGATGGTGTCGATCTCGTCGACGAAGACGACCGCGGGCGCGTGCTTGCGGGCGTCCTGAAAGAGCTCGCGGATGCGCTGCGCGCCGACGCCCACGTACTTCTCCACGAAGCTCGAGCCGCTCGCGTAGCGGAACGTGGCTCCGGCCTCGCCTGCGAGCGCGCGGGCGATGAGCGTCTTGCCCGTCCCCGGCGGACCGTACAGGAGCACGCCCCGGGGCAGCCGGGCGTCGAGGGCCAGGTACCGGTCGCGGTTGCGGATGAAGTCGACGAGCTCCCGCAGGTCACCCAGTACCTCGTCGAGGCCGGCCACGTCCGCGAACGTCACCGTGGGCCGGTGGGCCTCGGCGGCCTCGGCGCGCTCGGCAGCCGACCCCCGCCCGAGCACGTGGACCCGGCCGGACGAACCCTGCGGCGGTCTTCGTGCGGCCATCGCCACGGCACCGAGCGCGCCGGCGGCGAGACCCAGGGCGGCAACGGTGACCGGCGCTGCACCGGCGAAGACCGACCCCGCCAGCGCGGCGAGGGCGCCGACCGCCCCCAGGACGACGGCCCTGCGGGGCACCGGCTCGGGACTGCGGGTTACCTGCACGGCGCTCCACCACCTGATTTGTTTAATTTTCTCCAGTTGCAAATGCACGCCCCGGTTCGGCCGCCGGGGGGCTCCCCGACCGGCCGGGCGGCGAATCGCGCGCGGGACGCCGGCACGCCGCCGGCACAAGAGCGAAAAGCAGCCCCGGCCACGCCGGGGCCTCTGTCCTCTCATCATACCCGAAACCCGGAGCCCCAGTCGGGGCCAGGCCAATTTCCTATTCGGAATAAGTTGCTTTACCAAGTTGGCCGGTGGCCGCCGCCGCGACGGTCGGCGCTGTGCTGGTTGGAGTCGGGATGTCTGGCATTCGATGCCATTCATCCGGAATAGGGTCACGGGGTGGCGGGGATACTCAAGTTCGGACAAGGAAAAATCCCTGGCAGCCGACCCAACGAGTTCCGGAAAACGGGCGCGGCGACGTTCGGAGTTCTGCGACCCTGACGGGGAGAGTAACGGGCCGATGATGGTAAACAAAGTTGAGCTTTGCGGAGTCAACACGTCCAAGCTGCCCGTTCTCACCAACGCCCAGATGCGGGAACTGTTCCAGCGGATGCAGGCCGGGGACCCGACGGCCCGCGAGGAGCTGATCGGGGGGAACCTCCGCCTGGTGCTGAGCGTCATCCAGCGGTTCAACAACCGCGGCGAGTACGTGGACGACCTCTTCCAGGTGGGCTGCATCGGCCTCATGAAGGCGATCGACAACTTCGACCTGTCGCAGAACGTCCGCTTCAGCACGTACGCGGTGCCGATGATCATCGGCGAGATCCGCCGCTACCTCCGGGACAACACCCCGATCCGGGTCAGCCGGTCGCTGCGAGACATCGCGTACAAGGCCTTGCAGGTGCGGGATGCCCTGGTGGCCCGCCTGGGCCGGGAGCCGACCGTCCAGGAGGTCGCCGACGAGCTCAAGATGCCCGTGGAGGAGATCGTCTTCGCCCTGGACGCGATCCAGGAGCCCGTGTCCCTGTTCGAGCCCCTGTACCATGACGGGGGCGACCCCATCTACGTCATGGACCAGGTGAGCGACGACAGGGACCACGACGGCAACTGGCTCGAGGGCATCGCGATCCGGGAGGCCCTGCGCCGGCTGAGCGACCGGGAACGGCTGATCCTCACTCTGCGGTTCTTCGAGGGGAAGACCCAGATGGAGGTCGCCGAGGAGATCGGCATCTCCCAGGCCCAGGTCTCCCGCCTCGAGAAGGCGGCGCTCAGTCACATGCGCAAGTACGTCTGACAGCGCCGCAGGAGCGCGCACGAGGGGGCGGTGCGGACGAAAGCGGTGCACAGGCTCGGAGCAGGGCTCGCGCTCCTGGCGGCGGGAGCCGGACTCCTCGGGGCAGGGCGGGGGGACGCCGTCCGGCCGGGCCCCCAGGAAGGCGCTGCTGCCCCGGCCCCGGCGGCCGCCATCCGGCCTCTGACGCCCGACTCGCTCCTCCGGTTCCACGTCGTCGCCAACAGCGACGCGCCGGCAGACCAGGTCGTCAAGCTCCGGGTCCGGGACGCCGTCCTGCCGGTGCTCCGGGCCCTCGTGGCCCGGGCGGCCACCCCGGCCGAGGCGGCCCAGGCGGTCGAGGCGGGCCGGGGCGCGGTCCTCGCGGCGGCCCGTCGCGAACTGGCGGCCGCCGGGCGGCCGGCCGAGAGGGTACGGCTCGAGGTCGGCCACTTCGACTTCCCCTCCACCCGCTACCCCGGCCTGGACCTGCCGGCCGGGCGCTACCCTGCCGTGCGGCTGGTGATCGGGCGCGGGGAGGGCCGCAACTGGTGGTGCGTCATGTTCCCGATGCTGTGCTACCCGGAGTGGACCGGGCGGGTGGAGGAGCATCCCGGCGCGCCGGCCGGGCCACCGCCCGCGGCGAACGGCTCCGGCCCGGCGGTCCCCGCGCTCGCCCCGGCCCGCCGGGACGACCCGGAGGGCGAGCGACCGGTCGCCGCAGCGGGCGGGCCGCCGGTCCTCCTTGACGAGCGCACCCTGGACGAGTTGCCCGTCCGCCCGCGCCTGGCGCTCCTGCGCTGGCTCGAGCGGTTCTCGGAGCGGCGCTGGCCGCCCACCCGGGTCGCACAGGGGCAGGCGGTCTTCCGCTAGCGCCGTGGCCGGGCGCTCCGTGGCCTCCCGTCCAGGCCGGCCTCAGGCGGGCATATGCTGTAGGGGCCCCTGCACGGCCGGGACCCGGGGGGCCGGGGAGGGAGCGCCCGTGGCCAAGGCGTCGGAGCTGCGCAAGGACGTCATCAACATCCGCACGGGCCGGCGGCTCGGGGAACTGGTGGACGTGGAGATCGACGAGAAGACCGGGCGGATCACGGCCCTGGTCGTCCCCGGGCACAGCCGGCTCTGGGGACTTCTCGGCGGCGAGCGGGACATCGTCATCCCCTGGCACCGCATCGTGCGGATCGGGCCGGACTGCATCCTCGTCGACTGGGACGACGGGCCCGACGGAACCGGCGGCGCCGGCGGCGCCTGACGGGGCCGCGTTGGCACCCCCCGGCACGCTTGCTATGATGAAACCAGAAAGAGCGTGCCGGGGGTGGGCACCGTTCCGCAGTGGCTGAACGCCGGCGCGGTCCGGGCGCTGCGCTTCCCCTTCCTGGAGCAGTTGGGCGGCCTCCGGACCGCTTTCACGTCCCGGCACGGTGGGGTGACGGAGGGGCCGCGGGGCTCCCTCAACCTGAGCTACGGCGTTGGCGACGATCCCCGCCGGGTGGCCGAGAACCGCCGTCGGGCGCTGGCCCTGCTGGGCCTGCCGCCGGAGCGGGCCGTGGTCGCCGGCCTGGTGCACGGGGTGCGGGTGGCCCGGGTCGACGGCCCCCTGCCCGACACGGGGCCCGGCGCCGGGGCGGGCGACCGGAGCGGGCTGGTGCCCGGGGTCGATGCCCTCGTGACCGCGACCCCGGGGCTCGCGCTCGTCGTGACCACGGCCGACTGCGTCCCGGTCTTCCTCTTCGATCCCCGGCGGCGGGCCGCGGCCCTGGTCCACGCCGGCTGGCGAGGAACCGCCCGGGGAGCCGCGGGCCACGCGGTGCGGGCCCTGGCGGCGGAGTACGGGAGCCGGCCCGGGGATCTCTGGGCCGTGGTGGGGCCGTCGATCGGCCCATGCTGCTACGAAGTGGACGAGCCCGTCGTGGCCGCCTTCGAGGAGGGGCAGGACGGGGCCGTGCGTGCGGGACCCGGTTCGTGGCTGCGTCGCGGCAGGGCGCCGGGGCGCTGGCGGCTCGACCTGTGGGCGGCAAACCGAGACCAGGTCGTCGCGTGCGGCGTGCCGGCGGCGCAGGTCCAGGTCGCCGGCATCTGCACCGCCTGCCACGTCGCCGACTTCTTCTCGCACCGCGCCCAGCGCGGGCAGGCTGGGCGCCAGGCAGCCATCGTCGTCCTCGACGGAGAGGGGCGCGCGTCGTGAACGGCCGTGGCCCGCGTGGGGGGCAAAAGGGCAGCCGCGGGGCCGGTGGGGACCGCCGCGCAGGCGGTGCGCGCGGTTACCGGCGCCCGCGCAAGCCGGGCACGCCCCACCTCGCGGTCATCCGGCCGCAAGCGCCGGGCGGGGCTGCACCCCAGGCCCCGCAGGCGCCGGGCGCCCGCCCGCGCCTGGTGATGCTCCGCGGCCGGGCCGGGCCGCAGGGCGGTGCCCGGAGGCCGGCGGCGCCGTGGCGGCGCGCGCTGCCGGTGCTGGCGGCCCTCGCGGCCGTGCTCGGGATCGTCGCCCTCTCGGCCCTGCCGCTCCGGCCGGCTGCCGCGCCGGCGACGGTTCCCGTCCGGCGGGACGCGGTCGAACTCGGGTTCGCCGCCCAGGCGCTGGTCGTCCGGGAGGAACGGGTCCAGGTCGCCACGCGGGATGGCCCTGTCGAGCGGCTCGTCCCCGCCGGCCGCGTGGTCCGGGTGGGGACGCCGGTCGTGCGGATCGGCCCCCCGAACGCGGCCGAGGAGATCACGGCCGAGGTTCCCGGTTCGGTCAGCTTCGCGGTCGACGGGCTCGAGGAGGAACTGGACCCTGACGCCCTCGCCTGGCTCGGCGCCGGGGGGCGGGGTGCGCCGGACCCGGCGTGGCTCGACGGTCTGCCGGCACGCCGGCTCGAACCGCCGGTGGGGACCGCGCGGGCGGGCGAACCGGTCTTCAAGATCGTGGACGGGTCGCGGGTGTGGCTGGTGGCCGCCGCTCCCGCGGAGGCGGTCCGCTCCCTGGCGCCGGGCGAGCCGCTTCCGGTCGAACTCCCCGACCTCCGAGCGCGGGCGGCCTTCACCGTCCTGACCCTGTCCGCGGGGGCAGGCGAGCGCCGGCTCCTGGTCCTCGAGTCCGCGGCCCCCGTGCCGGACGGACTCCTGCATGTGCGCCGGACGGAAATCCGGGTGGTCCTGCGGCGGTGGAGCGGCCTGGTGGTCCCGGCCACGGCGCTCACCCACGAGGGTGGCCGGCTGGGTGTCTGGGTGGAGGACGGCGGCGCCGGGCACTTCGTGCCCGTGAAGGTCGTGGGTCAGGGCCTCGACCAGGTCGTGGTGGAAGGTGGCCTCCGGGAGGGCGAGGTGGTGCGCGTGTCACGCACCTCCGCCGGGTCACCCCCGGGCGGTGGCCGGCAGCAGTAATTCATGGAACTGTAGGCCCTCTCTAGGAAGGGATGCTGGATTTTGGTGTCGAACATCACCTCGAACGTACTGCTCATACGTGAAAGGATTGCCCGGGCCGCGGAGGCGGCCGGCCGCTCCCCCGAGGAGATCTGCCTCGTCGCGGTGACGAAGAACCGGACGCCGGAGGAGATCCGGGAGGCGCTGGCCGCGGGCATCACGGACATCGGGGAGAACCGGGTGCAGGAGGCGCTCGCCAAGGTCGAGGCGGTCGGTCGGGGGTGTCGCTGGCACATGATCGGCACCCTGCAGACCAACAAGGTCCGGGCCGCGCTCGGGTTCGCCGACCTCATCCACTCGCTCGACCGCCCCGAGCTGGCCCTGGCCATCGACCGGGAGGCGCGCCGCGCCGGCCGCACCGTCCCGGTGCTGATCCAGGTGAACGTGTCGGGGGAGGCGACCAAGCACGGGGTCGCCCCGGAAGGGCTGCGAGCCCTGGTGGAGCAGGCGAGCGCGCTGGAGACGCTGGAGGTGCAGGGGCTCATGACCATCGCCCCGCTGGCCGGGCCCGATGTGGTGCGTCCCGTGTTCGCCCGGCTCCGCCGGCTGGCGGAGGAGGTCGCGAGCTGGCAATTGCCGCGGGTCGAGATGCGGTGGCTGTCCATGGGGATGTCCGGCGACTTCGAACTGGCCATCGCGGAGGGGGCCAACCTGGTCCGGATCGGCACGGCGATCTTCGGCCCCCGGCCGGGGTGAAGGGCCGGCAGGGGGCCGCGCGCCAGGCGGCACAGCAAGGGGCAAGGGGGACCGGCGAATGGGGCAGGGCGTGTGGGACCGGATGATGCGCTTTCTCGGGTTCGGCCCGGACGAGGAGGCATACGATCCCGAAGAGGCGGCGGCTCTGGAGGAGGCGGCGGGCGGCTACGCCCGGGTCCGGCGCGTGCGGGCGGCGCTGGCCGCGACCGCCGAGGACCCGTACCCCGCGGCGGGGCGCACGCCGGGCCGGGAGCGGGAGGCGGGCGGCAACGTCGTCGCCCTGCCGCCGGGCGGGGCCCGGCAGCCCTTCCGGGTGCTGGTCGTGGAGCCCCACTCGTTCGACGAGGTCCAGAGCATCGCCGACCAGCTCAAGAACCGGCGGCCGGTGATCCTCAACCTGGAGGGGCTGGACAAGGAGGAAGCCCGCCAGATCCTCAACTTCCTCAACGGAGCCGTGTACGCCCTGGGCGGCGAGACGCAGAAGGTCGCCTCGGGCATCTTCTTCCTGGCCCCGCCGGGGGTTGACGTCGCCAGCATGAGGAAGGCTCCTGAGGGGCTCGGCGGGGGTGCGTACGACGCCCAGGAGGTGGCCGCGTACCTGGCCGGGCTCTACGCCCGGGACACGCACACCCAGGCCGGGGAGCGGCCGGCCGGGCGAGAGCAAGGAGGGCGCAGGTGGGGCTCAAGTTCATTCTGATCCAGGCCCTGGTCTACTTCCGCGGGGCCGTGGTGGCCCTGATCACCATCCGGGTGCTCATGTCCTGGTTCCGGCCCCGCAGCTGGAACCGGCAGACGCAGTGGTTCTTCCGGGCCGAGGAGGCCGTGTGGCGGCTCACCGAACCGCTCCTCGCCCCGTTCCGGAACCTGCTCCCGACCGGCGGCATCGGGCTCGACTTCTCCCCGATCATCGCCATCTTCGTCGTGGACCTCGGCGTCCGCCTCGCCGTCTCGATCGTCGCTCGCCTTCCGATCCCGTGAGGTGCCCGGCAAGAGGTGAGTGGCTTGGGTCTCACCCCGATGGACATCCACAACAAGCAGTTCTCCCGGGCGCTCTTCGGCTACCACCGGGGAGAGGTCGACGACTTCCTCGACCAGATCATCCGGGAGTTCGAGCAGCTGCTCCGGGAGAACGCCCGGCTCAGGGACCAGGTCCAGCTCTGCGAGCAGCAGCTGCAGGAGTACCGCAGCCTCGAGAGCACGATCAACCGGACCCTGGTCACCGCCCAGGAGGCGGCAGAAGAGGTCAAGGCCAACGCCCGCAAGGAAGCCGACCTGATCATCCAGGAGGCGCGCCTGCAGGCGGAGCGCCTCATCGAGGCGGGCGAGACCAAGGCCCGCCGGCTGCTCGAGGAGAACGCCGACCTCAAGCGCCAGGCGGCCGAGCTGCGCGCACAGCTCCGGAACCTGCTGCGGGGGCAGATGGAGCTGCTGGACCGCATGCTGCCCGAGAAGGCCTTCGAATCCACCGGCCCGGCCGCCCCGAACGCGGCTCCGCCTCCGGCCGGCGCCGGCACTGGTCCCGCGCCCGGGGTGGCGGGCCGACCGAAGGCGGCCGGCGAGCCGTGAGCGCCGGGTTTCACGTCTTCCGTGCCAGGTCCGCCAGCGCGCCGGCGATCCGGTCGATCTCCTCTTCCGTGTTGTAGAACCCGCAGGAGATCCGCACGCCGGGCGGGGTCGGGACGCTGCGGATCCAGAAGCCGCGGCGCAGGAGTTCCCGTGCGGCCGCCTCCGGCTCCATCCCTTCGACCTGGACCGTCACCAGTCCGGCGTGCCGGTCGGGGGTGACGACCCGCACCCCCGGCACCTCGCCGAGCCGCTGCCGGAGCCGGGCCGCCAGCGCCTGGATGCGCGCGGCCGCCCAGCCGGGGCCCACCTCGCGGGACAGCCACCGCACCGCCGCCAGGAGGCCCGCCAGCGCCACGGGGTGCCGGCCGCCCCACTCGAACCGGCGGGCGTCGGGGTGGGGCAGGAAGTCGTGGGCGTTGTGCGCCTGGGCGGTGAAGTACCCGGCGAAGACGGGGAGCAGTTCGGCCTGGACGTCTGCGCGGACGTAGAGGCCGCCGGTGCCCTCGGGTCCCAGGAGCCACTTCTGCCCGGGGAAGGCATAGAAGTCAACTCCGGCGGACCGGAGGTCCACGGGGACCGCGCCGGCCCCCTGCGCACCGTCGACGGCCAGGAGGGCGCCGTGGCGGTGCGCCAGTTCGGCCAGGTCGGCGATGGGATAGAGTTCGCCCGTCCCCCAGGCCACGTGGGAGACGGCGATGAGGCGCGTGCGCGGGGTGATGAGCCGGCGCACGGCCTCGACCGGGTCCGGCCCGGGCGTGGTCAGGTCCGCCATGCGGACCGTCACGCCGTAGCGGCGGCGCAGCACGTGGACGGGGAAGAGCCCGCCCGGGTGTTCGGTCGTGGCGGTGATCACCTCGTCCCCCGGCCGCCAGCGGAGCGACAGCAGGGCCAGGTTCATGCCTTCGGTGGTGTTCGCCGTCAGCGCGATCTCTCCCGGCGTGGCCCCCAGGAGGTCGGCCAGGGCGGCGCGGAGCTCCCGCACCGTCGCGAAGACCTCGGGGAAGTACATCGGGTCGACGCGGCCCTGCCCCAGTTCCCGGGCGAGGGCGGCCTGCATCGCCTCGGCGGCGGGGACGGGCAGGGGGCCGGTGGTGCCGTTGTTGAGGTAGACGCCTCGCGCCAGGGCAGGCAGCTGGGCGCGGATGGCGGCGAGCTTCTCGTCGGGCATTCGCGGACCTCCCGCTCTCGTGGACTCTCTTGGCATTTCCTGGGTGCTGACCCGCCGGACCCGGCGACCGGCGGCCTGCCCGTATCTCGCCCGCCATGCCGGTGGGCCGCCGCCGGGCAGGCCGTTCCGGCGGTCGACGGGGCGGTGTCGCGTCTGAGGGTAGCGGTCTGCCGCCCGAACCTCCGGCGAATTGGCGTCAAGGGACAACCGACGACGGAATTCGCTCCGGCTACAGGGCCACCTTCCGGCTGGCGCGCGTTCTCGGCAGCACCGGCAACGAAGTAGATCGTAGGTCGGCATTCTGTAAACGTCAGGGAAGAGCAACGCAAAGGTTGACACGCTGCGGCCTGGCTTGACTATCAGTCTTTGCGTCTCCGGGATTCGAAAGCGCCGCGGCGATGACATAATATCGGCGTTATGGTGAATCAGATCCGCCGGAAAAGCGCCTGAGACCGTCCACCGGGCCCGTGGACGGGGGTGAACAGCAAGAGTTGACAGGCGAGCCGCCGGTTCGCCGCGCAAGTTCTGCGGTTCGTCTCACCACGGGGTACGGCGTTCTACAAGGCGGGATCCGAACTTCCCGGGTCAGCCCCCAAGCTCGGCCCCGGCCGTGCCTCCCGGTCGGGGCCTGCGGGCGAGGCGTTCCTTGACCTCCCTGGCACCCACCGACTAGAATGAGAACCAACTACACACTCCGGCGATGAGAGGAAGAGTACCGGAAGCCGCAGGGCCCCAGAGAGCCGGCGGCGGGTGCGAGCCGGTGCCTGGGCTTCCGGGAAGATCGCCCTCGAGCCGCTGCCCCAGGGCCGTCCGGTGCCGCGCGTGCCGGGCCGGGCGCAGCCGGTAGGCGCAGCCGGATCCCGCCGTTATCCGGGAGCGGGCGCCGGTCCCCGCGCGGGTCCCGGCGTCTGGCAGAGGTGACCCCACCGGTTCCGCGCCGCCCGCGGCGCCCCGGGGGTCAAGAAGGGTGGTACCGCGAGGCAAAGCCCTCGCCCCTTTCGGGGGCGGGGGCTTTCCACTTCGGTTCACAGGTGGCGGAGGCGACAGGGATGGATTACAAGTACACGCTCAACATGCCGCGGACGGACTTCCCGATGAAGGCCAACCTGCCGCAGCGGGAACCGGAGATCCTGCGCTGGTGGGACGAGATCGGCCTCTACGAGCGCGTCCGGGAGGCGCGCCGGGGACGGCCGCAGTTCATCCTCCACGACGGTCCCCCGTACGCCAACGGCGAGATCCACCTCGGCACGGCGCTGAACAAGGTCCTGAAGGACATGGTGAACAAGGTGGCCACGGCGTTCGGCTACGACGCGCCCTACGTGCCGGGCTGGGACACGCACGGCCTGCCGATCGAGCTGCGCGCGCTGCAGGAGCTCGGCGTGGACCGGCGGCAGATCGACCCGGTGGAACTCCGGCGGCGCTGCCACGAGTACGCGCTCAAGTACCGGGACATCCAGCGGGAGCAGTTCCGCCGTCTGGGCGTCCGGGGCGACTGGGACCACCCGTACATGACCCTGGCCCCGGAGTACGAGGCGAAGCAAGTCGAGGTCTTCGCCGCCATGGCGCGCAAGGGCCACATCTACAAGGGGCTGAAGCCCGTCTACTGGTGCGCCGACTGCGAGACCGCCCTGGCCGAGGCCGAGGTGGAATACCGGGACAAGGTATCCCCGTCGATCTACGTGCGCTTCCGGGTGACCGACGGCAAGGGCAAGCTGCCGGAAGGCTCCTACGTGGCGATCTGGACGACGACACCGTGGACGCTGCCGGGCAACCTGGCGATCGCCCTGCACCCGGAGCACGAATACGGCCTCTACCCCACGGACAAGGGCGACATGCTCCTCGCCACCGCCCTGGCCGAGCGGGTGCTGCAGGCGTGCGGTCTGCGGGGCGGGCCGGCGAAGGCCACGTTCAAGGGCGCCGAGCTGGAAGGGGCCGTTTGCCGGCACCCCTTCATCGAACGGGATTCCGTCCTCATCCTGGGCGAGCACGTGACGGTGGAGGACGGCACGGGCTGCGTCCACACGGCGCCCGGGCACGGGCACGAGGACTTCGAGGTCGGCCAGAAGTACGGGCTCGAGCCGCTGAACCCGATCGACGACCAGGGCCGCTTCACCGAGGCGGGCGGCAAGTTCGCCGGCATGTTCTACGCCGACGCGAACCAGGCGATCATCGACGAACTGGAGCGGGTCGGCGCCCTGCTGCACGCGGGCACCATCCAGCACTCCTACGCCCACTGCTGGCGGTGCAAGAACCCGGTCCTGTACCGGGCGACCGTGCAGTGGTTCGCCTCGGTCGAGGGGTTCCGGGAGGAGGCCCTCCGGGCGATCGACGAGGTGGAGTGGGTCCCCGCCTGGGGCCGCGAGCGCATCCGCAACATGGTGGCCGACCGCAGCGACTGGTGCATCTCCCGCCAGCGGGCCTGGGGGGTGCCCATCCCCATCCTGACCTGCAAAGGGTGCGGGGAGCCCCTCATGACCGACGCGGCCTTCGCCGCCGTCGCCGACCTGTTCCGGCGGGAGGGCTCGGGGGCCTGGTGGACCCGGGAGGCGGCGGAGATCCTGCCGGCGGGCACGACCTGCCCCCGGTGCGGCGGCAGCGAGTTCGAGAAGGAGCCGCACATCATGGACGTGTGGTTCGACTCCGGCTCCAGCCACGCCGCCGTGCTCGAGGAGCGGCCGGAGCTGCGCTGGCCGTCCGACATGTACCTGGAGGGGAGCGACCAGCACCGGGGCTGGTTCCAGTCGTCCCTCCTCACGGCCGTGGTGTACCGGGGCCGGGCTCCGTACCGCACCGTGCTGACCCACGGCTTCGTGGTGGACGAAGAGGGCCGCAAGATGTCGAAGTCGCTGGGCAACGTCGTGAACCCCCAGGAGGTCGTCGCCGAGTACGGGGCCGACGTGTTCCGGCTCTGGGTGGCCGCCAGCGACTACCGGAACGACATGGCCTGCTCGCCGAACATCCTCCGGCAGACAGCCGAGGTGTACCGGAAGATCCGCAACACCTTCCGGTTCCTCCTGGGCAACCTCTACGACTTCGATCCGGAGCGGGACGCCGTCGCCCGCGACGGGATGCGCCCGATCGACCGCTGGATCCTGCACCGGTTGCAGGAGGTCGTCGGGCGGGCGCGGGAGGCGTACAGGGACTACGAGTACCACCTGGTCTACCACGAGCTGAACCGGTTCATCACCGTGGACCTTTCGGCGGTGTACCTCGACGCCGTCAAGGACCGGCTGTACACCGGCCTGCCCCACGGAACCGAGCGGCGGGCGGCCCAGACCGCGATGTACCGGGTCACGGACGCTCTTGTCCGGCTCCTGGTGCCGATCCTCGCCTTCACCACCGAGGAGGTCTACCGGCACATGCCCCGGCCGGCCGGTGCGCCGATCTCCGTGCAGCTGCTGGAGATGCCGGAGGTCGACCCCGGTTTCGTGGACGAGAACCTCGGCGCCGAGTGGGCCCGCCTCCTGGAGGTCCGGGAGACGGTGGCCCGGGCCCTCGAGCAGGCCCGGGCGGCCAAGGCGATCGGCCGGTCGGAGGAGGCGGCCGTGCACCTGTACGTGGAGGGCGATTCGCTGGCGCAGGTCCTGCAGAAGTATGTCGGCGACCTGCCCGAGCTCCTCAAGGTCTCGCAGCTCCGCCTCTATGCCGGCGGGCAGGAGGCGCCCTCCGGCGCGTTCTTCGCCGAAGGTCCGTCCGGCCTTCGGGTGGCCGTCACCCGCGCGGAGGGCGAGGAGTGCCCGCGCTGCTGGTTCTACCGCCCGAAGGCGGGGCTGAGCGCCCACCCCGACCTCTGCGAGCGCTGCGCGGGCGTGGTCCTGGCACTGGAGGCCGAGAGGGCCCAGCCGGCGGGGTAGCCGGGCCGGCTCTCAGCGCCACAGCCGCAGGAGCTGCAGGAACCAGGGATTGAGCGCCAGGCCGGCGACGGCGGCGGCCGACGTGAGGGCCGTCGCCCCGGCCGCGCGCCGGAAGAGCGGCGTGCCCCGGGCGGCGCGGGCCACCGGGGGCAGGAGGGCCACGGCGCTGCCGATGCTGGAGAGGATGACCCCGAGCCCCGCGACGGCCGTGGGGACGGCGCCCTGGCGGGCGAGGGCGGCCGCCGTGGCCGTGGTGGTGGAGGAGCTGACCATCCCCCCCAGGAAGCTCACCGCGTAGAACCCCGTGTTGCCCAGCACGCGCTGCGCGGCGCCGGCGAGGACCGTCAGCGCCAGGAAGTAAAGCCCGAACTCCAGGGCCGCCCGCAGCGAGAAGGGCGACTGCAGGTGCACCTCCGGGGGTTCGGCGGCCGTCCGCCGCAGTCCGCGCACGGCGAGGGTCACGCTGACGGCCAGCATGAGCCCCACCGGCAGGAGCCCCACCGGAAGGGCCTCAGGGGCGAAGAGGCCCAGGATGATCCCGTTCCGCAGGTACATGGCAGTCTTGGCGAGCATGATCCCCGGGAAGGCGTAATCCGGCGGGGGGCCGCCCTCCCGGCGGACCGAGGCGGTGAGTTCTGCCACGGTGGCCGTGCTGTTCACCAGACCGCCGAGGAAGCCCACGTACGCGATCCCCCGCGTGCCGTACCGCCGCAGGAGCACGTAGTTGCCGAAGCCGATGCCGGAGATCAGCACGACCATGATCCAGACCTGGCGCGGGTGGAGGATCCCCCAGGGGTCGACCGGCCTCGGGGGCAGGAGGGGCAGGATGACCAGGCCCAGGAGGAGCAGCGTGATGGCGGCGTGCACCTCTTCCCGCGTGAGGTGCCGGCTGAACCCCACCATCTCGTCTTTCCAGGCGAGCAGGAGCAGCACCACGATGGTGCTCATCACCGCGGCGAAGAGTTGCCCCTGCCCCACGAGAATGCCGGCGAAGGAGGTGACCGTGAGGGCCGCCGACGTCGTCAGCTCCGGCCCCTGGCCCCGGGAGAGGGCGTGAGCGTTGGTCACGGCGATCACGATCCCGGTGAGCGCCAGGGCCAGGATCCCGTACACCGGCTGTCCCGTGAGCTGCGACAGGCACCCGGCCATCGCGGTGAGGGAGAAGGTGCGGATGCCCGCCTCCTTGCCGGCCCGCAGGCGCTCGAGCCCGACCACCAGTCCCAGCGCGGTGGCCAGCGCGATCCGTTCGGCCGCTTCGAGCATGACGATCTCCACCGTGGCTCCCCCCTGCCGGGCCGGTTCTGCCCCCCGGCACTGCCCGACACCGCCCGGGGGCCGGGGGCCGCTTTCCGCTATTGTACTGCAGCGGGGGATCGCCGGGGTGCAGCGCGGCGGACCAGGACGGCGACCCGGCTCCGGCGAATAGGGATGCGTGGCTGGAGACACACGAGATCAGGGGGGAGCCGCGTGTCCCGGTACGAGACGTACCTGAGGGAGCACCGCGACCGGCACCTGGCCGAGCTGAAGGACTTTCTCCGGATCCCCAGCGTGAGCGCGCTCTCCGCGCACCGCCCGGACGTGGAGCGGGCGGCCCGGTGGGTGGCGGACGCCATGCAGGCGGCCGGCCTCGAGCACGTCGAGGTCCTGCCCACGGGCGGCCACCCGGTGGTGTACGCCGACTGGCTCCACGCCCCGGGACGGCCCACGGCGCTGGTGTACGGGCACTACGACGTGCAGCCCGTCGACCCCGAGCACCTGTGGGTGACGCCGCCCTTCGAGCCTGACGTGCGGGACGGCAAGCTCTACGCCCGCGGGGCCAGCGACGACAAGGGCCAGGTCTTCCTGCATATCAAGGCGGTGGAGACCCTCCTGCGGGTCGACGGGGCGCTGCCCCTCAACCTCCGGTTTCTCGTCGAGGGCGAGGAGGAGATCGGCAGCCGCCACCTGCCGGCGTTCGTCGAGGCCCACCGGGACCGCCTCCGGGCCGACGTGGCGGTCATCTCGGACACCACGTTCTTCGCCCGCGGGGTGCCGGCGATCACGACGGGGCTCCGGGGCCTCGCCGCCCTCGAGATCACCGTGCGCGGCGCCCGGGGCGATCTGCACTCGGGCCTCTACGGCGGGGCGGTGCAGAACCCCCTCCACGCGCTCGTCGAGCTCCTGGCCGGCCTCCGCGGTCCGGACGGCCGCATCCGGGTCGAAGGGTTCTACGACCGCGTGCGCCCGGTCCCCGAGGAGGAGCGCCGCCAGTGGGCTGCCCTCCCCCACGACGACGCGCGCCTCGTGGCCGAACTCGGTGTCCCCGCCCTCTTCGGCGAGGCGGGGTACACCACGCTGGAGCGCCTGTGGGCCCGGCCGACGTTGGAGCTGAACGGGGTGTGGGGCGGCTTCACCGGCGAGGGGACCAAGACCGTGCTCCCGGCGGAGGCCCACGCGAAGATCACCTGCCGGCTGGTGCCCGACCAGGAGCCGGAGGAGATCCTGGACCGGCTCGAGGCCCACCTGCGGACCCATCTGCCCCCCGGGGTCACCCTGGAGGTGCGGCGGGAGCCGGGCGGCGCCCGCGCGGTCCTCACCCCGCACGACCACCCGGCCGTGCAGGCGGCGCGACAGGCCCTGCGGGAGGCATACGGAGTGGAGCCGGTGCTGGTGCGGATGGGCGGATCGATCCCCGTGGCGGAGACGTTCGCTACCGTGCTCGGGCTCCCCGTGGTGCTCCTGGGCTTCGGCCTGCCGGAGGAGAACTTCCACGCCCCGAACGAGCACTTCCACCTGGAAAACTTCGACGGCGGGCTGCGGACCCTCTGCGCCTACTGGCCGCTCCTGGCCCGGGGGGCGCTGTAGGGCGGCACCCGCACGACCGGGGGAGGGGTGGAGCGCCGTGCGCCTGGCCGCGGTGATCGCCGGCGATCCGGTCTCCGTCCTCTTCTTTCTCGAAGAGGACCCGGACTCCCTCGGGTGCTGGCTGCGGGTCCAGCAGGTGACCGAGCAGGGGACGGCCGACGCCTGGGAGCGGTACTTCCCGTCGATCCCGGCGGCCCTCGAGGAACTGGAACGGGATTGGGGGCTGGACCAGCACTTCTGGGTCGACCTGGAGGCGGGCTGAGGCGGCTACCGGCGGTCAGCCAGCAGCCGGGGCGCCAGGGCGGCGGCAAGTCCGACGGACAGGGTCCCCCCGAGGGCCGTGGCCACCGCCCACGTGCCGTGGCGCGAGTAGAGCGTCGGGGCGTGGGCCACGAGGGCGCTCACGGCCGTCTGGGGCCCTGCCGGCGCGCCCGGAAAGGCGAGAGGAGGCGGCCCGGGCGGCGCCAGGAGCAGCCACAACAGCGCGGTGGCGGCCGCGGCCGCCGTGCGGCGGTGCGCCTGCCGGCGGAGGGTGAGCGCCACCACCGCGCCGGCCGCCGTGCCGGTCAGCACCGCGCCCCAGAGGGCCAGTGCGTCCTCGCCCGTCCGCAGGGCGGCGAGGGCCGCCGGCACGGCCGGCCCTGCCGCGCCCGAACGGGCGAGGGCCCAGAGGACGGCGACGGCCGGCAGCAGGAGCGCGGCGAGGGCTCCGGCGCGGACGAGGAGGGTCGCCAGCAGGACGGGGCGAGGTCCCCGGGGGCTGAGGGACAGGCGGGACAGGGTACCGCTCTCCAGGACGCCGGAGATGTAGCGCGCCGAGCTGCCGAGCGCCCAGGCGATGGCCAGCAGGAGCAGGACGCGCAGGGACATCGCCGGCGGCCAGATCGCCGCGACCAGCGCGGCCGCCCCGGCGAAGAGGGACAGGGGTCGCCACTCGGAGGCCAGCTCACGCCACTGCCACCGTGCGACCGGGTGCATCCGCATCCCCCCACGAACCGCACGAAGTCTCAGGACAGGAGACCGCCCGCGAGCACCGCCCGGCGACCCAGCAGGGCCAGTTCGGGTGCCGCGTCGCCGTCCCGCAGCGCCAGCAGGATCGCGCGGCCGCGGCGGGCTTCGGCCTGCAGGACGTCGGCGATGTGCGCCCGTACTGACGCGGCGTGGCCGTCATCGGGGCGGTCCAGAAGCAGGAGCGAGGGCTGGTGCAGGAGGGCCTCGGCGAGCGCGAGGCGGCGCCGCTCCGAGAGGGAGTAGGTGGCCACGGGCTGCCCGGCGACGCCCAGGAGGTCCAGGCGCTCGAAGAGGTCCCCCAGCCGCCGGCGGGCCGCGCCGGGGTCGAGTCCGAAGAGGCGGGCGAACAGCAGCCCGCTCTCCCACCCGGTCAGCCCCGGCAGGTGCCCGGTCCGTTCCGGCAGGTAGCCGATCCGGCGGCGGACCTCCCGCAACCGGGGCCGGTGCCCGGGCCAGGCGAGGACGGGCCATCCGTCGACGTAGAAGGAACCGGCGTCTGCCCGGGTCGCAGTCGCGAGCACGCTCAGGAGGAGCGACTTGCCCGCCCCCGGCGCGCCCGTGATCGCCAGCACCTCGCCGGCCGCCAGCGAAAGATTGACGCCCCGAAGGACCGGCCGTCCGGCATGCTGCTTGGTGAGCCCGAATGCCCGTAGCGCCCACTTCGTCACCGGCCCGCCTCCGCCCCCAGTTTTCTCAGTATGCCCGCGCGGCCGGGGCGGGATCGGGTGGGGATCCGGTGGCATAGCCTTCCGCTGCCGGCACAAATTTTCGGGCCGGTGCCAGCAGGCAGATGACATAACGCGTCGAATTCTGTTCCCCACCTGGCAAAGCGGGGCCTGCCGTGCGATGGGCGGCGGCTCTGGTCGGGAACCCTATCGCCAGTACGTGGCAGGAGGGTTTCCCGTGCGGCAGAGGTGGCTCATCGCGGCTGTGGTCCTGGCACTCGGCCTGACCCTGGCGGGTTGCCCCCGGCGCCCGAGGCCTGCTCCCGGCGTGCCCACGGCGCCGGCCGTCCCCGAGGACGGCGGAACGCTGTACCTCAGCATGTTCTCGGCCCCCCGCGGGGTGTTCAACCCGCTCCTCTACGAGGACGCCTACGACGGCAGCGTCATCGGGTTCGTCTTCAACGGCCTGCTGAAGCTCGACGAGAAGCTGGGGCTGGAGCCGGACCTGGCCGAGCGCTTCGAGGTGTCGCCGGACAACCGGTCGGTGACCTTCTACCTGCGCCGGGACGTCCGGTGGCACGACGGCCAGCCCTTCACGGCCCGGGACGTGGCCTTCACCTTCAAGGCGATCCTGGACCCGCGCTACCCCGGCGTCCGGGCGTCCGACTACCTGGTGATCGCCGGCGCCCGGGAGTACAAGGAGGGCCGGGCCGCGGACGTGAGCGGCATCCAGGTCCTGGACGACCACACGGTGCGCTTCACCCTGGTCGAGCCGTACGCGCCGATCCTGGAGCGGCTTTCCTTCCCGATCGTGCCCGAGCACGTCTTCCGGGGGGCGGACATCGCCCGGCTCGCGGACCATCCGGCCACCCGCTCGCCCGTCGGGACGGGGCCCTACCGGTTCGTGCAGTACCGGCCCGACCAGTTCGTCGAGCTGGCGCGGTGGGACGGCTACTACCTGGGCCGGCCGCACATCGAGCGGATCATCTACCGCATCGTGAACCAGGACGTGGCCGTGGGCCAGCTCCAGGCCGGCGAGCTGGACTACGCCCCGGTCCGGGCGGCGGACGTCCCCGTGCTGCAGAAGATGCCGCACGTCCGCCTGTACGAGTTCCCCAGCTTCTCCTACCAGTTCATGGGGGTCAACGTCCGGCGGCCCTTCCTGTCGGACAAGCGGGTTCGCAAGGCGCTGGCCCACGCCATCAACCGGCAGGCGATCGTGGACCGGCTGCTCGGCGGCCACGGCACGGTGGTGAACAGCCCGATCCTCCCGACCTCCTGGGCCTACGACCCGGCCGCCCTCGACCCGTACCCCTACGATCCGAGGCGGGCGGAGGAGTACCTGCGCCAGGCCGGCTTTGGCCCCAAGGACGCGGAGGGTTTCGTCAGCAAGGACGGGCGCCGGTTCGAGGTCAGCCTCCGCTACCCCAGCGGCGACCGGGTCCGGGAGCAGTCCGCCGCTCTGATCCAGGACAACCTCCGTCAGGTCGGCATCAAGGTCAACCTCGAGATGCTCGAGTTCTCCACGCTGGCGAGTGAGGTCTTCGACAAGCACAACATGGACCTCTGGCTCATGGCCTGGGCCGTGCCGCCGGACCCGGACCCGGCCGGGATCTTCCTGGTCACGCCGGACAACAAGTGGGCCCAGGTGACCGGCTGGGACCACCCGCAGAACGCCCCGCTCATCCGGGAGGGCGTCCGCCGGCTGCGGCCCGAGGACCGCAAGCCCATCTACGCCCAGTGGGCGCGCCTGGTGAACGACGAGCTGCCGTACGTCTTCCTCTACTCGCCGAACGACATCCACGCCGTCTCGGCCCGCGTGCAGGGCCTGAAGCCGGACATCCGGGGGCCCTTCTGGAACATCCACGAGCTGTGGATCCCGAAGGCCCAGCAGGCCCGCTAGCGGCCCGGCAGCCCGGTCTCCGCCCCGACCGCCGGGCGCGCGGGGTGGCGGGGACCGGGCTGCCCGCCGGGACGGGAGGGGAGGGCCTCCTGAGTGGCACGCTACGTGATCCGCCGCCTCCTCCAGGCCGTGCCGGTCCTGCTCGGCATCACGGTGGTGGTCTTCCTGATGATCCACCTGGCGCCCGGCGACCCGATGAGCGCCATGGTCGACCCGCGCATCGACCCCGCCCAGCTCGAGGCAGCCCGCCAGCGCCTCGGCCTGGGCGAGCCGCTGGCGGTCCAGTACGTCCGCTGGCTCGGCGAACTGCTCCGGGGCAACCTGGGCTACTCGTACATGTACAAGCGCCCTGTGGCGGAGGTCGTGGGAGAGCGCCTGCCGGCAAGCCTCCTGCTGGGCCTGGCCACGGAGATCGTCGTGTTCGCGTTCGGCATCCCCGCCGGGGTGCTGGCGGCAACCCGGCGGGGCACCCGCGTGGACCGCCTCGCCACCCTCTTCGCCTTTGGCGGCCTGGCCGTGCCGAGCTTCTTCTTCGGCCTCGTGGTGATCCGGGTGTTCGCCCTCCAGCTCGGCTGGTTCCCGTCGGGCGGGATGGTGACGCCGGGCCGGGAGCCGGTGGGCCTGGAGGGCCTCCTGGACGTGGCCCACCACCTGGTCCTGCCGGCGTTGGTGCTGGGCCTCGTCTCCGTGGCCGGCCTCATGCGGTACGTGCGGTCCAGCCTGCTCGAGGTCCTCGGGCAGGAGTACGTGCGGGTCGCCCGGGCCAAGGGGCTGGGGGAGCGCGTGGTGGTCTACCGGCACGCCCTGCGCAACGCCCTCATCCCGGTGGTGACGATCTTCGGCCTGGAACTGCCGGCCCTGGTCGGAGGCGCCATCATCACGGAGTCGATCTTCTCGTGGCCCGGCATGGGGCGCCTGAGCTTCGAGGCGCTCCTGCGGCGCGACTACCCCGTCCTCATGGCCGTCAACCTGATCTTCGCCGTGCTCACTCTGCTCGGGGCGCTCCTGACGGACATCGGCTACGCGCTCGTCGATCCCCGCATCCGCTACGACTGATCCGACCCGACGAAGAGGAGGTGTCGCCCGGTGAGCGCCGCACCCGAGCCGCTGACTGCGCCCCCGTACGCACCCGTCGCCGGGCGCGGGGAGAGCCTCTGGTCCATCGCCCTGCGCCGCCTCCTGCGGAACCGCCGCGCGGTGGCGGGGTTGGTGATCCTCCTGGCGCTCGCCCTGGCGTCTGCCCTCGCCCCGGTGCTGGCGCCCTACGACCGGGACGCCACGGACGTGCTCCACATCGAGGAGCCGCCTTCGGCCGCCCACCTCCTCGGCACGGACGAGCTGGGGCGGGACGTGCTGAGCCGGCTGCTGTGGGGTGGCCGGGTCTCCCTGAGCGTCGGCCTGGTGTCCGTGACCATCGCCGTCGGCATCGGGACGGTCCTGGGCGCTCTCGCCGGGTACTACGGCGGCTGGGTGGACACCGTCATCATGCGCCTCACCGACATGGTGCTGGTGTTCCCCTTCTTCCCCCTGGCCCTCACCATGAGCGCCGTCCTGGGGCCGAGCATCTACAACACGATGATCGTGATCGGGGCGCTCAGCTGGACGGGGGTGGCCCGCCTCGTGCGGGGGGAGTTCCTGAGCCTCCGAACCCGCGAGTTCGCCCAGGCGGCCGCCGCCATGGGGGCGTCCGACGGCCGGATCATCGTCCGCCACCTGCTGCCGGGGGCCGCCGCACCCCTCCTGGTGGCGGCGACCCTCGGGGTGGCGAGCGCCATCCTGGGGGAGGCCGGCCTCAGCTTCCTCGGCCTCGGCGTACCCCAGCCCGTGCCGTCGTGGGGGAACATGCTCTCCGGCGCCCTGTCGTACAAGGTGCTGCTGCTCGAACCCTGGCTGTGGGTCCCGCCCGGCATCCTCATCTTCCTCGCCGTCCTCAGCATCAACCTGGTGGGGGACGGCCTGCGCGATGCCCTGGATCCGAAGTTGAAGCGGTAACCGGGTGAACTGTTTTTCTGCCGACCGGACGGTTGGGAAGGAGCGACGGGCCTCTGCCCCGAACTGATCAAACAGTATCCTTCGGGGCCTCCTGCGCGACCGTGCACGCGCCCGGACCGACCCGGACCCCGGCCGGAGGGACACACGCCATGACCGGTACCGCCGCGGATCGCCCGTGGGTCAAGTTTTACGACCCCTGGGTGCGTCCCCACCTGGATTACCCCGACGTGCCCCTGTACGCATTCCTCGACGACACCGCCGCCCGCAAGCCCCACGGCACGGCCACCATCTTCCAGGGAGCACGGCTGACCTGGGCCGGGGTGCGCGAGGCGGCGGACGCGTTCGCCGCCGCCCTGGCCGCCCTGGGCGTCCGGCCCGGCGACCGCGTGGCGATCATGCTGCCCAACCTGCCCCAGACCGTGATCACCTTCTACGGTGCGCTGAAGGCGGGCGCCGTGGTGGTCATGACGAACCCGCTCTACACGGAACGGGAGCTGGAGCACCAGCTCAGCGACAGCGGGGCGGAGACGCTGGTGTTCCTGGACATCCTGTACCCGCGCGTCTCGAGGGCGGTGCCCAGGACCCCGGTCCGGCGGCTCATCGCGGCGTCGATCCGGGACGCGCTGCCGCTGCCGCTCCGTCTCTTGTACCCGCTCAAGGCCCGGCGCGAAGGGCACTCCCTCGCCCTGCCCGACCAGCCGAACCTTCACCGCCTGCCCGAGCTCCTGGCGCGCCACCGTGGCGCTCCCCCACCGGCTGTGACCGTGCGCGGCGAGGACCTGGCCCTCCTGCAGTACACCGGCGGAACCACCGGGATCGCCAAGGGCGCCATGCTCACCCACCGCAACCTGGTCGCCAACACGCTGCAGACGTGGGAGTGGGTGCGGGGGCTCGAGCGCGGGGAGCAGCGTGTGCTGGCCGTCCTGCCGTTCTTCCACGTGTACGGGCTGACCACCGCCCTGAACCTCGGGGTCGCCACGGGGGCCACCCTGATCCTGGTCGCGCGGTTTCAGGTCGGAGAGGTCCTCAAGCTCATCCAGCGTTACCGCCCCACCCTGTTCCCGGGGGCACCCCCGATGTACGTGGCGATCAACAACCACCCGGAGGTCGGGCGGTACGACCTGAGCTCCATCCAG
Source organism: Caldinitratiruptor microaerophilus (assembly GCF_025999835.1). Lineage (NCBI taxonomy): Bacteria > Bacillati > Bacillota > Clostridia > Eubacteriales > Symbiobacteriaceae > Caldinitratiruptor > Caldinitratiruptor microaerophilus. Next base: position 1,828,996 of record NZ_AP025628.1, on the reverse strand, counting down.
GCCTGCATCAGCGGCGCCGCCCCCCTGCCGGTGGAGGTGCAGACGCGGTTCGAGGCGCTCACGGGAGCGAAGCTGGTCGAGGGGTACGGGCTAACCGAGGCGTCGCCCGTCACCCACGCCAACCCGCTCCAGGGGCGGCGGGTGGTCGGCAGCATCGGCGTGCCGTTCCCCGACACGGACGTCCGCATCGTAAGCCCCGAGACCGGCGAGGAGGTGCCCGTGGGCCAGCCGGGCGAGCTGTGCGTCCGGGGCCCGCAGGTGATGCAGGGGTACTGGAACCGGCCCGACGAGACGGCCCGGGTGCTCCGGGACGGATGGCTGCACACGGGCGACGTGGCCCGGATCGATGAGGATGGGTACTGCTACATCGTGGACCGGCTCAAGGAGGTCATCATCGCCAGCGGGTACAACATCTACCCACGGGAGGTCGAGGAAGTCCTCTACCAGCATCCGGGGATCATGGAAGCCGCGGTGATCGGGGTGCCGCACGAGTACCGGGGCGAGACCGTGAAGGCGTACGTGGTGCCCCGTCCCGGCACGACCCTCACCGAGGAGGAGGTGATCGAGTTCTGCCGTGAGCGCCTCGCCCGGTACAAGGTCCCGACGTCCGTCGAGTTCCGGGACTCCCTCCCGAAGTCGGCGGCCGGCAAGGTCCTGCGGCGGGTGCTCCGGGAGGAGGCGCTCCGGCAGCAGGCGACGCCGACCGCATGAAGGCGCGGCCGTCCGGGCACCGGCGTCCACGGTGCCCGGTTAGCGCGCGCGTCCGGCGCGCACGCTACGGTCAGGCGAGGGGGTAGCGCGGTGACCGCTGGGTGCCGGGGTGCGGGCGGCCGCACGGGCCCCGGCCTGGAGGAGCGCGTGGAGCGGCTGGCCGTGGCCCTGGAACGCATGAACCTGGCCGACTACGCCGACCTGACCCGGCGGCCCTGGCGGCTTTTCTGGGTGAACTTCGCCGCCGGGACCGCCCGGGGGCTCGGGATGGCGTTCGGGTTCACGGTGGTGGCGGCGGCGGTGCTGCGCCTGGCGGCGCTGGCCTTGCAAGCCCGGGTGCCGCACATCGGCGGGCTGATCGCCGACATCGTGCGGATGGTCCGCCTGAACCTCGGGCCATGACCGCCCGTCCCCCGCCGCGGCGAGGAGGGAAGGCGACCGTGGACACGGCGCGCCTGGAGCACTTCCGGCGGCGACTCCTGGAGGAGAAGAAGCGGTACGCGGAGCAGGTCGAACGGCTGAACGACGCCGGCCTCGGGCAGTCCATGGTCGAGGCCTACGAGGAGATGTCCCTCTACGACAACCATCCGGCGGACGCCGGGACCGAGATGTTCGAGCGGGAGAAGGACCTGGGCCTGCGGCAGAACGCCCAGCGGATGCTCATGGCGATCGACCACGCCCTCGCCCGCATGGGCCGGGGCCGGTACGGCATCTGCGAGTTCTGCGGGCGGCCGATCCCGGAGGAGCGCCTCGAAGCCTTCCCCATGACGACCCTCTGTGCGGACTGCAAGTCGGCACGGGAAGCCCGCCCCGACCCGCTGCGCAGGCCGATCGAGGAGGAGGTGCTCTCCCCGCCGTTCGGCCGGTCGTGGCGCAACGACAAGGAATACGCGGCCTACGACGGCGAGGACGCCTGGCAGGATGTGGCCGCCTACGGCACGTCCGAGACGCCCCAGGACGTGCCCGGGGCCACCGATTACGACGACCTGTACCGGAGCCAGGAGCACCCGGGCACGGTGGCGCCCGTCGAGCGGATGGTCGACGAGGACTGGGAGCCCGTGCACGGCGATCCGGCGGGGCGGGACATCGGCCAGGAGGTGGGCGGCTGGGGGCCCGAGGGGGAGCGCTACATGGGCGACGTGGACAATCCCCTGGAGGGCGGCGGCCGGGTGCGGGGGCCGTGATTGTTTTCCCGTTCCTTCCTGTGCTAGACTGGTGCGGGCACGGGAGGGAAGGGCGTGCGCACGATCCTGGTCGGGCTCCTGGCGCTGGTCGTGGACATGGCGTCCAAGTCGCTCGTCGCCGCCCGGCTCGCGCTCGGCGAGACCATCCCCGTGATTCCGGGCTTCTTCCAGATCACGTACGTGCTCAACCCCGGCGCGGCCTTCGGCCTCCTTCCCCACCAGCGCGAGCTCTTCATCGCGGTCTCCGTCGGGGCGGTGCTCCTGATCCTGTACCACGCGCGCCGGCCGGAAGGGCAGGTGGGAGTCCTGCCCTACGCGATGGGACTCATGCTCGGTGGGGCGGCCGGCAACCTCGCCGACCGGGTGCGGCTGGGCCGGGTGGTCGACTTCCTGGACTTCTACTGGCGGGACTGGCACTACCCCGTCTTCAACCTGGCCGACGTGTCCATCGTGCTCGGGGTGGGCCTCTTCCTGCTGCACCACTGGCGGGAGGGGCGCCGCGGGTGACGCAGGTGTTCCGGTTCCGTGCGGGGGAGGCGGACGCCGGGCAGCGGCTCGACGTGTTCCTCGCCGCGCAGCCCGAGCCGGGCCTGTCCCGGGCGCGGATCCAGGCGCTGATCCGGTCCGGCCGCTGCCGGGTGGGCGGCCGGCCCGCCCGGGCGGGGCAGCGCCTGTCCCCCGGGGACGAGGTCGTCCTGGAGGTGCCCCCGCCGGAGGCGGCCGGCCTGGTGCCGGAGGACATCCCGCTGGACGTGGTGTACCGGGATGAGGACGTGCTGGTGGTCAACAAGCCCCGGGGGCTCGTGGTGCACCCGGCGGCGGGGCACGCGCGGGGCACACTGGCCAACACCGTGGCCGGGATGGCGGCGTGGGAGGACGGCGAGGACGTCCCCGGCGACCCCGCCCGACCGGGCATCGTCCACCGGCTCGACAAGGACACCACGGGCCTCCTCGTGGTCGCCTTGAACCCGCAGGCGCACCAGCGCCTGGCCGAGCAGGTCCAGCGCCGCGCCCTGCGCCGGGAGTACCTGGCGATCGTCCACGGGAGCCCGCCCGTGGAGTCCGGCCGGATCGAGGCGCCCGTGGGCCGGCACCCGACCGACCGCAAGCGGATGGCGGTCACGCCGGGCCGGGGCCGGGAGGCGATCACCCACTTCCGGGTGCTGGAACGGTACCGGGGCTTCAGCCTGGTGCAGTGCCGGCTGGAGACCGGCCGGACCCACCAGATCCGGGTGCACCTGGCCTACATCGGGCACCCGGTGGCGGGGGACCCGGTCTACGGGCCGCGCCGGCAGGCCCTGGGGCTGACGGCGCAGGCCCTGCACGCGTTCCGGCTCGGCTTCGTCCACCCCCGCACCGGGGAATGGCTCCAGTTCGAGGTCCCCCCGCCGGAGGACATGGCCCGGGCGATCGAGGCCCTCCGGCGGGGCGAGGCCGGGGAGGCGTAGCGTTGGCAGGAGAGCCGTTCGTGGACCGGCTGGTCCGCCGCATCGAAGAGCTGGAAAATCCCCTCTGCGTCGGCATCGACCCCGTGCTGGGGCGGATCCCGGCCCACATCCGCGAGGAGGCCGCCCGCCGCCACGGCCAGAACGAGCGCGGGGCGGCAGCGGCCCTGTACCTGTTCGGGGCGGCGGTGGTGGACGCCGTGGCCCCCCTGGTCCCGGCGGTCAAGCTCCAGAGCGCCTTCTTCGAGGCTTACGGCGGGGCGGGCGTGGAGGCCTTCTGGCAGCTCGTCCTGTACGCCCGCCAGAAGGGCCTCCTCGTGATCGCGGACGCCAAGCGCGGCGACATCGGCTCGACCGCCGCCGCGTACGCCGACGCCTTCCTCGGCCACGAGGCGCCGGTGTCCGCCTGGGCCGACCCGGACCGCTACGCGGACGCCCTCACGGTGAACCCGTACCTGGGGAGCGACGCGCTGGAGCCCTTCGTGAAGCGGGCGGCGGCCCTGGGCCGCGGGCTCTTCGTGCTCGTGAAGACCTCCAACCCCGGCGCGGCGGAGCTGCAGGACCAGGTGCTCCTGTCGGGGGAGACCCTGGCCCTGCAGGCGGCGAAGCTCGTCGACGCCCTGGGGGCGAAGCACGTGGGCCGCAGCGGGTTCTCGGCGGTGGGGGCCGTCGTGGGCGCGACGTACCCGGAGGACCTCGCCCGGCTCCGGGCCTGGCTGCCCCACACCTTCTTCCTGGTGCCCGGGTACGGCGCCCAGGGTGCGGGCGCGGCAGAAGTCGCCGGGGCGTTCCTGCCGGGGGGGCGCGGTGCCCTCGTGGTGGCAGCGCGCAGCATCATCTACGCGTTCTCCAGCGAGCACGCCGGCCCGGAGGAGTTCCGGGCCTCGGTGGCGGCAGCCGCCCGCTCGGCGGCCCTCGACCTCCGGGCGGCGGCCCGGCGCGCTACTTGAAGAGGGCCTGGCAGGCCAGGCGGTACCCCTGGTCGAGTTCCTGCGGAGTGAGCACGCTGCGCTCCAGTTCCGTCGGCTCGGTGAGGAGGAACGCCTCGCTCCTGGGGTAGCGGGTCAGGCAGAGCCGGCTGGACGGGTCCTTCTTGCAGTTGCACTCGACGGGAATCCCCTGCTCGCGCATGGAGTCGATCAGCCGCATGCCCGAGCGGGTGTGGATGAGGTATTCCTTATCCTTGTACGTAATGCGCCGCACCTTGAACCTCGCCTCCCGTCCCCATGGTAGCACGGGGGCCGGGACCGGCCAACCGGCGCCACGGCGCGGCCGGGCACCCCCGCCGGAGATCGTCTCCCGCGCCGGGGGTGCCTGGCTGCGTCCCGCTGCGAGCGACCGCCGCGATGGGAGCGCTTACTGCGGCGTGGCGGCCAGCGAGCGGGCGTAGTCCGCGAGGGCCTTCAGGTACGCCCGCTGCTCGTCCATGGCGTCGAGCCGGTTCTTCAGGAGCTCGAGCCGGGCGCTGAGGACGGCCTTGAGGCGGGCGTCGGTCACGCCCTCGATCTCGCCCTGCAGGTCGGCGACGGCGTCACGCAGCGCCTGCTCCCGGGCGTCGAGGTTCTCGAGCGCCCGCTGCGCGCGCTCGGCCACCAGGGCCGGGTTCGCCTTCACGTAGCTCTCGAGGGCGTCGGCGTCGAGCGCCCAGCCGCCTGCCGCGCCGCCGCACACCCAGCCGGGGCCCATGCCGAACCCGTGGCCCCAGCCGCCGAGCCGGCCGCCGTACCCGGGACCGCCCCAGGCGCGGCCGGTGCCCGGTCCGAGGCCGGGTCCGTACCCGGGCCCCCATGCGGGCGCCGGGGTGGACGGGGCCGCCGGGGCCGTGGCCGCGGCAGCCGGCGTCGCCGGAAGGGCCAGAGCCAGGAGTCCGAGGGCGAGCGCCGCCCCGGTGGCCACGGCCAGGGTCTTGTACCACCTCGTCATCCGGAGAACACCTCCTGTGTGCGGGAGCCGGTTTCCGTCTCCCTGTTCCTGCGACCAGACTACCCCGGCCCGTTGGACGCGCCTTGGAGGCCGTGTGGAGAAACCGTGGATTCGCGCCGGCCCTTGCGAAATGATCCGATCGGATCATACCGGACGTGCCATGGCATTCGTACACTTGAAGTACGTAGTATTCATCTCGTATTCGTATCGGAACACGCAGGACCCCACTCGGCTACTTCTCATCCGGGAGGTCAACACCATGCGTGGCAAGTGGCTGGGATGGCTCACCCTGGCGGCAGGGCTGCTGCTCACGTTCGGCCCCCACAACCTCTTCACGGTCTGCGCGGACCACGGGCACTTCATGATGCTCCAGAACGGCAACCAGGTGCCGATGCGCTGCAGCTGGACGGCGAACACGGCGCAGGCGCTCGGCGTGTTCCTGGCGGTGCTGGGCCTCATCCTGGTACTGAGCAAGGTGCACAACCTGATCCGCCTCTACAGCCCCCTGGTAGCGCTGCTCGGCCTCCTGATCGTTCTCCTGCCGCTGTACGTGGTTCCGACGTGTCCGAACCCCGACATGCCGTGCAACCTGGAAACCAAGCCGACGCTGATCGGCGTCGGGGTGGTGCTCCTCCTCGCCGGGGCCTTCACCTACTTCACGTCCCGGCGCGAGGCCGGCGCCCAGGCGACCTAGGCGGGAGGTGTGCGTTCCCCGCGCGGCGAACCCTCCAACGTTGCGACCCAGCACCACTCAGGGAAGGATGAACGACATCGGCTCCCGTGCGTGAGCGGATCGGGTTCCTCTACCTGGCCGCGCAGAACCTTCGCCGCCGCCCCGGGCGCAGCCTGCTCAGCGCGGCAGGGGTGGTCCTGGCGACGGCCTCGTTCTTCGCCGGCCTGGTGACTCTTCTCGGCACCGAGCGCAGCGTCCGGATCGGGCTGGACCGGCTGGGAGCGGACATGCTCGTCGTCCCCGCAGGGCATGCGGCCGACGTGCAGGAGGCCCTCGTCGCCGGCCGGCCTGCCGGCTTTTTCATGGACGGATCGGCCCTCGACGCGGTGAAGAAGATCGGCGGCGTCACCGCCGCCGCGCCCCAGGTGTTCCTGCCCGGCCAGCGGCCGGGCGACCCGGTCGTGGCCGGCTTCGATCCGGAGGCGGACTTCACCGTGCTGCCGTGGCTCGAGGCGCGGCTGCCGGGTCCCCTGGCCGCGGACGAGGCGATCGCCGGGGCGAACACCGGGCACCGGCCCGGCGGGACGGTGCAGCTCTACGGGGAGACGTTCCGGGTGGCCGGGCGGCTCCTGCGCACCGGCGGGGGCGCGGACCGCATGCTGTTCGTCCGCCGGGACGCCGTCTACCGGCTCGCCCGGCGGGCGCAGGAGTCCGGGGCCGCGGGGCCCGCGGCACGCCTCAGCCCCGGGGCGGTGTCGGCCATCCTCCTGCGGGTGGAGGAGTGGGTACCGCCGGAGATCGTGGTCACGCAGATCCGGAGCAAGGTGCCGGAGGCGGAGGTGGTCCGCCGCGGCGAAGTCGCCCGGGAGGTGGCGCAAGGTCAGGTGCGCGCCGTACGCGGGTTGCTCCTTGTGGTGGCGGTCCTGCTGGGCATCGCCCTCGTGATGGTGGGGGTACTCTTCTCCGCCACCGTGTCCGAGCGCCAGCGCGAGCTCGGCCTCGTGCGGGCCATGGGGGCCGGCGCCGGGCAGCTCCTCGGCCTCATCCTCACCGAGGCGGTGCTCCTGACCACCCTGAGCGGCCTGGTCGGGGTCGTGCTGGGAGCCGGGATGGTCCTGGCGGGAGGACGGTGGATCGCCGCAGGGCTGCGGGTGCCGTACCTGTGGCCCCCGCCGGCCCTGACCGCGGGCATCGCCGCGGGGACCGCTGCGGTGGCCGCCCTGATGGGGGTCGTGTCCGCCGCCTACCCGGCCGTGCGGGCGGCGCTCATGGAGCCGTACGAGGCCATCCGGTCCGGGGAGTAGGAGGCTCGTCGGTGGTCGAACTTCAGGACGTCTTCAAGATGTACCCGCAGGGCGAGGGGGAGGTCCGGGCTCTCGACGGCGTCGACCTGACCGTGGCCGCGGGCGAGTTCGTCGTCGTCACCGGCCGGTCCGGCAGCGGCAAGACGACTCTCCTGTCGGTGGTGGGGGGCCTCACCCGTCCGGACCGCGGCCTCGTCCGGGTGGCCGGCCGGGACATCTGGGCGATGGGCGATCGGGAGCGGTCCCGGTTTCGCTGCCGCACGATGGGGTTCGTCTTCCAGTTCGCCAGCCTCATCCCCACCCTGTCGGTGGTGGAGAACGTGCTCCTGCCGACGGCGTTCTGCCCCGGCGGGAGCGGCCTGGGCGCCCGGGCCCGGCAGCTCCTCGAGCGCGTGGGGCTGGGGGACCGCGCAGCCAGCTACCCGTGGCAGCTCTCCGGCGGCCAGCAGAAGCGGGTGGCCGTGGCCCGCGCCCTGCTCCTCGACCCCCCGCTCGTGCTGGCGGACGAGCCGACGGGCGACCTGGACGAGGAGACCGAGACGGAGATCATGGACCTCTTCCGGGAGCGGAACGCCGCCGGCACCACGGTGATCATGGTGACGCACAACACCGCCCTGGCCGCGCACGCCACCCGGCACCTGGTCATGTCCCGGGGCCGGCTCGAACCGGCGCCCGCGCGGGTCTGAGGCGCAGGGCGGGAGAGCCGGCAGGAGGCGAGACGGTGCTCGACGTGGTGACGCTGGGCGAGTCGATGGTCGTGTTCTGGCCCGAAGAGGGGCCGCTGGGGGCCGCCCGCACGTTTGTCCGGTCGGTGGCGGGGGCCGAGTCGAACGTGGCCATCGGCCTGGCCCGGCTCGGCTACCGGAGCGGGTGGATCGGCCGGCTCGGCGACGACGCGTTCGGCCGCTTCGTCCTCCGGACGATCCGGGGGGAGGGGGTCGACGTGTCCCGGGTGCGCCTGGACGCCGCCGCGCCCACGGGCGTGATGTTCCGGGAGTCGGTGCTCGGCCGGGACCCGAGGGTGTACTACTACCGGCGGGGGTCGGCCGGAAGCCGCCTCGGGCCGGAAGACGTCGACCCGGAGTACGTGGGCTCCGCCCGGCTGCTCCACGTCACCGGCATCACGCCGGCCCTGAGCCCGTCCTGCCGGGAAGCCGTGGAGGCGGCCGTGGAGGCCGCGCGGCAGCGGGGTGTGACCGTGGCCCTGGACCCGAACCTGCGGCTCAAGCTCTGGGGGGCGGGGGAAGCGGCCGCCGCCCTGCGCCCCCTCATCGGGCGGGCCGGCCTCGTCCTGGCCGGTCTGGAGGAGGGGGAGCTCCTCAGCGGCCGGCGGGGGGAGGAGGAGGTGGCCGGGTGGTTCCTCGAGGCCGGCGCGGGCCTCGTGGTGCTCAAGCTCGGCGCCCGCGGCGCGATGGCCACCGACGGCACGCGCACCTGGCGCTCGCCCGGGTTCCCGGCGCAGGTGGTCGACACCGTCGGTGCAGGCGACGCGTTCGCCGCCGGCTTCTACGCGGCGTGGCTCGCCGGCCGGGACGTCGAGACGTGCCTGCGGTACGGCAACGCCGCCGGGGCGCTGGTCGTCCAGGTGGTCGGCGACACCGAGGGGCTGCCGTACCGGGAGGAGCTGGCGGCCTTCCTCGGCGAGGGGGATGTTCCCACGCGCTGACCGGCATGTCCGACGCGCTGGCGTCCGGCCGCGAATTGGTGTACCGTCGGATCGGGTGATGGCTGTGTACCGATGGGAGATCGCGCGGCGGATTCACGAGGAACGGGTCGTGGCCATCGTCCGCGCCGGGTCGGCGGAGGCGGCCCTGCGGGCTGCCCGGGCCATCCTGGAGGGAGGCATCCGCGTGCTCGAGGTGGCGCTCACCACCCCGGGCGGGCTGGAGGCCATCCGGGCGCTGGCCGGGGAGACGGACGGAGCCCTCGTCGGCGCCGGGACGGTGCTCGACGCCGAGACCGCCGTCGCCGCCGTCCGGGCGGGAGCCCGATTTCTGGTCTCGCCCGGTCTCTTTCCCGAGGTCGTCCGCGCCGGCCACCGCCACGGCGTGCCGGTGCTGCCGGGTGCGGCCACGCCGACCGAGATCGCGGCGGCCCTCGAGGCCGGGGCGGACCTGGTGAAGGTCTTCCCTGCCTCGGCCCTCGGACCCGGCTTCGTCCGGGCAGTCCGGGAGGCGCTGCCCCAGGCGCCGCTGGTGCCGACCGGCGGGGTGGGTGCGGACAATGCCGCCGAGTGGCTCCGGGCCGGCGCGGCGGCACTGGGGGTCGGGGGCGCGCTCACCCGGGGCGACCCCGCGGGGATCGCCGCCCGGGCGCGGGAACTGGTGGCGGCCGTGCGGGCGGCGGCTTCGGGTGGGACGTGAGCGCCGGGGGGTCAAGAACTGCTCGCCGAACTATGGACAAAAGTGGATAAATCGGTTATTCTATCCACATGAAGCTGAGCGAATGGGCAAGAAAGCAAGGCATCTCCTACAAGACGGCCTGGCGTTGGGTGCGGCAAGGGAAGATGCCCGTTCCCTTCGAACAGACGCCCACCGGGACGATCCTGGTCAAGGAGCCGGAGGTCTCCTCCCGCACCGCGGCCCTGTATGCGCACGTGTCCAGCGCCGACCAGAAGACGGACCTGGACCGACAGATTGCCCGACTCGTGGAGTACGCGAGCCATCAGGATTGGGCAGTCACGAAAGCCATCTCCGAAATCGGCTCCGGGCTGAATGGCCACAGGCCCAAGCTCATGCGCCTGCTGTCCGATCCCAAGGTGAACACCATCGTCGTAGAGCACCGGGACCGGCTCATGCGTTTCGGCTTCGAGTACGTGGAAGCGGCCCTGGCGGCCCAGGGGCGGCGGATCGTGGTCGTCGAGCCTGGTGAGGTCAAGGATGACCTGGTCCAGGGCATGATCGAGGTTCTCACATGCTTCTGTACCCGCCTCTACGGCCGTCGCTCGGCCCGGAACAAGGCGAAGAAAGCCCTGGAGGCCATCGAACGTGAAAGTTACGCGTGCCTACCGGTACGAGCTGGACCCGAACCGGGAGCAGCGCATCCTGCTGGCCAAGCACGCGGGTGCCGCCCGGTTCGCCTACAACTGGGGGCTGGCCCAACGCGTCGAACTCTACCAGCAGGCCGGCAAGACCACTAACGCCATCGAGCAACACCGGGAACTGAACCGCCTGAAGAAGACGGAGTACCTGTGGCTGTACGAGGTGTCCAAGTGTGCCCCGCAGGAGGCGCTGCGGGACCTGGACCGGGCCTTCCAGAACTTCTTCCGGAGCCTGAAGGAAGGCCGGAAGGTGGGCTTCCCCCGGTTTCGGAAGAAGGGGCGGGACGACCGGTTCCGGCTGACGGGTTCCATCCGGGTTTTGGCCCGGGCGGTGCAGCTCCCCCGGCTGGGGGTCATCCGGCTGAAGGAGGAGCCCGGGGTCCAAGGCCGCATCCTGTCGGCCACGGTGAGCCGGGAGGCCGACCGCTGGTACGTGAGCCTGACAGTGGAGGTCGAACAGTCCGATCCCGTACCCGTAGAAGGGCCGGCGGTGGGAATCGACGTGGGACTGCATCACTTCGCCACGGTGGCCGGGGACGATGGCACGGTGGCGAAGGTCGAGGCGCCCAGGCCCCTGCAGCGGACCCTGCGCCTTCTGCGCCGCCGTCAGCGGCAGCATAGCCGGAAGAAGAAGGGGTCGAAGAACCGACGGAAGTCGGCGCTGCGGCTGGCACGGATGCACCGGCGCGTCCGAAACATCCGGCGGGACTTTTTACACCAGCTCACCATGCGCCTGGCGAAAACCAAGCGGGTGATCGTGGTGGAAGACCTGGCTGTGAGCGGGCTGCTGCAGAACCCGAAACTGGCGCGGCACATCGCGGACGTGGGCTGGGGCGAGTTCCGGCGGATGCTGGTGTACAAGTGTGGGTGGTACGGGAGCCAGCTGGTCGTGGCGAACCGGTACTACCCGAGCAGCAAGACGTGTTCGTGCTGCGGGCATGTGCTGGAGGGACTGCCCCTGGATGTCCGGGCGTGGGACTGCCCCGCTTGCGGTACGCACCATGACCGGGATGTGAACGCGGCCCGGAACCTGCTGGCCTTGGCCGGTTAGGCACCGGCCAACTACCGCCAGTTCGGCGGGAAGTGACGCCTGTGGACATCGGAGGTTGCAGCCTTTGGGCGGTGCCGGTGGATGAAGCAGGAACCTTTCGGGACAAAGGTACGCGACATTTGTCCATGGAAAGGAGAACGGGAGTGAGACATGGACTCGGGGGCTCTGAGCCTCTTCCGGGGGCTGAGCCTGTACCAGTGGCTCGGGCTGGCGGTGTTCGCCTCGATGATCTTCGTCCCGCTGGCCGTCTACACGTACATGGCTCTCCGTGGCGGCGCCGCGGCGCCGGCGTACGAGCCGGAACCGGCGGCGGAGAATCCCGGCAGGCGGGCGCCGGCCGAAGAGCCGGTGGCCGCGGCCGGCGCGGAGGCGGCCACGCCGGCCGCACCCGCGGGTGAGGCCGCCGGGACGGGGGCGTCTGCGACCGCGCGGGCGCGCCAGGGCGCCCGGCGGCGGAGGAGGAGGGGGATGCGGCGTTGACCGGCGAGTCGACGGTCCTCGCCTTCGTCGAGGTTCCGAGCGGTTGCCAGAACAAGTACGAGTATGACCCGGAGCTCGGCGGGTTGCGCCTCGACCGGGTCCTCTACTCGCCGATGCACTATCCGGGTGAGTACGGCTTCATTCCCGAGACGCTCGCGGCGGATGGCGATCCCCTGGACATCCTGGTGCTCTCCACCGCCCCGACGTTCCCGGGCTGCCGGGTGCCTGCCCGCATCGTGGGGGTGCTGGACATGGCCGACGACAAGGGGGAGGACACGAAGATCCTCGCCGTCGTCGACGTCGACCCCCGGTTCGCCCACGTGAGGGAGATCGACGACGTCCCGCCGCACGTGAAGCGGGAGATCGAGCACTTCTTCCGCGTCTACAAGGACCTCGAGGGAAAGACGGCCGAGATCCGGGGCTGGCGCGGCCGCCAGGCGGCCCTCGAGGAGGTGGCGGCCGCCCGGCGGGCTTACGCCGGCCGGTGACCTCCAGTCGGAAGGCAGAGGGCGTTGGCCGCCAGCCTCACGGAGGCGAACCTTCGTACGGATTTCCCTGAGCGACAATCCGCCGGTAACGCGGATTTCAAGGTACCGCGCGAAGATGGCCCTGAGAGCCTTCATCGCAGAGGGTGATGGGCCATGGCGGTACCGGCGGCGGAAGCCGGGCAGCACTTTGGCGTCGTGAGCCGGCTTGCGCTGGCAGCTGTCGCCCCCGTTGCAGGGGTGTGGTCGAGACCGTCGCCCACCCACGACTTCATCAACCTCCAGGCGCTGCGGATCCTCGAAGCGGATGGGCACTGGACGGCCGTGAAGGCACTGTGGCCCTATCTGGAACAGATCCAGCTGGGGAGCGCGTGGGCCGATGGCGGCTCCCGCAACGTGACCCACATGTACGACCCGACCACGGGGCGGGGCATCCGGGGCTGGCCCCATGCGGCATCCGTCTGCGGGGCGTACTTCGAGAGCGCCGTCTCCGCCTGGCACCATGGCAGCCGGGAGACGGCGCTCTTCTACCTCGGAGCGGCCTGTCACCTGGTGCAGGACCTCTGCGTGCCCCACCACGCCGCCTGCCGGCTCCTGGACGGACACCGGGAGTTCGAGCACTTCGCTCGCCGCCGGCGCCGGGAGTTCGCCGTGGTCCGTGACGGTCTCTACGACGTGGCCGGAGACCCCGCCGGCTGGGTCGTTGCCAACGCTCGGATCGCCCGGATGTATCTGCCGCTGGCCGGCGCGGAGGCCACGGAGACGATGAAGGAGATCGCCCTGTCCGTGCTGCTGCCGCGCGCGCAGCGGACCACGGCCGGCTTCCTCGCCTTCTTCCTCGAAGCGGTGGGGTGCCGGTGACCCGGGGGCCGGTGCCGCGGGTGCTGGTCCTCTCGGCCCGGTTCGGCTCAGGCCACACGCAGGCCGCGCGGGCGGTCGCGGCGGCCGTCGGGCGGCTTCGCCCGGGCGCGCTTGTCGTGGTACGGGAACTGGGCACGCGTCCGGCGACGCGCGGGGAACGCCTTCTCCCCGCCGTGGCGGACGTGTATCTCCGGCTCCTGCGGTGGACCCCCGGGTCGTACGGCTGGCTCTACCGGCAGACGGCCACGGCGTCGGACGCCCGCGGGGCCGGAGACGTGGCCAGCTGGCTCCTCGGTCCTGCCATCCGGGAGGCCGTCCGCTCGGTCCGCCCGGACGTGGTTCTGGCCACCCACCCGTTCCCCGGCCTGGCGGTGGCCCATCTCCGGTGGCGGGGGGAACTCGGGGTGCCCGCGGCCGTGGTCCTGACCGACTTCTGGCCGCACCCGGCGTGGATTCACCCCGGCTACGACCGTTTCTTCGTCGCTTCCGCCAGCACGGCCCGCGCGCTGTTCGGGCGGGGCGTGCCCCCCGGGCGCGTGGCCGTGACCGGGATCCCGATCGGCGAAGCCTTCTGGGCGGGTTCTCCGGGCGGACTCCGGCGTGGGTGCGCGGCGGATGCACCCGGCCGGGTGCTGGTCATGGGCGGCTCCCTTGGCATCGGGCCGCTGGAGGCCGTCTCCCGGTTCCTCCTCCGGCTCGACCCGCCGCCGGCGGTGACGGTCGTGGCCGGGCAGGACCGGCGCGCCGCGGCCCGCCTGAGAGGGCTGGCGGCGGACCATCCCCGCCTCGAGGTCCACGGGTACACTCCCGACGTCGCCTCCCTCATGGCCTGGGCAGACCTTCTCGTGACGAAGGCGGGGGGCCTCACCTGCAGCGAGGCGCTGGCGGTCGGGCTTCCGATGGTGCTCCTGAGGCCGCTGCCGGGGCACGAGGAAGACAACGCGGCGCACCTCACGCGCCTCGGCGCCGCCATCCAGGCACGCACCCCCGGGCAGGCCGCGGCCCTGGCCCGCTACCTCCTGGTCGACGCCCCCGGGCGCCGCGAGCGCATGGGCGAGGCGGCGCGCGCCGCGGGCCGGCCGCGCGCCGCGCTGGCTGTCGCGGGAAGGGTTCTGGCGCTGGCGGGACACGTCGTACTGCCGGATACGGTCAGGGCGTAGCCGGGCAGTCGGGCCGAGAGCCGGATGTGGCCTTACGGAGCGGTCCCGTAATGGTACGGGCGCATGAGGTATGCGCGTGTCCGCTCCTTCTGGGGGTGGACGAACACGTCCTCTGTGGGACCGAACTCCACCAGTTCCCCTTTCTCCAGGAAGGCCGTGTACTCGGAAAGGCGCGCCGCCTGGCCCAGGTCGTGGGTCACGATCACCAGGGTATGGCTCGCCTTGAGCGCGTCGAGGAGCTCCTCCAGGGTGCTCAGGGCCAGCCGGTCCATGACGATCACCGAGGCGTCCACCAGGAGCACTTCCGGCCCCGCCGCCAGGGCGCGAGCGAGCACGAGGCGGACGCGCTGCCACGGGTCGAGATCCATGGCGGGCCGGTTGAGCTGGTCCCGCACCTCCCGCCAGAGCCCGGCCGCCCGCAGGCTCGCTTCGACGCGGGCATCGAGGTCCGTCTTTCGCCGGACTCCCTGCAGGCGGGGCGCATAGGCCACGTTGTCGTAGATCGAGCGGGGGAAGACCACGGGACGCTCGATGAGGGCGACCCGCCGGCGCACCACCTCGGCGGGTAGCGTGCGGATGTCGGTGCCGTCGAGCAGCACCCGTCCCTCGAGGCGGGCGCCTTCCCACTCCTCGGCCATGCGGCTCATGACCCGGAGGAGCGCCGCCTTGCCGGAGCCGGCCGGGCCGATGACCGCCGTGATCCGGTGTTCGTGGATGGGCAGGGTGACGCCCCGGAGCAGGACCCTTTCGCGCACCTGCAGGTGGACGCCCGTAACGTCCATCTTCACCCGGGGTGGCTGGCCCCCGACCACCGTGCGAGGACCGCGGCGGACGGGCCCGGCCTCCTGCAGCGCGGTGGCTCCGCCCGCCGGCGGTGGACCGGCCGCGGCCGCCAGGGGGTCGGCGAGGTCCCGGCCGGCGCCCGTGCGGGCCCGGCGCCGCAGAGTCATGGCCAGGGCATGAAGCAGGAACGTCATGCTCAGGAGGACCACGACGGACGCGTACAGGAGAGGGCGGGTCTGCCGCACGTCCGGTGACTGCGTTGCCAGGACGAAGACATGGTAGCCCAGTTCCATGAACTGGTCGTTCAGCCGGGACGGGAGGTACGGCAGGAAGTAGGCGACCCCCGTGAACATCACGGGGGCGACCTCGCTGGCCCCGCGGCTGATGGCCAGGATGGCGCCGCTCAGGATGCCGGCCCATGCGCGCGGGAGCACGAGGTCGCGGATGGTCTGCCAGCGGCTCGCACCCGCTGCCAGCCCCGCGTCCCGGAGACCCCGCGGCACGGCGCCGAGAGCCTGGAGCGCCGTCAGCACCATGGTGGCAGGGTGAGCACGGCCAGCGTGAGCGCCGCCCAGAGGAGTGACGGGGTGCGGTACGTCACCTCGCCGCCGAACAGCCACCGGTCGATCCGGCCCCCCACGTACTGGACGAAGAATCCGAACCCGAACAGCCCGACAATGACGGGCGGAACCCCGGCCAGGCCCTCCAGGGCGAGGAGCACGGCCCGGGTGACCCGGGACCGCGCCGGGGCGTACTCGTGCAGGTAGATGCCTGCCAGCGTGCCCACGGGCACGACCACGACCAGCATGAGGCCGATGAGGATCAGCGTGCCGGCCACCGCCGGAAGGATCCCGCCCGCGGTCATGCCGTGTTCCGGCGCCCGGGTGAGCAGGCCCAGGCTGAGCCTGGGCCATCCCCACCAAACGGCGGCGACCAGGATCCCGAGGAGTCCCCCGGCGAGCGTCAGGCTCGCAAGCCCTCCCAGGAGCAGCGCTCCCCGCTCGGCGGCGCGGCCGGGCCTCATGACGGCCGCCCCTCCGGACCGCCGGCCGCCTGCTCCAGGGTACGGCCCGCCCGGGCCTGGAGAAGTCGGGCGGCAGCGTTCAGGATGGAGGTCGCCAGCAGCAGGAGGGTCCCCAGCAGGAACAGGATGCGGTAGTGGACGCTGCCCGCCACCACCTCACCCATCTCGGCCGCCAGCGTGGCGGAAATGGTCCGGGTGGAAGCCCGCATATCCCACGTCGCCACGGCGGCGTTCCCGGAGACCATGAGGACGATCATCGTCTCCCCCAGGATCTGCGCCGCCCCGAGCAGCACAGCGGCCACGAGCCCCGGTCGCGCGGCGGGGATCACCATGTCGCGCAGGACCTGCCACCGCGTCGCCCCGAGGGCCAGCCCCGCCTCGAGCTGGGCACGGGTGGCCCGGCGGAGCGCCTCCTCGCCTGCCCCGTACACGGTCGGCGCCGCCCAGAAACCCAGGGCGATCCCGGCCGTGAGGGCGCTCAGCGGCGACCCCAGCTTCAGCAGCCGTGCCGCCGGCGGCGCCACGTCGAGCAGGACGACGGCGCCCACCACGACGGCCGGAACGCCGCCGGCCAGGCTGATCCAGGTCCGCAGGCCCTCGGCCAGCCGCCCCCGGGCGAAGGATGCCGTGAAGAGTGCGGCGGGAAGCCCGAGTCCGGCGGCGACGGCGGTCGCCAGGGCCGACACCTTGGCGGTTCCCATGAGGAGTGGCACCACCGAGTACTTCGGCACCGCCGAGATGGGCTGCCAGACGTATGCGGAGCCCTCCGGCGTGCTCACGGGCCCCAGAAGGCGGCGCACCTGCGCTTCCGACGGTGGCGCGGCCACAACCGGAGCCGCCTCCCGGACCAGCCAGCCGTAAAGCAGCAAGAGGACGACGGCCACGGTCAGGGCGTTCGCGAAGGTGATCCGCCGTACCCACCGGTCCCAGCGATCCGTCATCTCCGATCACCCCGCCAGACCGGTCCGTCAGCGGATCGGAAAGTAGCCCACCTCATCCACGATCCGCTGGCCCTCGGGGCTCAGCACCCAGTCGACCAGGGCCTGGACGGCCGGATCGCCGTCGTCGACCAGGTACCAGTGGAGCGGCCGAGCCAGCGGGTAGGCTCCGGACCGGACCGTCTCCAGGGAAGGCCCGACCGCGGGAGACGAGGGGTTGAGGCGGATCTTGAGGTGGCGGACGCCTCGGCCATAGGCGATGCCGCCGTAGCCCACGCCGCCGGGGTCGGAGGCGACCGCGCTCACCACCGCCGCGGTGCCGGACAGTGTGCGGGTGGAAGGGGAGTAATCCGCCCCTTCCAGTACGTGTTCCTTGACGAAGACGTAGGTCCCGGAGTTGTTCTCCCGGCCGTAGAGCACGACGGGGAGATCGGGACCGCCGACGTCTTTCCAGTTCGTGATCTGTCCGGTGTAGAGTGCACGCACCTGGGCCAGTGTGAGGCTTTCCACGGGGTTCCCCTCGTTCACGTACACGGCTACCCCGTCCATGGCCGTCACGATCTCACGCACGGGCTTTCCGTGGCGGCGTTCTGCCTGTCCCCGTTCTGCCGGGGTCATCTTCCGGGATGCCTGGGCGACCCGGGTGGTACCGTTGATGAGCGCGGCGATCCCGGTGCCGGAGCCCCCGCCCGTCACCTGGATGTGCACTTCCGGATGCCGCCGCATGTATTCCTCTGCCCACCGCTGGCCGAGGATCACCATGGTGTCCGAACCCTTGATCGTGATGGTCTGCCGGCCGGCGCCCGCGCGCGTGCAGCCTGCCACCACCGCCAGGACCAGAAGCGAGAGCCCGGCCGCCTGCCAGTTCCCCGGGAGGAACGTCCGCCGCATGAGTCTGCCTCCCCCTGTGCCGCCCGGATGGGCGGGAACGCGGTCCGCTGGCTGTGGGTACCCGCAAGGAGCGTACCGCATGAGGTTTAAGATCGAATGGGATTTCCCTTAACGTTTTCTCCCTGCAACGCTTAAGATCGCCGGTGTATCATTCACGTCACGCATTCGGGCTCTTCGACCACCCTCACCGCCCGGGAGCGCCGAACATGATGCTGCGTGACCTCTTTCCGCTACGCTGGAGCGCGGCGACCGGCACGCCCCACGCCAACGGCACCCTCACGCCGGGCTCGGACGGCGCCCAGGCCGGCACCGGCTGCGATCGACCCCCGGAAGACCCCTTGCAGGCGATCCTGGACCGCCAGGAGATCCATACCGTCTTTCAGCCCATCCTCGACCTCCGGTCCGGGCACGTGGCCGGCCACGAGGCCCTCGCCCGCGGCCCTCGCGGTCCGCTGGAGTCCCCCGGGGCGCTCTTCCAGGCGGCGGAGGCGTCCGGCCGGACCGTGGACCTGGATCTTCTGTGCATCCGCACCGCCCTTGCCGTCCGGGGAGCTTTGGGCGGAGGGACCGGCCGTCTCCTGCTCAACGTGCACCCGCTCACGGTGCGGGATCCGGAGCGCCTCCTGGAAACCCTTCTCTCAGCGGTGCGAGGAGCCGGTGTGAAGCCGCGGCACGTGGTGCTGGAGATCACCGAGCGGGCGGCGGGGGCCACCGGCGAGTCGTTCCGCTCCGTCGTCGGCCGCCTCCGGCAGAGGGGCTTCAAGATCGCGGTGGACGACCTGGGAGCCGGTTACTCCAACCTGGCCACGGTCGCCTCGCTTCACCCGGACCTCATCAAGCTCGATCGCTCCCTGATCCGGGACGTTCACCGCGACGACACGCGCCGCAAGGTCGTGCAGGCCCTGGTGGAACTCGCCCACCGGATGAGCGCGCAGGTCGTCGCGGAGGGCATCGAGGCCCTTCCCGAGCTGGAGCACCTGGTGGACCTCGGGGTGGACCTCGGCCAGGGGTTCCTCGTCGGCCGCCCTGCACTCGAACCGGGTGAACCGGAGGCGCGGGTGGTCGACGCCGTCCGGCGCAGGGCCGTGACGGGGAACAAGGCGGGGCAGGACATCACCCTGGGCGAGGTGGCCGTCCAGGTGCCCACCGTGTCCCGAGTCGCCCGGCTCGCCGACGTGCTGCCGCTCCTCGAGCGGCCGGACTCCGACGGAGTGCTGGTCGTGACAGACCCGGACGGCCGCCCGGAGGGCATCCTGGTGCGGCACCAGGTCTTCCAGCGGCTCGGGTCCCAGTACGGGTATGCCGTGTTCATGCACCGTCCCGTCGACCTCGTCGTGGAGGAGGCCCCCGTCATGCAGGCGGGGACGCCCCTCGTGGCCGTGGCGCAGTCGGTGGCGGCTCGGCGCGAGCAGCTCGACGACTACGTGCTGGTGGTGGACGCCGCCGGCCGCTTCCAGGGGGTGCTGTCGAGCCGGCGGCTCCTGGACCGCATCGCCCAGATCCACATCGACATCGCCAAGCACGCCAACCCCCTCACGGGCCTGCCCGGGAACCTGCGCATCGAGGCCGAGCTCGGCCGGCGCATCCAGGCCGGGGAACCCATGACGGTGATCTACGCGGACATCGACCGGTTCAAGCTCATCAACGACTGCCTCGGCTTCGCCTATGGCGACCAGGTGATCCGGATTCTCGGGCAGATCCTCCAGGACGCCGTCGCCGCGGTGGGCACGCCCGACGACTTCGTCGGTCACATCGGGGGCGACGACTTCATCGTCATCACCCGGTCGGCGGACGCAGAGCGGCTGTGCCGGTGGATCGCCGGCCGGTTCGACGCCGCCGTCGGTTCGAACCGGGGAGCGCCCGGTTCGGACGCGCCGGTTCCCACGGTGTCCCTGGCGGTCGTCTCGAACCTGGACCATCCGTTCGGCAGCGTGCTGGAGCTGGCCCGTATCGCTGCGGTGGCGAAGCGTCGGGCGAAGGAGCGCCGGGTGAGAACTTCATCGACAGAACGCGAAGATCTTAACGATCTGCCTGTATGATGGCAGGCGGTACGAGCCATCTGCCAGGAGGGGATTCGATGAAAGCCAGGCGCATCGTCGCCGCGGCCGTCACGGCGGCCGCGGCGGCCGCCACGCTGGCGACGCCGGCCCAGGCCGTCTCCTTCAACCCGGTACCCGTCGCCACCGACAAGGAGTTGCATCTGCCCGCCGGCTACCGCTACCAGATCCTGATGGAGGAAGACGACCCCACCTCCGACGGTCAGAGGTTCGGCGGGATGGCCGATCTGACCGTGTACCTGCCGATCTACGGTTCGGAGCTGGGGCGGCTGTGGGTCAACCACGAGACCACGCCGGGGGGCGGCAGCCTCCTCACGGTGGCCCGGAACGCCGACGGCACCTGGACCGTCCTGCACTCCGAGCGCGTCGACTTCAGCGCTGCGGGCGGCACCTGGAACAACTGCGCGGGCAACGTCACGCCCTGGGGCACTGTCCTGATCGCCGAGGAGTACCCGCCCCAGGACGTGAAGGAGATCCCGGCGGGGCTGGCCGCCAACCCCAAGCTCTACGGCTGGATGGTTGAGTTCGACCCGGTGACCCGGCAGGTTCGCAAGCACTTCAGTATGGGCCGCTTCTCCCACGAGGGCGCCGTCGTGATGCCCGACAGGCGGACCGTGTACATGGGGGACGACTTCCGCGGCGGCCTCATCTTCAAGTTCGTGGCGGACCGGGAGGGAGACCTGTCCAGCGGCCAGCTGTACGCGCTCGACGCCAGGAACCGGCGGTGGATCGAGATCCCGCGTGACCCCGCCGCCCTGGGGGACGCCCGCAGGTATGGCCTGGAGCACGGGGCCACGCCGTTCAACCGGCCGGAGGAGATCGAGTACAACCCGAAGGACGGCATGCTGTACTTCGCCGAGACGGGCGACAACAAGAAGCAGGGTGTGGAGAAGTACGGCCGGATCTGGAAGCTGAATCCCCAGACCCTCGAGTTGACCCCCTTCGTCGACGGCGGCCCCGGCACCGGCCTGTTCAACCCGGACAACCTGGCGGTCGACGGCGAGGGCAACCTCTGGATCTTCGAGGACAAATACGAGGAGTTCATGCCGCCCGCCGGCGCGCAGTACGGGAACAACCACGTCTGGGTCGCCGACCGGACCCGGAAGCTCAAGCGGTTCGCCACCATCCCTCTGGGCGCCGAGGGCACGGGGCCGTTCTTCACCCCCGACTACAAGACTCTCTTCTTCTCGATCCAGCACCCGGACGCCCCCTGGCGCTCCTCCGTGGTGGCCGTGACGGGGTTCTGAGCAGCCGGGGCTTCGGACAGGGCCACACGCGTGCGGGGAGGGCGATCCTCCCCGCACCGCATTCGGAGGTCGAGAGCCATGCCGTCCCGCGGGTTCCGCCGCTCCGTGTGCCGGGCGGTCCCGGCGGCGCTCGTGCCTGCCGCGCTCGCCGCCGTCGCAGCGATCACCGGCGCCGCGTCCCCGGTCGTCCGGGCCGCGCCCGCCGGCGAGGCGGTCTACGGGGCGCACTGTGCCGCCTGTCACGGGGCGGAGCGGGAGGGTGGGACCGGACCTGACCTCACCGACGTCCGCAGCGCCTACCCCACCGTCGAGGCGCTCACCTCGTACATCCGCCGCCAGATGCCGCTCGGCAACCCCGGCGCCCTGGGGGAGGAGGAGCGGCGCGCCGCCGCCGAGTACCTCTTCCGCCTTGACGGGGCCGGTGAGACGGAATTCCGGGTGGCGGTCGACGGGATACCGGTGACGTTCGACGTGCCCCCCGCCAACGAGGGCGGGCGGCTCCTCGTGCCGGCCCGCCCCCTCGCCGAGGCCCTGGGTGCGACGGTCAGCTGGGACGCCGAGTCGGGGGTCGTGACCGTACGCGGGCGGGGGCACGTGGTGCGGCTCCGGGTCGGCGACCCGCACGCGGAGGTCGACGGCCGGCGCGTGCGCCTCGACGTTTCGCCTCGCAACCGCCAGGGCCGTGTCCTGGCGCCCGTTCGGGCGCTCGCCGAAGCGCTGGGCGCCGGCGTGCGCTGGGACGAGGCGACCCGCACGGTGCACGTCTCCACCAGCGACTGACGCCCCCCGGCCCGGTCGCCGCACCGGGGTGGGGTCACGCCGCGGCCCCGGGAGCCGCGGGCGCCTCGTGACCGCCCAGCTCGCCGGCCGGCTGCCGTTGCGGCACCTGGGATGCGGCGATCGCACCGTCCGGCACGGCGAAACGGCGGACCGCGGCCTCCAGGGTCGAGGACAGGTCTTCCAGCCGGGCGGCCGCGACCTGGGTCTCCCCCGCCGACTCGAGCACCGACGCCGTGGTGCGGACGACCACGTCGACCAGCTGCGCGCTCTGGGCGAGGGAGGCCGCAACCTCTTCGAGGGCACGGACGATCTCTTCTTCCCGCTCCACGATTCTCCGGGCGCCGGCCTCCACGTCTCGGGCCGAGCGGGCGAGTTCCTGCACCTCGGCCGCGGACCGGCCGGCGCCCTCGGATGCTGCCCGGGCCCTCTCCCGCACCGCGCCGGCGGCGGCGCTCATGTGGTGCACCGCCTCAAGTATCCGGTCGAGGGCGGAACGGGCTTCGCCGGACAGCCGCTCCGCCTCCTGCAGGAGACCCTGGCTCTCCGCCACGGCCTCGAGCGCTGCCCCGCCCGAGACCCCGATGCGCCGCATGGTGTCTTCGATCTCCCTCGCGAAGGCGCGGGAACGTTCCGAGAGCCGGCGGATCTCGGCAGCCACCACGGCGAAGCCTCGCCCGCTGGCTCCGGCCCGTGCCGCCTCGATCGCCGCGTTCAGGGCCAGGAGGTTCGTCTGCTCGGCGAGAGAGGTGACCACCGCGAGGATCCGCTCGGCTTCCCGCGTGTGGGCGGCGGTCTGGCGCACCTGTTCGCCGATCGCCCCGACCACCCGGACGACCTGGCGTGTGGCCTCGAGCGACCGGGCGATGACCGCCCCGGCTTCCGCGGCGAAGCCGGATGCCGCCTCCGCCTGCTGGGTCATGACGCTGAGGTCGGACAGGGCCGCATCTGCCACGCCGGCCGCTTCGCGGGCCATCGCCGAGGCGGCCTCCGCCCGTTCGGCCTGCTCGCCGGAGACCGTCCCCATGTGCCGGGCTTCGTCGTGGAGCTCCCGGACCCGGTGCAGCGCGGCCTCCAGGCTCTGCCCCTGTCGGCGGACGGCCTCCCGGACGGCCCCGACCTCGCCGGCGGCAGCGCCGGCCGCCTCCCGAGCGGCGGCGGCCGCGCAGTGCATCCGGCCGGCGGTGCCGGTCACCTCCAGGGCGGAGGCGGACACGACGCCGATCACGGCGGACCACTCGTCCAGCATCCGGTTAAAGTTTCGTGCGAGGTGCGCGATCTCGTCCCTGCCGGTCACGGGCGCGCGCCGCGTGAGGTTCCCGGCCGCCGCGAGCCGGGTGGTTTCCGTGATGTCCCGGAGCGGCCGGCCGACGCGAGCGAGGACCAGGGCGATCACCGCGGCCCCCAGGGCCAGGTTGACCCCCACGGCGGCGCCGAGGACCCGCCGCCCCCGGCGGGCCTCCAAGAGCGCGTCCGACCGGGCCTGCTGCAGGTTCGCCACCCGCTTCTGCTTGGCGTCCAGGAGGGCGAGCTGCAGCCGCTGTTCGGCCTCACGCACCTGGCTGCCGATCAGCACCGCCTCAGGGGACAGGAGGTCCACCTCGAGGAGGCGGCGGGAAAGGTCCACGATTTCCCGCAGGGACACCTGGGCCCGGCGGAGGTATTCCGCCTCGCCCTCGCTCACCGGCACGGCGAGCATCCGGGCGTCGCTCTCGAGGCGGGCGGTGAGGGTCTGCACGTGCGCCGGGTCCGGTGGGAACCGGGTGATCAGGGTCTTGTCCACGAGTTCTCCGATCTGGCGGGTGTCCTGGATGACGTCGAGCAGCCGGCCGATGTCGTCCGCCGCCTGGGCCAGGCGCGCTTCCGTGGCCGCCTGCCGGACCAGGGACGCGTGTGCCACCCAGGCGACCCCCGTGGTGAGGAGGGCGAGCGCGAGCGCGCCCGCCCCGATGCGGAACCGCAGGCTGCCGGAGGCCGCCCGTAGTCGGGAGAGCCCTGCCTCCAGCAGACGCGCAGCAGGTGTCATCGTCGAACCCCCCGGGGCCGTTGCCTTGATTTGCGCTGGGAGTCATTCTTACCTTGGCAGAAGTGCCCGGGGCGCGCGTGAACGGGGGATTGAGATCAAGAGAAGTTTCGAGGAAGCGCCGGGGCCCGGATTTCATGCCCGCTCAACGCCCCCGACACGTCAGTTTCAAGTTCGTATGGCATCCTAAAGGGCGAGACAGCCACACCGGAGGCGAGGCCGATGTACCGGCTGGTCGCACTGGACATCGACGGCACGGTTCTGGACAGCCGGGGCGAGATCCGGCCCCGTGTGCTCGCGGCGGTCGGCCGCGCCATCCAGGCAGGCGTGGCGGTGACCCTGGCGACGGGACGCCGCTGGCGCGCCGCCCGGGACATCGCCCGCCGGCTGGGCATCCGTGTGCCCGTCATCCTTTACAACGGCGCGCTGGTGCTGGACCCGGCCCGGGAGAGCGTCCTCTTGGAGCGGCCCCTTCCCCCGGATGCCGCACTCGACGCGATGCGCCACCTGGAGCGCCACGGGCTACCCGTCTACGTCTGCCGGCACGCGCCCTCCGGCCCCGACCTCTTCTGGCTCGGCGAGCCGGCCTGCCCGGAGGCCACGTACTTCCGGGAGGGGCCCCGGGGCCACGCCCGCCCCCTGGAGGACGTGGCCAGCGCAGCCGGGTTCGAGGTCCTCAAGGTCTTCACACTGGACCTGGAGGCGCGGGTGCGCCCCGCTGCCACCGAGACCCCCAGATGGCTGGGCGTGCCGCTCCGGTCGCTGCTGTGCCCGGACATCCCCGGCCACAGCCTGCTCGAGTACTGGCGGTGGGGGACCGACAAGGGGTCGGCGCTCGAGTTCCTCGCGCACCGACTCGGCGTCCGCCGCAGCGAGATCGTGGCGGTGGGAGACAACTGGAACGACATGGAGATGATCGACTTCGCCGGGCTCGGGGTCGCCATGGCGAACGCCGTTCCGGAGCTCCGGCAGCGCGCGGACCTCGTCACCGCCTCCAACGACGAGGACGGGGTGGCGGCCGTCCTGGAGCGCTACGTGCTGGGCGAGGTGGCCTGAACCTCAATCCTGCCTTAACGTGCATTTCATTTTGTCTTAAAGCAGGGTTGCTAGGATCGGTGCCGGGAGGCGGTGGCCTTGCCGGACGAGATCCTGGTCGTCGAGGACGAGCAGCCGATCCGCGACCTGATCGCCTTCAATCTCGAGCGGGCCGGCTACCGCGTGGTGACCACCGCCGACGGCGTCGAGGCGCTCAGTCTCGCACGCGAGCGCCGTCCCGCCCTCATCATCCTCGACCTCATGCTGCCGGGGATGGACGGGATCGACGTCTGCCGGGAGGTCCGCCGCTCCAGTGACGTGCCCATCCTCATGCTCACGGCCCGGCGGGACGAGATCGACCGCGTGGTGGGCTTCGAGGTGGGCGCCGACGACTACGTCACCAAGCCCTTCAGCCCGCGCGAGCTGGTATCCCGGGTCCGGGCGATCCTCCGGCGGACAGCGCCGCGGCCCGTTGAGCGGCCGTCCGGGACTTTTGGCTCCCTGCACATCGACTACGAGCGTTTCGAGGTGACGCGGGACGGCGAGCGGGTCGACCTGACGCTGACCGAGTTCCAGATCCTGCGCGTCATGAGCCAGCAGCCCGGGCGGGTCTTCACCCGCGACGAACTCCTGGACCGCGTGCGCGGGCAGGAGTTCGCCGCCGACCCCCGCACGATCGACGTGCACATCCGGCACCTGCGTGCGAAGATCGAGCCGGATCCTTCCCGCCCGACCTACATCGAGACGGTCCGCGGGGTGGGCTACCGCTTCCGCGGGTCCTCCACGTGATGAACGGCATCCGGCGCCAGGCGGTCCTGTACGCCGTGGTGCCCCTCCTGGCCATGCTGGCCCTGGCCGCGTGGCAGCTCGCCCGGTGGCGGGCCGCCGGCCCCGGCGGCATGGCCGTCCTCTTCCTTGTCCTGGCGATCGGCGCGGTGCCGGCCCTGTGGGGCCTGCGGATGAGCGGCCAGGTGGCCACCGCCCTGGCCGAGGCCGCCGCGGTGCTGCGGCGGCTGGCGCAGGGTGACTTCTCGCGCAGCGTCCTTCCCGCCCCCGGCGACCCCGCCGACGTCCGGGACCTGGCCGAGCAGGTGAACCGCATGAGCCACCGGCTCCAGGCCTACCTGGAGGCCCTGGGGCGCGAGAGCCTGCGGCTCGAGGCCGTCCTGGCGACGATGGCGGAGGGCGTGGTGATCCTCGACGCCCGGCGGCGGATCGTGCTCCTGAACCCCGCCGCGGAGGCGCTCTTCGGGATCACGCTCGCCGAGGCCCGGGGGCGCGACCACCTGGAGGTCACGCACAACTTCGACCTCGAGGCGCGCCTCGAGCGGCTGCTTGCCGGCGGCCCGCCGGAAGTCTTCGAACTGCGGCGGGCGCACCCGGAGGAGCGGGTCCTGGAGGGACGGCTCGTCGGCCTGGCGCGTGCCGGCGAGGGTCCCGCCGGGGCGCTCCTGGTGCTGCACGACATCACGCGCTTCCGCCGTCTGGAACGGATGCGCACCGAGTTCGTGGCCAACGTGTCCCACGAACTCCGCACCCCGCTCACGTCGATCCGCGGGTTCGCCGAGACGCTCCTGGAGGCAGACCCGGACCCGGAAACCCGGCGCCGCTTCCTCGAGATCGTCCACCGGGAGGCCAGCCGGCTCTCGGACCTCATCGAGGACCTGCTGGACCTGTCGCGCATCGAGTCCGGCCGGATGGCGATGCGGCCTGGCCCCGTCGCCGTGGACGTCCTCGTCGCCGACGTCCTGGACCGCCACCAGCGGCGGGCCCGGGCCGCTGAGCTCACGCTGGAGAGCCGCGTGCCGCCCGGCCTCCCCCCGGTGTGGGGCGACCGGGCCCGCCTCGCGCAGGTCCTGCACAACCTCGTCGACAACGCGATCCGCTACACGCCGCCGGGCGGCCGGGTCACCGTGGCGGCGGAGGCGAACCCGGAGGGGTTCGTGACCGTGTCCGTGGCCGACACCGGGATCGGCATCGCCCGGGAACACCTGCCGCGCCTCTTCGAGCGCTTCTACCGCGTCGATCGCGCCCGCAGCCGCAGTTCGGGCGGCACCGGACTCGGGCTGAGCATCGTCAAGCACATCGTGGAGCTGCACGGCGGCGCCGTGTCAGTGGAGAGCGAGCCGGGCCGGGGGTCGACGTTCCGGTTCTCCGTGCCGGTCGCCGGCCCCCGGACAGCTGCGAGCCAGGGGTGATGGACGTGCACGAGAAGATCCGGGTCGAAGACCTGAGCGTGCGGTTCGGCGGCCGTCCTGCGCTGCGCCACGTGACCCTGCCGGTGCCGGCACGGCAGGTCCTGGCGGTGATCGGCCCCTCCGGCTGCGGCAAGTCGACCCTGCTCCGCTGCCTGAATCGCCTGGTCGAGCTGGTGCCGGATGCAGAAGTGCGGGGGCGGGTGCTCCTGGACGGGGAGGACGTCTACGCGTGCGGTGCCGACCCGATCGCCGTGCGACGCCGGATCGGCATGGTGTTCCAGCAGCCGAACCCGTTCCCCACGTCGATCTACGAGAACGTGGCGTATGGCCTGCGGGTGCAGGGGGTCCGGGCGCGCTCGGAGCTGGACGGTCGCGTCGAGGCGAGCCTGCGCGCCGCCGGGCTGTGGGAGGAGGTCAAGAGCCGCCTGCACGAGTCCGCCCTGCGCCTCTCCGGGGGCCAGCAGCAGCGTCTCTGCATCGCCCGGTCGCTGGCGACGGGCCCCGAGGTGCTCCTCCTGGACGAGCCCACCGCCGCCCTCGACCCGGCCTCGGCGGCCCGGATCGAGGACCTGGTGTGGAGCCTGCGGGAGCGGTACACCATCGTGATCGTGACCCACAACATGCAGCAGGCCGCCCGGGTCTCGGACTACACGGCCTTCCTGCTGATGGGGGAGCTGGTGGAGTACGGGCCCACGGGTTCCCTGTTCACGAACCCGCGCGACCAGCGGACCGAGGACTACGTCACCGGCCGCTTCGGGTAGGACGACGATTCATCCGGGCTTAACGATCCGCCCCCGCTTTCCTTAAAGCGCACGTGCTAGCCTGTCCCCTGGCAGCAGCACGAGCCAGACCGAAAGGGAGGGTCCCGGAGCGATGGTGGTCCAGACGGTCCGGCGGCGCCGGCCCCTCGTGGTCGCAGCCGCTCTCCTGTCCCTCGTGGCGCTCCTGGCCGGGTGCGGGAGCAAGCCCCAGGCGGCGCAGGGGAACCAGAGCGGTGCCCAGGGGGCGGGCCAGAGCACGAGCGGGCAGAACACGTCTTCTCAGCCCGCAGCGTCGGGCGGGAAGGTCATCAACCTGAACGGCGCCGGCGCCACGTTCCCCTATCCGATTTACAGCAAGTGGTTCGATGAGTACTCCAAGTCCAACCCGGTCAGGGTGAACTACCAGTCGATCGGCAGTGGCGGCGGCCAGCGGCAGATCACCGAGCGGACCGTCGACTTCGGGGCCAGCGACGCCCCCATGACCGACGAGGCCCTGGCGAAGGCGCCGGGCGAGCTCGTGCACATCCCGACCGTCCTGGGCGCCGTGGTCGTGACCTACAACATCCCCGGCGTGAACGTGCCCCTCAAGATGACCCCGGACGTGGTGGCGGAGCTCTTCCTCGGCAAGATCACGAAGTGGAACGACAAGCGCCTGACCGAGCTGAATCCCGACGTCAAGCTGCCCGACCTCCCCGTCGCAGTCGTGCACCGGTCGGACGGTAGCGGCACCACCGCCGTCTTCACCGACTACCTGAGCAAGGTCAGCCCGGAGTGGAAGGAGAAGGTCGGCACAGGCACCTCCGTCAAGTGGCCGACCGGCATCGGTGCGAAGGGCAACGAGGGTGTGTCCGGCCAGGTCGCCCAGACCAGGGGCGCGGTGGGCTACGTCGAACTGGCCTACGCCATCCAGAACAAGATGCCCTACGCCCACCTGAAGAACAAGGCCGGCAGGTTCGTCGAGCCCTCGCTCGAGACCACCTCGGCCGCTGCGGCCGGCGCCGCGGCGGACATGCCGGCCGACCTGCGGGTGAGCATCACGAACCCGGACGGCGAGAAGAGCTACCCCATCGCCTCCTTCACCTACATCCTGGTCTACAAGGAGCAGGCGGACAAGGCGAAGGGCGAGGCGCTCGTGAAGCTCCTGTGGTGGATGACCCACGACGCCCAGAAGATGGCTCCCGAGCTCCTCTACGCCCCTCTGCCCCCGGAGGTCGTCAAGCTCGTCGAGGGCAAGCTCAAGTCCATCACCTACCAGGGGCAGCCGCTCCTCCAGTAGCCTCCGATCCACAACAACAGGGGCCGGGCCGCCGGTCGACGGGGGGCGGTCCGGTCCCTCCACTTGCCGGACATCCGTAGGGCCCGCACCAGCGTCCAGCTTGCGAGGTGAGAGGTACGTGCAGGTGCCACCCGCAGCCCTGGCCCGGCGCACTGGCGCGGGCCGGGTGCAGGCGTTCTTGCGCAGCCAGCGCGCCGACGGGGTCTTCCGGTGGCTGACCCTGGCGGCGGGCGTGCTGATTCTGCTCATCCTCTTGGCGATGGCCCTTGGCATGGTTCGTGCGGCCGGCCCGTCGATCGACCGCACCGGTTGGCGCTTCCTCGTGCGGGCGGAATGGGACCCGGTGGCGGAGGAGTTCGGTGCGGCGGCGTTCGTGGTCGGAACCCTGGCCTCCTCCGCACTGGCCCTGGTCCTGGCCGGGCCGCCCGGTCTCGGGGTGGCCATCTGGCTGGCCGAGGTGGCGCCCGCGCGGCTGCGGGAGCCGGTCTCGTTTCTGGTGGAGCTCCTGGCGGCAGCTCCGAGCGTGGTGTACGGCCTCTGGGGCATTTTCGTTCTGGCACCGTGGCTTCGGGACCACGTACAGGTGCCCCTCTCGGAACACCTGGGTTTTGTTCCGCTGTTCAGCGGCCCGCCCCTCGGCGTGGGGCTGATGGCCGGGGGCGTGGTGCTGGCGATCATGATCGTTCCCACGATCACGGCGGTAAGCCGCGAGGTGCTGCGGGCGGTTCCGGACAGCCTCCGGGAGGGAGCGCTGGCGATGGGCTCGACCCGGTGGGAGATGATCCGGCTGGTTCTGCTACCCGCGGCGCGGCCGGGCATCATGGGAGCGATCATCCTCGGTCTCGGGCGGGCGCTGGGGGAGACCATGGCTGTCACGATGGTCATCGGGAACCGGGCAGAGATCCCGAGGTCCCTTCTGTCACCGGCGCAGACCATGGCGAGCGTGATCGCCAACGAGTTCGCGGAGGCGGTCGGTGACGTGCACCTCGCGGCGCTCGTGGAGGTGGGGCTGGTGCTATTCGGGGTCACCCTGCTCGTGGGGATCGGCGCGCGGGTGCTGATCTGGTCGGTGACGCGGGGCCGGAGCCTGGGGGGTGGGGTACTGTGAGGCGGAGCCGGCACCGCGGGCGGCGCCTGCGGGGACTCTTGATGGAAGCGCTCATGTTCGCCGCGGCGATCGTGGTTCTGGTACCGCTTGTGAGCATTCTTTTCTACGCGGCCCGCCAGGGGCTGCCGGGCCTCACGCTCGAGTTCCTGACCTCGATGCCCCGACCGGTGGGGGAGCCGGGCGGCGGGATGGCCAACGCCATCGCCGGGTCGATCGTGATGGTCTCCCTGGCCGCCCTGATGGCGATCCCGCTCGGGGTCCTCGCCGCCGTCTATCTCAGCGAGTACGGTGAAACCCGGGTCGCGTCCGCCATCCGGTTCGGGTCGGACGTGCTGGCCGGCGTGCCCTCCATCGTCGTGGGGGTCTTCGTCTACGCCCTGGCCGTGGTCCCTGTCCGCCACTTCAACGGCTTCGCCGGTAGCCTGGCGCTGGCGGTCATCATGCTGCCCACCGTGACGCGGACCACCGAGGCGGTGCTCCGCCTCGTGCCCACCTCCCTGCGGGAAGGGGCGCTGGCCCTCGGCGCCACGCGGTGGCGGGCCATCCTCACCGTGGTGATCCCTTCCGCCCTGCCCGGCATCGTCACCGGTTCGATGCTGGCGATCGCCCGCGCCGCCGGGGAGACGGCGCCGCTCCTCTTCACGGCGCTCGGGAACCGGTTCTGGTCGCTGGACCTGACCCAGCCGATGGCCTCCCTGCCGGTGCAGATCTACACGTACGCCATCTCACCGTACGAGGACTGGCACCGGCAGGCGTGGACCGGCGCCACCGTCCTTATCCTGCTCGTGCTGGCGACCAGCATCGCCGCCCGCCGCTATGCCCGCGCCCGCGGCGCTCTGCGGTGACCGGCGGCCTCGCTAAGGTGCGGGGGGCCGGTCCGGGGCGAGTTCCACCCCCAGGCCCCGGAAGACGTAGGCGATGAGCCCGTCGATGGTGGCCGGGTCCCAGGACAGGCCCACGTAGTGGTTTAGGTTGAATCCCTGCCCGACCGAGAGGAGGTACCACGCCGCGCGCGCCGGATCCAGGTCAGGGGGCGTCTGGCCGGCGGCCCGGGCCTCCTCGATGACGTCCCGGAGAAACTCGACGATCCGCAGGTACGATGCCCGGGCGTGGGTCGCGATCACGGGGTCGCCCGACTCGGCCACCGCCCGCACCCGGACACGGAACGCCAGGTGGTCGGTGGCGGCCATCATGGCGTACGTGCGGACGAGCGCAACGAGGCGGTCCAAGGGCGTGGGCGCCCCCTCCATGGCCTGCTGCCACCGCTCGAGAACCAGGTCGGTGGTACGGTCGAGCACGGCGAGGAACAGGTCCCGCTTGGTGGGAAAGTGCTTGTAGATGGTGGCCTGCGCGACCCGGGCCGCCCGGGCCACGTCGGTGGTCGTGGCGCCGGAGTAACTGTGGCTGGCGAACACCGGCAGGGCGGCCTCCACGATCAGCCGGCGGCGCTCGGCGGCTTCCGTCCACGGTGCGCGTGACGACATCGAGCGCCTTCCCTTCCCGATCCGGATGGATGTCCGCCTCACAGCCTTCGACACCGGCCGGATGCGTCCTGCCACGCGGGTGCCGCCGGGGAGCCCCGGCGGCACCGCTCTCAGTCGCCGGTCGGAACCAGACTCGCCTCGGCGGCCGTGGGGAGCATCGTCCCCGTCTGCTGGTACCGCAGGTGCCAGGACAGGGCCCGGCGCAGGTCGTGGGGGGTCTGCCCGCCCAGCCGTTCGGCGTCCCGGAGGTAGTCGCGCAGGAGGTCACGGTAGCGGGGATGGGCGCACTTCTCGATGATGACGCGGGCCCGCTCGCGCGGCGCCAGGTTGCGGAGGTCGGCCAGCCCCTGTTCGGTCACGAGGACCTGCACGTCGTGTTCGGTGTGGTCCACGTGGGCGACCATCGGCACGATGGTGGAGATGGCGCCGTCCTTGGCGGTGGAGCGGGTGACGAAGATGGAGAGGTAACTGTTGCGGGCGAAGTCGCCGGAGCCGCCGATCCCGTTCATCATGCGGGTGCCCAGGACGTGGGTGGAGTTGACGTTGCCGTAGATGTCGGCCTCCAGGGCGGCGTTGATGGCCACGATCCCCAGGCGGCGGATGACCTCCGGGTGGTTCGAGATGTCCTGCGGCCGCAGGATCACCTTGTCCCGGTACCGGTGCAGGTTGGCCAGCACGTCCCGCAACCTGTCGGGCGAGCACGTGATGGAGGTGGCGGACGCCACGGTGAGCTTTCCCAGGTCCATCAGGTCGAACATGGCGTCTTGCAGGACCTCGGAGTAGACCTCGAGGTTGTGGAAGGGCGAGTCCGCGAGCCCGGCGAAAACGGCGTTCGCCAGCACCCCGATACCGCTCTGCAGCGGAGCCAGGTTGCGGGGGAGCCGGCCCACCCGCACCTCGTGGAACAGGAACTCGATCAAGTGGCCGGAGATGGCCCGGGTTTCCTCGTCCGGCGGGGCGAGCGGCCGGGAGTCGTCGAGCTTCTCGGTCACGACGACGGCCTGGATCTGTTCAGGCGGGATGCGGATGACGGTGTCGCCGACCCGGTCGCCCGCCCGCATGATCGGGATCGGCCGGCGGCCCGGCCGGGGGCCGGGGTCGTAGATGTCGTGCATGCCCTCGAGGGCCAGCGGCTGGGCAACGTTGACCTCCACGATCACCCGTCTGGCAGTCCGGGCGTAGATCGCCGAGTTGCCGACCGAGGTGGTGGGGACGATGCCCCCGTCGGCGGTGATGGCCGTCGCCTCGATGATCGCCACGTCCGGGCGGCCCATGCTGCCGGAGCGGACGAATTCGGCCGTGTGGCCCAGGTGCTGGTCGATGAACAGCACCTCGCCGCGGTTGATGGCGCCGCGCAGCCGGGCTTCGGCCTGGAAGGGGAGGCGCCGCCGCAGGACGCCGGCCTCGGCCAGGAAGCCGTCGACTTGGTCGCCGACGGAGGCGCCGGTCCAGAGGTCGATGCGGACGCGCCGTCCTTCGCGCGCTTGTCGGGCCAGTTCGAGAAGCACGACCTTGGCATCCCCTGCTCGGGTGAAGCCGCTGATCGCTACGACGTCACCGTCGCGGATGAGCTGTGCGGCCTCTTCGGGCCGGCAGACGCGCTGCCGGAGGCCGCTGTGTCGGATCCGTTCCTCGAACACCGGCCTTCCTGCCTCCCTGGCGACCGCCCTCTTCCGGGGCCTTTGCCTACCAAACGGTCGGTACCCATGCGACGCTCGGCCACGTTGGTCATTCGAGCCCGGGGTAGACTCGTCAGCCCCGCCGGCAGAGGGTGGGGTCAAAGTGAGTGGTTAACCACTTCTTAACGCCAAGATACCACGGTGGGTAGGTGGCCGGCAAGAGAGAAACAGACGAAGGGAAAAAAGTGATTGTGTTCACGATCCGACATCCGGTTTTGCGACTATCGATAATCGATAGTCGCAACCCGTTGGTGTTCACCGGATAGGCATGACCTTCCTCACAAGACCCTGCTCGGAGCGTACCGGACAACGTCTGTGCCGGAGACCTGCAGGGCCGCCGCGGATGGCGGTGGCGGGCGTCTTCTCCCCTGGGGCGCCCTCGTAACTGCGGGGCGCGGGGTGGGCCGCCCCCTCCCGGCCACCGGGCGTGCGGCCGGCGAAGCGCGGCGTACCGGCCAGGCGCGCCAGGCGCGGCCGCCTTGACGCGGCCGTGGCAGAATGCTACCGTCTGTCAGGAAGCACCTTGAAACCGGTCCCGTGAGGCCGGTAAGGCGCCTGACAGGCAGCCGCGCGGGCTGCCTCCGGAGCGGGAGCGCATGCCAGGGCTCCCCGCCTTGCCGGCGGGGAGCCCTTCGTCGTGGGTTCCCCGGGCCCTTCGCCAGGGAAAGGAGGAGGCCCAGTGGAGTCCCCGACCCGGAAACCCAAGGCTCACCTGATGGACGCGGACGCCATCGCCCGGGCCCTGTACCGGATCGCCCACGAGATCCTGGAGCGCAACAAGGGCACCGAGCGCCTGGCGCTGGTCGGCATCCGGCGGCGGGGGGTGCCGCTGGCCCGGCGGCTGGTCGCCCGAATCCGGGAGATCGAGGGCCAGGACGTGCCCGTGGGGGTCCTGGACATCACCCTGTACCGGGACGACCTCACCGAGCGCAGCGAGTGGCCGCAGGTGGAGCGCACCGAGGTGCCGTTCCCGGTGCGGGGCCGGCGCATCGTCCTGGTCGACGACGTGCTCTACACCGGCCGCACCGCCCGGGCCGCCCTCGACGCCCTGCTCGACCTGGGGCGGCCCGAGAGCGTGCAGCTGGCCGTGCTGGTCGACCGCGGCCACCGCGAGCTGCCGATCCGGGCGGACTACGTGGGCAAGAACGTGCCCACGTCCCGCCGGGAGCTCGTGGAGGTGCGGCTGACGGAGGTCGACGGCGAAGACGGCGTCTACCTGTTCGAGCTGTGAGGGGGCACGGGACATGGGCCTCAGGCGCAAGGACCTCCTCGGCCTGCAGGACCTCACGCGCGAGGAGATCGACCTCATCCTGGACACGGCCGAGTCCATGCGCGAGATCATCGACCGGCCGGTGAAGAAGGTTCCGACGCTGCGCGGCAAGGTGATCGTCAACCTCTTCTACGAGCCGTCGACCCGCACCCGCAACTCCTTCGAGCTGGCCGCCAAGTACCTGAGCGCCGACGTGCAGAGCGTGGCCGTCGCCCAGTCGAGCGTCCAGAAGGGCGAGACGCTCCTCGACACGGCTCGCAACCTCGAGGTCATGGGGGCCGACCTGGTCATCATGCGCCACAGCGAGGGCGGCGCGCCGCACTTCCTGGCGCGCCGCCTGCGCGCCGGGGTGGTCAACGCCGGCGACGGCATCCACGAGCACCCCACCCAGGGCCTCCTCGACCTCTTCACCATCCGGCGGCGCAAGGGCCGCCTGAGCGGGCTGAAGGTCGCCATCGTCGGGGACATCCTCCACAGCCGGGTGGCGCGGTCGAACATCTGGGGCCTTCTCAAGTACGGGAGCGAGGTCTGGGTCGCCGGCCCGGCCACGCTCCTGCCGCCGGGGCTCGAGGCCCTGGGCGTGCACGTCACGCACGACCTGGACGAGGCCCTGGACGGAGCCGACGTGGTGAACGTGCTGCGCATCCAGCTGGAGCGTCAGCAAAAGGGCCTCTTTCCGAGCGTGCACGAGTACGCCCGCTTCTGGGGTATCACCCCCCAGCGCCTTGCCGCCTGCAAGGAGGACGTGCTGGTCCTGCACCCCGGGCCCATGAACCGGGGCGTCGAGATCACCAGCGAGGTCGCCGACTCGCACCGGGCGGCCATCCTCGAGCAGGTCACGGGCGGGGTGGCGGTGCGGATGGCGGTCCTGTACCTTCTCCTCGGCGGAGGTGGCACGGGTGAGTAAGCTGCTCCTCAAGGGCGGGCGACTCCTGGACCCCCGGGCGGGCGTCGACCGGGTGGCGGACGTCCTGATCACGGACACGGTGATCGCGGCGATCGGCGAGGACCTGACGGACCCCGCGGCCCGGGTGGTCGACTGCCGGGGCCTCGTGGTCACCCCCGGCTTCATCGACCTGCACGTGCACCTGCGCGAGCCGGGCGAGGAGTGGAAGGAGGACATCGCCTCCGGCACCCGGGCGGCGGCCCGGGGCGGGTTCGTGGCCGTCTGCGCCGTGCCCAACACCCGCCCGGTCATCGACAACGCCGCACTGGTGCGGTTCGTGGTCGAGAAGGCGGCCCGGGAGGCGGCCGTGAAGGTGTGGCCCTACGGGGCCGTCACCAAGGGGCAGAAGGGCGAGGAACTCGCCGAGCTGGGCGAGATGGCCGCCGCCGGTGCCGTGGGCTTCACCGACGACGGGCACCCGATCGAGCGGGCGGAGGTCATGCGCCTGGCCCTGCTCTACGCCAGGCAGTTCGGCCGGCCGGTCCTCGACCACGCGGAGGACCGCAGCCTCAGCCAGGACGGGGCGATGCACTACGGGCGCTTCTCCACCCTGGCCGGCCTGCGCGGGTACGATCCCCTCGCCGAGGAGGTGCACGTGGCCCGGGACGTGCTCCTGGCCGAGGCGACGGGCGGGCACGTGCACATCATGCACGTGTCCACGGCCCGGTCGGTGGAGATCATCCGGCAGGCGAAGGCCCGGGGCGTGCGCGTGACCGCCGAGGTGACCCCGCACCACCTCGCCCTCACCGACGAGGACGTGGCCGGCTCCGGCTACGACACGAACTTCAAGATGAACCCGCCGCTGCGGTCGGCGGAGGACCGGGAGGCGCTCATCGCGGGGCTGGCGGACGGCACGATCGACTGCGTCGCCACCGACCACGCCCCGCACCACCGGGACGACAAGGAGGTCGAGTTCGGCCTGGCGAAGAACGGGGTCGTCGGGCTCGAGACGGCGGTGGGGGTGGTGCTGGACGCCCTCGTCCGCACCGGGCGGCTGAGCCTGGAGCGGATGATCCTCGCCATGTCGACCCGGCCGGCCGAGGTCCTCGGCCTCCGCCCGCCGTCGCTGCGGGTCGGGGCCGAGGCGGACGTCACGGTACTGGACCTGGAGAAGCGGTGGATCGTCCGGGCCGAGGACATGGTGTCCCGAAGCCGCAACTCGCCGTTCCTCGGCCGCGAACTGGTGGGCGCGCCGGCGGCCACGGTCGTCTCCGGCCGCCTCGTCATGGAGGGAGGGCGGCTGGTTGGCTGGTGACCCTGAAGTCGCCGCGGCGGAGCGGGAAGGTCGGGTGCGATCGCCCTGGCGCCCCGAGCGCGCCCGGGTGGTGGCGCACGCCCGGCGCGGGGCCGGCTGGTTCAAGCTCACGCTCCACGCCCCGCACACCGCGGGGGCCGCACGGCCGGGTCAGTTCGTCGAGCTCGCCGTGCTGCCGGCGGGCCACGCCGGCCACGATCCGCTCCTGAAGCGGCCGTTCAGCCTCTGCGAGATCCGGCCGAGCACGGGCGAGGTCACGGTGGTCTACCGGGCCGCAGGCCGCGGGACCCGGGCGCTCAGCGCGGTGCCGGCCGGGGCCGAGCTCGACCTCCTGGGACCCCTCGGCCGGTCGTTCCCGGACCCGGGCCGCTTCGTCCCGGGGGCGGCGCCCCGGCTGCTCCTGGTGGGGGGCGGCATCGGCATCCCGCCGATGGTGGCGGCAGCCGCCTGGGCCCGGGAGGCGGGCCGGGACGTGCTCGCCCTGGTCGGCGCCCGGTCGGCGGGGGAGCTGGCCGCCCTGGACGAGCTCCGGGCGACCGGGGTGCCCGTGGAGGTCTGCACCGACGACGGGTCGGCGGGGCGGCGAGCGCTGGTGACCGAGCTCCTGGCCGGGGCGCTGGCCGGCGCGGCCTCCGGCGGCGGGCCGGCCGCCGGCGGGGGCGAGGCGGCACCCCCGGCCGAGATCTGGGCGTGCGGACCCGAGCCCATGCTGATCGCCGTGCAGCGGATCGCCCGGGAGGCAGGCGCTCCGGCCTACCTGAGCGTGGAGCGGCCCATGGCCTGCGGCTTCGGCGTCTGCATGGCCTGCGCGATCCCCCGGGCCGCCGGCCCCGGGTACCTGCACGTCTGCGTCGACGGCCCCGTGTTCCGGGCGGAGGAGGTGCGGCTGGGTGACGGAGCCTGATCTGAGCGTCGACGTGGGCGGGCTCCGGTGCAGGAATCCCGTGTGGGTGGCGTCGGGCTGCTTCCACTACGGCCGGGAGTTCGCGCACCTCTTTCCGCTGTCCGAGCTGGGCGCCGTGGTCACGAAGGGCACCGCCCCCGAGCCGTGGCCGGGGAACCCCGGCGTGCGGATGGCCGAGACTCCGGCCGGGATGCTGAACGCCATCGGCCTGGAGAACCCCGGGGTGGAGCACTACCTGGCCGCCGACGCCCCCTGGCTGCGCCGGCAGGGTGCCACCGTGGTCGTGAACATCGTGGGCCGGACGGTGGAGGAGTACGTCCGGGTCGCCGAGCGGCTGACCCCCGAGGTGGCCGACGCCGTCGAGCTCAACATCTCGTGCCCCAACGTGAAGGAGGGCGGCCTCGCCTTCGGCACGAGCCTGCGGGAGACCCACAGGGTGACGGCGGCGGTGCGCCAGGCCACGAAGCTGCCGCTCTTCGTGAAGCTCTCGCCCAACGTCACCTCCGTGGTCGACTTCGCGAAGGCGGCCGAGGACGCCGGGGCCGACGGCGTGAGCCTGATCAACACGCTCCTGGGGATGGCCATCGACGTCCGGCGGCGGCGGCCCGTTCTCACCAACGTCTTCGGCGGGCTGTCCGGGCCGGCGGTGAAGCCCGTCGCCCTGCGGATGGTCTGGCAGGTGGCGGGGGCGGTGAAGATTCCCGTGGTGGGCATCGGCGGCATCGCGACCGCCACGGACGCCCTGGAGTTCCTCCTGGCCGGCGCCACCGCCGTGCAGGTGGGCACGGCGCTGTTCAGGAACCCGCTCGCCCCGCTGGAGATCCTGGACGGCATCCGGGCCTACATGCGGCAGAACGGCTTCGCCCGGGTGACCGACCTCGTCGGGGCGGCCCGCACGGCGGAGACCGCGGCGGAGAACCTGCCGCGCATCGTGGAGGGGTGATGGCCATGCCGCTGGAGCGCGACGAGGTGCTCCAGATCCTCCGGGAGACCGGCACGCTGATGGAGGGACACTTCCTCCTGACCTCCGGGCGCCATTCCGGCCAGTTCCTCCTCTTCTCCCAGGCCCTGCAGTTCCCGCCTGTCGCCGAGCGGCTCTGCCGGGCGATGGCCGAGCCCTTCCGGGAGGCGGCGGTCGAGACCGTGATCGGGCCGGCCATGGGGGGCGTCATCCTCGCCTACGAGGTCGCCCGGCACCTGGGCGCCCGGGCGATGTTCGCCGAGAAGGCCGGGGACGGCTCGATGGCGCTGCGCCGCGGCTTCCGCCTCCGGCCCGGGGAACGGGTGCTCGTGGTGGAGGACGCGGTCACGACCGGCGGCAGCGTGGAGAAGGTGCTGGCGGTCGTCCGGGAGGCCGGCGGCGTGCCAGTCGGGGTGAGCGTCATCGCCGACCGCTCCTCCGGGGCGGTCGACTTCGGCGTGCCCATGCACGCCCTGATCACCCTCGACATCCCGTCCTGGCTGCCGGCGGACTGTCCGCTCTGCCGGCAGGGCCTGCCGCTCGTGAGGCCCAAGGGGTAGGGCGTCCGTCGCGCTCTCGGGGATTGGCCATTCTTTCGACTATGGTACAATAGCCCCACAACCTGTTCGCGAGGAGGGAGGAGATGCTCACCCTCGACGAGCGGCGCGCCCTGATGCAGGTCGCCAGGGGAGAGCGGCCGGCGGATCTCGTGATCCGCGGCGCCACCCTGGCGAACGTCTACTCGGGCGAACTGCATCCCGCCCACGTGGCCATCTACCGTGGGCGCATCGCGTACGTGGGCTCCCGCCTGACCGGCGTGGGTCCCCACACGCAGGTGCTGGACGCCGAGGGGCTCATCCTGGCGCCGGGCCTCGTGGAGCCTCACGCACACCCCTTTGTCCTGTACACGCCCACCGGCCTCGTGGAGGGCACGCTCCCGCGGGGCACCACGGCGCACTTCGCGGACGACATGATCCTGGTCTACCACGGCGCGCCCGGGATCGGGGCCGCGGCGGACGTGGCGAAGGAGCTTCCCGTGTACCTGCGCTGGCTCGCCCGGGCTGCCCCGGCGACGGCCGGCCGGCCGCTGTTCCCGCCGGACGAAGTCCGGGGCCGCCTCGGGCACGCGCAGACCGCCGGGATGATGGAGTACGGGCGCTGGCCCCTGCAGTACCGGGGCGACCCGCCCCTCCTGGGCGCGGCCCAGGCGGCGCTGCGGCTGGGCAAGCGGGTGGAGGGGCACCTGTCCGGCGCCTCCGCCGAGCGGCTCTCCGCCCTGGTGGCCTCCGGCATCACCTCGGACCACGAGCCCATCCGGGCCCAGGAAGTGGTCGACCGCCTCCGGGTGGGCCTGTGGGTCATGCTGCGCCACTCCTCCCTGCGCCCCGACCTCCCCGAGGTGATCCGGGCAGTCACCGAAGCAGGCGTGGACACCGCCCGCCTCATGTTCACCACCGACGGCTCCACGCCGGCCTTCATCGCCGAACACGGCCACCTGGACGAGATGCTGCGGATCGCGGTCAAGGCCGGCGTCCCCCCGGTGCGGGCGCTCCAGATGGCGACCCGCAACCCGGCGACGTACTACGGGGCGGAAGGGGACATCGGCGGCGTGGCTCCGGGCCGCCGGGCCGACCTGTTGCTCCTGCCCGACCTCGAGACCTTCCGACCCGTCCGGGTGCTGGCGGCCGGGCAGGTGGTGGCGGAGGAGGGCCGGCTCACCGCCGCCCTGCCGCCCGGGGAAGCGTGGGCGCGCTGCTGCGCCGTGAACCCGCTGCCCCCGGCGGAGCGCGTGGCCCGCCCCGACCTGCACGCCGTCCCCGCCCCGGACGCCGGGCCGGTGCCGGTGATCGACCACACGAACGCGGTGATCACGCGGCGGATCGACGTGGACGTGCCCCGGCAGGACGGCCGTGTGGACCTGTCCGGCAGGCCCGGCCTCCTGCACGCGGCGCTGTTCGACCAGCGGGGCGGCCGCCTCGCCCGGGCGCTGGTCGCGGGGCTGGGCGAGGTCGAGGGTTTCGCCACGACCTACACCGTGGCCCGGGGGGTGCTGTCGCTGGGACGGGACCCGAGGGCCATGGCGCTCGCCGCGCGGCGGGTGGTGGAACTCGGGGGCGGCTTCGTGGTGGTCGAGGCGGGCGAGGTGGCCTGGGAGTTCCCCCTCACCGTCTCGGCGTACATGAGCCCGCAGCCGTTCGCGGTGCTGGTCGAGGCCGAGCGCGCCCTCCGGGAGCGGCTGGTGCGCCGCGGCTACCCCCACAACGACGTGTTGTACTCCCTGAGCTTCCTCACCGGCGACTTCCTCCCGCGTGTGCGGCTCACGCCTGCCGGGCTCCTGGACGTCATGGAGGAGAAGGTGCTGGTC
Organism: Caldinitratiruptor microaerophilus; assembly: GCF_025999835.1. NCBI lineage: Bacteria > Bacillati > Bacillota > Clostridia > Eubacteriales > Symbiobacteriaceae > Caldinitratiruptor > Caldinitratiruptor microaerophilus. The sequence goes on along the minus strand of NZ_AP025628.1, from coordinate 1,787,697 downwards.
CCGTCGGTTCCGCTTGGGTGAGTGCCCGGAAGGCGGGATTCCCTTCGCGGATTGCCCCTCCGGCCGCTCCGGTCGCCACGTTCTCGGTCGCCGCCCGGGACCCCGGCGAGGGCGGGCGGGGATGGTCGCCGACTCTCGCCCCCTCGCGGCCGGGGTGGTGTCCCCCGGGCGCGGGCCGGGGTCAGGGCGATCGCCACCCGGTCCTTCGCCGATCCGGGTACGGTCCGCAGGGCCTCGAACTCCTGGCAAGCGCGCGCGGAGCCGGGGAGGGGGCGTGACCCCGCGCTTCCCCGCCGCCGCCGTCGTGTTCCCCGTGGCGGTACAGCGTTTCGCTTGTCGGGCCGAGAGGCATTCCGTGCCATGAAGCCCGCGGCTTCATGGAGCATTTCTTGCCCCACCGCCGGCTCACGAGCCCGGCCGCGCGGTCGAAACCGACCTGGTGGGGGCTGCAGGTCGACCTAAATCCAATGTTATGTCTCCCTCCCGCCTGCGCGCGGGCCCCTAAGGGGCAATCGGTGCAACACAGCGGTTTTTCCCGAGTCGCACTTCTTGCCTCTTTGAGGGATATCAAGCCAATAGACCCAGCACCTGGGTATCTGCCCGGGTCGGGCCATCCCGAAGCCTGCTCCCGTTAGCACTCTTGACGAGCGAGTGCTAGCTGCCTATCATTCCATTCCAGGTACATGCCGCGGCCGGCAAGGCCCGATGCAGGAGGGGGGACGAGGGTGCCGATCTACGAGTTCCGGTGTGAGAACTGCGGCCACGTATTCGAGGAGCTGTGCCGCTTCGATGAGGACGGCGCCGGCCGGAAGTGCCCCCAGTGCGGGCACGTCGGGGCGCGGAAGCTGATCTCCGTGTTCGCGGCCCACGGCCTGGAGAACGGCCACCACGGCGTGGGCAAGAAGTGGGGGAACACGAGCTCCGGGTCCAAGTCGGATTCCAGCTCGTCGAGCTCCTCGAGCAGCGCCGCAGCGGACTGAAGACGGCCCGCCGAAGGCCGGAGGAACGCGATCCACCAGGCCGGTCCCCGGAGGGACCGGCCGATCGGTTCTTCGTGCGGCATGAGGCTTCTGCTCATTCTGGCGGGCCGGGGTCAGTCCGAACCGGTCGTCCACTGGAGGTTCACTGGGGGGAACGCGGGACCGTCCATCTGGGCCCCGGCGGGGTTCGTCCGCGGGAGGAACCGCGCCCGCGCTGCCGAATGGGCAAGAGACTGGTATCCATCCTATCAGCCGCCATCTTGCAGGAGGCTTCGCACATGACTCAGACGTACCGGATTGCGGTCCTGCCCGGCGACGGCATCGGCCCCGAGGTCACGGCGGAGGCGCTCAAGGTCCTCCGCGCCGTCGGCGAGCGCCACGGGCTCTCGTTCGAGGTCCGCGAGGGCCTGGTCGGCGGGGCGGCGTACGATGCGACCGGCGACCCGCTGCCCCCGGAAACCCTCGAACTCGCCCGCTGGGCGGACGCCATCCTCTTCGGCGCGGTGGGGGGGGACAAGTGGGACCACCTCCCGCTCGAGAAGCGCCCCGAGCGCGGGATCCTCGGTCTGCGCAAGGAACTCGACCTCTTCGCCAACCTGCGGCCCGTGGTCACGTGGGAGCCGCTCCTGCACACCTCGCCTCTCCGGCCGGAGATCTTGGAGGGTGGCGTCGACATCCTGATCGTCCGCGAGCTGACGGGCGGCCTGTACTTCGGCCAGCCCAAGGGCCGGGACGGGGACCGGACGATCGACACCTGCGTCTACACGGACGCGGAGATCCGCCGTGTCCTCCACGTGGCGCTGCAGGCGGCCCGCCGGCGCCGGGGACGGGTGGTCTCGGTCGACAAGGCGAACGTGATGGCGACCTCCCGCCGCTGGCGCGAGCTGGCGGAAGAGGTGGCCCGGGAGTACCCCGATGTGCAGCTGAGCCACATGTACGTGGACAACTGTGCCATGCAGCTCATCCGGAACCCGCGCCAGTTCGACGTCATCGTGACGGAGAACACGTTCGGGGACATACTGACGGACGAAGCCTCGACCCTGGCGGGGTCCATCGGCCTGTTGCCGTCCGCCAGCCTGGGCAGCGGCCGCGCGGGGCTCTACGAGCCCATCCACGGTACCGCCCCGGACATCGCGGGCAAGGGCGTGGCCAACCCGCTGGCGGCGATCCTCTGCGTCGAGATGCTCCTGCGGTACTCGCTGGACCAACCCGGGGCGGCGGACGCCGTGCAGGCCGCCGTGGCGGCGGCGTTGAGGGACGGCTACCGGACCCCCGACATCCGCGAGGAGGGCACGCGGCTGGTGTCCACCGCGGAGATGGGCGACGCGGTGGTGGCGCGCCTTGACAGCCCCGCGCCCCGGTGATAGGGTGAAGGGCAAGCCGGGGCTCGGTCGCGGCCGGGGGAGGGCGTGGGCCATCCTCCGTGGGCACCGGTGATCACGAGGCAGAGGAGGTGTTGCCGGTGCCGATCATGACCGAGGCGAACAAGAACCAGGTCCGGGCCTACTTCGGGCAGCTCCAGCGGCCGGTGAAGGCCATCCTGGTCGCCGAGCCCGGCGGCGGGAACCCGTACGTGGATGCCACCCGGGAGCTCATGGGCGAGCTGGCCGAGCTGACCGACAAGCTTTCCTTCGAGGAGTACGCGGCGGGCAGCCCGGAGGCAGCGCAGTACGTGATCGACCGCCTTCCGGCGCTCCTGCTGCTGGACCCCGAGGGGCGCGACCGCGGGATCCGCTTCTACGGGGCCCCGCTGGGCCGGGAGTTCATGCCGCTCCTGGAGGACATCGTCGACCTGTCGACCGGCAAGGACGACCTGAGCCAGCAGGGCCGGGCGGCGATCCAGGCGATCCAGCAGGACGTGGTCCTGGAGGTGTTCACGACCCCCACCTGACCGCACTGCCCCCATGCCGTGCGCATGGCTCACATGGCGGCCATGGTGAACCCTCGCATCCGCGGGGCGATGATCGACGCCGCCGAGTTCCCCGACTACTCGCGGGAACACAGCGTGTACGCCGTCCCCAAGACGATCATCAAGGTCGGCGATCACGTGCATTCGTTCGAAGGCCGGGTACCCGAGTCGATGTTCATCTCCGCCCTGCGCCAGGCCGTCCAGCACCATCAGCACTGAGGTGACGGAAAGGCGAGACCCGCGCCCCTGCGGCAGCGGGTCTCGCCTCTGCGCGTCCTCCGGGGGGATCGTTACCCGGCCACCGCCCGGCGGGCGTTCACGAGCCCGGCACCCTGTTCGGCCGGGGGCAGGCCGAGATCCTCTGCCGTGCCGGTGATTCGGGCCCGCACCTCGTCCGGAGACAGGTCGCCCCCGGCCGCCAGCACGAGGGCGGCCACCCCCGACACATGCGGGGCGGCCATCGAGGTGCCGCTCAGCGAGCGGTACCGTCCCCCGGGCCAGGTGGAGGGAATGCCGACGCCCGGCGCCGCCACGTCCACCTCGGGCCCGCGGCTGCTGAAGCGGGCGGTGTGGTCCTCCACATCCACCGCGCTCACCGCGATGACCTCCGGGTAGCGGGCGGGATAGGTGACGCTCGAGCGCTGACCCTCGCCGGGCGGGCCCTCGTTGCCGGCCGCCGCGACGATCACGGCGCCGGCGTCGCGGAGGCGGCGGACCGCCTCGCGCAGGGTACGGCTGTCCTGGGTCGTGCCGAAGCTCATGTTCACGACCTGCATGCCGTTCTCCGCGCACCAGCGCATGCCCTCGACCAGGTCCGACAGGAGACCGCTGCCCCACCGGTCGAGCACCTTGACGGGGTGCAGGAGGGCGCGGGGGGCAACGCCCACCACCCCGATCCCGTTGTCGGTGGCGGCCACGGTCCCGGCGACGTGGGTCCCGTGGCCGTTGTCGTCCTGAGGACGGCTGCCCGGCCGCAGCGCGTTGTAGCCCGGCCGCAGGCGGTCCTGGAGGTCCGGATGGCGCAGGTCGATCCCCGTGTCCATCACGGCCACCCGCACGCCCTCACCCCGGGATTGGGGCCAGGCGGCGGGGGCCTCGATGCGCTCCACGCCCCACGGTACCTGCTGCCCGGACAGGGTGCGGCGGCGGCACAGCCAGTCCAGGAACGGAAGGTCCGAGGCGAAGATCGGGACGTCGTCCTCCACGTGGACGAGCATCGCCCGGGTATCGGCCCGCGCCCGGGCCTCCGAGATCGCCAGGCCACCGGGGACGCGGCGCAAAGCCCGGGAGGGGAGGCGGCAGGCCACGCCGTGAACCAGGGGCAGGAAGCGAGAGTCCCGGGCGCCCATCGCCCGGGCCAGTTCGAGGCAGCGCCCTGGCGGGCAGCCGGGGGAGAACAGGAGAATCACGCGCCGGCCCCGCAGGAGCACGGAGAGGCGGTTGTTCCCCGAGAGGCGCCTCCGGTACCGCGCGTAGACCGCCTGGAGGACGGGGAGCCAGAGGTGACCCGGGGCCGCCCCGGCCGCCAGCGCGAGCCCGAGGGCGCCCAGGAGGAGCAGGAAGAGCACTGGAGCGGTGACCGTCACGCATGACCCCGCCTTTCGGTGTTCGCAGGAGAGCTGCAGGGGTCCCGTGTGTTGTCGGTCACCATGTTATGTCGCTACCGTCAAAACGTGCGGACTGCCCGAACAGGCAGGGCCGGTGAGCCGGCTCGGGCCTCCCGGGCGGGTCGCCGGCCGGGATAAGCGCGAGTTCGGGAGGGCCGGCCAACCGTGACCCTCCCCGATGACAAACAGGTTTTGCCTGAGGTAGAATCGGTCCGTGAACGATCGTCCGGCCAGTCCACGGATTCGGTTCCCACCGAGGGGGCTCATGCCTTGGCCTTCGAGCGAGCAGGCGGGATTCGGCTCATCCTGCGACTCGAGATCAAGAACACGCACAGCATTTTCGGCTATGTGGCCACGGCCATCGGTGCCGCCGGCGGGGACATCATGGCCGTCGACCTCATCCAGGCCGGCAAGGAGTCGGTTGTCCGCGACGTGACCGTCGGGGTGGACAGCCCCGACCAGGGCGAGCGCGTGGTGGCTGCGGTCTCGGCGCTGCCCGGCGTCCGGGTCATCAACGTCTCCGACCGCGTCTTCCTTGCCCATCTCGGCGGCAAGATCGAGGTCACGCCCAAGATCCCGGTGAAGAACCGGGACGACCTGTCCATGGTGTACACGCCCGGCGTGGCGCGGGTGTGCCAGGCCATCCACCAGGACCCTGCCAAGGTGTTCTCCCTCACGATGAAGCGCAACACGGTCGCCGTCGTCACCGACGGCACCGCGGTGCTGGGGCTCGGGGACATCGGCCCGGCGGCCGCCCTCCCGGTGATGGAGGGCAAGGCGATGCTGTTCAAGCAGTTCGCCAACGTGGACGCCGTGCCCATCTGCCTGGACACGAAGGACCCCGACGAGATCGTCCAGATCGTGAAGCGCCTGGCCCCCGGCTTCGGCGGCATTAACCTCGAGGACATCTCCTCGCCGCGCTGCTTCTACATCGAGGAGCGGCTGAAAGAGGAACTGGACATCCCGGTCTTCCACGACGACCAGCACGGCACGGCCGTGGTCGTCCTGGCGGGGCTCCTGAACGCCGTGAAGCTGGTGGGCAAGCGCCTGGAGGACCTGAAGGTGGTAGTGGTGGGGATCGGCGCCGCCGGGTCGGCGGTCATCCGGCTCCTGCTCGAGGCCGGCGTGCAGAACGTGATCGGCGTTGACCGCATGGGGATCATCGAGCGGGGCAAGGAGTACCCGCAGAACCCGATGTGGACGTGGATCGCCCAGCACACGAATCCGGAGGGGATCACGGGCAACCTGGCGGACGCGATCGACGGGGCCGACGTGTTCGTCGGGGTGTCGGGCCCCGGGGTGCTCAACGTGGGGCACCTCCGGCGCATGGCCAAGGACCCCATCGTCTTCGCGATGGCCAACCCCGAACCGGAGATCGAGCCCGAGGTGGCCGCCCCGCACGTGCGGGTGCTGGCGACGGGGCGCAGCGACTACCCGAACCAGGTGAACAACCTGCTCTGCTTCCCCGGCATCTTCCGGGGGGCGCTCGACTGCCGGGCCCGCACCATCAACGAGGAGATGAAGCTGGCGGCCGCCCGCGCCATCGCCGGGGTCGTGAGCGACGCCGAGCTGTCCGAGGAATACATCATCCCCAGCGTCTTCAACCGCCGGGTGGTGGACGCCGTGAGCCAGGCCGTGATCGAGGCGGCCTACGCCACGGGCGTGGCGCGGCGCGAGCGGCGGGACGTGGTCCGGGACGGGCGCTACCCGGAGGCCGTGTCCGGGCGTTCCGGCGACTGAGGCGCTTCCTCCGGCAACTGCCGGAGGATCGGGTGGCGCTCGGGGTCCGGGGTCACGTGGACGGTGCGCTGCCGCTCATAGATCACCATGCCCGGCCGGGCCCCCGGCGGCTTCCGCACGTGGCGGCACAGGGTGTAGTCGACGGGGACGTTCGCCGAGTGGCGGGCCCGGGAGAAGAAGGCCGCGAGCACAGCGGCGTCCTCGAGGCTCCGTTCGGTCGGCTCCGTGCCCGGGGGCACACGCAGGATGACGTGTGCCCCCGGGATCTTCTGTGCGTGCAACCACACGTCGGTCGGGGCGGCGAGCCGCAGGGTCAGCTCGTCGTTCTGGCGGCCGCTGCGGCCCACCCAGATCTCCAGCCCGTCCCGCGACCGAAGTACGAGCGGTCCGCTCGCCCCGTTGGGGCGGGGCGGGGCGGCCTTGGCCGGCCCGCCCGCGGCGCCGCGGCCGGTCGCCTGGTGGCCGGCAGCCGTGAGCTCCCGGTGGATCGCCTCCAGATCGGGGAGGGAGGACGCCTGCTCGAGGCGCGCCGCCAGCTCCTCGAGGTGGGCCAGCGCGGCCCGGCTGCGCTCGAGCTGCGCGGCGATGGCGTCCCGGGCGCTGCGGGCCTTCTGGTACCGGCGGAAGTACGCCTGCGCGTTCTCCGCCGGCGTCCTGTCGGGGTCGAGGGCGATCCGGACGGGGGGCGCCGCCGGGTCGTAGAGGTCGGGCAGCGTCACCTCGGCGGCGCCGCGGGGGACCTGCCACAGGTGGGCGAGCAGCGTCTCGCCAAAGCGGCGCAGCTGCTCCGGGTCACCCACCTCGGCCAGCTCGGCCTCCTGCGCCTGGGCCTTGCGGGCGGTGCGCTGCCGGGCCGCGAGGAGGGCGCGGCGCAGGTCGGCAGCCAGCGTCCGGACCTGCTCCTCCTCCTCGCGGAGCGCGAAGAACGTGTCCAGGGCCGCCGAGAGAGACCGCATCGCCCGGACCTGCCCCGTCCAGGTCACCGGGCGGAAGGGGGCGAAGTCGGCCAGGCGCCCTTCCGGGTCGTAGAGGAGAAAGCCGCGCGGCTCACCGGCAAGCACCTCCTGCCAGAGCGCGGCCGCCGCCGCCGCGAGGCGGCGGGCACCCTCCTTGTCGAGGTCCCCGGCCGGGGCACCCTCCAGCCCGGCGCGCGCGGCGACCTCCCGCGCCGCGAGCGGGCCGATGCCGTCGACGCAGGCAAGCACCGCCTGCCAGGCGGGCGTGGCGGCGTCCGCGGCGCGGAGGCGGTCCGAGAGCGCCGCCGGGTCGAGGGCCAGGGGGTCGAGCTTGCCCGGCGGCGGGGGCGGCACGTAGGGCTGCCCGGGCAGCACGGTGCGGTAGGCGTTCTGCTCGGCGCCCGCGCGCCGGATCGCGTCGACGATCCGCCGGCCGGCCCCGTGCGGGTCCTCGTCGGGCCCGCTCGCCGGCGCCAGCAGCACGACGTTCGAATTTCGGCCCATGAGTTCGGCCACCAGCGTGTAGGTGACCGGGTTGCCAAGGTCGTCCCGCGCGCTCACGTCGATCGAGATCACCCGCTCCCGCCCCGGCTGCCGCACGCGCTCGATGCGGCCGCCCCCGATCCGGCTGCGGAGGAGGGCGGCGAAGGCGGGAGGCCGGGGGGGATTGCGCCGGACCGCCTGGCTCAGATGGGCCCGGGCGTGGCGGGGATGACAGGAGAGCAGGAGATCGGGCGGGGCCTCGGTCCCGGGTGGGAGGTGCAGGCCCAGCGTGAGCTCGAAGGGCCGGGGCTGGTGGATCCGCGTCAGGCGGGCGCCCACGGCGGCCTGCAGCTCCCGGACCACGGCGGCCGTGGTGAGACCGTCGAACCCCATCCTCCCACACCTCCTGTCCGACCGGCGCACTCCCACAGCAGTGTACCATGGCGGCGCCGGGGCCGGTACCGGTTTCCGGGCTCGCATGGCTCCCCCGGGACGTCGTCGCGCCGGCCGGTACGCCGGCGACAGGAGGTCCCGGGGCTGACAGGGAATCGAATAGAGGGACCGCGGGAGTTCCCGAGCACGACCCGAGGAGGTGCGAGGCGAAGGCATGGGCCTCGAGGCGACGATCCTGTACGTGGACCTCACCCACGCCCGGGTGTGGAAGGAAACCCTCGACGAGGCGACCTTCCGCAAATACCCCGGCGGCAGCGCCCTGGCGGCGTACCTGTTGCTCAAGCACATCCCCCGGGGCGCCGACCCCCTGGGGCCTGAGAACGTGCTGGTGTGGGCGGTCGGCCCGCTGACCGGCCTGCCCATCTCCGGTCAGAGCCGGCTCAGCGTCTCGGCCCGGTCGCCCCTCACGGGCGCCATCGGCGACAGCCAGTCCGGAGGCTTCTTCCCGGCCGAGATGCGCGCCGCCGGCGTGGAGGCGATCGTGTTCCTGGGGCGGGCGCCCGAGCCCGTCTACCTGTGGCTGCACGACGGCGAGGCCGAGCTGCGGCCGGCCGGCCACCTCTGGGGCAAGGTCACGGGCGAGGTGGAGGCGATCCTCAAGAAGGAGCTGGGTGACCCGAAGGTCCAGATCGCGCAGATCGGGCCGGCGGGCGAGAACCTGGTGCGCTACGCCGCGATCATCAACATGGCGAACCGGGCGAACGGCCGCACCGGCATGGGGGCGGTGATGGGCTCGAAGAACCTGAAGGCCGTCGCGGTCCGGGGGACGAACCCGCCCAGGCCCGCCATGCCCAGGGAGTTCGCGGCCCTGGCCCGCCGCTTCAAGGAGCTCCAGGAGCGGAACCCCGGCATCGTCGAGTTCGGCCGCCTGGGCACCGCGGGCGTGGTCACCTCCCAGAACTACCAGGGTGGCCTCCCCACCCGCAACTACACCTCGGGCGTGTTCGAGGGCGCCGAAGCGATCTCGGGCGAGACCCTCTACACCACGTACCTCAAGGAACGCGACACCTGCTACGCCTGTACGGTGAAGTGCAAGCGCGTGGTGGAGATCCACAGCCCGGAGATCGAGGTGGACGAGACGTACGGCGGCCCGGAGTACGAGACCCTGGCCACCTTCGGCTCGTACTGCGGGGTCTCCGACCTGGCGGCGCTCTGCAAGGCGAACGAGCTCGTCAACAAGTACGGGCTCGACTCCATCTCCTGCGGGGCCACCATCGCCTGGGCGATGGAGGCGGCGGAGAAGGGGCTCCTCGACGACGAGGGGATCGGCCTGCGCTTCGGGAACGCGCAGGCGATGCTCAAGGCCATCGAGATGCTGGCGCACCGGGAGGGGCGGTTGGGCAACCTCCTGGCGGAGGGGAGCCTGCGCGCCGCCCGCAGCCTCGGCCCGGAGGCCGAGAAGCTGACCGTCACGGTGAAGGGCCAGGAACTGCCCGCCCACATGCCGCAGGTCAAGCGCTCCCTGGGCCTCATCTACGCCGTCAACCCCTTCGGCGCCGACCACCAGTCCTCCGAGCACGACACGGCCTACCGCTCGAAGCCGGGCACCATCTTCCGCCAGCGTCTCGAGGCGCTGGGCATCACGGAGCGGATGGACGGCAAGGACCTGTCTCCGGCCAAGGTGCGGGCCGGCTACTGGACCCAGGTGTACTACTCGGCGCTGGACACCTTCGGCGTCTGCCAGTTCGTCTGGGGGAGCTCCTGGCAGCTTTACGGCCCGAACGAGCTGGTGGAGCTGGTGCGCTACGCCACGGGCTGGGACACCAGCCTGTGGGAGATCATGAAGGTCGGCGAGCGGAGGCTGAACCTCCTGCGGGCCTTCAACGCCCGGGAGGGGATCGGCCGGGAGGCCGACCGGCTTCCGGATCGCCTGTTCGAGCCGCTCAAGGGCGGGCCCTCCGACGGTGTGGCGCTCGACCGCGCCGAGATCGAGCGCGCGCTGGACCTCTACTACGGCATGGCGGGCTGGGACCCGTCGACGGGGCTGCCCACCCGCGCCAGGCTGGAGGAGCTCGACCTGGGCTGGGTGGCCGATCTGGCCGGCCTCTAGGCGGGGAGACCGGGTGGAGGAGGGACGTGCGGTGCCGTCCGGGAGACGGCTCCTGGCCCTCTTGGCGCTGGCGCTCACGGCTCTCGGCGCGGCGGCGCCCTCGCTCGCCGCGCCGGAGGGGGCTCCATCGCTGCGGGTGGTCCGGCGGGTCGTCATCACCGGCCGCGGCGAGGTCGAGGAGACGCGGGAGCTCGTGGCCTCCGGGACCCTGGCCCGGCTCTGGCGGGACGGGGCCGACGCCGTGTCCGCCGTGGAGCGGTTCGGCTGGAAGCTGGACCGGCGGGAGGAGGGCGACACCGTCGCCCTGATCCTCCGGCGCCGGTACCGCAGCGTTGCCGAGTTCAACCGCGGCAGCGACGGGACGATCCGGGTGACCCGTCACCCGCTGTACGATCTGGTGGAGTACCGGGAGGAGATCGGGGGGCTCGACCTGGACGACCTGATGGAGCGGCTGCCGCGCCCTCTGGAGTCGGAAGCCCGCCCGTGGGTCATGCGGGTCGCCGGGTCCGTCCGGCTGGAGCGGGAGATCACCGTGCCCGGCCGGGTGATCCGCAGCACGCTGGGGGAGGTCAGCGGGACCACCGTGCGCTGGGCCGCAGCGGCGGCGGAGCTCGGGTCCGGGCCGGAGGCCCTGGTGGTCGAGGCCCGCTCCCTGCGCGCGCTCCCGGCGGCGATCGCCGGTGCGGCGGTGGTGCTGATCGTCGGCGGGACGCTCGTGGTGCGGCTCACCCGGCGGTGGTGGGACACCCCCTCGGCCTAGAAGCGGATCGCGTCGCGGTCGACCTTGGCCACGCCGATCACCGTGTCCGCGCCGCCGTAGTAGACGTAGATCGAGTCACCGACCTCGGCCTGCCCGGCGCTGAACACCACGTTGGGCACCCAGCCCTCGCGCTCCCACTCGAGCTCGGGCTCGAGGATCGGCTCGTCCTGGCGGGCGAGCACCCGCGTCGGGTCCCGGGGGTCCAGAAGGGCGGCGCCCAGGCGGTACACGTTCTCGTGGTCGGCGCCGTGGTAGAGGAGGAGCCAGCCCTGCCGCACCCGGATGGGCGGACCGGCGATGCCGATCCGGGCCGAGTCCCACATGCCCGGCCGCGGGCTCATGATCGACTGGTGGTCCGTCCAGTGGCGTAGATCCTCGGAGAACCCCACCCAGATGTCCGGGTAGCGGCGGTGCAGCATCACGTACCGGCCCCCCACCTTCTCCGGGAAGAGCGAGGCGTCCTTGTTGGGCTCGTCCAGCACCACCCCGTGGCGCTGCCAGCGGGTGAGCTCGCGGGAGCTGGCGAGCGAGATGCGCCAGTCGCCCTCGAAGCGGCCCCCGTAGGCTGTGTACACCAGGAAGAAGCTGCCGTTCAGGCGCACCAGGCGGGGATCCTCGGCGCCCCGCTGCTCCTGGGGGACCTCGCCGGGAGGCAGGATCGGGCGGTCGAGGCGCTTGAAGTGCAGCCCGTCGTCACTGACGGCGTACCCGAGCGAGGAGACGTACCTGCCGTAACGAGCGTGCGGGCCGATGTCGGTCGCCCGGTAGATCAGGTGGATACGGCCTTCCCAGTAAATGGCAGCGCAGTTGAAGACGGCGGCGCTCTCCCAAGGATGTTCCGGGATCGGCTTCAGGACCGGCTGCTTCGAAAGACGCTCCAGCTTGAACACGGGTGAAGGCCGTCGCCGGACCAGGTCCGCGGCCCGGGCGCGGCCGTATCCTCCTTTCTCGTCGGCTAGAACCGAACGTCAGCCTTGGGGAGCACGGCCACGCCGATCACCGTGTCGGCGGCCCCGTAGTACACATAGTACGAGTCGCCGACGTCGGCTGCCCCGCAGCTGAACACCACTCCCGGCACGAGGCCCTGCAGCTCCCAGTCCCGCTCGGGCTCCAGGACCGGCTCCGCCTGCCGGGCCAGCACCCGGGACGGATCGTCGGGGTCGAGCAGGGCCACCCCGAGGCGGTACGTGCGGCGTTCGTCCACCCCGTGGTAGAAGAGGAGCCAGCCGTCCGCGGTGCGGATGGGCGGACCGGCGGCGCCGATCTTCCGGCAGTCCCAGGCGCCCTCCCTCGGGCGCATGACCACCTGGTGGTCGGTCCAGGTCCGGAGGTCCTCCGACCAGGCGATCCAGATGTCCGGATGCCGCCGGTGGAGGAGGGCGTAACGCCCGCCGACGCGCTCCGGGAACAGGGCGGCGTTCTTGTTGGGCTCGTCCAGGACGATCCGGCGGTCCTCCCAGTGGACAAGGTCCCGAGATCGGGCCATGGCGATCCGCACGTCGTCCCAGGACCGCCCGCCGAACGCCGTGTAGAGCATGATGTACTCCGCACCGAGCCGGGTGATGCGGGGGTCCTCCACCCCCCAGGCCTCCTGGGGCCCCTGACCCGTGAAGACCGGCAGCGGGTCCCGCTCGAAGTGGATCCCGTCACGGCTGGTCGCGTGTCCGATCACGGACGTGAAGCGGTGTTGCGGCACCGGGGTGTCCAGGTGGAAGGGTCTGTCGCACGCCCGGTACAGGAGGTGAAAGGTCCCGTTCTCGTGAACGACCGCCGGGTTGAAGACCGCGGCCCGCTCCCACGGGCGGGACGGGTCCGGCGTCAGGACCGGCTCGTCGGCAAGTCTTTTCAGTCGAATCATGCGGGGAGCGGCCGTCCTCCCTCTGGCGGACAGGGCCTGACGGGTGTGGTGTCACGGCTGGAGCCGGTAAGGAGACCTGGACGTCGCTTATGTTCCGTTGCGGTCGGAGATTTCACCGCGACGGTACCACCGAATCGACGCGCGCGTCAACCGGAGGCCCGTGGCGCCAGAGGGAGAACGCGCCGAACGCCCGCGCCCGCGCGTGGCGTTCGCCTGCGGGAGGACCGGCCGTACCGGCGTCGAATCCGCTCCCCAGCCTGACGAAGCGGAGGAGAGGACGGCGTGACCGCGCTGCCGCTGGCGGAGAGCCTGACACGTCTGGGTACCGAAAGCGCGTTCGAGGTACTGGCCCGCGCCCGGGAGCTGGAGGCGCAGGGCCGGTCGATCGTCCACATGGAGATCGGCGAGCCCGACTTCGACACCCCGCCGCACGTGCGCCGTGCCGCGGCGGAAGCCCTGGAGGCCGGGCACACCCACTACGTCCCCTCGCCGGGGATCCGGGAGCTGCGAGAGGCCATCGCCGCCTACGTCCGCCACACGCGCGGCGTTCCCGTCGACCCGGCGGAGGTGGTCGTGACCCCCGGTGGGAAACCCATCATCTTCTACACGATCCTGGCCACCGTCAACCCGGGGGACGAGGTCATCTACCCCGACCCGGGCTTTCCCATCTACGAGTCCTGTGTCCGCTACGTGGGCGGGGTGCCCGTGCCGATTCCGCTCCGGGAGGAGCGGGACTTCCGCTTCGACGTCGAGGAGCTGCGGGCACGGCTGAGCCCCCGCACCCGGCTGGTGATCCTGAACTCGCCCGGCAACCCGACCGGCGGTGCCCTGTCGGCGGAGGACGTCCGGGCCATTGCCGACATGGTTCGGGGCCGGCCCGTCTGGGTCCTCTCCGACGAGATATACAGCCGCCTGTCTTACGGCGGACCGGTCCCGTCGATCCTGTCGGAGCCGGGGATGAAGGACCAGACGGTGCTCCTCGACGGCTTCTCCAAGACATACGCCATGACGGGCTGGCGCCTGGGCTGGGGGGTCATGCCGGTTCATCTTGCCGAGGCCGTGACGCGGCTCGTGATCAACTCGGTCTCATGCACCGCGGCCTTCGTGCAGTGGGCGGGAATCGCTGCCCTGACCGGCCCTCAGGACAGCGTGGAGCGGATGCGCGAGGAGTTCCGGCGGCGCCGCGACGCCATCGTGGCCGGGCTGAACGACATCCCCGGGGTGACCTGCCGCGTGCCCGGCGGGGCGTTCTACGTGTTCCCGAACGTCCGGGCCTTCGGCATGCCCTCCCGGGAGCTCGCCCGCTATCTCCTGGACGAGGCCGGGGTCGCGGTGCTCGCGGGGACGGCCTTCGGCCCGTCCGGCGAGGGGTACCTGCGCCTGTCCTACGCGACCTCGATGGCGAACATCGAGGAGGCCCTGCGGCGGATGCGGTCCGCCCTCGCCCGCCTGCCCCGCCTCCAGCCGGCCTGACGGGGCATGGCCGGCGATTTGTGAACTGTTGCCGGAGGAGGGCGGGTGCGCCGCAAGGAACGTTCCCTGCGGTGATCGAGGGGGCGTGCCGCACGATGACCGATGACCTGATCCTGCAACTGGCCCGGGACGTGCTCGGGCGCCAGGACCTGGACCGGGAACTGGCCCGCGAGACGGCCGCCCGGCTCGAGGCGCTGCTGCGCCGCATCCGGGCGGTCGCCGAGGAGCGGCTGTGGACCCTGCCGCCGGCCTTCGCCTTCGTGCCCGACCACCCGGCCTACCATGGCCCGCCGCTGCCGGGCGAGCCCGTGTGGGCCGGCATGGCGCGCGCGGGGCGGGGCGGGAGCGGGTACGGGGGCACCAGCGGGAGGACAGGCGTGGAGACGGCGTCGCCCCCGCGCCTCCCGTCGGGACCCGGGCCGCATGCGGACCTTCTGGAACAGGGGGTCAGTCGCCTGGCGGCCGCCGTGAGGCGCCGGGAGGTGTCGCCGGTCGAGCTGGTGCAGGCCGCTCTCGACCGGATCGACGCCCTGGACCCGACCCTGAACGCCTTCGTGCTGGTCACCCGGGAGCGGGCGCTGGCCACGGCCCGCCGTGCCGAGGAGGCCCTCCTGCGGGGCGAGGACCCCGGCCCTCTGGCGGGGGTTCCCGTCGCCGTGAAGGACGTGTACGAGGTGGCCGGGCTGCCGACCCGGGCCGGGTCCGCCGCCCTCGAGGGGTACACCTCCGCCGCGGACGCCGTCGCCGTCCGGCGTCTGGAGGCGGCCGGCGGGGCGCTGGTCGGGAAGACGGCGACCCACGAGTTCGCCTTCGGCCCGACCACGGATTCCCCCTACCACGGCCCGACGCGCAATCCGTGGGATCCCGCGCGGATCCCCGGCGGCTCCAGCGGCGGGTCCGGGTCGGCCGTGGCCGCCGGCCTCGTGCCCCTGGCGCTCGGCACCGACACGGGCGGATCGATCCGCATCCCGGCGGCCGCCTGCGGGGTGGTGGGGCTCAAGCCCTCGTACGGCCGGGTGCCGGCGAGGGGAATCCTGCCGCTCAGCTGGTCCCTGGACCACGCCGGGCCGCTCTGCCGGTGCGTGGCCGACGCCGCGCTGGCCCTGCAGGTGCTCGCCGGGCCTGACCCCCTGGACCCGCAGGCCTCCCCCGCGCCGGTCCCCGACTACCGGGTCGCGGCCGAGGCGGGCGGGTCGGCACGCCTCAAGGGCCTCACGCTGGGGGTGCCGCAGGCCTGGCTGGAGGACCGGGTCGACGGCGGGGTGCGCAAGGCCTTCGAGGCCGCCCTGGCCGTCCTGGCGGACCTGGGCGCGGTGGTGGTGCCGGTGCAGTTGCCCCCGGCGGACGTGATGATGTTCGTGAACCGAATCATCACCCTTGGCGAGGCGGGTGCCTTCCACGCGCCGCTCCTGGCCGCCCGGGGCGAGGCGTACGGCCCCGACGTCCGGGCGCGCCTCGAGCTGGGCCAGTTCCTCCTCGCCCGGGACTACCTGACCGCCCAGCGGCTCCGGGGCGAACTGGCCCGCGAGGTCGCGCAGGTCATGGCCCGGGTGGACGCCCTCCTCACGCCGACCCTGCCGATCCCCGCCGCGCCCATCGGGCAGGGAATCTGGACGTACGCCGGCGGAGAGCAGGAACCCGTGGCGGAGGCGCTCATCCGCTTCACCGCGCCCTTCTCGGTCACCGGCCAGCCCGCGCTGTCGGTCCCGTGCGGGTTCACGGAGGGCGGCTTGCCGGTGGGCCTGCAGATCGTCGGCCGGGTCTTCGACGAGCCCACGGTGCTCCGGATCGGCGCCGCCTACGAGGCGGCAGCCGGGTGGTCCGGTCGCCGCCCGCCCGTCCGCTGAGCGGCGGGCGGGCCAGTCTTTTTCCCTGGCCGGGCGCGTACACCTTCTCCCGGGGGCTCCGGGCCCCGGGGAGGGAGGTCTTTGTCCGGGCGCGCCTGGCATGCGATGGAAACCGCCGAGGTCCTGGCGGTCCTGGGGGTCCGTGACGGCGAGGGCCTGGATAGCGGGGAGGCCCGGCGCCGGCTCGGGGTCGCCGGCCCGAACGTCCTGCGGGAGAGACCGCCGGACCCGTGGTGGCACCTGCTTCTCGCCCAGTTCCAGGACTTCATGGTCCTCGTGCTGCTGGTGGCGGCGGGCGTCTCCTGGGCCATGGGGGAGCGGGCGGACGCGTACACGATCATCGCCATCGTGGTCCTGAACGCCCTCCTCGGCTTCGCCCAGGAGTACCGGGCCGAGGAGGCGCTGGCCGCGCTCCGGCAGCTGGCGGCCCCCGTCGCCCGGGTTCGGCGCGACGGCCGCGTGCAGCCGGTGCCCGCGGCGGAGGTGGTGCCTGGCGACGTGCTGGTGCTCGAGGCCGGTGACCGCGTCCCGGCGGACGCGCGCCTCCTGCGGGCGCACGCGCTGGCCGTGACCGAGGCGGCCCTGACCGGCGAGTCCGTCCCCGTCGCCAAGGACGCCCGCTGGCGGGGGCCGGCGGAGACTCCGCTGGGGGACCGCCGGAACATGGTCTACATGGGGACGGTCGTCACCCGGGGGCGGGGGGACGCCGTCGTGGTCGCCACCGGGATGGAGACCGAGGTGGGCCGCATCGCCGGACTCATCCAGGAGGCGGAGGAGGGGCCGACCCCGCTCCAGCGCCGCCTGGCCCAGCTCGGGCGGTGGCTCGTCGCCGTGAGCGTGGCGCTGTGCTCGGTCGTGGTCCTGGCGGGGGCCCTGCGCGGGGAGCCCTTCGCCCGGATGTTCCTCACCGGGGTCTCCCTCGCCGTGGCCGCGATCCCGGAGGGGCTGCCGGCCATCGTCACCGTGGCCCTGGCGGTGGGCGTGCAGCGGATGATCCGGCGGCGCGCCATCGTGCGGCGGCTCCAGGCCGTCGAGACGCTCGGCTGCGCCACCGCCATCCTGTCCGACAAGACCGGGACGCTGACCCGGAACGAGATGATGGTCCGGGCCGTGTGGGCGGGCGGGCGGCTGTACGAGGTCACCGGCGACGGATACCGCCCGGAGGGGGAGTTCCTCCTGGAGGGCCGGCGGGCCGACCCGGAGGGCCACCCCGCCCTCCTGCGCACGCTCGCCGGCGGGGCGCTGTGCACGAACGCGGTCCTCCTGCCGCCGCGTGCCGGGGGCCGGGGCCGCCCCGGGCGGGACGGGCGCCGGGGATGGTCGATCCAGGGTGACCCGACCGAGGGCGCGCTCCTCGTGGCCGCCGCCAAGGCCGGTCGGGACCCGGCGCGGCTGCGGGCGGCGTGGGAGACCCTGGCCGAGGCGCCGTTCACCCCGGAGCGCCGGCGGATGTCGGTGGTCGTGCGGGACCGGGCGGGCGGGGACCTCTCCCTGTACCTCAAGGGGGCGCCGGACACGGTGCTGGCCCGGTGCACCCGCATCCTGGGGGCCGACGGGCGGGAGCGGCCGCTCGCGGAGTCCGACCGGCGGGTGGTGGCCGCCACCGCCGACCGTCTCGCCGCGCAGGCGCTGCGCGTCCTGGCGGTGGCGCTGCGGCAGGTGCCCCCGCAGCTCGCGCGCCAGCCCGACGCGCTCGGGGAGGCGGCCGACGCGCTCGAGGAGGATCTCACCTTCGCCGGCCTGGTGGGCATGATCGACCCGCCGCGGCCCGAGGTCCGGCGGGCCGTGGCGGCGGCCAGCCGGGCGGGCATCCGGACGGTGATGATCACCGGCGACCACCCGGCGACCGCTCGGGCGGTCGCCTGCGAGCTCGGCATCGCCCGGGCAGGCGACCCGGTCCTCACCGGCAGCGACCTGGATCGCCTGACGGACCGCGAGCTGGAGGAGGCGGCCGGCCGTGTGCGCGTCTTCGCCCGGGTGTCCCCCGCCCACAAGCTCCGGATCGTCCGGGCCTTCCGCGCCCGCGGGGAGGTCGTTGCCATGACCGGCGACGGCGTGAACGACGCGCCGGCGGTCAAGGAGGCCGACATCGGCATCGCCATGGGGCTCTCGGGGACCGACGTCACCCGGGAGGCGTCCCAGCTGGTGCTGGCGGACGACAACTACGCGACCATCGTGGCCGCGGTGGAGGAGGGACGCGGGATCTACGACAACATCCGCAAGTTCATCCGCTACCTCCTGTCCTGCAACACCGGCGAGGTCCTGACGATGTTCCTCGCCGCCGTGAGCCGCCTGCCGCTGCCGCTCCTGCCGATCCAGATCCTGTGGGTGAACCTCGTCACGGACGGTCTCCCCGCCCTCGCCCTCGGGGTCGATCCCCCCGACCCGGACGTCATGCGGCGCCCGCCCCGGCCCCCCGACGAGGGCGTCTTCGCCCGCGGCCTGGGGCGGCGAATCCTCACCCGGGGGCTCGTGATCGGTCTGAGCACGCTCGGCCTCTTCGTGTGGGGCCTGCGGACCGGGGACGTGACCCGGGCCCGCACGCTCGCCTTCACCGGGCTGGTGCTGGCCCAGCTCGTGCACGTGTTCGACTGCCGGTCGGAGACCCGCAGCATCTGGGAGGTGGGGTGGTACTCCAACCCCTGGCTGGTCGCGGCGGTGGCATCGTCCCTCCTGCTCCTCCTGGCCTCCGTCTACTGGCCACCCCTGGCGGTGGTCATGGAGACCGCCCCGCTGGCCCTGCGGGACTGGGCCGTGGTGGCAGCGGTGGCCGGCGCTCCGCAGGCCCTGCTCGTCCTGCGCGCGCTGGCGCCGGTGCGGGGGATTCCGTATCTGCCGACGTCTTCGACGCGGTGATGGATCTCGTACGATGCCGCTGCCGGCGCCTGCTCCGCCGCCCTGGAGCGGGCCTGTGGTACGGGGGTCCCTCTGCTGCGCTGTATCATTGGGGCGGTGTATCAGTGGGGCGGTTGCCTTTGCTCCGGACGCGCAGGTAGAATGAATGAAAAGCGGCGGGGGCTGCTATCAAAACTCGTAAATATAAAGCACAAGATCGAGGGGGATGGCAGTGCGCAGAGCAATTGGCATCGTCCTGGCCTCCGCCCTGCTGCTGGGATCCCTGGCCGGGTGCACGCGGCCGGCTTCCCAGGGCGCGGAGACGAAGCCCGGACAGGGGGCGGGGTCGACGACCGAGGCGGGCCAGAAGGCGACCGGCAAGACCATCGTCGTGGGGCTGCAGGCGGAACCGACGAACCTGGACCCTGCCCAGATATCCGACTACAACTCGAGCCGCGCCGCCGACGGGATGTTCGACCGGCTCGTCCGGTTCAAGGACGGCAGCACGGAGCTGGAGCCCGGCCTCGCCGAGTCGTGGGACATCTCCCAGGACGGCCTGGTGTACACCTTCCACCTGCGCAAGGGCGTGAAGTTCCACGACGGGACGGAGTTCAACGCCGATGCCGTGAAGTTCTCGATCGAGCGGCAGATCGATCCGAATCATCCTTATCACAACACGGGTGAGTTCGCCTACGCTGATTTTACTTTTGGAAAGGTAAAAGAGGTCCGTATCAAGGATCCATATACAGTAGAGATTGAACTCAAGGAACCGTATGCTCCCTTCCTTTCCAACCTCGCGATCCACGCGGCCAGCATCGTGAGTCCGGAGGCCGTGAAGAAGTACGGCAAGGACTTCACCAAGCACCCGGTTGGGACGGGCCCGTTCCGCTTCGTGCGCTGGACGCCGGGCGTCGAGGTCGTCCTGGAGAAGAACCCGGAGTACTGGAAGGGTGCTCCGAAGATCGACCAGGTCATCTACCGGCCCGTGATCGAGGACCAGGCCCGGCTCACCGAGTTCGAAGCTGGCCAGCTCGACTTCATCGTGGGCATCCCGCCGGAGGACCTCGCCCGGCTGAAGCAGAACCCGCAGTACGAGGTCCAGGAGCAGCCGGGGATGCACGTCTGGTACGTGGTGCTCAACGCCACCAAGCCTCCTTTCGACAATCCGAAGGTCCGGCAGGCCGTGAACTACGCGGTCAACCGCAAGGCTATCGTGGAGCAGCTCTTGCGTAGTACCGGCGTCCTTGCCACAGGTCCGCTGCCGCCGGTGGTGTGGGGTTACACGAAGGACGTGCCGCAATACCCGTACGACCCGGAGAAGGCAAAGCAGCTGCTGGCGGAAGCGGGTTATCCGAACGGTTTCTCCGCCGAATTCTGGGTACCGGAGTCGGGCTCCGGTATGCAGCAGCCCAGGGAGATGGCGACGGCCATCCAGGCGGACCTCCAGGCTGTGGGCATCCAGACCCGGATCCAGACCTTCGAGTGGGGCACTTACCTCGACAAGGTGATGGGCGACAAGTCCTCGCTGCCCGAGATGTTCGAGATGTCGTGGATCGGTGACAACGGCGACCCGGACAACTTCCTCCACTACCTCCTCGCAAGCGACCAGGCCCCCCCGAACGGTTTCAACCTGGGTTACTACTCGAACCCGAAGGCCGACCAACTCCTGAAGCAGGCCCAGCGGCTGCGCACCCAGGCGGAGCGCCAGCCCCTGTACGAGGAGGCGCTGAAGCTTCTCGTGGCGGACGCCCCCTGGATCTGGGTGGACCACGAGACCCAGATCGTAGCGTACAAGAAGTCGATCAAGGGCTTCCAGCTGCATCCGACCGGCGTATTCCGGTTCGAGACGGTGGACATCCAGCCTTGAGCCCGCTCGTCCGGTACGCCCTGAGGCGTCTCGCCGCGCTCGTCCCGGTCCTGCTGGGGGTCACGGTGCTGGTGTTCCTCATCATGCACCTGGCCCCCGGCGACCCGGCCCAGATCATCCTGGGTCCAAAGGCCACTGAAGAATCCCTCGCCCGGCTTCGCCACGAGCTGGGCCTCGACCAGCCGCTGGTCGTCCAGTACCTCCGGTGGCTCGGGAACGTGTTGGCCGGGAACTGGGGGCGCTCCCTGCAGCTCAAGCGTGAGGTGCTGCCTCTGGTCCTGCAGCGCTTCGGGGCCACGGCGCTCCTCACGGTGGGCAGCACGGTCCTGGCGGTGGTTCTCGGACTGGCCGCCGGGGTCGTCTCCGCCACACGCCAGTACAGCCTGGCCGATCGCGCCGGGATGCTGCTGGCCCTCGTGGGCTTCTGCCTCCCCGTGTTCTGGCTCGGGATCGTGCTCCAGATCCTTTTCGGATTGCGGTGGCCCATCCTCCCCGTCTCCGGGATGAACTCCCCGAACACCACCGGGGTGCTGGACACTCTGGCCCACATGGTCCTTCCCTCTCTCACCCTGGCGACCGGCGCGGCGGCCGTGATCGGCCGGATGACCCGCTCCAGCCTCGTGGAGGTAATCCGCCAGGAGTTCATCACGACCGCCCGGGCCAAGGGCCTGCCCGAGCGCGCCGTCATCTACCGGCACGCCCTTCGCAACGCGCTCATCCCGGTCATCACGGTCGTCGGGATGCAGGTCGGATACCTCCTGAGCGGCGCTGTGATGGTGGAGATGGTCTTCTCCTGGCCGGGCATCGGCCTCCTCATGGTCAACGGCATCCAGGCGCGGGACTTTCCGCTAGTCCAGGGGGCCGTCCTCCTGGTGGCGTCCTCCTACGTGCTCGTCAACCTCGTAGTCGACCTGCTCTATGCGGTCGTGGACCCGCGTATCCGGTACGGCTAGAGGGGGAACCGGAGTGAGCGCAGAGCCCCATCTTGCTGACTTGGCCGGTTCCGCGCCGTCGCCGCCGGAACCCGGACGTGCGCCCATGCCGGGGGGAGGCGGCTGGAGGACGGTCTGGAGGCGGCTGAGGCGCGACCGGTTCGCCGTGGCCGGACTCGCCTTTCTCGTGGTCGTGGTGCTCCTCGGCCTCCTGGCTCCCTGGATCGCCCCGTACCACCCGACCCGGGACGTCGACCTGACCCTGCGCCTGCGGCCCCCCGGAACGCCCGGGCACCTCCTCGGCACCGACGAACTCGGCCGCGACGTCCTGAGTCGCCTTCTGTGGGGGACTCGCCTCTCCGTCGGAGTCGGTTTCCTCGCCACCCTGGAGGCGATGGTGGTCGGGGTGATCATCGGGGTCCTGGCCGGCTACTACCGCGGGCCGTTCGACGCCGTGGCGATGCGGGGTGTCGACATCCTGATGGCGTTCCCGTACGTGCTCCTCGCCATCGCCATCATCGCCGCCCTGGGGCCTGGCCTCACGAACGCCATGCTGGCCGTCGCCATCACGGGCATCCCGTACTACGCCCGGATCGCGCGCGGTCAGGTGCTGGCGCTCAGGGACCGGGAGTTCATCGAGGCCCAGCACGCCCTGGGGGCCCCCGACTGGCGCATCCTGGTCCGCCACATCCTGCCAAACGTCCTCTCCCCGATCATCGTGGCCGCCACGCTCGACGTGGGCTGGATGATCACGGCGGCGGCCGGGATGAGTTTCCTGGGCCTGGGTGCCCAGCCTCCCACCGCCGAGTGGGGGGTCATGCTGAGCGACGGCCGCAAGTACATCCGCACGGCCCCGCATCTGTCGCTCCTGCCCGGCATGGCCATCTTCCTCGTGGTGCTGGCGCTGAACCTGGCAGGTGACGGTCTCCGGGACGCCCTGGACCCCCGGCTGAAGGATCGCTAGGGAGGAATGTCTCGTGCGCAGCACTCATGCCGATCCGCCGGTTGCCACGTTCTCCATCGTTGCCCGGGACCCCGTGGCGGGCGAGTGGGGAGTCGCGGTGCAGTCCCGGTTCCTCGCGGTGGGCGCGGTGGTGCCATGGGCCCGGGCCGGGGTCGGCGCGATCGCGACCCAGTCCTTCGCCAACACCACCTACGGGCCGAAGGGCCTCGAGCTCCTGGCCGGCGGGCTGTCGGCCCAGGAGGTGCTGGACCGGCTCGTCGCCGAAGACCCCGACCGGGACCTGCGCCAGGTCGGCATCGTCGACGCGCAGGGCCGGGCCGCCAGCTTCACCGGCGCGAAGTGCATGCCGTGGGCCGGCAGCGTGACCGGCGACGGCTTCGCCTGCCAGGGCAACATCCTGGCCGGACCCCGCGTGGTGGAGGCCATGGCCGAGACCTTCCTGTCGACGGCCGGCCCCCTCTCCGTCCGACTCCTGGAGGCGCTCAAGGCCGGCCAGCGGGAGGGCGGCGACACCCGGGGCAAGCAGTCGGCCGCCCTGCTGGTGGTCAAGGAGAAGGGCGGGTACGGAGGGTTCAACGACCGGCTGATCGACCTGCGGGTGGACGACCACCCCGATCCCTTCGCCGAACTCGAGCGCCTCCTGGGCCTCTGGCGGCTCTACTTCGAGAAGGCCGACCCGGAGACCGCCGTGGTCCTCGACGACGCCCTGTGGAACGAGATCGCCGGCCACCTGGCCAGGCTCGGCTTCCTCGACACGGCGGCCGCCGGTCGTGAAGAGGTGCGGCAGGCGCTCGAGCGCTGGATCGGGCGCGAGAACTTCGAGGAGCGGGATCTGACGGCGATGGGGCGGATCGACCCCCAGGTCCTGGACATCCTGCGCCGTCAGGCCGGCTAGCCCGGTCTCCTCCCGCAACCATGCGCGAGGCGATCCGAGCGGGGCCGGTTTTGACGGTGCGGGAGGCGCCGCTCTATAATGGTCGTGTTCGACGGGCTCCAGGAGGCTTGACCGAGGGGGTTCGGGGGGATTGGTTCGCTTCACCAAGATGGAAGGGCTCGGGAACGACTACATCTTCATTGACAACTTCGCCGAGCGCCTTCCCGAGGAGGAGTTCCCAGTTCTCGCCCGGGCCGTCAGCGACCGGCACTTCGGTGTCGGCGCCGACGGCCTCATCGTCATCCTCCCTCCCACCGAGCCGGGCTTCGACCTCCGCTTCCGCATGTTCAACGCCGACGGGAGCGAGGGCGAGATGTGCGGCAACGGCATGCGCTCGTTCGCCCGGCTGGCCTTCGAACGCGGGCTCGTGCGCAAGACCCGGATCCGCGTGCAGACGCTGGCCGGCCCGGTGGTCCCCGAGATCGTCCTGGACGAGGCCGGCCGGGTGCAGGGAGTCCGGGTGGACATGGGCCCGCCCCGCCTGCGGAGCACCGAGATCCCGCTGACCGGACCCGAGCGCGGGCCGGTCCTCGCCGAGACGGTGGAAGCGGCCGGCGAGTCGTTCACGTTCGCGGCGGTCTCCATGGGCAACCCCCACATCGTGATCTTCACCGACGCGGACCTGGACCGGATCGACCTGGCGCACGTGGGGCCCGCTCTGGAGCACCATCCCCTGTTTCCCCAGCGCACGAACGTGCACTTCGTCCGCCCCGAGGGGCCGGGCGAGCTGCGGATGCGCACCTGGGAGCGGGGAAGCGGGATCACGCTGGCCTGCGGGACCGGCGCCTGCGCCGCGCTCGTCGCCGCCAGCCTGACGGGGCGGTCCGGGCGCACCGCGGACGTGCACCTTCCCGGCGGGACCCTGCGCGTGGAGTGGGCGGAGGACGGACACGTCTACCAGACCGGCCCCGCCAACGAGGTCTGCCGCGGCGAGTTCACGCGGGACTGGCGGCGAGAGGCCGCCGCCCGGAGCTGAGGAGGCGAGGGAACGTGCCCAGGCCTGCCCGACGGATCGAGTCCGTCCCGCCCTACCTGTTCGCCGAGATCGACCGCAAGCGCCGTGAGGTGGCGGCGCGAGGGGTGGACGTGATCTCCCTCGGCATCGGCGACCCGGACCTGCCCACCCCCGACTTCGTGGTCGAGCGGATGGCGCAGGAGATCCGGGATCCCCGCTGGCACCGCTACCCCGACTACGAGGGGCACCCGGCCTTCCGCCGCGCCGTGGCGTCTTTCTACCGCCGCCGGTTCGGGGTCGAGATCGACCCCGACCGGGAGGTCCTGGCCCTCATCGGCTCGAAGGAGGGCCTCGCGCACCTCATCTGGGCCTACGTGGACCCCGGCGACGTCGTGCTGGTGCCGGACCCGGCCTACCCCGTGTACCTCACGCAGACCCGGCTGGCCGGCGGTGAACCGTACGTGATGCCGCTCCGGCGGGAGCGCGGCTTCCTGCCGGACCTGGGGGCCATCCCGACGGACGTGGCCCGCCGGGCCAAGCTGCTCTTCGTGAACTATCCCAACAACCCGACGGGCGCGGTGGCCGACCGCGCCTTCTACGAAGAGGCCGTGGCCTTCTGCCGGCAGCACGACATCCTCCTGGTGAGCGACAACGCCTACTCGGAGATGACCTTCGACGGCTTTGTGGCCCCGAGCGCCCTCGAGGTCCCCGGCGCCCGGGACGTGACCGTCGAGTTCTGGTCCCTTTCCAAGCCGTTCAACATGACCGGGTGGCGCATCGCGGCCGCGGTCGGGAATGCGGATGCCCTGTACCGGGCGCTGGGGATCGTGAAGACGAACCTGGACTCCGGCCAGTTCACCGCCATCCAGATGGCCGCGGCCGCCGCGCTGGAGTCACCGGAGGCGGAGGCGTTCATCCGCCGGATGAACGCGGTCTACGCCCGCCGCCGCGACATGGCGGTGCAGGCCCTGCGCCGGATGGGGCTCGACGTGGAGGCGCCTAGGGGGACCTTCTACCTCTGGGTGCCGGTGCCGGCGGGGCACACGTCGACGAGCTTCGCCACCCTTCTGCTGGAGAAGGCCGGGGTGGTGGTAACGCCGGGGATCGGATACGGGCCCGGCGGCGAGGGCTACGTCCGGCTGTCCCTCTGCCTCCCGGACGAGCGCCTGCAGGAGGCGCTGGACCGTATGACCGCCCAGGTTCGCATCGGCTGAGGAGGGAGCGGCGGTTGCGGAGCATGACGGGGTACGGCCGCGGCGAGGCGGAGGGCCCGGCCGGGCGCTTCACGGCCGAGCTGCGGGCGGTGAACCACCGCTACGCCGAGATCGTGCTGCGGCTGCCGCGACCCCTCGTGGCCCTGGAGGACGACGCCCGCCGGCTGATCCAGGAGGAGGTCCGCCGGGGCCGGGTCGAGGTGGCCGTCGACTGGCGCCCGGCTGGGGCGGCCCGCCCCCGGATCTTGGTTGACAGGGAACTGGCGCTCGCGTATGATAGTGCGCTGAGAGAGCTATCGGACGTCATCGGAAGGAAACTGGAGCTAACCGCAGACATTCTGTTGAGACTGCCGGACGTCCTGATCGTTGACCAGCCCGACATTCCGAAGGATCTGGTGTGGGGCACACTGAGCGAGGCGCTGCGGGCCGCAGTCTCCGCCCTGGTCGCCATGCGGGAGCGGGAGGGTGCGGCGCTGGCGGCTGACCTCGGGGAGCGGCTGGGCCGCATCGAGGAGGCCGTGGGCGAGATCGCCGGTCGGGCGCCCGCCGTGGTGGAGGAGTACCGCAGGCGCCTCGAGCAGCGCCTCGGGCAACTCGGGGCACCGGGTCTGGTCGACCCGGCCCGGCTGGCGCAGGAGGTCGCCCTCTTCGCCGAGCGTGCCGACATCACGGAGGAGATCGTGCGGCTCCGGAGCCACCTGGACCAGTTCCGCCGGCTGCTGGCGGGCGTGGGGGGCCCGAGGTCCGAGCCGGTGGGGCGGCAGATGGACTTCCTGGTGCAGGAGATGGGCCGGGAGATCGGAACACTGGGCGCCAAGGCGCAGGATCTGGCCATCGCCGGCCGCGTGCTGGCCGTTCGCACCGAACTGGAGAAGATCCGCGAGCAGGTGCAGAACATCGAGTGAGCAGCGGAAGCGCCCCCGCCTGGGTACGGGCAGGGGACCGTGGGCGAGCAAGGGAGGACCTCGGGGTGCCCGAGATCAAGCTGGTGAACATCGGCTTCGGCAACATCGTGTCCGCCAACCGGATCGTGGCCATCGTCAGCCCGGAGTCGGCGCCGATCAAGCGCATCATCACGGAGGCCCGGGACAAGGGCGTCCTCATCGACGCCACCTACGGCCGGCGGACCCGTGCCGTGGTCATCACCGACTCGGACCACGTGATCCTGTCGGCGGTACAGCCGGAGACGGTCGCCCACCGCCTGACGAGCCGGGAGGCACCGCCGGAGGAGGCCGGTGAGGAATAGCCGGGGCATCCGGAGGAGCGTAGGCACTTGCGAGCTGGCCGGGGTTTGCTCATCATCGTGACCGGACCCTCGGCGGTCGGGAAGGGCGCCATTTGCAGGGCGCTCCTCCGGCAGGGCTCCGGAGTCCGGTTCTCGGTCTCCGTGACCACCCGTCCCCCTCGTCCCGGTGAGCGGGACGGGGTCGAGTATTTTTTCGTCACCCGGGAGGAGTTCGAGCGCCGGGTCCAGGCGGGGGACCTCCTCGAGTGGGCCGAGGTCTACGGCAACTACTACGGCACCCCGCGTAAACCGGTGGAGGAGGCGCTGGCCCGGGGGGAGGACATCATCCTGGACATCGACATCGCCGGCGCGACGGCCGTGCGGCGCCAGTACCCGGACGCGCTGTCGGTGTTCGTCCTCCCGCCGTCCATGGCGGAGCTGGAGGTCCGGATGCGCCGGCGGGCCAGCGAGACCGAGGAGGCGATCCGGCGCCGCCTGGCGGAGGCACCCCGCTGGATCGCCCAGGGGCTCGAGTACGACTACGTCCTCGTCAACGACGACCTCGAGCATGCCGTCTCCCAGCTCCGGGCGATCATCGTGGCCGAGAAGTGCCGCGTCGGCCGCCGGGGGCGGGAGCTCATCCGCACCCTGCTGGAGAAGGGGGTCATCGAACCGTGATCAAGCCGTCCATCGACACGCTCATCGAGAAGGTCGACTCCAAGTACACCCTGGTCGTGGCCGCCGCCAAGCGGGCCCGCGAGCTCATGAACGGCAAGCCGCCGCAGGTGGACAGCCGGTCCAACAAGCCGGTCAGCATCGCCCTCGAGGAGCTGGCGTCCGGCCGGCTCCTGTACGAGCGCACGAAGGAAGGCATCAAGTGACCGGGGGGCGCCGCCGGCGCCCCCTTTCCACCATCCTCGGGCCCATCGAGGTGAGGGGCGTGCTGCGTGGGAAGACCGTGCTCCTGGGCGTGAGCGGGGGCATCGCCGCCTACAAGGCGGCAGCCCTCTGCTCCCGCCTCGTGCAGGCGGGGGCGACCGTCCACGTGCTCATGACCCCGGCGGCGACCCGGCTGGTCTCGCCGCTCACCTTCCAGGCGCTGTCGGGCAACCCGGTGCAGACGGACCTGCTGGCCGAGCAGCGCCACGGTCACGTCGATCACGTGATCCTGGCCCGCCGCGCCGACCTCCTCATCGTCGCGCCGGCGACCGCGAACACGGTGGCCCGGCTGGCGACCGGGATGGCGGGCGATCCGGTGACCGCCGCCGCCCTCGGGGTGGCGTGCCCCGTGCTCGTCTGCCCCTCGATGGAAGAGCACATGTACCGGCACCCGCTCACCCAGGCGAACCTCCGGCGGCTCGAGGAGATCGGCTACCACGTGATGGCGCCCGAGACGGGGTACCTGGCCTCCGGGCTGCGGGGCACGGGCCGGCTGCCCGAGCCGGAGGCGATCCTCGCCGAGGCCGTCCGCCTGGTGTGCGCGCACCGCGCCGCCGGGGCGGGCGGGGGAGCCGTGGACCCGACCCTGGCGGGCCGTCGCGTCCTCGTGACGGCGGGGGCGACCCGGGAAGCGCTCGATCCGGTGCGGTTCCTGTCCAACCGTTCGACCGGGAAGATGGGCTACGCGCTGGCGCGGGAGGCGGCCCGCCGCGGGGCGCAGGTGGTCCTGGTGGCGGGTCCGGGGAACCTTCCCGATCCGGAGGGGGTCGAGGTCGTCCACGTGGAAAGCGCCCGGGACATGCACGCGGCGGTGCTGGCCCGCGCCGGGTGGCTCGACGTGGCGATCGGCGCCGCCGCGGTGGCGGACTACCGGCCTGCGGTGTTCCAGCCGCACAAGATCAAGAAGGGCGAGGACCGCCTCGTGCTGGAGCTCGTCCGGAACCCGGACATCCTCGCCGACCTGGGCCGGCAGAAGCGCCCGGGTCAGGTGCTGGTGGGCTTCGCGGCGGAGACCGCGGATCTGGCCGAGTATGCCCGCCGCAAGCTGGAGGAGAAGAACCTCGACCTCATCGTGGCCAACGACGTGACCCAGCCGGACGCCGGGTTCGCGGTGGACACGAACCGGGCCGTGCTCGTGCACCGGGACGGCCGCCAGGAGGACCTCCCCCTCATGTCGAAGGACGCGCTGGCCGCGGCGATCCTGGACCGCGTGGCAGCGCTCCTCGGCCGGAGGGATCCGGAGCATGGCTGAGCCGACCGCGGCGGGGGGCGGGCCGGAGGGCGCGCCCCGGTACGCCCGGGTGGCCGTCGACCTGGCCGCGGCCGGGGCGGACCGCCTCTTCACCTATTCGGTCCCCGACCCGCTCCGTGGCCGGCTGGCGCCGGGGGCCTGGGTTTCCGTACCCTTCGGGCGCCGGCAGATCCTGGGCTGCTACGTGGAGCCGGCGCCGGCGGCTCCGCCCGGGGTGGAGGTTCGGCCCCTCGGGGAGATCGTGACCGGCCTCCCGCCGGTGCCTCCCGCCCTGCTCGACCTGGCCCGCTGGGTGGCCGGCCGGTACCTGTGCCCGCTGGCGGCGGCCCTGCGCCTCCTCATTCCCGCCGGCGCACGCCGCGGGGAGGTGCGGCCGCGCCGCCGCGCCGCGCTCGCGCTGGCCGTCGGGGCGGAAGCAGCCGCAGAGGCGGCCGCGCGGCTCGGGAGCCGGGCTCCCCGCCAGGCGGCGGTCCTGCGGACGCTCCTCGGGGCCGGCGGGCCGGTGCCGCTCGAGGCGCTCGAGCGCACCGTCGGGGGCGACGCCCGGGGGGCTGCCGCGGCCCTCGTGCGGGGCGGGCTCGTCCGGCGGGTGGACCTCCCCGTGCGGCGGGACCCGCTGGGCCCGGAGGGCGCGGTGGAGACGGAGCCGGCCTCGCCGCCCGCCCTCACCCCGGCGCAGGCGGCAGCGGTGGCGAAGGTGGAGGAGGCCCTGGCCGCTCCCCCGCCCCGCCAGCCGGTGCTCCTTCACGGGGTGACCGGCTCGGGGAAGACGGAGGTCTACCTGGAGGCCATCGCCCGGGTCGTGGCGGCCGGGCGGCAGGCCATCGTCCTGGTACCCGAGATCGCCCTGACGCCGCAGACGGTGGCCCGCTTCCGGGCCCGCTTCACCGGCCGCGTGGCCGTGCTGCACTCGGCCCTGTCCCCGGGCGAGCGCTTCGACGAGTGGCTGCGGATCCGGCGCGGCGAGGTCGACATCGCCGTCGGCGCCCGCTCCGCGGTGTTCGCCCCGTTCGAGCGCCTCGGGCTCATCGTGGTGGACGAGGAGCACGAGGCGACCTACAAGCAGGACGAGGTGCCCCGCTACCACGCCCGCGAGGTGGCGGAGGAGCGGGCCCGGCGCGAGGGGGCGCTCGTGCTCCTGGGAAGTGCCACCCCGGCCCTGGAGACGTTCTGGCGGGCCCGGGAGGGGCGGGTGGCCCTGGTCCGCCTGCCGGAGCGGGTGCGCGGGCGCCCGCTGCCGCCCGTGGAGATCGTGGACATGCGGGCCGAGCTGCGGTCCGGACGGGCGGGCCTCTTCAGCCGGCGGCTCGAGGAGGCGCTGGGCGATGCGCTGGCACGGGGGGAACAGGCCATCCTGTTCCTGAACCGCCGGGGCTTTCACACGTTCGCCCTGTGCCGGGCCTGCGGCGAGGCGGTGACGTGCCCCCGCTGCTCCGTGGCGCTCACCCTGCACCGTCCGGCCCGTACCGGGGCCTACATGGCGTGCCACTACTGCGGCCACCGCCAGCCTCCTCCCTCGGCCTGCCCCCGGTGCGGGTCCCCCTCGATCCGGCTCCTGGGCAGCGGGACCGAGCGGGTGGAGGCGGAACTCGCCCGGCTCTTCCCCCGGGCGCGCGTGGTCCGGCTCGACGTGGACACCACCCGCCGCAGGGGCAGCCACGCCCGCATCCTCGGCGCGCTGGCGCAGGGCCGGGCCGACGTGCTGGTGGGCACCCAGATGGTCACCAAGGGGCTGGACCTGCCGGGGGTCACCCTGGTCGGCGTGGTGCTGGCCGACACCACGTTGCGCCTGCCCGACTTCCGGGCGGCGGAGCGCACCTTCCAGCTCATCGCCCAGGTGGCGGGCCGTGCCGGGCGGGGGGATCGCCCCGGGCGCGTGGTGGTCCAGACGTACCAGCCGGACCACTTCGCCGTCCGCACCGCCGCTGCCCACGACTACGATAGCTTCTTCGAGCAGGAGGCGGCCTGGCGGCGGCTGATGGGATACCCGCCGTTCGCCGAGTTCGTCCGCCTGGTCTTCGCCGGCCCCGCGGAGGCGGAAGTGGCGGCGAGCGCCGATGCCGCGACTCGGCTGCTCGAGGCGGAGGCCGCCGCCGCGCCGGCCGAGATTCTGGGCCCCGTGCCGGCGCCCCTCGCGCTCTTGCGGGGACTCTACCGCTATCATGTGGTGTTGAAGGGGCCCGACCGGGACGGTCTGGTGCGGGCCGTGCGCGCCGCCCTGGGCGGTCCGCCCTCGCGCTGGCGGCGCGGCCGGGAGGTGCGGCTCACCGTCGACGTCGGGCCCTACTCGATGCTCTGAGGCCGAGAGCTCGGAGCTGCAGAAAGGAAGGCGAGTACATGGCCGTCCTGCCCATCGTACTGCACCCGGACCCCATCCTGCGGCGCAAGGCCCGGCCGGTCCAGAAGATCGGCCCGGCCCTCCGGCGCCTCCTCGACGACATGGCGGAGACCATGTACGCAGCGCCCGGCGTGGGCCTGGCCGGCCCACAGGTCGGCGTGCTCAAGCGGGTCATCGTGGCGGACTGCGGGGAGCCGCACGGCCTGCTCAAGCTCATCAACCCCGAGATCCTCGAGGCCGAGGGGGCGGAGGTCGGCACCGAGGGGTGCCTGTCCATCCCCGGGTACGTGGGCGAGGTGGAGCGCGCGGCCCGGGTGAAGGTCACCGCCCTCACGCCCGAGGGCCGGCGGGTGTGGATCGAGGCCGAGGGGCTCTGGGCCCGCTGCCTCCAGCACGAGATCGACCACCTCGACGGCGTCCTGTACATCGACAAGGCGACGAACGTGCGGGAGGTCCCGCCGGCGGAAGCCCAGGAGAAGGCGGAGGGCGGGAGCGACGCCGAGTCGGACCCGGCGGCCGTCCGGAGCGGGGAGGACGGCTAGTGCTGCGCGTCCTCTTCATGGGCACCCCGGACTTCGCCTGCCCGGTCCTGGAGGCCGTCCACCGGGCCGGCCACCCGGTCGTGGCGGCCGTCACCCAGCCGGACCGCCCCGCCGGCCGCGGCGGGCGCCTCACCCCGCCCCCCGTCAAGGTCCTGGCGGAGCGGCTGGGGATCCCGGTCCTGCAGCCCCGCCGGGTCCGCCGGCCGGAGGTGGTGGCCCGGCTCCGGGAACTGGCGCCGGACGTGATCCTGACCGCGGCCTTCGGCCAGATCCTGCCCGCCGAGGTGCTCGCCCTCCCCCGCCTCGGCAGCCTCAACGTCCATGCCTCCCTGCTCCCCCGGTACCGCGGGGCGGCGCCGATCCACCGCGCGGTGATGAACGGAGAGACCGAGACCGGGGTCACCATCATGTGGATGGACGAGGGCATGGACACCGGGGACATGCTGATCTGGCGGAGCGTCCCGATCCTGCCCCAGGACACGGCCGGCACGCTTCACGACCGGCTCGCCGCGCTCGGGGCGGAGCTGGCCGTGGAGGCACTCCGGCTGGTGGAGGAAGGCCGGGCGCCGCGCATTCCCCAGGACCACGCCCGCGCCACGTACGCGCCCCGGCTCACCCGGGAGGACGAGCGGATCGACTGGAGTGAACCGGCGGGACGGGTGCGCGACCGCGTGCGCGGGCTTTCCCCGTGGCCCGGAGCGTACACCGAGACCCCGACGGGGATCCTGAAGGTGTGGGTTGTCGAGGTGGTTCCCGGGGCGCCCGCGGCCGAGCCGGGCACCTTGGTGGCGGTCCCCCGCGGCGGGGCGCCCGTCGTCGCCTGCGGGGAGGGCGCCGTGGCGCTCGTGGAGGTGCAGCCGGAGGGCCGCCGGCGCATGAGCGGCGCATCTTACGCCGCCGGTCACCGCCTGCGGGTGGGGGACCGCCTCGGCGTCCCGCCGGGCGGCGCGAACCCGGCGCCCGGCCCGGGTGATCATTGAAGTCGGGCAAGCTCCGATGCGGTCCCGTGAGGGGCCCCGGGGCGTGGCCGCGATTGCTGCGGGCCGGCCGGGTTGTTAGAATAGGATCGCGACGAAAGGACGCTGAACCCGTCTGCGGCCCTGGCTCGTACGAGGAGGGACGCAAGCCGTATGTTCATGCCGGGATTCTTCTTCGACTGGACCTACATCTTGGTGCTGCCCGCGCTGGCGCTCGTCCTGTGGGCGCAGGCCCGCGTGCAGTCGACGTTCGCCGAATGGGGGCGGCGGCGCACCCTGCGGGGCCTGACGGGCGCGCAGGTCGCCGAGGCCATCCTGGCCGACGCCGGCCTCACCGATGTGGTGGTGGAGCCGACGCCGGGCCACCTCACGGACCACTACGACCCGCGCACCCGCACGCTTCGCCTTTCGGAGAGCGTCTACTACAGCAACTCGGTGTCCGCGATCGGGGTCGCGGCGCACGAGGCCGGGCACGCCATCCAGCACGACATGGGCTACATCCCGCTGACGGCCCGGAACTTCTTCGTGCCGCTGGCGAACCTCGGCAGCATGGGCGGTCCGGTGCTGTTCATGCTCGGGCTGTTCTTCCCGCGCAGCGCCCTCGGCGGCATGCTGATGGACCTCGGCATCTTGCTGTTCGGCCTGGCGGTCGGGTTCTACCTCATCACTCTGCCGGTCGAGTTCAACGCCTCCGGGCGGGCCCTGGCCATCCTCGAGGGCCACGGCTACCTGCAGGGGGAGGAGCTGCGGGGCGCCCGGGCGGTGCTGTGGGCGGCGGCGATGACCTACGTGGCGTCGGCGGCCATGGCGGTCTCCCAGCTGCTGCGTCTCCTGTTCATCCGCGGCATGATGCGCGACGACGACTGACGGCCGGGGCGCCGCGGGTGCCCGGCGTACGAGGGCGATCGGCGGGTGTGGCGGGGCCACACCCTTTTCCTTGGGCGGGGCAGGGGGGTGAGGGCGCTGGCGGGTACGGCCGGCGCGGCGCGGGAGGCGGCCCTGGAGGTGCTCCGGCGTGTGGACGCCGGTGGGGCCTACGCCTCCCTCGCGCTCGGCGAGGTCCTCCGCCGCCGCGCCCTCGACCCCCGGGACCGCGCCCTGGCCACGGAGCTCGCCTACGGGGTGATCCGGCGGCGGCAGACCCTGGACTGGTACCTCGAGCAGGTCTCCACCCGGCCGCTGGCGCACATGACCCCGCAGGTCCGCAACATCCTCCGGATGGCCGTGTACGAGTATCTGTACCTCGACCGCATCCCCGAGTGGGCGACGACCCACGCGGCGGTGGAGCTGGCGCGGCGGCACGGCCACGAGGGCGTGGCGCGCTTCGTGAGCGGCGTCCTGCGCGGGCTCCTGCGGCGCCTGCCCGAGCTGCGGCTGCCCGATGCGGCCGCCGACCCCGTCCAGCACCTCGCCCTCCTCACCTCGCAGCCGCGTTGGCTGGTCGAGCGGTGGCTGGCGCGCTACGGGTTCGATGAGGCTCAGGCCCTCCTGGAGGCGCTCGGCCAGACCCCGCCGCTCACGGTGCGGGTGAACCGCCTCCGTACCGACCGGGACGCGCTGCGGCAGCGCCTCGCCCGGGAAGGGGTGGAGGCCCACCCGACGCGCTGGTCGCCGGACGGCCTGGTCCTGTCGGGGGTGGCGAGCACGGGCAGCCTGAAGGAGCTGGCGTCCTTCCGGGAGGGCCTCTTCTCCGTCCAGGACGAGTCCTCCATGCTGGTGGCGCCCGTGGTGGACCCCCGCCCCGGCGACCTGGTGCTGGACGTGGCCGCGGCCCCGGGCGGCAAGGCCGCCCACCTGGCCGAGCGGATGGGCGACCGGGGGCGGGTGCTTGCGATCGA
This sequence comes from Caldinitratiruptor microaerophilus, assembly GCF_025999835.1. Lineage (NCBI taxonomy): Bacteria > Bacillati > Bacillota > Clostridia > Eubacteriales > Symbiobacteriaceae > Caldinitratiruptor > Caldinitratiruptor microaerophilus. The sequence goes on along the minus strand of NZ_AP025628.1, from coordinate 1,752,769 downwards.
CCTCCACCCGCAAAGGCTGGAGCTCGTCGAGGAGAACGCCCGCCGGCTCGGGCTGCGGTCGATCGAGACCGTGTGCGCGGACGCCCGTTCGGTCGGCCGGCTCTTCGCCGGGCGGGCCGACGCCGTGCTGTGCGACCTGCCGTGCTCGGGCCTCGGCACCCTCCACCGCCGGCCGGACGCCCGCTGGCGCAAGCAGGAGGCCGACATCCCGGCGCTGGCCACGCTCCAGGACGAGATCCTCGAATCCGCCTGGGGCGCGCTGCGTCCCGGCGGGGTGCTGGTCTACAGCACCTGCACGATCACCCCGGAGGAGAACGAGGAGCGGGTGGAGGCCCTGGTCCGGCGCCACCCGGACCTGGTCCCGGAGGACCTGACGCCCTACCTGCCTGCCGGCCTGGCTGGCGAGCCGGGGGTCCGGGAAGGCCGCATCCAGCTCCTTCCACACCGCCACGGCACGGACGGGTTCTTCATCGCCCGCCTGCGCCGGCGGAGTGGATGACGCTGGCGAGAGGGAATGAGGCGGGACGGGGCGAACGGAACTAGGTCGGTTCCCGGCAGCGGAAGGGGGGATCCCGTGGTCCGCGAGCTCAGAGAGCTGTCCCCGGACAGGGCGCCCGTCGAGCTCCCCGTGGGCGGGCGGCGCGCCCTCGTGGGACTGAGTCGCGAGGCGCTCGAGGCGTTCGTTGAAACGCTGGGCGAGCCCCGCTACCGTGCGCGGCAGCTCTTCCGGTGGCTGTACGGCCGGGCAGCCCGCAGCTTCGCCGAGATGACGGACCTGCCGCGGGACCTCCGGTCCCGGCTGGAAGCGGTCGCGCACCCCGGCTGCCTGGTCGAGGAGCGGCGGCAGCACAGCCCCGCCACTCGCACGACGAAGTTCCTCTTTCGCCTGCTGGCGGACGGCAACGTGGTCGAGTCGGTGCTGATGCGCCACGACTACGGCTGGTCCGTGTGCCTCTCCTCCCAGGTCGGCTGCCGGATGGGCTGCACCTTCTGCGCCTCCACCCTGGGGGGCCTGGTGCGGAACCTCACGGCCGGGGAGATCGTCGATCAGTTGCTGGTCATGAGCCGGGAGGTACCGGCAGGCGAGCGGATCGGCCACGTGGTCCTGATGGGCTCGGGCGAACCCCTGGAGAACTACGACAACGTGCTGAAGGCCATCCGGTTGCTCCACGACCCGGACGGCCCCGGCATCGGCTACCGGCACATCACGATCTCGACCGCCGGCCTGGTCCCCGCGATGCGGCGGCTCGCCGGGGAGGGGCTGCCGGTCACCCTGGCGGTGTCTCTCCACGCCCCCGACGACGAGTTGCGGGCGCGGCTCATGCCGATCACGCGGATCTACCCGCTGGCCGAGGTGCTGGCGGCTGCCCGGGAGTACGCCGCCGGGACGGGGCGCCGGGTGACCTACGAGTACCTGCTCATCGAGGGCGTCAACGACGGGGAGGAGCACGCCGGGCGCCTGGCGGGGCTCTTGCGGGGCAGCCTGGCACACGTGAACCTCATCCCGTTCAACCCCGTGACCGAGCGCCCGCAGTACCGCCGGCCCGGTCGGGCCCGGGTGGCCCGGTTCGCCCGGGCGCTGGAGGCACGCGGCATCGCGACGACGGTGCGCCGGGAGATGGGCGGGGAGATCGATGCGGCGTGCGGTCAGCTCCGGAACCGGGCCCGGCAGCCGGCTGCCCGGCTCGGGCAGACGCCGGGCGGGCCGGGGGCTCCGGCGCCCGCCTGACCGCCGCCAGGGAGGGCCGTGTGTGCGGGTGGTGGCAGCGACGGACGTGGGCCGGATGCGGTCCGGCAACCAGGACGCGTACGTGGTGGAGGAGCTCCGCCCCCAAGAGGGGTGGGCGCTCCTGGCCGTCGCGGACGGCATGGGCGGGCACGCCGCCGGCGAGGTGGCCAGCAGCCTGGCCGTGCAGATCCTGCACGAGCACGTCGCGGCCGCCCAGGCCGCCTGGGCGGGGGCCCCGGACGCCGCGGCCGGCCTGCGGGAGGCGGCGCTGGCCGCGCACGCCGGCATCGTGGCGGCCCAGCAGGCCAATCCGGCGTACGCCGGCATGGGGACGACCCTCACCGCTGCGGTGGTGGCCGGGCCGGAGGTGGCCATCGTGCACGTCGGCGACAGCCGCGCGTACCGGGTGGGCAAGGACGGCGAGATCGAGGTGCTGACGGAGGACCACTCGGTGGTGGGCGAACTTGTCCGGGCCGGGCGGCTGACGGAGGAGCAGGCGATGCACCACCCGCAGCGCAACCTCCTGACCAGCGCCCTCGGCGCGCCGGGCGAGGTCCGCATCGACACGCGGGTCGCCACGTGGGAGGTCGGGGACATCCTCATCCTGTGCACGGACGGCCTCACGAACCTGGTCACGGCCGCCGAACTGGCGGAGGCCGCCCGCGACCCCGCCGGGCTGGACACGCTGCCGGCGCGCCTCGTGGAACTCGCCAACGATCGCGGCGGCTACGACAACGTCACCGTGGTCGCGACGGTGCGGGAGAGGTGATCGCGGCGGTGCAGCAGGGTACGGTGCTCGGCGGCCGCTACCGCGTCCTCGACAAGGTGGGCGGGGGCGGCATGGCCGTGGTCTACCGGGCCCAGGACCTGTTCCTGAACCGCCCGGTGGCCGTCAAGGTGCTGCAGCCCCAGTACGCGGCAGACGAGGAGTTCGTGCGCCGCTTCCGGCGCGAGGCCCAGGCGGCTGCCAGCCTGTCCCACCCGAACGTGGTGTCGGTTTACGACGTCGGCCACCAAGACGATCTGCACTACATCGTCATGGAACTGGTGGAGGGGGAGACGCTCAAGCACCGGATCCAGACGCACGGCCCTCTCCCGCCGGACGAGGCCGCCCGCATCACCGTCGGCATCCTCGACGCCTTGGCGCACGCCCACGGGCACCGCATCGTCCACCGGGACATCAAGCCGCACAACATCCTGCTCACCCGGGACGGGCGCGTGAAGGTGACCGACTTCGGCATTGCCCGCGCGGTGAGCCACGACACCGTCACCAACACCGGATCGCTGCTCGGCTCCGCCCATTACTTCTCCCCGGAGATGGCCCGGGGCTGGCCGGCGGACGAGAAGTCCGACCTCTACAGCCTGGGCGTGGTCCTCTACGAGATGCTCACCGGGCGGGTGCCCTTCACCGGCGAGTCGCCGGTATCCGTGGCGCTCAAGCACGTGCAGGAGGAGGTGCGGCCGCCCTCGGCCCTCGTGCCCGGTATCCCGGCCGAGCTGGAGACCATCGTGCTCCGGGCGATGGAGAAGGACCCGAAGGACCGCTATGCCTCGGCCCAGGCCATGCGCGCCGACCTCGAGCGGTTCCTGGCCGCGTACCGGGAGGGCCGGGTGCACTTCTCCGCGGACGACGCCCCCACCCAGGACCTGCGGGCCGTGCGGGCCCGGGCGGCGCGCCGCCTGCCGCCGCCGGACGTGGACGCCGACGACGAGGAGGAACCCGGGCGCAGGCGGAGCCCGGCCGGCCTGTGGATTGCCCTCGGGCTCGTCGCGCTCTTCCTCGCGGCCCTGGGCACCGGGGCTTTCTACGTCATGCGTCTCCTGGACGTCCCTGACGTCCAGGTGCCTTACGTGGTCGGCATGAGCCGTCAGGAGGCGGAGGAGCGCCTGGCGGCCGCGGGCCTGGTCCTCAAGGTGGACGCCCTGGAGTACTCGGACTCGATCCCGCCGGATGGGGTGACCTGGCAGGAGTACGAGGCGGGTTCGAAGGTCAAGCCCGGGCGCGTGGTGGCGGTGCGGCTGTCCATGGGCCCCCGCCTGGTTCCCGTCCCCGACCTCTCCCGCATGACCCGGCCCGAGGCCGAGGCAGCCCTCGCCGAGAAGGGCCTGCAGCTCGGCAACGTCACCGAGGTCTTCGACCCGAAGGTTCCGGAGGGCCGCGTAATCTCCCAGAGCCTGAGCCCGGGGGTCCCGGTGCGCCTGAAGACGGTGGTGGACATCGTCGTCAGCCGCGGCGGCCAGCAGGTGCCGAACCTGGCCGGCAAGACGCTGGCCGAGGCGGAGGCGCTCCTCAAGGACCAGGGGCTGGCCCTCGGCCAGGTGGGGCGGCAGCCTTCGGACCAGCCGGAGGACCTGATCATCTCGCAGGATCCGCAGCCGGGTGCCGAGGTGGCCCCGGGGTCGGCGGTGAACGTGACGCTGAGCAGCGGGCCGCCGCAGCCGGCGATCCGGGAGGCCACCAAGCTCATCGAGGTGCCCGGGAAGGAGGGGGCCGTCGACGTCCGGGTCGACCTCGTGGACGCCGCCGGCGTCACGACGGTCCACCACGCCCGGCATCCGGCGGGGGAGATCTTCCAGCTCGCCGTGCGGTGGACGGGTGAGAGCGCCCGGCTCCTGGTCTACGCGGACGGCAAGCCTGCCCGGGAGATCCCCCTGCCGTGAACGCCGAGCCTGAAGGGGGTGAGGCCGGTCCGTGCCGGTTGGGCAGGTGATCCGATCCCACAGCCACATCCACTACGTGCTGGTTGATGGCCGGGAGGTCGAGTGCAGGCCGCGGGGGAAACTGCGGCTGGAGGAGCGGCGCATCCTCGCCGGCGACCGGGTGGAGGTCACGCTGGCCCCGGACGGCGAGGGGCGGATCGACCGGGTGCTGCCCCGCGCCAGCGAGCTGCGCCGGCCGCCCGTGGCCAACGTCGACCTGTGCGCCGTGGTGTTCACCCTCCACGAGCCGGAGGCGGACTACCGCTTCCTGGACCGCGTGCTGGTCCACGTCGAGCACGCCGGCATCGAGGCGCTCCTGGTGCTGAACAAGACCGACCTGTGCACGCCGCAGGAGGTGGAGGGCTTCCGCCGGCTGTACGGGGAGACGGTGGGATATCCGGTGGTGCCGGTGAGCGCGCTCACCGGCGAGGGGATCCCCGACCTGGCCGCCCGCCTCGCCGGGCGTACCTCGGTCCTGGCCGGGCAGAGCGGGGCCGGAAAGTCGCTGCTCACGCGGGCGCTGGCCCCCGGGTACCAGGCCCGGGTGGGGACCCTGGCCCGCAAGCTGGGGCGCGGGCGCCACACGACGCGCCACGTCGAACTGATCCGCCTGCCGGCGGGGGGCCTCGTCGCCGACGCCCCCGGGTTCACCTACCTGGAGTTCGAGGGCGTCGAGGCCCGGGCGCTGGGCCACCTGTTCCCCGACTTCCACCGCGTGGGTCCCTGCCGGTTCGACGACTGCCTGCACCGGGCCGAGCCCGGCTGCGCGGTCAAGGCAGCGGTCGGCGAGCGGATCGCCCGGCACCGGTACGAACACTACCTGGCCTTCCTCGCGGAGATCGAAGCCCAGAAGCCCTGGTGAGCGCCGGACGCGGCGGCCTGCAGGGCAGGAAAGGAGGGGTGGGCGGTGCCGCCGATGGCGATCGAGCCGCAGCGGCTCAAGGTGGCGCCCTCGCTCCTGAGCAGCGACTTTGCCGACCTGGCCGGCGAGCTCCGGCGGATCGAGGCCGGAGGGGCCGACTGGGTCCACCTGGACGTGATGGACGGCCACTTCGTGCCGAACCTGACCTTCGGGCCGCCCGTGGTGGCGCGGATCCGGGAGCGCACCCGGCTGCCCCTGGACACGCACCTCATGATCGAGAACCCGGAGCGGTACATCGGCGACTTCGTCCGGGCCGGCTCGGACCTCATCACCGTGCACGCGGAGGCGTGCGTGCACCTGCACCGGGTGCTCACCCAGGTGCGGGAGGCGGGGGTGCGGGTCGGGGTCGCCCTGAACCCCCACACCCCCCTGAGCCTGATCGAGCACGTGATCGATCTGGTCGACCTGGTGCTGCTCATGACGGTCAACCCGGGCTTCGGGGGCCAGCGGTTCATCCCGCAGGTGCTGCCCAAGATCGCGGCCGCCCGGCGCCTGTTGGCCGACCGGGGCCTGGCCGGCCGGGTCGAGCTGGAGGTCGACGGCGGGGTGGCCCCCGACACCGCGCCGGCCTGCGTGGCGGCAGGGGCCACCGTCCTGGTGGCCGGCTCGGCCGTCTTCGGACAGCCGGACGCCGGCGAGGCCATCGCTGCGCTGCGGAGGGCCTCGGCGGGGTAGCCGGTCGCACCGTCCGCACAAACCCCCCGGGTCCGGCATACTGTGAACGTGACTGAACCGGGGGCCGTGCTGGCGCCAGGGAGGGGTGGGCCGTGCGCATCGGACGCCGCAGCCCGCAGCGGGCGGCCGCGGCCCTTGGCTACGGGCTCATGGTCCTGGGCGGACTCGTCCTGGTGCTGTCGGTCCCCGCCTACCTGTGGGCGGCGGCCCTGGGCGCCTTCCTGGCGTACCTGGGCTACACGGTGCAGCGCGGGCGGTAGCGGGGAAGGGGGCGATCGGCGTTGAGGATCACGGTCATCCGCCTGCCGAGGCCCCTCGGCAAGGTCCTGCTCGCGATCCTGTCGGTCTTCTCCCGGCGGAGCGGCTAGGGGGGCCACCGCCGCGGCCGGACGGACCGCCGGTGCGGACCTTGTCTCCGGCCGGCGGTTCGCTACAATGAGGCCATGTCCGACCTGCTGGTGCGCGCGATCGCGGGGGACGGCCTCATCCGGGTGCTTGCCGCCGAGGCCACGGGCCTGGTGTCGGAGGCGTGCCGGCGCCACGACACCTGGCCCGTCGCCAGCGCGGCACTCGGGCGCGCCCTGGTGGGGGCCGCGCTTCTGGGCGCGGGCCTGAAGGGGCGCGAGACCGTGACCCTCCGCATCCACGGGGACGGCCCGCTGGGGGCCATCCTCGCCGAGGCCGACGGAGAGGGCCACGTCCGGGGCTACGTGACCCACCCGCACGTGGACCTACCGCTGAAGGATGGCAAGCTCGACGTGGGTGCGGCGGTGGGCAGGACCGGGTTTCTCTACGTGACGAGGGACCTCGGCCTGAAGGAGATGTACACGGGGAGCGCGCCCCTGGTGAGCGGCGAGATCGCCGAGGACCTCACCCACTACCTGTGGACGTCCGAGCAGCAGCCGGCCGCCGTGGCCCTGGGCGTGCTCGTACACCCGGACGGCGCCATCGCGGCCGCCGGCGGCTACCTGATGCAGCTCCTGCCCACCGCGGCGGAGGAGGAGCGGCAGCGCCTGGAGGCCAACCTCCGGGAGCTGGGCGCGGTGAGCCGGGCGATCGCCGCGGGGCTCGGTCCCCACCAGATGCTCGAACGGCTCCTCGCGGGCTTTGCGTATCATGTGCTGGACGAGCAGGCCCTGGAGTTCCGCTGCCGGTGCAGCCGGGAGCGCGCGGCGGGGGTGCTGGCGAGCCTCGGCAGTGCGGAGCTCGAGGCGATGCTCCGCGAGGAGGGGCAGGCCGAGCTCCGGTGCGAGTTCTGCGGGACGGTGTACCGCTTCGGCCGGGACGAGCTGGCCGCGGTACTGGAGGAGACCCGGGGCGCCCGCGCGGAAAGCCGCCCCCGAGGGGCGGCTTCCGGCCCACCTGCAGGTTCGACCGATCCGGGCCCGGACTAGACGGCCCGCTGCACCTTCCCGGCCTTCAGGCAGGAGGTGCAGACGTAGAGCCGGACCTTCTTCCCGTCCACCACGGCGCGCACGCGCTGGATGTTCGGGGACCAGGTGCGGTTCGTGCGGATGTGCGAGTGGGAAATCTGCTTCCCCCGCCACCACTTCTTGCCGCACACCTCGCAAAGGCGAGCCACTTCCGTCCACCCCCTCGCTGCGAAGGTTCCGGGCGCACACGCCTCATCATATCACGCGGGGAGGGTGCGGGCAATCCCGCCCCGGGGCCGCGGGGCCGTGCGTGGTCCGCCGCGGGGCTGCTGTTCGTGCAGGAGTCTGCCAAAGGCGGCACGAACCACAGGTAAGGTCGGACCACGGGGAGGGGGGCCGGTGCCGAAGGAGGTCCGGACGGAACTCGGACGCATCACGCTCTCCGACGAGGTCATCGCCACCCTGGCCGGCGTTGCCACCACGGAGTGCTACGGCGTGGTGGGCATGGCCTCCACCCGGTTGCAGGACGGGATCGCGGAGATGCTCGGCCGGGAGAACCTGGCCCGGGGCGTCCGGGTGCACGGGGACGGGGACGAGGTCGACATCGACCTGTACGTTGTCATGGGGTACGGCGCCCGCATCTCCGAGATCGCCCGGAACATCACGGAGAAGGTGCGCTACGTGGTGGAGGGTGCGACCGGACTCAAGGTGCGGTCGGTCCGGATCAACGTCCAGGGGGTGCGGGTTCAGGGTCCCCCGTAGTTCCCCGGGTACGCATGAACGAAGGGACGGGTTGGTTTGTCCGCCACCGAGATTGACGGCCGCCTCCTGCGCGAGATGGTGGCGGCGGCCGCGCGTGTTCTCGAAGCGGAGAAGGACGCGGTCAACGCGCTGAACGTCTTCCCGGTACCGGACGGTGACACCGGCTCGAACATGGCCCTCACCCTGGAGGCCGCGCTGCGCGAGGTGGAGCGCGTGCAGGGCACCGAGGTGGGCCCGGTGGCCCGGGCACTGGCCCAGGGCTCGCTCATGGGGGCCCGGGGGAATTCCGGGGTGATCCTTTCGCAGCTGTTCCGCGGGTTCGCCCAGCGTTCGGGGTCGCTCCGCACCCTCGGACCCGCTGACCTGGCGCGAGCGCTCCAGGACGGCGTGGACACCGCCTACCGGGCGGTGATGAAGCCGGTCGAGGGCACCATGCTCACCGTGGCCCGGCAGGCCGCCCGGGCAGCCGGCACCGCCGCGCGGCAGGGGCGGGACGTCGGCGGCATCCTGGAGGCGGCTCTGGCCGAGGCCGAGGCCGCCCTCGCCCGGACGCCGGAGCAGCTCCCCATCCTGAAGAAGGCCGGGGTGGTCGATTCCGGGGGAAAGGGCTACACGTGCATCCTCCGCGGCTGGCTGGAGGCGGTGCGGGCGGTGGACACCGCCGCGACCGGTGCCCCCGCGGGCGCCGCCGCGGACGCGCTGCAGGATGCCGGGGCGGCGCGGGACCGGTCGCCGGCCACCCGGATCGCCTTCCGCCTCGACGAGGAGATCGCCCGGATCCCGTTCCCCTACGACACCGAGTTCTTCATCCGGGGGCACGGGATCCCGCTCGACGCGATCCGGGCCGGGCTCGAGCCCCTCGGGGACAGCGTGTACGTGGTGGGTTCCCCCGAACTCGCCAAGGTCCACATCCACACGGCCAACCCGGGCCCGGTGCTCGACTTCTGCATCCGTTACGGCGAGCTGATCCGGATCGAGATCCACAACATGCGGGAGCAGCACGAGGACCTGCGGGCCCGGGCGGCGGAGGCCGGTGGCCCGCCGGACCCCCCCGACCCGTCCGGGGCGGACCCGCAGGAGCCCGGCGCGAGCCCTGGGCAGGTCGCCGCGTCCACGGCGGTGGTGGCGGTGGCGAGCGGGGAGGGGATCGAGTCCGTCTTTCTCAGCCTGGGTGCCAGCCGGGTGGTGGCCGGCGGGCAGAGCATGAACCCCAGCACGGAGGACATCCTCGCGGCCATCCGGGAGACGGGTGTTCCTGTGGTGTTCGTCCTCCCCAACAACCGGAACGTCATCCTCGCCGCCCGGCAGGCGGCGGAGCTCGCCCCGGTGGAGGTGCACGTCATCCCCACCCGGTCGGTCCTGGAGGGGCTGGCGGCCATGGTCGCGTGGCACCCGGACGCCGGCGCCGACCGGCTCCTGCCGGCGATGCAGCGCGCCGCCGAAGAGGTGGAGTCCGGGGAGGTGACCTGGGCCGTCCGGGACACGGCGGTGGGCGACCTGACGATCCGGGCCGGCGACGTGCTGGGGCTCCACGGCGGCGACATCGTGGTGACCGGGCGGGACCCGGAGGAGGCGGTCAAGGCGGTCGTGGCCCGGATGGTCGCGAAGCGGGGCGGGGAGGTCATCACCCTCTTCTGGGGCGAGGGGACGGACGGGACCCGGGCGCAGGCGCTCGCCGCCGACCTGCGGGCGCTCTACCCGGACCACGAGGTGGAGGTCCACTTCGGCGGGCAGCCGCTGTACCCGTATCTCTTCGGCCTCGAGTGACCGGAGGGGGATCGGGGTGGAGTCGGTACTCGACCGGGACGTGCAGTACGTCAAGGGGGTGGGCCCGGCGCGGGCCCGCCTCCTGGCGCGCCTCGGCCTCACCACCCTCCGCCGGCTGGTCGAGCACGTTCCCCGCCGGTACCTGGACTACGCGAACTTCCAGAAGATCGGCAGCCTGCTCCCCGGCCGGCCTGCCACGGTGCTCGGGCGGGTGGTCTCGGTGTCCGACGTCCGGCCCCCGCGGCGCCCGTCGCTCGCCGTGGTGACCGCCGTCGTGAGCGACGGCACCGGCCACCTGCGGGCGCTGTGGTTCGGCCAGGGCTGGCTCGTGCGCGCGTTGACCCCCGGGGCCACGGTGGCCCTCTCGGGCCGGCCGGAGTGGGATCGGGGGGGTCTCGTCCTCAAGAACCCGGAGTGGGACGTCCTCGACGAGGAGGCGGACCTCCTCCACGCCGGCCGGATCGTCCCCGTCTACGGCCTGACCGAGGGCCTGCACCAGCGGGAGATGCGGCGGCTCATGCGGGAGGCCGTGTCCCTGGCGGCGCCGCACATGCCCGAGGTGCTGCCGGAGGAGGTGCGGGCCCGCCAGGGCCTTCTGCCCGCCCCGGAGGCGTGGCAGGAGGTGCACTGGCCCTCGTCCCAGGACCGGCTCGACAAGGCCCGGCGCACCGTCAAGTTCCAGGAGCTCTTCCTTCTGGAGGTCGGCCTCGGCCTGGTGCGAGCCCGGATCCGGAGCCCCCGCCAGGGGGTGCGGCACAAGCCCGACGGCGAGCTGACCCGGGCCCTGCGGGAGCGGCTCCCCTTCGCGCTCACCCGGGCCCAGGAGCGGGTGATCCGGGAGATCTCGGCCGACATGGAGTCCGACCGCCCGATGAACCGCCTCCTCCAGGGCGATGTGGGCGCCGGCAAGACGGTCGTGGCGGCCCTCGCCATGGTCAAGGCGGTGGAGAGCGGGCACCAGGCGGCACTCATGGCGCCGACGGAGATCCTCGCCGAGCAGCACTACCTGTCCCTGCGGCGCCTCCTGGCGCCCCTCGGCATCCAGGTCGCCCTGGTCTCCGGGAGGCAGGGCCGCCGGGAGCGGGCGGACACGCTGCGGGCGGTCGGACTGGGCTACGCGCGGGTCGTGGTGGGGACGCACGCCCTGCTGGAGGAGGGGGTGCGCTTCGCCGACCTGTCGCTGGTCGTGATCGACGAGCAGCACCGGTTCGGCGTCCGCCAGCGGGCTCGCCTGCACGAGAAGGGGCGGGAGGCCGGGCGCGATCCGGACGTGCTGGTGATGACCGCCACCCCCATCCCCCGCACGCTGGCCATGACGCTGTACGGCGATCTGGACGTCTCGGTCATCGACGAGAAGCCGCCGGGCCGCCAGGACGTCGTCACGGTGTGGCGGCGCCGCTCGGAGCGGGACCACGTCTACCGCACGCTGGTGGAGAAGTTCGCCCTGCGGGGTCAGCAGGGGTACGTGATTGCGCCGCTGGTGGAGGAGTCCGACCGCCTCGAGGCGCAGGCCGCAACCACGCTCCACGCCGAACTGGTGGAGCGGTACGGGGGGACCGGCGTGCGATTCGGCCTGCTGCACGGCCGCATGCGGCCGGAGGAGAAGGAGGCCACGATGGAGGCGTTCCGCACGGGGGCGGTGCAGGTGCTGGTGGCGACCACCGTCGTCGAGGTGGGGGTCGACGTGCCGAACGCCTCCGTGATCGTCATCGAGGAGGCGGACCGCTTCGGGCTGGCGCAGCTCCACCAGCTGCGGGGGCGGGTGGGGCGCGCCGGCCAGAAGGCGTACTGCGTCCTGCTGGCCGACCCGCGCACCCCGGAGGCGGAGGAGCGGCTGCGGATCCTCGAGCGCACCCATTCCGGGTTCGTCCTGGCGGAGGAGGACCTGCGCATCCGGGGACCGGGCGAGTTCACCGGCACGCAGCAGAGCGGCTGGGGCCTGCAGTTCGCCGACCTCCTGGCCGACCGGGAGCTCCTCGAGGCCGCCCGGGCGGAGGCCGAGCGCCTCCTGGCCCGGTCCGACGCCGCCCTGGCCGGGCCGATCCTGCGGGCGGTGGAGGAGCGCTGGGGCGAGACCCTCGGTCTCGCCCGGGTCGGGTAGGGGGTGGGGGCGTGCGTGCCCGGATCCTGGAGATCCTGCGCGAGAACCGGGGGCGGCCGGTCTCCGGCGAGGAGCTGGCGAGGGCCCTCGGCCTCAGCCGCACCTCGGTGTGGAAGCACGTGACGGCGTTGCGCCGGGCCGGCTATCCGATCGAAGGGAGCCCCCGGCGGGGGTACGTCCTCGAGTCGGTGCCCGACCTGCTGACGGCGGAGGAGATCCGGAGCGGTCTGGCGACCGAGGTGCTGGGCCGGCAGGTCGAGGTGCGGCAGTCGGTGTCCTCCACGAACGACCTGGCGAAGGAACGGGCCCGCCGCGGCGCCCCCGAGGGGCTCGTCGTGGTGGCCGAGGAGCAGACGGCCGGGCGGGGCCGGCTCGGGCGCGCCTGGGCCTCCCCGCCCGGGGTGGGCCTGTGGATGTCCGTGCTCCTGCGCCCGCCCCTGCCGGCGCCCGAGGTGGCGCGGCTCACCCTGGCGGCCGCGGTGGCCGTGGCCGAGGCCGTCCGGGCCGTCTCGGACGTGCCGTGCGGGATCAAGTGGCCGAACGACGTGGTGGCCGGGGGCCGCAAGCTCTGCGGCATCCTCACGGAGATCGAGGCAGACTGGGAACGGGTGCACTTCGTCGTCGTGGGCATCGGGGTGAACGTGAACACGCCGGCGGCGGCGTTCCCGCCCGAGATCCGGGAGAGCGCCACGTCCATCCGGATCGAGCAGGGCCGGCCCGCCCCCCGCGCCGCCCTGGCCCGCGCGATCCTCGCCGGGCTCGAACACGCGTACCGGGAGACCCTTGCCGGGCGGTTCGACGGGGTGCTGGCGCGCTGGCGGGCCCTGTCCGTGACCCTCGGCCGGCCGGTGCGGATCCTTCCCGTGGCCGAGGGCCAGCCGGCGCTCGCGGGGGTGGCCGAGGACGTCGACGGGGACGGCGCCCTGCTCCTCCGCCTGCCGGACGGCCGGCTCCACCGGGTCCTGGCCGGCGAGGTCAGCCTGCGGCCGGCGGACACGTGAGGACCGGGCTGTGGCCCGCACGGACCGCACGCCACGCCCATCGGGAGTGAGGCCCTGTGCAGCTCTCTTCCCTCCGCACCGAGGTGCTCCGCATGGCCCGCCGCGCCCACGCCGCCGGGCTCATGAAAGGGGCCAACGGGAACTTCAGCGCCCGGGACCCGGGAAGCGGCCTCATCGTCATCACGCCCTCGGGCATGCCGTACGACGTCATGACCGAGGCGGACCTCGTGGTGATCCGTCCCGACGGCACGGTGGCGGAGGGCGATCGCCGGCCGTCGAGCGAGACGCCGATGCACACCCACCTCTACCGTACCCTGCCGGACGTGCACGCGGTGGCGCACACCCACTCCCCCTACGCCACCGCCCTGGCGCTGCTCGGGCGCCCCATCCCTCCCGTCCTTCCGGAGATGATCAAGCTGGGCGAGGAGGTGCCGGTCGCGCCCTTCGCCCTTCCCGGCACGCCGGAGCTGGGCGAGCGGGTGGCCGAGACGCTCCGGCGCACCGGCGCCCGCGCCGCCCTCCTCCAGGCCCACGGGGCTCTTGCCGTCGGGCGCGATCCGGAGGAGGCCATCCTGCGGGCCCTCGACCTGGAGGAGGTGGCCATGGTCTACGTGCTGGCCCTGCAGATCGGCGACCCGCCCAACCTGCCGTCGGATACGTTCCAACGCTTGCGGGAGGTGTACGGCCTGTCCGGGCGGTGAGCCCGCGGGCACCGTGCGGCGCCTCAGAACCCCACGTTGGTGTAGGGCCGCCAGGTGGGCTGCCAGGCCGAGGTGTCGGCCAGGTCCTGGTCCGCGCTGGCGGTGAGCGGCGCGTAGATGTACTGGAAGTCCCCGAAGGAATCGCCGGCACCCTCGTTGCGCTTCAGGTTGTTGACGGGGGACGGAGTGACGAACTGGCCCAGGTTTACACTGCCGCTCGTCGGCGTTCCGTTGGTCTTGAAGAACCAGATGTTGAACAAGGCGGGCAACGCCGTGTTCCCCCTTTCAGAAGCCCAGCCAGCGAACTGGCATGTTGCTCGGCTGCCAGGCCAGCGTGTCGTTGTGATCGGGGTCGAGCGTGACGCTCCGGAACCCGAGGGTGTGGTTGTCGCCGAACGAGTCGCCCGCCCCGGCGTTGCGCTTGTTGTTGTTCGTCGGGGACGAGACGACGATCTCCCCCAGGTTCACTGCCGCGCCCGTCGCCACCGACTGGATCTTGAGCACGAAGATGACGAAGATCGGGGTCATCGCCCCACCCCCTTGCCGCCGGAAGGGGTCCGCGGCGGAGGCGCGGGGTGGGGACGCCGGGGGTCCGCGCTGCCGGCGGCGGGTGAGCGCCCTGCGGGGCCCGGGGGCCGCCGGCCGGCGCCCGCGGCGGCGTCACCCCCCACCCGGACGGCGTAGCTGTAGCCGAGGTTCAGGGAGCCGCTCACCTCGGAGACGTACACCGCTCCCACCACGTACTCGAGCCGGCCGATGGCCACCTTGTCGACGTAGACGGGGCGGTCACCCGCAAGCCCGATGATGAGCCGCTCCAGACCCTCGCACGTCGCCCGCAGGCGGTGCACCTCTTCCATGAGGTGTCCCAGGTCGGCCCGCAGGTGCCCGGCCTCGGTCACGGCGGAGCAGGCGGCGTCCAGCCGGCGCCGCAGCGCCGCCAGCTCGGCCAGGGTGCGGTGCTCCTGACGCCGTCCGCAGGCCCAGGGTCCGCCCCGCACGAACCGGACGATCGCTTCCATCACGCTCCGGAGGCTGCCCGCGGTCGCCACCCCCCACGGCCTGCCCACTTGCGCCTGCCACGGGATCCGGACTGCCGCATCGTATGAGCGGCGCGTCGCCGCCATGCAGCAGCCCGTCCGCGCCGGGCGGGGACGGAATCCCTCCAGAACCTGCATACTCATGGGTAGGCTCGCGGACCGGTCCGGAGGTGGACCCCGTGAACCCCCTGCGGGATGCCATCGAAAAATTGCGCAAGGTCGAGGAACTGTTCGGGCCGGACTTTTGGAGCAGCATGATGAACGGCTCCGGACCGCTGGACGAGGGTTTCTGGAAACAGATGCAGCAGCTGGCCGGACTCTTCCCCCCCGGCCAGAACGTTTTTCCAGCACCGCCGGCCGGAGGAGGGGGCGCCCCGATGCAGGCGCAGGCGGAGCGCCCGGTCGCCGCCGGTCCGCCCGTCGACCTCTTCCTCACCCCCCGGAACGTCATCGTCTGCATCTCGCTGCCCGGGCTCCGGGACCCGGGCGACCTGCGGGCGAGCCTCGTCGGCGACTCCCGCCTGCGCGTCGAGGGCACCATCCCGCCGCACCCGCTGGCCAGCCAGCCCGAAGCGGTGGTGCAGCAGGAGCGGGCGACCGGCCGGTTCTCCCGGGTGATCGACTTGCCCGTGCCGGTGAAGGACACGGGGGTGGGCAGCACATACCAGAACGGGGTTCTGGAGCTGGTGTTCGAACGCGCCCGGGCGGAGGAGGCGAAACCGCTGCACATCCGGTTCTGAGCGGAAGGCCGGCTGGGCTCTTGACACCCCGGCCCCCAGGTGGTACCGTCATAGCCAAACGACACCGCCGCCAGAGGCGATGAGTGGGAAGAGTACCCAGGCGGGGCCGCTGCAGCGAGCCGGCGGGCACCGGCGGAAGCCGGTGCCGGGGTGCGAGGTCCGGTGCGGAACCGCCTGGCGAATGGGCCCACGAGCCGCTGACCGAACGCCGCCCGTGTCAGGGTGGGCGTGCAAGTAGGCTCAGCCGGGGACTTCCGCCGTTACCGGGTAGAGGGTATACGCCGCCATGCGGCCGTACCTGCGAAGGAGTGGGGCCCGGCTCTTGCCGGAGCCCAAGCGGGGTGGCACCGCGGAGACGTCGACAGGCGCTCCGTCCCGGAATCGGGACGGAGCGCCTTTTTGCGTACACCTGCCCCCGCCCGTCGCCACACCGTCCCCCTCGAGGAGGTCCCGTCCATGCTGACCCGCACCGTACCGGCGCCGTTCCTGGAAGCGGCCTCGCGCTTCCGCACCGTGCCGGTCTACCAGGAGCTGATCGCCGACCTGGAGACGCCGATTTCCCTCTTCCTCAAGCTCTTCGCGCAGGACCGCGACGCGTTCCTGCTCGAGAGCGCCGACGGCGGCGACCGGGTCGGCCGTTACTCCATGCTGGGCGGCCGCCCGCTGGCCCGGCTGGTCCACCGGGAGGGGCGGACGGTCCGGAGCGGGCCGGAGGGCGAGGCCGTACGGACCGGCGATCCGCTCCGGCACCTGCGGGAACTGCTGGCCGGGCTGGACGCCGCCCCACCCGTGCCTCTCGCCGGCCCCCCGGCCACCGGTCTGCCGCCCTTCCTCGGCGGCGCCGTCGGGTATCTGGGTTACGACGTGGTTCGCCACTTCGAGCGCCTTCCCGGCGCCCCCCCGGACGTCCTGGGCGCGCCGGACGCCGTCTTCCTCGTGCCCGAGCTGGTCGCGGTCTTCGACCACCTGACCCACCGCCTGTACCTGGTGGCGCTGGCCGTCCCGGGCGGCGACCCGGAGGGGGCGTACGCCCGGGCCCTCGACGTCCTGGGCGAGGCCCGGGCCCGGCTGGCGGCCCCGGTGGCCCCGGCGCCCCCCGTGGCCCCGGCGACCCGGGCAGGCGCGGCGGCCGGCGGCCTCCACGCCCACTTCCCCCGGGAGCGATTCCTGGCGGCGGTAAGGCGCATCCAGGAGTACATCGCGGCGGGAGACGCCTTCCAGGTCGTCCTGTCGCAGCGGCTCACGGCCCCCACCCGGGCCAACCCCCTCGACATCTACCGGATGCTGAGGACGGTGAATCCCTCGCCCTACCTCTTCTACTTCCGCACGGGGGACCTGCACCTGGTGGGGTCGTCGCCCGAGCGCCTCGTGAAGGTCCAGGACGGGGTGGTGGAGGTCCGGCCCATCGCCGGGACCGAGCCGCGGGGGCGGGACGAGGCCGAGGACCGGGCGAACGAGGAGCGCCTGCTGGCCAGCGAGAAGGAGCGGGCCGAGCACATCATGCTCGTCGACCTCGGCCGCAACGACGTGGGGCGGGTCGCCGAGTTCGGCACCGTGCGGGTGCCCGAGCTCATGCGGGTGGAGCGGTACTCCCACGTCATGCACCTGGTCTCCTCCGTGACCGGCCGCCTCGCCCCCGGCCGCGACGCGCTCGACGCCCTGGCGGCCTGCTTCCCGGCGGGCACCCTGACCGGCGCCCCCAAGGTGCGGGCCATGGAGATCATCGACGAGCTCGAGCCCGTCCGCCGGGGCCCTTACGGCGGCGCGGTGGGGTACGTGGACCTGCGCGGGAACCTGGACACCTGCATCACGATCCGCACCCTGATCCTGCAGGACGCGGTCGCCCACATCCAGGCCGGGGCCGGCGTGGTTGCCGACTCGGACCCGCAGCGGGAGTACGAGGAGACGCTCCACAAGGCCCGGCACCTCATCCGCACGCTCGAGCTGGCAGAGGGGGGAAGGCCGTGATCCTGGTGATCGACAACTACGACTCGTTCACGTACAACCTCGTCCAGTACCTGGGCGAGCTGGGCGCCCGGATGGAGGTCTACCGCAACGACCGCATCACCGTGCCGGAGATCCGGGCCCTGGCCCCGGAGGGCATCGTGCTCTCGCCCGGCCCCTGCACGCCCGACGAGGCCGGGGTGACGCTGGACGTGGTGCGGGAGCTGGGCGCCACCACGCCCATCCTGGGCGTGTGCCTCGGGCACCAGGCGATCGGCCAGGCGTACGGCGGGCGGGTGGTGCGGGCGCCATACCTGATGCACGGCAAGACCTCGCCGATCCACCACCGGGGCGATCCGCTCTTCGCCGGCCTGCCGTCGCCGTTCACGGCGACCCGCTACCACTCGCTCATCGTCGATCGGGACTCCCTGCCCGGTAGCCTGGAGGTCACCGCCGAGACCGCCGACGGGCTGATCATGGGCCTCCGGCACCGGGAGCACCCGGTGTGGGGCGTCCAGTTCCATCCGGAGTCGATCCTGACCGAAGGCGGTCACCGGCTCCTCCGGAACTTCCTCGACCTGGCGGCCCGCCACCGGCGGGCGGCGGCGCCGGTCACCTGACGGCGAGGGCGGCGAGCGAACCGAACGCGTACAGAGGAGGTATCCCGATGGCCCAGGAACTGCGCACCCTCATCGCCCGGGTGGCGGAGGGGCAGAACCTGACGGAGGAAGAGGCGAGCCAGGCCATGGAGGCCCTGATGGCCGGCGAGGCCACGCCGGCCCAGATGGCGGCGCTCCTGGTGGCGCTGCGCCTGAAGGGGGAAACCGTCGAGGAGATCACCGGCTGCGCCCGGGTGATGCGGGCCCGGGCGATCCCGGTCCCGCACCGGCAGCCCTTCGTGGTCGACACCTGCGGCACCGGCGGCGACGGCGCCGGCACGTTCAACATCTCCACCACGGCGGCCTTCGTGGTCGCCGGGGCGGGGGTGCCGGTCGCCAAGCACGGCAACCGGGCGGCCTCCAGCCAGGCCGGCAGCGCCGACGTCCTGGAGGCGCTGGGGGTCCGGATCGACCTGTCGCCGGAGGAGGTGGGCCGCTGCATCGACGAGGTGGGGATCGGGTTCCTCTTCGCCCCGGCCCTGCACACGGCGATGCGGCACGTGGCCCCGGTGCGGCGGGAGATCGGCCTGCGGACCATCTTCAACTTCCTCGGCCCCCTCACCAACCCTGCCGGCGCCCAGGCGCAGCTCGTCGGGGTGTTCCGCCCCGACCTCACCGAGCCCCTCGCCAGGGTGCTGGGGAACCTCGGGGTGCGCCGGGCGCTGGTCGTGCACGGTCTGGAGGGGATCGACGAGGTGTCCGTGAGCGGGCCGACCCGGGTGAGCGACTACCAGGACGGCGCCGTCCGCACCTACGAGATCGTGCCGGAGGACGCCGGGCTGCGGCGCGCCCCGCCCGAGTCCATCCGGGGCGGCACCCCTGCCGAGAACGCACGGATCGCCGAGGCCGTCCTGCAGGGACGGCCGGGCCCGCAGCGGGACGTGGTGCTCCTGAACGCCGGCATGGCGCTGGTCGCCGCCGGCCGGGCCACGACGCCGGCCGAGGGCGTGCGGCTGGCGGCGGAGGCCGTCGACTCCGGCCGGGCCCTGGCGGTGCTGGAAGGGCTCCGGCGCCTGACCTGCGCGCTCGCCGCCGAGCGGCAGCCGGCCTGAGGAGGGCGGGCGATGATCCTCGACCGCATCCTGGCCGCCAAGGCCGAGGAGGTGGCGGCCGCCCGGGCCCGCCGGCCGCTGTCCGCGGTGGAGGAGGCCGCCCGCGCCGCCCCGCCGCCGCGGGACTTCGCCGGTGCGCTCCGGCCCCGTGCGTCGCTCCCCGTGGCCGTCATCGCCGAGGTGAAGAAGGCGAGCCCGTCCCGGGGGGTGCTGCGGGCGGACTTCGACCCCGTGGCGATCGCCCGGGGGTACCAGGCCGGCGGCGCCGCCGCCGTCTCCGTCCTGACGGACGGACCCTTCTTCCAGGGGAGCCTGGACCACCTGCGGGCCGTGCGGCAGGCCGTGGGGGTGCCGCTCCTGCGCAAGGACTTCCTCCTCGAGCCCTACCAGGTGTACGAGGCCCGGGCGGCCGGGGCCGACGCGGTGCTCCTCATCGTGGCCGCCCGGCCGGACGCCGGCTGGCTGCGGGAGATGCAGGCGGTGGCCGCCGGGCTGGGCATGGCCGCCCTGGTGGAGGTGCACACGGCGGCCGAGCTGGAGCTGGCCCTGGCGGCGGGGGCCCGGGTGGTGGGGATCAACAACCGGGACCTCCGGACCTTCGAGACCCGGCTGGAGGTCACCCTGAACCTGGCGCCGGCCGTGCCGCCGGACGTCACCCTGGTGAGCGAGAGCGGCATCCGGGGTCCGGCGGACTGCCGCCGGCTGGCGGAGGCCGGCGTGCACGCGGTCCTGGTGGGCGAGCACCTCGTGCGCGAGCCCGACCCCGGCGCGGCGCTGCGGAGCTGGCTGGCGGGAGAGGGGGAGGCCGGCGGTGTGGGTGAAGATCTGCGGGATCCGCACGCCGGAAGCCGCGCGGGCGGCCGCTGAGGCGGGAGCGGACGCCGTCGGCTTCGTGTTCGCCCCGAGCCGCCGCCAGGTCGCCCCGGAGGAGGCCCGGCGCCTGGGCGGGCATCTGCCGCCCGGCGTCGCCCGGGTCGGGGTGTTCGTGGACCTGCCGGTGGCGCAAGTCGTGGCGGTCGCCCGCGCCGCCGGGCTCACCCACGTGCAGCTGCACGGGGACGAGCCGCCCGAGGTCCTGGAGGCGCTGCCCCTGCCGGTGATCAAGGGGGTGCGGCTCGCCGGTCGGGACGACCTGTCCCGCCTGCTCGAGTACACCCGTGCCTGGGGAATCCTCGTCGAGCCGCGGGTCAGCGGTCAGGCCGGCGGCACGGGGGTGGCGCTCGACCGGGTGCTCGGCCGGGAGGCCCGAGACCTCCTCCGCCGGCACGGGTACACAGGGAAGTTCATCCTGGCCGGGGGGCTCGACCCGGACACGGTGGCGGAGGCGGTGCGGGCCGTGGGTCCGGACGGGGTCGACGTCTCCAGCGGCGTCGAGACCGGCGGGCAGAAGGACCCGGACAAGATCAGGGCGTTCGTCCGGAGCGCCCGGGAGGGAACTCGACCGTGACAGGGCTCAGAGAGCTCACCGAGCCCGACGCGCAGGGCCGCTTCGGCCCTTACGGCGGGCGCTACGTGCCGGAGACCGTGATGCCGGCCCTCCTGGAGCTGGAGGCGGCGTACCGGGAAGCCCGCAGCGACCCGGCCTTCTGGTCGGAGCTGGATTACTACTACCGCCAGTACGCGGGCCGGCCCACGCCCCTCTACTTCGCCGAGCGCCTCACCCGGGAGCTGGGCGGGGCCCGCATCTACCTCAAGCGCGAGGACCTGAACCACACCGGGGCCCACAAGATCAACAACTGCCTCGGCCAGGCCCTGCTGGCGCGGCGGATGGGCAAGCGGCGCATCATCGCCGAGACCGGAGCCGGCCAGCACGGGGTGGCGGCCGCCACCGTGGCCGCGCGCTTCGGGATGAAGTGCACGGTCTACATGGGGGCCGAGGACGTCCGCCGCCAGGAGCCCAACGTCTTCCGCATGCGCCTCCTGGGGGCGGAGGTGGTGCCCGTGACCACCGGCAGCGCCACGCTGAAGGATGCGACCAGCGAGGCCCTGCGCGCCTGGGTCACGAACGTGGAGGACACCTATTATGTCATAGGGTCGGTCGTCGGTCCCCACCCCTACCCGGCGATGGTGCGGGACTTCCAGGCCGTGATCGGCAGGGAGACGATCGAGCAGATCCGGGCCGCCGAGGGGCGCCTGCCCGACGTGGCCATCGCCTGCGTGGGCGGTGGCTCCAACGCCATGGGTCTGTTCCACCCGCTCTCCGCCTACCCGGAGGTGCGGCTGGTCGGGGTGGAGGCCGCCGGCCGGGGGCTCGGGACGGGCCACCACGCCGCCTCCCTGGGTGCGGGGGAGCCCGGCGTGCTGCACGGGGCGCTCTCGTACCTCCTTCAGGACGAGCACGGCCAGGTCCGGGAGGCGTACTCCGTCTCGGCGGGGCTCGACTACCCCGGGGTCGGCCCGGAGCACGCGTGGTTCCGGGACACGGGGCGGGCCGAGTACGTGGCCGTCACGGACGACGAGGCGCTGGCGGCCTTCCAGCTGCTGGCCCGCACGGAGGGGATCATCCCGGCGCTGGAGTCGAGCCACGCCGTGGCGTATGCGGCGAGGATCGCCCCGCAGCTGCCGCCGGATGCCATCGTGGTCGTCAACCTGTCCGGCCGCGGGGACAAGGACATCTACCACGTGATGCGCCTGCTCGGGCAGGCCGGCCGAGAGGGGGAGGCGGCGCGATGACGGCGGCGCCCGAGAACCGGATCGGGCGGCGGCTGGGCCAGCTGCGCCGGGAAGGCCGCAAGGCCCTGATCGTGTACCTGATGGCGGGCGACCCGGACCCGGAGGCCTCGCTGGACCTCGTCGAGACCGTGGCTGGGGCGGGGGCCGACGTGATCGAGCTCGGCGTCCCCTTCTCCGACCCCCTCGCCGACGGCCCGGTGATCCAGGCGGCAGGGCAGCGTGCCCTGCGGGCGGGGATGACGCCCGCGGGGGTGCTGGACCTGGTGCGCCGGCTGCGGGCCCGCGGGGTGGAGGTGCCGATCGCCCTCATGACCTACACGAACCCGGTGCTGCGCCAGGGCTACGCCGCGTTCGCCCGGGCGGCCGCGGAGGCGGGGGTCGACGGGGTGATCGTTCCCGACCTGCCCCACGAGGAGGCCGGGCCCCTGCGCGGCCACCTCCGCGAGGCCGGGGTCGACCTCATCCCGCTGGTCGCCCCCACCACGCCCGCCGAGCGGGTGGCAGCCATCGTCCGGGAGGCGAGCGGCTTCGTCTACTGCGTGTCCCTCCTCGGGGTCACGGGGGCCCGGGAATCGCTCTCCGACCGCTTCGCGCCGCTGGTCGAGCGGACCCGGCGCTACACGGACCTGCCGGTGGCGGTCGGGTTCGGCATCCGCGACGCGGAGCAGGCCCGGGCGGTCGCCGAGGTGGCCGACGCCGTGATCGTGGGCAGCGCGGTGGTCCGCCTGTGCGGGGAGACGGCAGACCCGGCCCTTCGGCTCCGGCGGGTGGGCGAGTTCGTGCGGGGGCTCCGGGAGGCGCTGGGTGCCTGACCGGGTCCCGGGGCCGGGCAGGTGCTCCACCTGCAAGAGTGAAAGATTCCGACGTCCAGGGGAAGAGCGGAAGGCGGCCGGCCGGGGCTTGACCCCCCGGAAGCCGGGTGCTATACTCCTGTCAACACCGCGACGCGAAAGCGATGACCGGGAGAAGTAAGCGGGTGCGCCGGAGCCCCAGAGAGCCGCTGGTCGGTGCGAAGCGGCGCACGGACCCCGCCGAATACACCCGGGAGCGCAGGGCGAACGGCCAGCAGCCCAGTAGCCGCTGACGGCACCTCCGCCGTTACCCGGAGGGGAGCATGGTGGTGCTCCGGCAGAGGGGGCCCGGATCCGAGCCGGGCCAACGAGGGTGGTACCGCGGAAGGCAGGCTTCCGTCCCTTGGCGGGGACGGAAGCCTTTTTCTGAGTGGCGCAGGCAACGAACGAGCGGGGGTCGAGATGCCGATGATCATCGTCATGCGCAAGGGAGCCACGGAGGAAGAGATCGCCGATGTCGTCGAGCGGGTCGAGCGCGCCGGGTTCGGGGTGCACCTCTCCCGCGGCGAGGAGAGCACGATCGTCGGCGTCATCGGCGGCGACCGGGCCTCGCTGGAGGCACTGGGTTCCAGCCTCGAAGGCCACCCGGGGGTGGCTCGCACCATGCGGGTGACCAAGCCCTACAAGCTTGTGAGCCGGGAGTTCCACCCCGAGGACACGGTGGTCGAGGTGGGCGGGGTCCGCTTCGGCGGCGGCGAGGTGCCCGTGATTGCCGGGCCCTGCGCGGTCGAGGGCCGGGAGCTGTACCTGGAGGCGGCGTTCGCGGCCCGGGAGGCCGGCGCCACGGTCCTCCGGGGCGGGGCCTACAAGCCGCGCAGCTCGCCCTACACCTTCCAGGGGCTCGGCGAGGAAGGGCTCGAGATCCTCGCTGAGGCTCGCGAGCGCACCGGCCTGCCGGTCTGCACGGAGGTCATGGACCCGGAGTCCGTGCCGCTGGTGGCCCGGTACGCGGACATCCTCCAGGTCGGCGCCCGCAACGCCCAGAACTACCCGCTTTTGCGTGCCCTGGGGCAGATCGACCGCCCGGTTCTCCTCAAGCGCGGGTTCGGCACGACCATCGAGGAGTGGCTGAGCGCCGCCGAGTACATCCTGGCGGGCGGCAACAGCCAGGTGATCCTCTGCGAGCGCGGGATCCGCACCTTCGAGACCGCCACGCGCTTCACCCTCGACGTGGCCGCGGTCCCGGTGGTGCGCCAGCTGACGCACCTGCCCGTGGTGGTCGACCCCAGCCACGCGGCCGGCAAGCGCCAGTGGGTGGCCGCCCTGGCCCGGGCGGCCGTGGCGGCCGGCGCCGACGGCCTGGAGGTGGAGGTGCACCCCCGTCCGGACGAGTCGGTCTCCGACGCCGCCCAGGCGCTGAGCCCCGAGGCGTTCCGGCAGATGATGGACGAGATCGCCGCCATCGCGGCGGTCCTGGGGCGGCGGGTCCCGCTGCCCACCGCTCACACGCGGCCCGCGGCCGGAGCCCCGGTGGCGCCGGTGGGTGACTGAGGTGCCCGCACCGGAGCTGCCGCTGGACCGGGTGGCCATCTGGGGCGTCGGCCTGATGGGAGGCTCCCTCGGGATGGCCCTCCGGTGGGCGGGCGCGGCCCGGGAGGTCGTCGGGATCGGGCGCGACCGCCGGACCCTGCGGGTGGCACAGGAGCTCGGTGCCGTCGACCGCTGGGAGACCGATCCGGAGGCAGGCATGGCGGGGGCGCAACTCCTGGTGCTGGGCGCCCCCGTGCGCGTGATCCGGGACCAGGCGGCGGAGTGGGGACCGAGGGTGCCCGAGGGCTGCGTGGTGACCGACCTCGGCAGCACGAAGGCCGAGGTCGTCGCCGCGTGGGAGGCGCACATCGCCCCCGGCGCGGCCTTCGTCGGCTCCCACCCGATGGCCGGGTCGGAGCGGGCCGGGGTCCGGGCTGCCCGGCCCGACCTCTACCGGGGCGCCCGCTGGGTGATCACCCCCACCCCGGCGACCCCGCCCTGGGCGGCGGCCCTGGTGGCCCGGGTCGCCGAGGCGGTGGGGGCGCGGGTGCTGTGGATGCCGCCGGACCTCCACGACCGCCGGGTGGCCTACGTGAGCCACCTGCCGCAGATCGTCGCCACCGCCACCGCCGCCGCGGCGCAGAAGGGCGACGAGGCCGTGGGCTGGGTGATGAGCCTGGCGGCGGGCGGGTTCCGTGACACCACCCGGGTCGCCGCCAGCCCCGTCTACCTGTGGCAGGACATCCTGCTCACCAACCGGGACCCCGTGCTGGCTGCCCTGGCCGACTTCCGGGAGGCGCTCGACGGGCTCGAGGCGGCGGTGCGGGCGGGAGACCCCGAGGGCATCGCCCGCTGGTTCTCCCGGGCCCACGAGGCGAGAAGCCGGCTCGCCCTGTAGGGAGCCGGCCTGCGAGGAGGGCGACGCCGATGCGTTTGACCCCGTCCGGCCCCCTGCGCGGCCGCCTGACCGTGCCGGGGGACAAGTCCATCTCCCACAGGGCCGTCATCCTGGGGGCGATCGCCCGGGGGACCACCGAGATCACGAACTTCCTGCCCGGCGGGGACTGCCTGCGTACGGTGGCCTGCATGGAGGCGCTGGGGGCGGAGGTCGAGCGGCGGTCGCCGACCCACCTCCGGGTCCGGGGCCGGGGCCTGGACGGGCTCCGGGAGCCGGAGGACGTCCTGGACGTCGGCAACTCCGGTACGACCATCCGCCTGCTGACCGGTCTCCTGGCCGGGCAGCGGTTCTTCAGCGTGCTGACCGGAGACGCCTCCATTCGCCGGCGGCCGATGGGCCGGGTGGTGCGTCCCCTCACCGAGATGGGCGCGGAGATCCGGGGCCGGCAGGGGGGCGAGCGGGCGCCCCTGGCCGTACAGGGGCGGGCGCTCCGCCCGGTGCACTACCGCTCCCCGGTCGCCAGCGCCCAGGTGAAGTCGGCCGTGCTCCTGGCCGGGCTCACGTGCGAGGGAGAGACCGCCGTGACCGAGCCGGCGCCCAGCCGGGACCACACCGAGCGGATGCTCGCCGGCTTCGGGGCCCGGGTGCGCCGCCAGGGGCTCACCGCGGCGGTCGAGGGCCGGCCGGACCTGGAGGGACAGCGGGTGGACGTGCCCGGGGACATCTCCTCCGCGGCCTTCCTCCTCGTGGCGGCGGCCCTGGTGCCGGGCTCGGAGGTCGTGATCGAGGGGGTGGGGGTCAACCCCACCCGGACCGGCATCCTGGACGTGCTCGCGGCCATGGGGGCGGCGGTGGAGCTCCAGAACCCGCGCGAGGCGGCCGGCGAGCCCGTCGCCGACCTTTACGTGCGCTCGGCGCCCGGCCTGCGCGGGGCCGAGATCGGCGGCGAGCTCATCCCCCGCCTGATCGACGAGATCCCGGTGCTGGCCGTCGCCGCCTGCGCGGCGGAGGGCACCACCGTGATCCGGGACGCCGCGGAGCTGCGGGTGAAGGAGAGCGACCGGCTCGCGGCGCTGGCCACCGAGCTCGGCCGCCTCGGGGCCCGGGTGGAGGAGCGCCCTGACGGGCTCGTGATCCACGGCGGCGGGCTCCGGGGCGGCCGGGCGCAGGCCCACGGCGACCACCGCCTGGCGATGGCGCTCGGGGTGGCGGGCCTCGTCGCTCCGGAGGGGGTGGAGGTGGAGGGCGCCGAGTCGGTGGACGTGAGCTTCCCCGGGTTCTGGGACGTCCTCGCCGGCCTGGTGCGCTGACGGCCGCGGTCAGACGTAGCGCATGAGTTCCTTCGCCGTGACGCCCTTGTGGAGAGCGGCGTTGAGGGCGCCGGCGATGAGCCGGGCCATGTCCTCCACCATCTCGTCGACGCCCTTCGGGGTCACCACGAGGCTACCCACCGCAGGGGTGAGCACCTCGTCGATCAGGCGGCGGACCTCCTCCGGGCCGAACTGCGCGTAGAGGTCGAAGAAGGCGTTGCGCCCCTTGAGGCGGGTGGCGAGCAGCTGGAACGTGTCGTAGGCGATGGTGGCCGCGTGGACCACCGTGGGGACGCCGATGGCGATCACGGGCACCCCGAGCGATTCGGCGTCCAGTGCCACCCGCCGGCCCTGGAGGCCGCTGCCGGGCCGGATTCCGGTGTCGGCCAGCTGCACGGCGGTGCCGATGCGCTCCACGCTCCGGGCAGCCAGGGCGTCGACCGCGATGACCGCCCGGGGGCGGATGCGCTCGACCACGCCCTGGATTACCTCCCCCGTCTCGACGCCGGTGGTGCCGAGCACGCCGGGCGCGAGGGCGGCCACGGGCCGGAGGTCCCCCCGCAGCTCGGCCGGGACCACGTCGCGCAGGTGGCGGCTCACCAGGATCTTCTCCACCACCCGGGGGCCCAGCGCGTCCGGGGTGGCCCGGGCGTTGCCGAGCCCCACGACCAGTACCGGGGCGTCCGCAGGCAGTCCGAGGAGCGCCTCGATCTCCCGGGCGAGGGCCTGGCTGATCCGCTCCTGCAGGTCGAGGTTCCGCTCGCGCAGCCCCGGCGCCTCGATGGTGACGTAACGGCCGGGCGCCTTGCCGATGGCCTGCTCGCCCTCCGGACCGTGCACGTGGACCCGGGTGACGGTGAACCCGTCGCCCTGCTCCTCCTGGACCGTGACGCCGGGAAGCTGCTGACGGGCGGCGCCCTGGACCGCGCCCGCGGCCTCGGAGGCCAGGTCGGTGTAGGGATGCCACTGCCCCTGCGAGATCGCCACTCTGCCCTTCCCTCCGTCGGTAGGTTGGTCGTGGATCCGCGGAGCCATACGGGCCCCCGGCGTCCCCCGGGGAACGTAGGCCCTCCGGAGGTGGGGGCGCGGCTTGGCAGCGAGTTCCGTTTGATATACTGTTAACGAAGGTGGTCCGGGAGGCGGGGGTGAGACGCGACGTGGCGGGCGAGCCGGCGGGCGGCGGCGGGCCGCACGTGGACCTCGGGCCCCGGGGGGTGTACCACCGGGGCAACCGCCTGAATGACCTCACCGGCAAGGAGTGGCTGTTCAGCACCCGCTCGGTGATCAGCATGCCGTTTCCCCCCTCGTGCCAGTTCGAGCTGCGGAGCCAGCACGGGGGCCAGAAGCCGCCGGAACTGTGCGCGTACCTGATCCGCATCTTCACCAAGTCGGGGCAGCGGGTCCTGGACCCGTTCATGGGGGTGGGCGGGACGCTCCTCGGGGCGTCCCTGAGCGGCCGGGAAGCCGTGGGGATCGAGATCAGCCCGCGCTGGGTCGACATCTACCACGAGGTGTGCCGGCGGGAGGGGCTTGCCCCCCAGACCGCCATCGTCGGGGACAGCCGGCAGGTGCTTCCCACGCTCGAGGGCCCCTTCGACTTCCTGCTGACGGACGTGCCATACTGGGACATGGACCGCCGCCGGCGCTCGGCCGGCAAGTTCAAGCGTGCGGGTGAGGCGGCCCGCCCGCGCCGGCCCTCGAAGCTCCAGGCGTTCGGCGACGGACCGCGCAACCGCGAGGAGTGGCTGCGCCTCCTGGAGGACGTGTTCGCTGCGGCCCGACCGCTCCTGCGCCCCCGGGCGTACCTGGCGGTCTTCATCGGCGACATGTACCACAGCGGACGGTTTCACCCGCTCTCGCACGAGGTGGCGGCGGTGCTCGACCGGCTGGGGTACGTGATGAAGGGGAATCTGATCTGGTACGACGTGTCGAAGAGCCTGCACATCTACGGCTACCGGTACGAGTTCATCCCGAGCATGATCCACCAGAACATCCTGATCTTCCGGCACGAGCCGGGCGGGTCCGCGAGGCGGTCGGGCGCGTGAGCCCCATCGAGACGGTCGCCGAGGCGCCGGCGCTGCCGGCCGTCCACGTCCACAACCGGAAGTTCATCGGTTCGAAGTTCTCGCTGCTGCCCTTCATCACGGAAGTCGTCGACCGCTGCTGCCCGGACGCCCGCACGGCGGCCGACCTCTTCGCCGGCACCGGGGTGGTGGCGTACGCCCTGGCGGCCCGGGGCCTGGCGGTCGTGGCGGCGGACAACCTCTACAGCTGCTACGTGCCGCTGCGCGCCTTCCTGACCGGCGGAGCGGAGACCCGGGCCGGCCGGGTGGCCGAGCTGCTCCGGACCCTCTCCGCCCTCCCCGGCAAGCGGGGCTATGTCTGGGAGAACTACGGCGGTCGATACTTCACGGAAGAAAACGCCGCGCGCATCGACGCCATCCGCGAGCAGATCGCCGCCTGGGCCGCCGGGGGAGTGGTGGACGCCGCCGAGGAGGCCATGCTCCTCACCAGCCTCCTGTACGCCGCCGACAAGGTGGCGAACACCTGCGGGCAATACGACGCCTACCTGAAGCACCTGGGGCGGGAGGCCTACTCCCCCGACGGCACCCACCTCGTGGACGCGTCGGTGTACCGCCCCCTGACGCTGGGGATGCCGGTACCGGCACCCGGCGGACACCGCCACCGGGTCCTCCTGGGCGACGCCAACGAGCTGGTCCGTCGGGTTGAGGTCGACCTCCTTTACCTCGATCCGCCCTACAACACGCGCCAGTACATCGACAACTACCACGTCCTGGAGAACATCGCTCGCTGGGAGCGGCCCCCCCTCTACGGCAAGACCCGCAAGTTCCGGCGGGAGGCACACAAGAGCCGGTACTCCCGCCGGGGGGAGGCAGCCCGGGCGCTGGCCGAACTGGTCCGGGACGCCCGCTGCCGGCACATCCTCCTCAGTTACTCCGCGGAGGGCATCCTCCCGCACGAGACGCTCGTGCGGATCCTCGAAACTCGCGGGGATGTCGCCGTGTACACCCGAAAGTACACGGTGTTCGGGAACGGCGCGGGGCGGTCGCGGCGGCGACCCGTGCTCGAGCGTCTCTATTATTGCCGGGTGACGCGCCCGTAAAGAGACGGAGCCGAGAGCGGGCGGCCCCGGGGGGAGGTCGGAGCGGTGCGGCGGGTGTTCGTGGACGATCTGAGGCCCGGAATGCGGGTGGGGAGGTCCATCGTCGACGCGGCCGGGCGCGTGCTCCTCACGGCCGGAACGGTCCTCAAGCCGAGGTACATCCAGTACCTGCGGCAGCGAGGCATCGCGGCGGTCGACATCCTGGACGACCTGGCGCCGGACGTGGTGCCGCCGGACGTGGTCTCGCCGCAGACGCGGATGGCGCTGACCGCCGAGATCCGGAACCTCGGGGAGGACCTGCGGCAGGAGCTGAACAGAACCGGGGCCCGCAGCCTGCGGCGCTGGGCGGATCGGTCTCTCGGGCCCCTCCGGTCGGCGGTGGCGGCCGTGGTGGACGAGATCGTCAGCAACCCGCAGGCCCTTCTCCACATGCAGGAGATCCGCCTGCACGACGAGTACACCTGGGGACACTCGGTCGACGTGTGCATCCTCTCGACCCTCATGGGGACAAGCCTGGGCTACGACGTGGCCCGCCTGCGGGAACTGGCCATGGGCGCTGTGCTGCACGACATCGGCAAGGTCACGATCCCGGAGAGCATCCTGAAGAAGCCCGGCCCCCTCACGGAGGAAGAGACCGCGGAGATGCGGCAGCACACGGTGCGGGGGTTCGAGATCCTGCGCCAGAGCGAGGGGATCAGCCTGCCCGCCGCCCACGTCGCCTACCAGCACCACGAGCGCTGGTCCGGCGGCGGCTACCCGCGCGGGCTGCGGGGCGAGGAGATCCTGGAGTTCGCCCGCGTGGTGGCGGTGGCGGACGTCTACGACGCGATGACGGCTGACCGGGTCTACCGCAAGGGCTACAGCCCGGAGCGCGCCCTTCGTAACCTCCGGGAGGTCGTCTCGGACTGGTTCGAGCCACGCATGCTGCAGGCGCTGGTGGACAACATCGCCGTGTACCCGGTGGGCTCCCTGGTGGAGCTGAACACGGGGGAGGTGGCGGTCGTGGTGTCGGTGCGCAAGGGGGCCGCAGAACGCCCCCGGGTGCGCATCGTCGAGGACGCCTCGGGGCGGCGCCCGGAGCGGCCCCGGGAGCTGGACCTGGAGCGGTACCCCGGCCTTGCCATCGTGCGGTCGCTCCGGGACGTGGAGAACCAGGCGGACGCCGGGCAGCAGGCATCTCCGGGAGGGGCGTGATCCGTGCGCACCGCGTGGCGGCAGGGGTTGGCGGCGATCGCCCTCGTGCTGGCGGGCACGGCTGGGGCGCCGGGCCCGACGCTCGCCCCGGCATCCGGGGCACCCGCCCCGGTGCCGGAGGCGGCCAGCGAGCCAGGGCATCCGGCGCCGGCGGCACCACCCACGGCAGAGGCCGTCTTCGAGGACGTCCCGCCGGGGCACTGGGCGGCAGAGGCGGTCGGCGGGCTCTACCTCCTCGGGGCGGTGCGCGGGGACGGCACCGGCCTCTTCCGCCCCGAACAGCCCGTCACCCGCGCGGAGGCCGTGGCGATGGGCCTCCGGGCCATGGGCATCGTGCCGGGCGGGCTGTGCGCGCGGGTCTTCGCGGACACGCCTTGCGAGGCGTGGTACCGGCCCGCCGCAGAGACCGCCTACCGGCTTCTCGTGGTCGACGGTGGCCCCGGAGGGTTCGACCCGCACACCCTGCTGAGCCGGGAAGAGGGGATGGCGCTCGCCGTCCGGCTGGCCGGCCGGGTGGGGGAGGCCCGGGCCCTCGACCCGCAGGCCGTGGGCCGGACGCTCGCCGCCTTCGCAGACGGGGAGGCGGTGGGTGCGAGCTTCCGGGGGGCGGTGGCCTGGTTGGTCCGCCAGGGAATCGTCGGCGGCCGGGACGGACGGCTGGATCCCGGCGAGCCCCTCACCCGGGGGCAGGCTGCTCTCCTCTTCTACCGCCTTGCGGCGAGCCGAGCCGGACCCGTCCGGGTGGAGGAGGTCGACGGATTCCCGATCCGCTACCGCCGGGCGATGGACATGATCGCCTCCAAGTACTCCGCAGGCGAGCCGGGTGTCGGCACGGTGACGGCCACCGGCGTCCGGGTACGGGAGGGGATCGTCGCCGTCGATCCCCGGGTGATCCCGCTCGGGAGCCGCCTTTACGTCGAGGGCTACGGGTACGGGGTTGCGGCGGACACCGGCGGGGCGATCAGGGGGAACCGGATCGACCTCTACACGTCCGACGTGCACGAGGCGAGGTACCGGTTCGGCCTGCGCCCGGTGCGGGTGTACCTCCTGGACGGCTGAGAGCGGCCCTGCGCGCGAGTGTTATAATGAAGTCTGCTGTTCCGATCAGGCCGGAGGGGACACACCCGTGCTACAGGCACTGGAAAACCTGGCGCAAACGCTCAAGGACGCCGTGGACGATACGGGCTACCCGGCTGCCATCCGCACGGTGACGGAGTACTGGGAAGGGGCTGTCACTCCCCACGTCGAGGTCATCCTGAGCATCGGCCGGGACCAGCAGAACGAGGCGGGGCCCGTCGCCGATGTTTATATTTACCCCGTGCGCGACCAGGTCTGCGAGATCGAGGTCGAGGTCACGCTGCCCGCCCACACCGTCGCCCACCTGCAGCCCGCGCAGCTGTGGAGCCGGGCGAAGGAGATCGCCGGGGTCGAGGTGGGTATCAGCGGCATCCAGCGGTACTTCCGGGGCGAGTCGGGGAAGACGGTCCACATCCATCTGGAGTCGCACTTCATCATCGACTACTGGCTCGAGATGGAGGTCCCGGTCGAGGGAGAGGCCACGGACGAGGACTGGGAGAACTTCGACGCGGCCCTGGCCAGCCTCGCCCAGGGAATCGCCGGCCTGCTCGCCCTGGCCGAGGAGCGCGAGTAGCCGGCGGTGCGGGTGATCGCGGGTACGGCCCGGGGCATCCGGCTGCGGACGGTGCGGGGGCTGGGGGCCAGGCCCACGTCCGACCGCGTGCGCGAGACGCTCTTCGCCATCCTCCAGCCGGTGTTGCCGGACGCCACGTTCCTCGACCTCTACGCCGGCTCGGGGGCCGTCGGGATCGAGGCGCTCAGCCGGGGTGCCCGGCAGGCGCTGTTCGTCGAGCGCCACCCGGGGCAGGTCCGGGTCCTCGTGGCCAACCTCGGGGCGACCGGGCTCAGGGAGCGGGCCGAGGTGTGGCGGCGTGAGGTGTCGGACGCCCTGGCCGATCTGGCCCGGCAGGGGCGGCACTTCGACGTCGCCTTCCTGGACCCGCCGTACGGCCGGGACCTGGTTCCCGCCACGCTGCCGGCCCTCGTTCCCGTGGTCGAGCCCGGAGGGCTCGCGGTGGCGGAGCACCACCGGCGCGACCGGGTCCCGGAGGCGGCAGGGAGCCTCCGGCGGGTGCGAGAAACCACAGTGGGAGAGACCGTCCTGTCGTTCTACCGCAGAGAGGAGCAGGGTGGGCGCCCGGACGGAGCCCATGCCGGAAACGCAGGGGAGGGCTTGGCAGAGTGACGGTGAAGGCGATCTGCCCGGGGAGCTACGATCCGCCCACCTGCGGCCACCTGGACATCATCGAGCGGGCGTCCAGGATCTTCTCGGAGGTCCTGGTGGGCGTCCCCGTGAACTCGACCAAGGTGCCGCTGTTTTCCCTCGAGGAACGCCTGGACATGCTCCGGACCATCACGGCGCACCTGGACAACGTGTCGGTGATCCCGATTCACGGGCTCACCATCGAGGCCGCCCGGGCACACGGGTGCCGGGTGATCGTCCGCGGGATGCGCGCGGTCCAGGACTTCGACTACGAGTTCCAGATGGGCATGATGAACCGCAAGCTCGCCCCCGACGTCGAGACTATGTTCCTCATGTCGGACTTCAAGTACATGTTCATCAGTTCCACGCTCGTGAAGGACGTGGCCCGGCACGGGGGCGACCTGGACGGCCTGGTCCCGCCGGTGGTGGCGGAGCGCCTGCGGGACCGGTACGCGGTGCGCTGACGGGTAGGCCGGCTGCCGGTCGGAGGGGTCGGACTTGGACATCTTCGCGCTGCTGGACCGCCTCGAGGAGACCGTACACAGTGCGACCCGGGTGCCGCTCACCGGCAAGGTGATGGTGGACCCGGAGGAGATCCTCGCGCTCGTCGACGAACTGCGGGCGTCCCTGCCGGAGGAGATCCGGGCGGCCAGCCGGCTCGCCGGCGAGCGGGAGCGGATCCTCGAGGCCGCCCGGGCGGAGGCCGAGTCCCTCGTCCAGGAGGCGAAGAACTTCGCCGCCCAGCTCACGGACGAGACCGCCGTGGCCCGGGAGGCGCGGGCGCGGGCGGAGGAGACGATCGAGCAGGCGAAGCGGGTCGCCCGCGAGATCCGCGCCGGGGCCCTGGAGTACGCCCGCGACGTGCTGGCGCGGGTCGAGCAGAACCTGGAGAAGGCGTGCGAGGCGGTGCGTCAGGGGCGGGAGGCCCTGGAGAAGGAGTGAGGGGCGCGGCCACGGGACCGGCGTTGACGGCCGCGGCGCCCGGACCCTATAATGTCCCCGTGTGTCGCCAGTGAGGTGGGGCCGGTGCGGCTCGATGTGGCCGAGCTGGAGCGGGAGGGCGGCCTGCGCCGGGTGCCGCTCACCGTCTGCCTGGACGCGGCGGAGGCGGGCGGCGATGTGGTGGCGTTCCCCTCGCCGCTCCGGGGGGAAGCGGAAGCCGTCGCCACGAAGGACGGCGTCACCGTGCACGTCACCCTCACCGGCGAGGCGCTTCTCCGCTGCGCGCGGTGCCTGCAGTCCTTTGGGTACCCGCTCCGCCTGTCGTTCGCCGAACACTTCCGGCCCGGACCGCCGGGGGTCGAGCCGGCGGCGCTGCAGGGCGGGGAAGACGAGGTCCCGTACGTGACCTACGATGGCAAGAGCATCGAGCTGGACGAGGTGATCCGCCAGCACGTGCTGCTGGCGCTTCCCATGAAGCCCCTGTGCCGGGCGGATTGCCTGGGGCTGTGCCCCCGCTGCGGCAAGAACCTCAACGAGGGCCCGTGCACCTGCGGGTCGGAGGAAGAGGACCCGCGCTGGGCCCCGCTGCGGCAGCTGAGCCCCGGCGGACCCGGGGACGGTCAGGTCTAGGCGGAAGGAGATAGGACGTCATGGCGGTACCGAAGAAGAAGAAGTCCCATCGCAAGCAGGCGCAGCGCCGGGCGCACTGGAAGCTGACGGCACCCACCCTGGTGGAGTGCCCCCGTTGCCGGAGCATGAAGCGGCCCCATCACGTGTGCCCCACCTGCGGCCACTACGATGGGCGCCAGGTCCTGAAGGTCGCCGGGGCCGGGACGGAGTAGGCGTGCCCGCGCGGCGGGGCGGGAAGGCAGCAGCCCTGCCTTCCCGCCCCGCCGCGTCCGGGGTGCGCGCTGCCTTCCGCGCCGCCTATTGCCACCGCACAGGCCCTGGGAGTATAATCCTCACACTAGGTGCTATTAGATAGTGCTAGTACTAGAGGGCGGCCCCCGCAGGCCGCGGGAGGGGGCGGCGGATCCCGGTGGCCCGGATGCCCAGCGGACTGAGGAAGCAGGACCGGCAGGCGCAGCTGCGGGAGCGGCTGCGCGAGAACCCGTTCCTGAGCGACGAGGAGCTGGCCCGCATCTTCGGCGTGAGCATCCAGACGATCCGGCTGGACCGGCTGGCCCTGGGCATCCCGGAGCTCCGGGAGCGGACCAAGTCCGTGGCCGAGCGCACGTACGGGATCGTGAAGTCGCTGGGCTCCAAGGAGATCGTGGGCGAGCTCATCGACATCACGCTTGGGCAGCGGGGCATCTCCATCCTCGAGACCACGAGCAGCATGGTGTTCGAACGCACCCGCGTGGTCCGGGGCCAGTACATCTTCGCCCAGGCCGACTCCCTCGCCATCGCCCTGATCGACGCCGAGGTGGTGCTCACCGGCCTCGCCAACGTGAAGTTCAAGCGGCCGGTGTTCCTGGGCGAGAAGCTGGTTGCCAAGGGCGAGGTGATCCGCCGGAAGGGGGACCACTCGGTGGTCCTCGTGGAGACGTTCGTGGGACCGGAGAAGGTGTTCCGCGGGAAGTTCGTGGTCTTCGCCGTCGATCCGGGGCGCGTGGCAGGAGGCGACCGGCTTGAAGGTGGCCGTTGACGCCATGGGCGGGGACCACGCCCCGGGCGAGGTGGTCCAGGGGGCGCTGGACGCCGCGCGGGAGCTCGGCGTGGAGGTGATCCTGGTCGGCCCGCCGGAGGTGGTGGAGGCGGAGCTTCGCCGGCGCCGTCCCCGACCGCCGGGGGTGGAGGTCGCCCCGGCCGCCGAGGTCATCTCGCCGCACGACCCGCCCGTCCAGGCCGTGCGGCAGAAGCGGGACAGTTCCCTGGTCGTCGGCATGCGGCTCGTCCGGGAGGGGCGTGCCGACGCCTTCCTGTCGGCCGGCCCGACCGGAGCCCTGCTGGCGGCAGGGATCTTCGTCCTGGGCCGCCTGGAGGGTGTCGACAGGCCGGCCTACGGCACGCTGCTGCCGACCCGAAGTGGCCGGCCGGTGCTCGTCCTGGACGTGGGAGCCAACGTGGACAACCGGCCCGAGCACCTCGTGCAGTTCGGCATCATGGGCTCCGTCTACGCGGAGGCGGTCCTCGGCCGCCCCCGCCCCTCCGTCGCCCTCCTGGCGAACGGCACGGAGGCGGAGAAGGGCAACGCCGTCACCCGGGCGGCCTACCAGGGCCTGAGCCAGGCCCCGGAGGTCAACTTCCGGGGGTACATCGAGGCCCGGGACCTGCCGGAGGGGCAGGTCGACGTCGTCGTGTGCGACGGCTTCGTCGGCAACGTGGTGCTGAAGCTGTACGAGGGTCTGGGCCTCACGCTCTTCGGCATGGTGCGCGACGCGCTCACCTCGACGTTCCGGGCACGTCTCGGCGCGCTCCTCGCCCGGCCGGCGCTCGTGAGCCTCAGGCGCCGGCTGGACTGGGAAGAGGTGGGCGGGGCACCGCTCCTGGGTGTTGCGGCGCCGGTCATCAAGTGCCACGGGGCGTCCCGGGCACGGGCCGTGGCCAGCGGGCTCCGGGTGGTGCACGAGTTCGTGTCCCGCGGGGCCGTCGAGCGGATGCGGGCGCGCCTCTCCGCGGCGCCCCGCAACTGAAGGGGGACAGGATTCCGAGATGGCGAGGCAGCAGGGACGGCCCGTGGGCATCACCGGCATCGGCATGTACGTACCGGAGCGGGTGCTCACGAACCAGGACCTCGAGAGAATCGTCGACACCTCGGACGAGTGGATCGTCACCCGGACCGGCATCCGGGAGCGCCGGATCGCCGGACCGGAGGAGTCCACGTTCACCATGGCGCTGGCAGCGAGCCGGCAGGCCCTGGAGATGGCCGGGGTCCGCCCGGAGGAGATCGACCTGATCGTCGTCGGCACCGTGACGCCGGACATGATCTTCCCCTCCACCGCGGCGCTCCTGCAGGAGGCCCTGGGGGCGAGCCGGGCGGCGGCCGTCGACATCTCGGCGGCCTGCCCCGGCTTCGTGTACGGCATCACGCTGGCCGGGCAGACCATCGCCAGCGGGCTCTACCGCACCGTGCTCGTGGTGGGGGCCGAGACCCTGAGCCGCATCACCGACTACCAGGACCGCAACACCTGCGTCCTGTTCGGGGATGCCGCCGGGGCGGCGGTGCTGCAGCCCGTGCGCGAGGGGTACGGGCTCCTGGCCAGCATCCTCGGTTCCGACGGTTCCGGCGCCGAGCACCTGTACCTGCCCGGCGGCGGGTCACGCCACCCCGCCAGCCACGAGACCGTGGACAAGCGGATGCACTACATCCGGATGAACGGCAAGGAGGTCTTCAAGTTCGCCGTCCGGGTGATGAACGAGTCCACGGTGCAGGTGCTGGAGGAAGCGGGCCACACGGTGGCGGACCTCGACCTCCTGGTTCCCCACCAGGCGAACATCCGCATCATCGAGGCCGCCGTGGAGCGGCTGGGCATCCCGTGGGAGAAGGTCGTGGTCAACCTGGACCGGTACGGCAACACCTCCACGGCGACCATCCCGGTCGCACTGTACGAGGCGCTCCAGGCCGGCCGCATCCGCGACGGCGACCTCCTGGTGCTCGTCTCCTTCGGGGCGGGCCTGGTCTGGGGCGCGACGGCGCTGCGCTGGGGCCGGTAGGGAAAGGAGGGGCCTGAGCTGCCCACCGTGCGAATCGTGACCGACTCCACCGCCGACCTCGACGCCGCCCTCCGGGCCGAGCACGGCATCGAGATGGTGCCGCTCACGGTGCACGTCGGCGACCGGGCGTTCAAGGACGGGGTCGAGATCGACCCCGACGGGCTCTGGCGGGAAGTCCGGGGAAGCGGCGCCCACCCGCGCACTTCCCAGCCCCCGCCTGGCGACTTCGAGGCCACGTACCGGCGGCTGCGGGCGGAGGGCGCGGAGGTCGTGTCGATCCACATCTCGAGCGACCTGTCCGGAACGCTGGGGTCGGCGGCGCTGGCGCGGGAGTCGGTCGGCGGGGAGGGCATCACCCTGGTCGACAGCCGCAGCGTCTCACTGGGACTGGGGCTCATCGTCCTGGAGGCGGCGCGGCGCGCCCGCGGCGGCGCGACTCTGGCCGAGATCGAGGCGTACGCCCGGGAAGCGTCCCGGCGGACCCACATCCTCTTCGGGGTTGACACCCTGGAGTACCTGGTCCGCAACGGGCGGATCGGCCGCGCAGCGGCCCTCCTGGGCACGCTCCTCGACCTCAAGCCCGTGCTCCAGATCCAGGACGGGGTCGTGAGCGCGGCCGACAAGGTGCGGGGCCGCAGCAAGGTGCTGCCCCGCTGTCTCGAGCGCATGGCGGAGCGCGTTCGCCCCGGCTCCCGCGTGCGGATGGCGGTCCTGCACGTGCAGGCGCCGGACGAGGCCGCGCGCTGGCTCGAGGCGTTCCGCCGGGAATACCGGGCCGAGGAGGTGCACGTGGGGCCGGTGGGCCCGGTGGTGGCCGTGCACGTGGGGCCCGGCACCGTGGGCATCGTCCTGCAGGAGATCTTCGACTGACACCGGCGTCGGGAGGCGAGTCCCGCGTGGGCAAGATCGCGTTCGTGTTCCCCGGCCAGGGGTCGCAGTACGTGGGCATGGGCCAGGCGCTCGCGGAGGCGTACCCTGCCGCCCGCCGCCGCCTCGAGGAGGCCGGCGAGGCCTTGGGGATGGACCTCATGCGGCTCCTGTTCGAGGGGCCGGAAGACGCGCTCGCGGAGACGGAGAACACGCAGCCGGCCATCCTGGCGGTCTCGGTCGCCTGCCTCGAGGTGCTGAGGCAGGAGGGCCTGGAGCCGGAGGTGGCGGCCGGACTCAGCCTGGGCGAGTACTCGGCCCTGGTGGCGGCCGGTGCGCTGGAGTTCGCCACCGCCGTGCAGGTCGTGCGGCAGCGGGGCCGGTTCATGCAGGACGCCGTCCCGCTCGGGGTGGGCGGGATGGCCGCCATCCTGGGGCTCGACACGGTGGTCGTGGAGGCCATCTGCGAGCAGGCGCGCGGGGTGGGGTGGGTCGAGCCGGCCAACTACAATTGCCCGGGCCAGGTCGTCGTGGCCGGCGAGGTCGCCGCCGTGGACCGGGCCGTGCAGCTCGCGAAGGAGGCAGGCGCGGCGCGGGCGGTGAAGCTCGCGGTCAGCGCACCGTTTCACACCCGGATGCTGGCCCCTGCGGCCGATCGCTTGGCGGAGGTCCTCGCCGCCGTCCCGATCCGGCCCGCCCGGATCCCGGTGGTGGCGAACGTCACCGCGGAGCCGGTCCAGGACCCGGAGGAGATCCGCACGCTGCTGATCCGCCAGGTGGCCTCGCCGGTGCGCTGGGAGCAGTCGGTGCGCCGCATGGTCGCGGACGGGGTGGACACGTTCGTGGAGGTGGGGCCGGGCCGGGCGCTTTCCGGATTCATCAAGCGGATCGACCGGAGGTTGAAGGTATTCAATGTAGAAGACCCCCAAACGCTGGCTGGAGCGCTTGATTCGCTGGGGAGGGTCTGGTAATATGTCTCTAGCCAACCGGGTGGCCGTTGTCAGCGGCGCCACAGGCGGCCTGGGACAGGCGATCAGCCGGGCGCTCGCTGGGCAGGGCGCTCGGGTTGTTTTAGGTTTCATACATGCCGGGGAAGCGGCCCGGTCCCTCGCGGCGGAGATCGAGGCGGCGGGGGGAGAGGCCCTGCCGGTCCAGGCGGACGTGTCCACGGCCGCGGGGGCGGAGGCCCTGGTGAAGGCGGCGCTGGAACGGTTCGGCCGCCTGGACATCCTGGTGAACAACGCCGGGGTCACCCGGGACAGCCTCCTCCTTCGCATGGACGAGTCGGATTGGGACACGGTTCTGGCCACGAACCTGAAGGGGGTGTTCCTCCTCACCAAGGCCGCGATCCGGCCCATGCTCAAGCAGCGGTGGGGGCGCATCATCAACATCACGTCCGCCGTCGGCCTGGTGGGCAACGCCGGCCAGGCCAACTACGCAGCCGCCAAGGCGGGTCTCATCGGATTCACCAAGTCGGTCGCCCGCGAGCTGGCAAGCCGGAACATCACCTGCAACGCGGTCGCCCCCGGGGCCATCGAGGCCGGCATGCTCATGCAGCTCAGCGAGGATCAGCGACGGGCCATGGTGGAACAGATCCCCCTGGGCCGCCTCGGGCGGCCGGAAGAGGTGGCGGCCGCGGTCGTATTCCTGGCCTCGGAGGGGGCAGACTACATCACCGGCCAGACGCTGGCTGTGGATGGCGGCATGACCATGCATTAGGAAAGCCAGCGGTGGTTGGTCCCATTCCTGGAGGAGGCGAGCGCGTCATGGCCAGCAAGGACGATATTTTCAAGAAAGTAAAGGCAATCATCGTGGACCAGCTCGGCGTGGAGGAATCCGAGGTCACGCCGGAGGCCCACTTCATCGACGATCTCGGTGCGGACTCGCTGGACATCGTAGAGCTCATCATGGCCCTGGAAGAGGAATTCGGCCTGGAGATCCCCGACGAAGAAGCCGAGAAGATCGCGACGGTCAATGACGCTGTCGAGTACATCCGCTCGAACTCCTAAGCGCGGGGCTGCCTCCCCGAAACCGTCCGGTACGTCGTGATGCCCCGTCCCGCAGGGCGCCGCCGGCGCCCTACGGGACTTTTCACATGGGACGGCGGCCGGGGGCCAGCAGCCGCAGGCAGGAGGATCGTGGAATGCGAAACCGTGTGGTCATCACCGGGATGGGTGCGGTGACCCCGCTGGGAACCGGTGTGGAAGCCTTCCGTGAGGGTCTCTTCTCCGGACGGAGCGGCGTGGGCCCGATCACCCGCTTCGACGCGTCGGGCCTGGAGACCCGCATCGGCGCCGAGGTGCGGGATTTCAACCCTCTCGACTTCATCGACCGCAAGGAGGCCCGGCGGATGGACCGCTTCGTCCAGTTCGCGATCGCCGCGGCGCAGATGGCGCTGGCGGACGCCGGGCTCGACCTGGACCACGTCGACCGCGACCGCGCCGGAGTGTACATGGGCAGCGGGATCGGCGGCATGGAGACGCTCTCCGAGCAGTTCGCGGTGCTCTTCGAGAAGGGCCCCGGGCGCGTCAGTCCCTTCCTCATCCCCATGATGATCGCCAACATGGCGGCCGGGCAACTGGCCATCCAGTTCGGCCTCCGGGGTCCCAACATGACCACGGTGACGGCCTGCTCGTCCTCCAACCACGCGATCGGCGAGGCGTTCCATGCCCTGCGGGAAGGCAAGGCCGACGTGATGCTGGCCGGGGGCAGCGAGGCGGCGTTCGTGCCCATCGCGCTCGCCGGGTTCTCCTCGATGAAGGCGCTCTCGACCCGCAACGACGAGCCCGAGCGCGCCTCCCGGCCCTTCGACCGCCTCCGGGACGGCTTCGTGATGGGTGAGGGTGCGGGGATCCTGGTCCTCGAGACCCTCGACCACGCCCAGCGCCGGGGGGCCCGCATCCTGGCCGAGGTGCTGGGGTACGGGACCTCGGCGGACGCCCATCACATCGTCCAGCCGCCGGACAGCGGCGAGGGCGGCGCCCGGTCCATGCGCCTGGCCCTGGAGGACGCGGGGCTTGTGCCGGAGCAGGTCGACTACATCAACGCGCACGGCACCTCCACGCCCCAGGGCGACGTCGCGGAGACCCGGGCGATCAAGTCCGTGTTCGGCGAGCACGCCCGGCGGCTGGCGGTCTCGTCCACGAAGTCGATGCACGGCCACCTCCTGGGAGCGGCCGGCGCGGTCGAACTCATCGCCTGCGTCCTGGCCATCCGGGATCAGGTCCTTCCTCCGACCATCAACCAGGAGGAGCCGGATCCCGAGTGCGACCTGGACTACGTGCCCAACCGGGCCCGCCCGGGCAGGGTGGACGTGGCGCTCTCGAACTCCTTCGGCTTCGGCGGCCAGAACGCGACCGTGATCGTGGGCCGTTTCCGGGAGGGTGCGGCGGACCCGCCGAGGTGACGTCCATGGCGGACGAAGCGGAGCTCGTCGAGTGGGCGGAGCGGGTGCTGGGCCACCGGTTCCGGCAGCCGGAACTGCTGGTCGAGGCGCTCACCCACCCCACCTACGCGTACGAGGTGGGGGGCCCCTCGAACCAGCGGCTCGAGTTCCTGGGAGACGCGGTGCTCTCCCTGGTCATCAGCCGCTACCTCTACGAGCGGTACCCCGACTGGCCGGAGGGGACGCTGAGCCGGGTGCGGGCGGCCCTCGTGTCGGCGCCCACCCTGGCGGCGTCCGCGCGCGCCCTGGGGGTCGGGCAAGTGCTGCAGCTGGGCAAGGGCGAGGAGCGGATGGGGGGCCGCGACCGCGAGTCGAACCTGGCGGATGCCCTCGAGGCCCTGGTGGCGGCCGTGTACGTGGACGGCGGCCTGCAGGCGGCCGCCGATCTCGTCGTGGCGCAACTCGCACCGCAGGTGGAGGCGGCCCGCACCGGGCGCCTGCACCCCAACCACAAGGCGCAGCTGCTGGAGTGGGCGCAGCGCCGCACGGGGCGCCCGCCGCACTACCAGGTGGTGGCGGAGGAAGGCCCCACCCACGCGCGGCGGTTCCGGGTGCGCGTGTTCGTGGGCGGACAGGCGGCGGGGGAGGGCGAGGGGAGCTCGAAGCGGGCGGCCGAACAGGAGGCCGCCCGCGAGGCGCTGCTCCGGTTGCGGGGCCGGTCGGACGGGGCGGAGCCGCGTTCCGATGAGAACTTATGAAACGATGAATGGTGCAAGAGGAGTTCCGGGGCCGATGAGGAATAGAAAAGAAAATGCCCCCAAGTTGCAAGAGAGCTTTTGTCAAATCGAAGGGGCAAGATCAGCGGGGTGCATCGAAGATACGGACGGGGAGGATCGAGGAAGTGGAGGTACTAAAAGTTTCCGCTCAGTCGAAGCCCAAGTCGGTTGCCGGAGCCCTCGCCGCCGTCCTCCGGGAGCGCGGCAGCGCCGAGGTGCAGGCGGTCGGCGCCGGCGCGGTGAACCAGGCTGTCAAGGCGATTGCCATCGCTCGCGGGTACGTTGCGCCGAACGGCATGGACCTGGTGGCGGTCCCGGCGTTCGCCGAGATCGACATCGAGGGGGAGGAACGCACGGCCATCCGGTTCATCGTCGAACCCCGCTGACCGGATGCCGGATCTCCGCCAGCCGGACACCCCGGCTGGTTTCTTGTTTGCTGGCGGGCTCCCCGGCGGGAAGGTGCGGGGCGGCCGGTCGCCGAAAAGCGTACCCATGTACCTGAAACGGCTGGAACTCATCGGCTTCAAGAGCTTCGCGGAGAAGACCGTCCTCGAGTTCGGGCCCGGAATCACGGCGGTGGTGGGGCCCAACGGCAGCGGCAAGTCGAACATCGCCGACGCGCTGCGCTGGGTGCTCGGCGAGCCCAGCATCCGGGAGCTGCGGGGGTCCCGGGTGGAAGACGTCATCTTCGCAGGGGCCGAGAAGAGGCGGCCCCTCGGCTTTGCCGAGGTGAGCCTCACCCTGGACAACTCCGACGGCG
Organism: Caldinitratiruptor microaerophilus; assembly: GCF_025999835.1. Taxonomy (NCBI): domain Bacteria; kingdom Bacillati; phylum Bacillota; class Clostridia; order Eubacteriales; family Symbiobacteriaceae; genus Caldinitratiruptor; species Caldinitratiruptor microaerophilus. The sequence goes on along the minus strand of NZ_AP025628.1, from coordinate 1,709,418 downwards.
GCCTGCCGGTGGCGTTCACGGAGGTGGTGGTCACCCGGCGCGTCGATCGGGGCGGAGAGGTCGAGTACCTCCTCAACGGGTCGCCCTGCCGCTTGAAGGACGTACATGACCTGTTCCTGGACACCGGGCTCGGGCGGGACAGCTATTCGGTCATCGGGCAGGGGCGGATCGACCAGGTCCTCTCCGCGCGCCCGGAGGACCGCCGGGGGGTCTTCGAGGAAGCCGCAGGGATCGCCCGCTACCGGGTGCGCCGCCGGGAGGCGGCCCGCCGGCTGGCCGAGACCGAGCAGAACCTGCTGCGGCTCGGTGACCTGATCCAGGAGGTCTCGGCCCGCCTGGCCGACCTCGCGGTCCAGGCGGAGACCGCGCGCCGCCACCAGGGGCTGACCGCCGAGGTCGACCGCCTCGAGCGAGGGCTCCTGGCCCTCGCGCTGGTCCGGACCGAGCGCGCCCTGGAAGGGCAGCGTGCCCGTGAGGCGTCGGCGGCCGGCCGCATGGGCGAAGCGGAGCGCGAGCTGGAGAAGGCGGAAGCCGCGCTGGGCACGGCCCGGGCGCTGGCGGCGGCCCTGCAGGAGGAGGGGGCGGCGCTCCAGGCCACTCTCGCCGACCTGGCCGCGCGGCTCGAGCAGGCCCGCGGGCGGGCCCGGCTTGCGGAGCAGGAGGCGCGCCGGGCCGCGGAGGAGGCTGTCCGCCTCGAGTCGGAGATCGCCACATCGGCTACCCGCCTGCGCGAGGTCGAGGAGGAGGCGGGGGCCACGGCGGCCCGGGCGGCCCAGGTCGCCGCCGAGCGGGCGGAGGCCGAGGCCCGGCTCGCCGGCGCCGAGGCGCGCCTGGGCGACCTCCGCCAGGCCCAGGAGGAAGCCCGGGACCAGGCGGAGTCCGAGCGGGCGCGGGCCTTCGCCGCCGCGGAGGCGGCGGCCGAGCGGCGGAACCGGGCGCAGGCCGAGGAGCGGGCGGGCGCCGAGGCGGACCGGCGCCTGGCGCAGCTCGGGGAGCGGCAGCGCGCGCTCGAAAAGGAGGAGCGCGCTGCCCGGGAGCGCACACGGGAGGTCGCCGCCCGTCTCGAGCACCTGGCCGGACGGCGGGCGGAGCTGTCGCGCTGCCTGGAGGCCGCCGGGGCGGCGTCCCGGCAGGCCGAGGCCGAGGCGAAGGCGCACGCCGCGAAACTGGAGCGCCTGCGTGCCCGCCAGGGAGCGGTGGCGTCTCGCCTGGCCCTCCTCGAGGAGCTGCGCGCCGGGTTCGAGGGCTTCGGCCGCGGCACCCGGACCGTGCTGCGCGGCCGGGAGGAGGGAAAGCCGTGGGCGCGGGGCGTGGTCGGGGCCGTGGCCGAGCTGGTGCGCGCCGACGCCGCCTACGAGCGGGCCCTCGAGGTGGCCCTGGGCGGAGCGGTGAACGACGTCGTGGTGGAGAGCGAGCGGGTCGCCCGGGCCTGCATCGAGGAGCTGAAGCGCAGCGGCGGCGGGCGGGCGACCTTCCTGCCCCTCGACCTCGTGCGGCCGTCCGGGCTGTCCGCCGCCGAGCGGGCGCAGCTGGCGGCCGTACCCGGCTTCGTCGGGGTGGCCGCTGACCTGTGCCGCTTCGACGAGCGGGTGGCGCCGGCGATCCGCCACCTGCTGGGGCGCGTGGCGGTGGCCCGGGACCTGGAGGCCGCCATCGCCATGGGCCGGCGGACGGACCTCCGGCTGCGGATCGTGACTCTGGACGGCGAGCTCGTGAGCCCCGGCGGCGCCATCACGGGCGGCGCGGAGACGGGCCGCGGCGGCGGGCTGCTCGCCCGGGAGCGCGAGCGAGCGGAGCTGGCGGCCGAGCGGCAGGCGCTCGAGCAGGCGATCCGGCAGGCGAGCGCCGCCCTGGAGGAGGCCCGGCGCAGGGCCGGGGAGGCGGCGCGCGAGGGGGCCGAGGCCGGAGAGGCGCTGCGCCGGGTCGAAGTGGAGGCTGCCGCCCTGCAGGCGGAGGCGGCGCGCTGGGCCGCCGAGGCCGATCGCCTCGGGCGCGAGCGGGACGCGCTCGCGCGGGAGGCCGCCGCCCTGCAGGCCGAGCGGTCGGGCGGGGAGGAGGTCCGTGAGCGGCTCCTGCGGGAGGCAGAGGCCCTGGAGGCCGAGCAGGCCGCCGCGGCGGCCGCGCTCGAGGCGGCCCTCGCCCGGGCCGAGGCCCTGGGCCGGGAGGCGGAGGCAGCCGGTCGGGACGTGACCGCGCTCCGGGTGCGCCTGGCGGAGCTGGCGCAGGAGGAGCGGGCCCTGGCGGCGCAGGAGGACCGGGTGGCCCGCGAGCGCGGCCGCCTCCGGCAGGAGCTCGAGGACCGGCAAGAGCGGCTGGCCGCCGCCCGCCGGCGGGAAGAGCAGGCACGGGCGGATCTGGCCATCGCGCGGGAGGAGGAGCAGGCGCGGGCGGCCGAACGGGAGGAGGCCGCCGGGCGGAAGGCGGCGCTGGACCGGCGGCTCCTGGAGGTGCAGGGGCAGATCGCGGGGCTGGAGCGTCAGGCCCGCCAGCTGCGTCGCACGACGCAGGAGCTGCAGTCGCTGGTGGCCGGGGCCCGGGCGGAGGCGGCGCGGCTGGAGGGCGAGCTCGAGGGGCTCCGGGCCCGGGCCCGCGAGCAGTTCGGCGCGGACCCGGCCCGCCTGACGGCGGAGGCGCTGGCCCCCGAGGAGGCGCAGGAGGCCCGGCAGCGCCTCGCCGAACTGCGGGAGGCGATCCTCGCCCTGGGACCCGTGAACCTCGCCGCGGTGGAGGAACACCGCCAGGCCACGGAGCGGCACGCGTTCCTGACCGCGCAGGCGCGCGACCTGGAGGAGGCCCGGGAGTCCCTGTACCGGGCCATCGACGAGCTGGACCGGCGGATCGAGTCCCAGTTCCGGTCCGCCTTCGAGCGCATCCGGCGGGAGTTCCGGGACGTGTACCGGGGCCTGTTCGAGGGCGGGCAGGCCGACCTGGTGCTGCTGGACGAGTCGAACCTGCTGGAGACCGGGGTGGAGATCGTCGTCCAGCCGCCCGGCAAGAAGGAGACTCCCCTGGCGGCGCTGTCGGGTGGCGAGCGAGCCCTCACGGCCGCGGCGCTCCTCTTCGCGCTCCTGCGGGTACGGCCGAGCCCGTTCGTCGTGCTCGACGAGGTGGACGCGGCCCTCGACGAGGCCAACGTGGCCCGGTTCGGCCGCTACCTGTCCGAGCTGAGCAAGACCACCCAGGTGATCTGCATCACCCACCAGCGGGGCACCATGGCCGTAGCGGACGCCCTCTACGGGGTCACCATGGAGGGAAACGGCGTCTCGCGGGTCGTCTCGGTGCGCCTGCAGGACGCCGACCGCCGGCTGGCGGGCTAGGAGGGAACGGATCGTGGGCTTCATCGACCGCCTGCGGGCGGGCCTGGCGAAGACCCGCGGAGCCCTGGTGGAGCGGCTCCAGGCGGTCACCGCACGGCTTCGCCGCATCGACGAGACGCTCTTCGAGGAACTGGAGGCGGTGCTGCTCCAGGCCGACGTGGGGGTGGAGACCACCGAGGCCCTGATCGAGCACCTCAGGCGGGTGGCGCGCGAGCGCCGGCTGGAGGACCCGTCGCGCCTCATCGGCGCGCTCAAGGAGCGGGTGCGGGAGCTCCTCGGCGAGCCGGTGCCCATGGCGGAGAACCCGGACGGACCCACCGTCATCCTGGTCGTCGGGGTGAACGGCGCGGGGAAGACCACCACGATCGGCAAGCTCGCCGGGTACTACCGGCGGCAGGGCAAGAAGGTCCTCCTGGGGGCGGCCGACACCTTCCGGGCCGCGGCCATCGACCAGCTGGTGGTCTGGGGGCAGCGGGCCGGGGCCGACGTGATCCGCCAGTCGGAGGGCTCTGACCCGGCCGCGGTTGCCTACGACACCGTGCAGGCGGCGAAGAGCCGGCAGGCGGACGTGGTCCTCATCGACACCGCGGGCCGCCTGCAGAACAAGGCGAACCTCATGGAGGAGCTGCGCAAGATCCGCCGGGTGGTCGGCCAGCAGTTGCCGGGCGCCCCGCACGAGGTGCTCCTGGTGCTGGACGCCACGACCGGGCAGAACGCGCTGCAGCAGGCGCGCCTCTTCACGGAGGTGGCGGGCGTCACCGGCGTGGCGCTGACCAAGCTCGACGGCACCGCCCGGGGCGGGGTCGTGGTGGCCATCCGCCGGGAGGTGGGCCTGCCGGTGAAGTGGGTCGGGGTGGGAGAGGGGATGGAGGACCTCCAGCCCTTCGACCCGGATGCCTTCGTGGACGCCCTCTTCGAGACCCGGGAGACGGCACCATGAGGCTCGACGAGGTCCAGGACGCCATCCACGCCTGGATCAGCCGGTTCCGGGACGGGTACTGGCCGCCCCTCGCCAACCTGGCGCGGCTCACCGAGGAGGTCGGCGAGCTGGCCCGGGAGCTGGGCGACCGCTTCGGGCCCAAGGCGAAGAAGGCGAGCGAGCCCCCCGGGGACGTGGCTGAGGAGCTGGGCGACATCCTGTTCGTGGTCGGCGCCCTGGCCAACCAGCTCGGGATTTCGCTGGAGGACGCCTTCCGGGGCGTCCTGGCCAAGTACGAGGCCCGCGACGCCGCACGTTGGGCGCCGGCCGAGACGCGTCAAGAACATCGGGTTGACACCCCGTCCCCCGGCGGGGTAGAATCGGGAGGCCACCCCGCGGACTCCCACGGGGAGTCGCTGGTACAGGCCCGCGAGCGGGCCGCTCTCCTGTACGACTTCTACGGCCCGCTCCTCACGGACCGCCAGCAGGAGCTCGTCCGGGCGTACTACCTGGAGGACCTCAGCCTGGGGGAGATCGCCGGCACGCAGCGTGTCTCCAGGCAGGCCGTCCACGAGCAGCTGCGCCGCGCGCTGGAGGCGCTGGAGCGCTACGAGGAGCGCCTCGGCCTCGTGGCGGAGTTCCTTCGCCGTCAGGCCGCCCTGGAGGCGCTGGCGGGGCACCTGTCCCGGCTCCGCAGGCAGGTGGCGCCGGAGGACCCGGCCGCCGCCTCCGTGGAGGGGGCGTGGCGAAGCCTGCAGGAGCTGATGCGGGCCGACCGGGCCGAGGGGGGATGACCGTGGCGGTCTTCGAGAGCCTGTCCGGCCGGCTGCAGGAGGTCTTCCGCCGGCTGAGGGGCAAGGGCAAGCTGACGGAGGCCGACGTGAACGACGCCCTCCGGGAGGTCCGGACTGCCCTCCTGGCTGCCGACGTGAACTTCCGGGTGGTGAAGGACTTCATCGCCCGGGTCCGGGAGCGGGCGGTCGGCGCCGAGGTGCTCGAGAGCCTCACGCCCGCGCAGCAGGTCATCAAGATCGTCTACGAGGAGCTCACCGCCCTCATGGGCGGCGAGCACGCCAAGCTGTCGGTGGCCCCGAAGCCGCCCACCGTGATCCTCCTGGTGGGGCTTCAGGGGTCGGGCAAGACCACCCACGCCGGAAAGCTCGCCGTCCACCTCAGGAAGCAGGGCCGCAGGCCGCTCCTGGTGGCGGCCGACGTGTACCGGCCCGCCGCCGTCCGCCAGCTGCAGGTGCTGGGGGAGAAGGCCGGCGTACCGGTCTTCCAGATGGGGCAGCAGGACCCCGTGGCCATCGCCCGGGCCGGGGTGGAGCACGCCCGCAGCACCGGCCTCGACACGGTGATCGTGGACACCGCCGGGCGGCTGCACGTCGACGACGAGCTCATGGGCGAACTCGAGCGCATCAAGGCCGCCGTCTCCCCGCACGAGGTCCTCCTGGTGGTCGACGCGATGGCCGGCCAGGACGCCGTCAACGTGGCGGAGGAGTTCCACCGCCGGCTGGGCATCGACGGGATCATCCTCACCAAGCTCGACGGCGACCAGCGGGGCGGGGCGGCGCTCAGCGTCCGGGCCGTGACCGGCCGGCCCATCAAGTTCGCCGGCACGGGGGAGAAGCTGGACGCCCTGGAGCCCTTCCACCCGGAGCGCATGGCCTCCCGCATCCTGGGCATGGGGGATGTCCTCACCCTCATCGAGAAGGCCCAGGAGGCGGTGGACGCCGAGAAGGCCATGGCCCTGGCGAAGAAGCTGGCGAAGGACCAGTACACCCTGGAGGACTTCCGGGACCAGCTCCGGCAGATGCGGCGGCTGGGCCCGCTGGAGCAGATCCTGTCGATGATCCCGGGTCTGGGCCGGCTGCGCGAGCTCCAGGACCTGAAGGTCGACGAGAAGGAGCTGGCCCGGGTGGAGGCCATCATCAACTCGATGACCGTGCAGGAGCGGCGCCACCCGGAGATCATCGACGGCAGCCGGCGCCGGCGCATCGCCGCCGGGTCGGGTACCCGGGTGGCCGACGTCAACCGGCTCCTGCGCCAGTTCGAGGATACCCGGCGCCTCATGAAGCAGATGAGCAGCATGGAAAGGACCCTGGCACGGCGTGGCGGCAAGGGGCCGCGCCTGCCGGGCCTTGGGCCCGGGCTCCCCCCGGGCTTTCCGCCGGGGCGCCGCTAGCCGGAAGGCGGCGGCCGCGCCGGCCACGAAAGGGGGTGACATCGGGTGGCGCTGAAGATCCGCCTGCGCCGCATGGGTGCGAAGAAGCAGCCGTTCTACCGCCTGGTGGTCGCGGAGGAGAGCTCCCCGCGCGACGGGCGCTTCGTCGAGGAGATCGGCTACTACAATCCGACCCGCCAGCCGCCGGTGGTCCAGATCGATCAGGAAAAGGCCGTCCTCTGGCTCCGCCGGGGAGCGCAGCCGACGGACACCGCCCGGGCCCTGCTGAAGCGGGCCGGCGTCTTCCAGGCCCTGCGCGGGGGCACCGCGCAGCCGGCGAACGGGTAGCGGGGCGGCCCGGGCCGGCCCGGGCCCCGCTGCCGGGGCGGCGTGACGGGGGTACTCTGCGGTGAAACAACTGGTGGAGATTCTCGTAAGATCACTGGTGGATCACCCCGACCAGGTGGTGGTCGAGCAGGAGGAGACGGCCCGCAGCGTCACCCTGACGGTGCACGTCGCCCCGGACGACCTGGGCAAGGTCATAGGCCGGCAGGGCCGGGTGGCCCGGGCGATCCGCACCGTGGTGAAGTCGGCAGCCGTCCGGGATGGCCGGCGGGTTCACGTGGAGTTCGCGCAGTGAACAAGATCCAGATCGTGCGTCCGCTGACGGTGAAGGCCCGGGTCACGGAGAAGCTCAAGAGCCGGCTCGTGGCGGAGCTGCAGGCGGCCATCCGCCAGGTGGAGGCCGAGATCGACGAGCTGGACAGCCAGGTCAAGCGCGCCGCCCTGAGCCCGACCCTCACCGCCCAGCAGCAGCTCGCGCTCCGGCAGGCGGTCGAGCTCGAGAAGGAGAAGCGCCAGGCCGAGAAGCAGGAGCTGATGCGGCGGGTGACGGAGGTGGCCGGCCTGCCCCTGGGGAGCGAGGTGGTCACCGGCACCGTGCAGGCGGTGGCGGAGGTCGGGGTCGGGGACGACTGGGACGGCCTCTTCGCCACGGAGGTGTTGGTGGAGGACGGCCGCGTGGTCGCGATCCGCCGCACATGACCGGGTCCCGGGTGACCATCGGGCAGATCGTGGCCCCGCAGGGCCTGCGCGGGGCGGTCCGGGTGTATCCCCTGACAGATTTCCCCGAGCGCTGGCCCGCGCTCCGGGAAGTCTACGTGGGGGACGAGCCCCGGCCGCGACGCTGCCGCTTCGTGGGCTTCGTCCGGGCCGGGATGCCGGTCCTCGAGCTGGAGGGCGTGCACGACCGCTCGGCGGCGGAGACCCTCCGGGGGCGAGAGCTGCGAGTGGACGCCGCCGCGCTTCACCCCCTGCCGGAGGACACGTTCTACGTGTTCCAGCTGGTGGGGATGGTCGCCGAGGACCCGGAGGGGACACGCCTGGGCCGGGTGGAGGCGGTCGAACCCGCCCCGGCCGCCGACGTGCTGGTGATCCGGCTCGAGGCCGGACACCGGGCCCGGGTGCCGTTCGTGCGCCAGTTCGTCGAGCGGGTGGATCCGGCCGCCGGGCGGGTCGTCATCCGGCCGATCCCGGGCCTCCTGGAGCCGTGACGCCGATGCTCATTCACCTCGTCACCCTGCACCCCGACCTGTGCTACGGGCCGCTGGAGGAATCCATCCTCGGCCGGGCACGGGAGAAGGGCCTGATCGACGTGCGCGTGGTGAACCTGCGCGCGTTCGGCGAGGGGCCCCACCAGGTCACGGACGACTACCCCTACGGGGGCGGCCAGGGTCTGGTGCTGAAGCCCGGGCCGGTCTACGCGGCGGTCGAGCACGCGATCCGTCAGGGCCCCTTTCCCGAGGCGGTGCCGGCCGGCGGCCTCACGGCCCCGCCGGCGGGGCGCCGGCCCCGGATCCTGCTCATGGACCCGGGGGGGCGCCGGTTCTCCCAGGAGATGGCCCGGGAGCTCGCCGGCGAGCCGCACCTGATCTTCGTTGCCGGCCGGTACGAGGGCTTCGACGAACGGGTGCGGCGGATCGTCACCGACGAGGTCTCCCTGGGCGACTTCGTCCTGACCGGTGGCGAGCTGCCGGCCCTGGTGATGATCGACGCCGTGTGCCGCCTGGTTCCCGGCGTCCTGGGGGATGAGCGCTCCGCCGCCGACGACTCGTACGCGACCGGCCTCCTCGAGGGGCCCCAGTACACGCGGCCCGCCTCCTTCCGGGGGATGGAGGTCCCGGCGGTGCTTCGGAGCGGGGACCATGCCGCCGTGGCGCGGTGGCGGCGCCGGGAGGCGCTCCGCCGCACCCTCCTGCAGCGGCCCGACCTCCTGGAGCGGGCGCGGCTGGACGACGACGACCGCCGCATGCTGGCAGAGCTGCGCCGCGAGCTGGGCCTGGCAGGTCCGCGGTCGAGTCTGCTATAATCGTCTCGTTGATCCTGGGGGCGATCCACCACCCGGCCCGGTGCCGGGTGTGAACGCCGTGGCGAAAGGGGGATCGAAGTGGCCAACGTGATCGACCTGCTCGAGCAGGAGCAGATGCGCAAGGACATCCCGGACTTCCGCCCCGGCGACACCCTGCGGGTGCACGTCAAGGTGGTGGAGGGCAACCGGGAGCGCGTCCAGGCTTTCGAGGGCGTGTGCATCAAGCGCCAGCGGGGCGGGGTGCGCGAGACGTTCACCGTGCGGCGCGTGTCGTACGGCGTGGGCGTCGAGCGGACGTTCCCGGTGCACTCGCCGCAGATCGAGAAGATCGAGGTCGTGCGGCGGGGTGACGTCCGCCGGGCCAAGCTGTACTACCTGCGCCGGCTGACCGGCAAGGCGGCCCGGATCAAGGAAAAGCGGGATCGGTGACGGCGCCGGGCACATGGCCCGGCGCCCTTCTGCGGCCGGGCGGTGCCCCGGGGTGGCGCCGCACCGGCGAAGGGAGTGGATCGCCGCGTGCCGCAGCCCCCGGAAGGATACCCGGTAACGGAAGAGAGCGCACCGGTGGACGCCGGGACCCACCGCTCCCCGCCGCGCGGGACAAAGGGGAAGAGCGCCCTGCGCGAGGTCGTGGAGACGGTGGTCATCGCCCTCCTCATCGCCCTGGCCATCCGGCACTACGTGGTGGAGGTGTTCGTGGTCGACGGCCACTCGATGGAGCCCACCCTCCGCGACGGCGAACGCCTCCTGGTGAACAAGTTCATCTACCGCTTCCACCCCCCCGAACGCGGGGACATCGTCGTCTTTCGCTATCCGTACGGTCCCGGCCGGCGTGACTTCATCAAGCGCGTGATCGCGGTGGCCGGCGACCGCATCGAGGCCCGGGGCGACGTCGTGTACGTCAACGGCCAGCCGCTGGACGAGCCCTACCTGCGGTTCCGCCACACCGGCACGTTCAAGGCGCGCGTCGTACCGCCCGGGACGATCTGGGTCATGGGCGACAACCGGGACAACAGCGAGGACAGCCGCGCCTTCGGCGAGATCTCCCTCCAGTACGTCAAGGGGAAAGCGTTCCTGCGGTTCTGGCCGCTGGACCGCTGGGACCTCCTCTCCGGGCGGGTGGCGGCCGGCCCGCGGGCAACCGCGCCCTCCACGCCGATGGCGGGCCAGTAGCTGCCCGGCAGGAGGAGCGGGCCGTGGGCAGCATCTCCTGGTTCCCCGGACACATGGTCCGGGCGCGGCGGCAGGTTGCGGAGGCCCTGCGCCTGGTCGACGTGGTGGTGGAGGTGCGGGACGCGCGGGCGCCGGCGGCCAGCGCGAACCCGGACCTGGCGCAGCTCGCGGGGCGAAGGCCGCGGGTGGTCGCGCTGGCGCACGCGGATCTGGCCGACCCGGCCGCCACCGGCGCCTGGCTCCGCCACCTGTCGGCGCAGGGGCTGACGGCCGTGGCGGTGGACGCCGCGCGGGGCACGGGGGTCCGGGAGGTGCTGGTGGAGGTCCGCCGCCTCTACGAGCCGGTGGTCGCCTCCCTCGGCGCGCGCGGGCGGCTGCCCCGCCCGGCGCGGGTGATGGTGGTCGGGATGCCCAACGTGGGCAAGTCGTCGCTGCTCAACCGCATGGCCGGCGGCCGGCGAGCCCGTGTGGGCGAGAAGCCCGGGGTCACGCGGGGCCTCCAGTGGGTCCGGGTCGGCGACCTCGAACTCCTCGACGTGCCCGGCATCCTCGTGCCGCGCTTCGTGGACCCCAGGACGGGGTACCTCCTGGTCGCCCTGGGGATCGTGCGCGAGGAGGTGGTGGACATCCCCCGGGTGGCCGCCGCGCTCCTGCCCGACCTGCAGGCGCTGGCTCCTGGAGCGGTCCGGGAGCGGTTCGGGCTGGAGGGTCCGCCGGCCGATCCGGAGGCCGCGCTCGCGCAGGTGGCCCGCTTCCGGGGGCTCCTCCGTCCCGGCGGCCTTCCGGACGCGGACCGGGCCGCGGCCCTGATCCTGCGCGAGCTCCGCGAGGGCCGCCTCGGCCGGCTGACGCTGGAGCAGCCGCCCGAGCCGCTCCCCGGTCCCGACGGCTGCTCGGGGCCGGGAGGATTTTGAGAAAAAAGCGCCGAACATCCCTCCGTCATCGAGACGTGTGCCATCGAGTCGAGTGCCCTCCGGCTCGGCGCGGGGCCTCGGTTCATCTGGGCAGACGGGGGGCATGAGCGCGTGCGGGTGAGCCTTCGCAAGATGAGCCTGCGCCAGCTCCACCAGTACGTGCAGGCGAGGGGACCGGAAAGCTACCCCGAGGTCATCGCCGCGCTGGCGGGGGATCCCCGGGGCGGGGCGCAGCGGCTCGTGCGGTACTGTCGCGAGCGGCTGGAGGAGTGGGAGCGGCAGAAGTCCCTGCTGACCCGGATGTACGCGCACGAGCGGCGGCTGTGGAGTCAGGGTGCACGCTACGTCGCGGGCGTGGACGAGGTGGGGCGGGGGCCACTCGCCGGGCCGGTGGTCGCGGCGGCCGTGGTGCTCCCCGGCGAAGTGTTCCTCCCCGGGCTCGAGAACATCCGCCGCCTGACCGAGCGCCGCCGGGAGGCGCTCTACGACGAGATCCGCCGGGTGGCCGTCTCCGTCGGGGTCGGCATGGCCGACCCCGCGGGGATCGACGAGACGAGCGTCCTCCTCGCCACCTACGAGGCCATGTCCAGGGCGGTCCGGGGCCTCACCGTCCCTCCGGACCACCTCCTGCTGGCCTCCCTGCACCTGCCCCACCCCGGCCCGCCTCAGACGCTGGTCGCCGGAGGGGAGGGCGCCTCGGCCTCGGTCGCCGCCGCCGCCGTCGTCGCCAAGGTGACCCGGGACCGGTACATGATGGAGATGGACAGGCTCTACCCGCAGTACGGGTTCGCCCATCACAAGGGATACGGGACGGCCGAGCACCGCGCGGCGCTGGAGAAGTACGGCCCGTGTCCGATCCACCGCCGTCTCGGGCAGCCGCGGGAAGCGCTGTCCGCCGCCCCGGCCCGGCCGCCGCACGGGGATGCCTGAGCCACGGCCGGGGGCGAAGCGCCAGACCGGGGCAGTCGCGCGCGCCGGCGAGGAGGCCGCGCTCGCGCACCTCCTGGCGCAGGGGCTGTCCCTCGTCGCGCGCAACTGGCGTTGCCGGCTGGGGGAAATCGACCTGGTCCTCGAGGACGGGCCGGCGCTCGTGTTCGTGGAGGTGAAGACCCGCAGGTCCGCGCGGTTCGGCACCGGCGCCGAGGCGGTGGGTCCGGCGAAGCAGATGCGCCTCCGCCGTCTGGCCGCCGCCTTCCTCCGCGACCATCCCCGTCCGGACCGGCCGTGCCGGTTCGACGTGACCGAGGTCGCCCCCGACGGGCGGGGCGGCTGGCGCGTGACGTGGATCCCGGGGGCCTTCGGCCCGTGAACGGCGGGCTACCGGAGGAGGTCCAGGAGGTCGTCCAGGCGGTCCAGGACGGCCGCTGCCCCGGCGCGGGCCAGCGCCTCGGGATTGTCGAGGCCGTAGCCGTACGTGACCGCGCAGAGCGGCACGCCCGCGGCGCGGGCCGTCTCGGCGTCCACGGGGCTGTCGCCCACGAGAAGGGCCTCGGAGGGCCGGGCCCCGAAGGCGTCCAGCGCGCGGAAGACGGGTTCGGGGTGCGGCTTCCGGTGGATCACGTCCTCCGGCCCCAGGAGCACCTCGACCAGGTCGAGGACGCCGAGCCCGGCGAGGATCGTCCGGCTCAGCTCGCCGTCCTTGTTGGTCACCACGGCGCGGTGGACCCCGGCGTCGCGGAGCCCGGCCAGGGTGCGCCCGGCGCCGGGGTAGAGCCGCGTCTGGTCGAGGCAATGCTCCCGGTAGTGGCGGCGGAAGATCGCCAGGGCGCCGTCCACGTCCTCCGGGCACAGCGCGGCGGGATCTCCCCGGCCGTCCCGCTCGCGCGCGGCGGCCAGGGTCCGCTGGACCAGCACCCGGGTCCCGTTGCCGATGAACCGGTGGATCTGCGCAGGGGGGAGCGAGGGCAGGCCGAGGTCGGCCAGGGTGAGGTTGGCGGCCTTCGCCAGGTCGTCCTTCGAGTCGATCAGGGTGCCGTCCAGGTCGAACAGCACGACGCGGATTCCGGAGAACATGCCTGCACCGTCCTGAAGCGAGAGTCACGGCTGCGGGCCGGCGCCGCCCGACCGCCAGGCCTCGAGCCGGCGGCGGATCTCCGCCTCGAACCCCCGGTCCGACGGGCGGTAGTACACCCGGCCGAGGACCTCGGGTGGCACGTAGACCTGGGCGACGTGGGCGCCCGGGAAGTCGTGCGGGTACTTGTATCCGGCGCCGTGGCCGAGGCGCGCCGCGCCCTTGTAGCTGGCGTCCCGCAGGTGCACGGGCACCTCACCCGCCCGCTTCTCCTGCACGTCCTTCATGGCCTCCCCGATGGCCACGTACACGGCGTTCGACTTGGGCGCCGTGGCCACGTGCACCACCGCCTGCGCCAGCGCCAGGCGGGCTTCCGGCCAGCCGACCATGTGCACCGCCTGCATCGCCGCGACGGCGACCACCAGCGCCATGGGGTCCGCCATCCCCACGTCCTCGCTGGCGTGGATGACCACCCGGCGGGCGATGAAGAGGGGGTCCTCGCCGGCCTCGATCATCCGGGCGAGCCAGTAGAGCGCGGCGTCGGGGTCCGAGCCGCGCATCGACTTGATGAAGGCGCTGACGACGTCGTAGTGCTGGTCGCCCTCCCGGTCGTAGCGCAGGACGCGCCGCTGGATGGACTCCTCCGCCACGGCGAGGGTGACGTGGCGCACGCCGTCCGGTCCCGGCGGGGTGGTGAGGACGGCCAGCTCCAGCGCGTTCAGGGCGCTGCGGGCGTCCCCGTTCGCCATGCGCACGATGTGGTCCAGCGCCTCGGGGTCGACCCGCACCGCCTCCCGGCCGAGCCCCCGCTCCGGGTCGGTGAGGGCCCGTTCCACCACCGTGCGGACCTGCTCGTCCGTGAGCGGCTCGAGCCGGAAGAGGCGGGCCCGGGAGAGGAGCGGCGGGATCACCTCGAACGAGGGGTTCTCCGTGGTCGCCCCGATCAGGATGATCGTCCCGTCTTCCACGTAGGGGAGGAGGGCGTCCTGCTGGGACCTGGACCAGCGGTGGATCTCGTCGACGAACACCACGGTCCGCTGGCCGTGCTGGCCCAGGCGATCCCGCGCCTCCTGCATGATGCGGCGGATGTCCGAGACCCCGGCAGTCACGGCGTTCAGCTGCTCGAAGTGCGCCCGGGTGGTGGCGGCGATGATGCGGGCAAGGGTCGTCTTGCCGCTGCCGGGCGGCCCCCACAGGATGAGGGAGGACAGCCGGTCCGCCTCGATGGCGCGCCGCAGGAGCCGCCCGGGGCCGACGATGTGCTCCTGGCCCACGACCTCGTCCAGCGTGCGGGGGCGCATCCGGTCCGCCAGGGGCGCCGACCGGGCCGCCTCCTGCCGGCGGGACCACTCGAAGAGGTCCACCCCGTCACCTCCGTCCCCCTCATTTTAACCTTTCGCGGGGCCGGCGGCAGCGAGAGGCCGTGGCGAGACGGGCCCTACTCGTCCTCCCGCGGCATGTAGCCCAGGAGCCGGGCGGCGTTGTGGTGAAAGATGTCCTCGAGGTCCTCTTCCCGGAAGTTGAGGTGCCGGCAGGCGCGGACCTGGTCCTGCAGGTACCGGTACGAGAACCCGCGCGGGAACGAGGAGGAGTCCGTGCCGAACACGATCCGCTTCGGGCCCACCGTTTCGTAGAAGCGGCGGAACAGCGTCTCCAGGTCGAGCGGCTGGACCATCCAGCGCATCCACTGGTTGGAGCCCGAGGTGTCCACGTAGATGTTCGGCAGCGACCACATGAGCCACAGCAGGTCCTGGGGGTAGCCGCAGCCGAAGTGGGGGACGACGAAGGGGATCTCCGGGAACCGCTGTGCCACCGGGAACAGGGCCAGCGGGGAGATGTTCGGATGCCACACGACGCCCCCCGCCTTGCCGAGCGGCCCGAAGTGGATCAGGACGGGCAGCCGCTTCTGCGCCACGTACTGCCAGATCGGCAGGAGGCGGGGGTCGTCGAGCGGGGCGTCGATGCGCGGCCCCAGGAGCTTGAGCCCGCGCATGCCCCACTCCTCGACGCCCCGGCGCAGCTCGTCCAGCGCTCCGGGGGCCAGGGGGTCGGGCAGGAAGACGAGGGCGGCGAAACGGTCCGGGTGGCGCGCGACCACCTTCGCCAGGTTCTCGTTGGACGAGCCCATCACGAAGACGACCCGCTCCAGGTTGTACTTCTCCACCTCCGCCGCCCACCGGTCGGCGAGGGCGGGCTCCTGGGCCGGGTCGGTGGCCCACGGCTCGCTGGGGGTCTCGAAGTCCCATTCGGCCGCCATGCGGGCGTCCCGCCGGCGGCCGTACTCGGCGATCAGGGGGTGCACCTGCCGCCCCCGGAAGTGCGGGGGCGCGGCGGGGAAGTGGACGTGGAAGTCGATCACGCGGACGTTGCCGATCTTGACCATGCTCGCCCATCACCTCGACGGTTTCTTTCGATTCCGTAGGGAATCAACGAATTCCTCTCGTGCCGGGATGACCGGGGTCCGGGTCACGGCCGGCAGTAGCCGTCCCCGCGAAAATGAGGCATCATGAGGGGCGGGAGGCTGAGCGTCGAAGGATGCTGGCAGCACACCTGCAGGCGGCGGTGGAGGCCGCCCGCGCGGCCGGGGACCTGATCCGGCGCGCGCTCGGCCGGATCGACGCGTACGACACGAAGTCGGGCCCCTCCGACCTGGTCACCGAGGTTGACCGCGCCTCGGAGGACCTCATCCGCAGGCGGCTCCGGGAGGCGTTCCCGGACGTCCCGGTCGTGGGCGAGGAGTGGGCGTTCGGCCGCGACCTGGACGAGGAGCTCCGGCGGGGCCCCGAGCTCTGGCTGGTCGACCCCCTGGACGGCACGGCGAACTTCGTCCACGGGCTGGCGGCGTCGGCGGTGAGCATCGCCCTGGTGCGGGACGGGGAGCCGGTGGTGGGGGTCGTGTACGACCCGTACCGCGACGAGCTGTTCACGGCACGCGCCGGCGAGGGCGCCTGGCTCGGCGACCAGCGGCTGCGGGTGGGGCCGTGCGGACGCCTGGCCGACGCCATGCTGGCGACCGGGTTCCCCTCCCAGCCGGCGTACCGGCAGGTGGCCGTCGACGGGGTGCGGGCCCTCGTCCCGGTGATCCGCAACCTGCGCAACTTCGGCTCGGCGGCCACGCACCTGGCGTACGTGGCCGCCGGGCGGCTGAGCGGGTTCTGGGAAGTGAACCTGAGCCCGTGGGACATGGCCGCCGGCGCCCTGCTGGTCCGGGAGGCGGGCGGCCGGGTGACGGACACGCTGGGCCGTCCGTACACCGCGGCAACCCGGCACATCGTGGCCACGTGCGGCCCCATCCACGACGACCTGCTCCGGCTCCTGCGCGACGCCGGGGCCACGGGCTACGGGAGCTAGAACGGGAAGCCCTTTCCGGCCGTGCTACAATGGGCACGGGGAATTCCGCAGGGCGTACCCGGGATTGGGGGATTCACCGATGCGGCTGTCGACCAAGGGACGGTACGGCGTGAAGGCGCTCTTCGAGCTCGCATACCACTACGGATCCGGACCGCTCTCCCTGAAGGAGATCGCCGACCGGCAGGGGCTTTCCGAGCATTACCTGGAGCAGATCGCCGCCCCCCTCCGGCGCGCCGGCCTGGTGACGAGCGTGCGCGGCGCCCAGGGAGGGTACACGCTGGGACGCCCGCCGGAGACCATCACCGTCGGGGAGATCCTCCGGGCCCTGGAGGGCCCGCTGGAGCTGGAGGAGGAGGGCGACCAGGTGGGATCGGGCGCCTGGCGCCGCGTGATCGAACGCGTCGGGAAGCTCCTCGACTCCATGACGCTCCTGCACCTGGTCGAGGAGGAGAAGGAGGAACTGGCGCGCCGCAACCTCGTGTACGAAATCTAGTTGTCAGTTGTGAGTTGTGAGTTCTGAGCTGTGAGCCGGCGGGGGGTCACGTCCGTGCGCAAGGTGTACGCCGATCACGCCGCCACCACCCGCGTGCACCCGGCGGTGGCCGAGGTGATGGCCCGCGTCCTCACCGAGGACTTCGGCAACCCTTCCAGCGTGCACGGGTTCGGCCGGACGGCCCGCAAGCACGTCGAGTGGGCGCGGGAGCAGGTCGCGCGCCTCATCGGCGCCCGACCCTCCGAGATCTTCTTCACCAGCGGCGGCACCGAGGCGGACAACTGGGCGCTGCGGGGGGCGATGGAGGCGGCGCGCGGCCGCGGGCGCCATCTGATCACCACCGCGATCGAGCACCACGCGGTCCTGGACTGCGCCCGGCAGCTCGAGCGGGAGGGGTGGGAGGTGACCGTCCTGCCCGTCGAGCCCGTGACGGGCTTCGTGCGGGCGGAAGACCTCGTCTCCGCCCTGCGGCCGGACACCGTCCTGGTGTCCGTGATGCTGGCGAACAACGAGATCGGCACCATCCAGGACATCGCCGGGTTGGTGGCGGCGGTCAAGGCGAGGCGCCCGGACGTGGTGTTCCACACCGACGCCGTGCAGGCCGCCGGCCAGATCCCCGTGGACGTCGGCGCGCTGGGCGTCGACCTCCTGAGCCTCTCCGCCCACAAGATCTACGGCCCGAAGGGGGTCGGGGCGCTCTACGTCCGCAAGGGCGTCCCGTTCAGCCCGATGCTGTACGGCGGCGGGCAGGAGCGGGGCCACCGCCCCGGGACGGAGAACGCGGCGGGCATCGCCGGGTTCGGGAAGGCGGCCGAACTGGCGCGGCTGGAGCTCGAGGCCCGGGCGGAGCACGCCCGGCAGCTGCGGGACCGCTTCGTGGCGGGCGTCCTCGAGCGGATCCCGGGCACGTACGTCAACGGGCCGGACCCGGCCACCCACGCGGCGCGCCGGACCCCCGGCAACGCGAGCCTGAGCTTCGAGGGCGTGGAGGCGGAGACGCTCCTCATGCGGCTCGACATGGAAGGCATCGCCTGCAGCGCGGGGTCGGCGTGCACCGCCGGGTCCGTGGAGCCGTCGCACGTCCTGAAGGCGATCGGCCTGCCCCGCGCGCGGGCTGCCGGCACGCTCCGCTTCAGCTTCGGGCAAGATAACACGCAAGAAGACGTCGACTACATGCTGGAGGTCCTCGACAGAGTGGTGGAGGCGATCCGCGGCATCCCGGTGGCCGAGTGACCGCCGGGCGCCCCGGCCTCCGGCCGGGGCGTCACACGTACAGAAGAGGGGGGAGCACGGTGGCAGAGAGGAAGCGGGTGCTGGTGGCCATGTCCGGCGGGGTGGACAGCTCGGTCACCGCGGCCCTGCTTGTCGAGCAGGGCTACGAGGTCATCGGGGTGACGATGAACACGTGGACGGACGACATCCCGGCGGACGTCCGCCTGAACGAGCACTCCGGCTGCTGCTCCCTCGCGGCCGTTGAGGATGCCCGCCGGGTCGCGGACATCCTGGGGATCCCCTACTACGTCTTCAACTTCCAGGGCAAGTTCTCCGAGACGGTCATCGACTACTTCATCCGGGAGTACGCCCGGGGCCGCACGCCGAACCCGTGCATCGCCTGCAACCGCTACGTGAAGTTCTCGGCGCTCCTGTACCGGGCTCGCCAGCTTGGCTGCGACCTCATCGCCACCGGCCACTACGCCCGGGTGGGACGGGACCCGGAGACAGGGCGGTGGCTCCTGGGCAAGGCGCGGGATACCCGCAAGGACCAGACGTACGTGCTGCACAACATGACCCAGGAGGCCCTGAGCCGCACCCTGTTCCCGCTCGGGGACTGGCTGAAGCCCGACGTGCGGCGCAAGGCGAAGGAGGTCGGCCTGCCCGTCCACGACAAGCCGGACAGCCAGGAGATCTGCTTCGTGTACGACAACGACTATGGCCGCTTCCTGTCCGAGAAGATCCCGGAGGCGATTCGCCCCGGTCCCATCGTCACCACGGACGGCCGCGTGATCGGCACCCACAAGGGGCTGCCCCTGTACACGATCGGCCAGCGGAAGGGACTGCCCGCCATGGGCGAACCCATCTACGTGGTGGACCTGGACCCGGACACGAACACGCTCATCGTGGGCCGTGACGAGGAGGTGTACCGGCGCGAGCTCATCGCGGCCGACCTCAACTGGATCCGGGTCGCCGAACTGACGGGCCCCGCACGGGCCACGGCGAAGATCCGCCGCATGGCGCCCGAGGCCCCGTGCACGGTGGTGCCGGAAGGGCCGGACCGCGTGCGCGTCGTCTTCGACGAGCCCCAGCGGGCGCTCACCCCCGGCCAGGCGGTGGTGTTCTACCAGGGCGAGTGGGTTCTCGGCGGCGGAACCATCGAGTCCGTCCCGGCGCCGGCCGGCGCGCCCCGCCCCGCGGCGGCGGTACGGGAGTAACCCGGCAGGCGGGTGGGCAAACTGGTCCCACGGGAGAATCGGAACCGGCGGTGAGCGCCGTGCGGAGGCTGACAAGCCTGCTGGGCCTTCCGGTCCTCGATGGCGGCGGCCGCCGCCTCGGCCGGGTGCGCGACGTGCTCCTCTCGGCCGACGGCGGGCGCGTGGTCGCCCTCGTGCTGGAGCCCGGCGGCTGGCTCCGCCCCGGTCGGGCGGTCGACTGGCCGGCGGTGGTCGCCGTGGGCGACGGGGCCGTGGTGGTGGCCTCCGCCCCCCGTCCCCTGGTTCCGGCCGAGGCCGGCACGGGGCCGGCCTGGCAGCAGGTGGCGGGCCGCCCGCTCTACAGCGCCGGGGGCGCGGACCTGGGGCACCTGGCGGACGCCTGGGTCGACCCGACCTCCGGCACCATCACCGGGTATCAGGTTTCGGCCGGCCTCGTCGACGACCTCCTCTCCGGTCAGACGGTTCTGCCGGGGCCCGCGTCCCTGGTGGCGGGGCCGGAGGCCCTGATCCTGGGGGCCGGGTCCGATCTCACACGCCCGCCGTGGGCGACGGGCGCCGGGGAGTGAGTGGCGCGTGCGCTGCCCGAACTGCGGGAGTGCGAGTATCGGTCGGGTCGGGACCGAGCAATACTACTGCTGGGACTGCTGCGTCGAGTTCAACGTGGCCGGTAGCGGCGTTCGCATTTTCCACCTGGACGCCGAGGGCGAGCTCATCGCCGCCGGGCCGGAGAACGTGCCCGGGCCGGCAGAGCCGACCCCGAGGCCGGGGCCGGCCTGACGCCGGGTGCCGTCACCTCCGGCTCCGGCGCACGGGGGTGAACGCGGTGCGAACCCGGGGGTTTCTCGGCGGTCTCGTGACCGGGGCGATCCTGGGGGCCGCGCTCCTCATGTGGATGGTCCCCCTCACCCGGGCCGAGCTCGCCGACAGCGCCGGGCGCCGGATGAGCCGGATGTGGTTCCGGGGCCGGCGCATGGCGCGGGACATGATGGCCAGGGACTGACAGCAGGACCACGGGGCGGGTTTCGGCCCGCCCCCATCGTTTCCGGCCGGGCGCGCCGCGGCGCTGCCCGCTGCCGGACCGGGGCCGGCCACGCGGAGGCGATGTGGGGTTGCGCCTGTCCGGGAGGGCCATGGCGTCGCGGCGCACGTGGGGGGCAGCCCTTCTGCTCGGGGCCGGGCTGGGCGTGGCGTGGCTCGTGCTGGCGGTCCGGCCGGTGCTCGTGCCCTTTGCCCTGGCGCTGGTCCTGGCCTACCTGCTGGCTCCGGCGGTCGCGGTCCTCCAGGCCCGGGGCATGAGCCGGTCCTGCGCCATCATGAGCGTCTACGCGGCACTGGCGGCGGCCGGGACCGCGGTGGCCATGTGGGCCGCCCCGGCAGCCTCACGGGAGCTGCAGCAGCTGCTGCGCGGCGTCCCTGACGGGGTGGGCGCCCTGCGCGGCCACCTGGACGCCCTGGAGGCCCGGCTCCGCCAGCCGGGTGTGCCAGACGGCGTGCGGCAGGGCGCCCTCGGCTTCCTGGCGGAGCTCGAGGCCCGCGCCGACCGACTCGTGGGGGCGACGGCCGCCGGCATCGCCGGGCTGGCCGAGTGGCTCCTGTACCTGGCCCTGGCGCCCGTTCTCGCCTATTACCTGCTGCGGGACCTGCCGCAGTTTCACCGGGCAGCCGTGCATGCCGTGCCCCGCCGCTGGCGGCCGCACGCCGTGCAGCTCCTGCACGAGCTCGACCGCGTGCTGGCCGGGTTCATCCGCGGCGAGCTCCTGCTGGCGCTGGCCGTGGGCGCCCTGGCCGCCCTCGCCACCTGGCTCCTGCGCCTCCCGTACAGCCTCCTCCTGGGTGCCTGGGCAGCCCTGTGCGAGCTGGTGCCGTACGTGGGGCCCGTGGCCGGCGCCGCGCCTGCCACCCTCCTCGCCCTGTCGATATCCCCCGTGCGGGCGCTACAGGTCGCGCTGGCCTTCGCCGTCATCCAGCAGCTGGAGAGCGCGGTGCTCGGCCCCCACGTCATGGGCGCCTCCGTGGGGCTGCACCCGCTGACCGTGCTGTTCGCCATTCTCGCTGGCGGCTACCTTGCCGGAGTGTGGGGCATGCTCCTCGCCGTGCCGGTGGCGGGCATCTTGCGGGTGGTGTGGGGGTTCGCCGTGCGCGGCCTCAGCTCGCCCCCGGGGTCGCCGCCGGAGGGCGGCGGGAACCGGGCGTGAGCCTGTGGCCCCGGCCCGGGGCAGGAGTGCGGCCACCGGCGGCGAAGTCTCCCGTGAGAACGCCGCCGGCAAAGCGTTGCCAACCTCTTGCAGCCCGCGGAGGCTGCCATCCGGACGCTCAGGGCCGCGCGGCGTCTCTACGTTTGCTTCGGCCTTGCGGTGGGCCCGGGCCTCGGGCCGCGGCTCCTGCGGCGCGGTCAGGGCGAACGGGGCGACCGAGCCGGCGCAGAAGAGGTCCTGGTCGGGAAGCGGGCCGGATAACATTTCGGGAGATGGTGGGGACAACAAAGAACGAGACCTCACCTGGTAGGTTGCGGTAGCAACCATCCCGACAAGGCCTGGTAATGGGTGAGGTCTCGATGTGGCTAGTTCGTGAGATCATGGACCTAATCCTGCTGCTGGTGCATGGGATCTCGGAGTTGCTGCGGACCCGCCACGACTTCATGGAACTGGAGAAGGGGATCTTCCGGCTGGTGCAGGAGGTGGCGCGACGGGCGCTGGTGCTGGCGTTGCACCGGCTGGACGACGAGCTGATGCGCCGGCGGGACGCGGCGCGATATGAGTTGGTGCACAGCAAGCCGCGGACGATCGTGACGCCGTTTGGGAAGGTGCAGGTGCGGCGGCGGTACTACCGGGACCGTCAGAGCGGGGAAGGCCATTTCCTGCTGGACGAGGCGCTGGGGTGGACAGCCCGCCAGCGGCTGTCGCCGTGGGCCACAGAACTGGCGGTGGCGATGGCCGCGGAGATGCCGTACCACCGGGCGGCGGCGGTGCTGGCGAAGCTCACGCTGGGGGGCATGGATGTCCGAGCGATGAGCGTCTGGCGTGAGGTCCAGGAGGTGGGCGCTGTACGGGTGGAGCAAGCCGAAGCGCAGCGCCGTGCAGTGTTCGACCGTGGCGAGGTGCCGGCGGGGCAGCGGCGGACCGAGCGGTTGCGGATTGAGGTGGACGAGGTGGTGGTCCAAGGCCGTGGTCCCCGGGGAGCCCACAGGCACCTGGGGCTGAAGCTGGCGGTCGGCTATGAGGGCAAAGAGCAAGTCGGGCAAAACCGGTGGCAACTGGTAGAGCGCCGGGTGACCGCAGGCTTGGCCAGTGCGGAGGTCTTCTCGGAGCAGACGTATGCGGATTTCGGCAGCAAGTGGGATCTGAGTGCGGTACAGGACGTGGTGGTGGGCGGCGACGGTGCCCCGTGGGTGAAGCAGTGGGCGGGGACGTTTGCCGGAGCGAGGTACCAGCTGGACCCGTTCCACCTCCGCCGGGCGCTGCTGGAGGGTCTGTCGCATGACGAGGAGGCCTACCGGAAGGCGGTGGAGGCCCTGAAGGCCAAGGACTGGAGCCAGGTGGAGCAGGTGCTGGCGACGGCCGAGCGGGCCAGTCGTGGGGCGCAGCGCAAGCGTGTGGCAGGGCTGCGGAAGTACCTGCAGGAGAACTGGGACGGCATCTGCCGTTCCGGGGCCGCAGACAGTTTGGGCACCATTGAGGGGCAGGTGTTCCACCATGTCGCCCGACGGATGAAGCGCCATGGAGCGCAGTGGAGTGACAGGGGAGCGGACCATCTGGTGCGGCTGCTGGCGGCCCGGGCGAACGGGGAACTGGCGGTGATGGGGCGGCAGGCCTGGCCGATGCAGTCGGAGGTGTTGCGCCAGGCAACCGGCTCGACGGCGATTCGGGTGCAGCCCGGGGAACTGAATGATCCGGAGGCATGGCTGCGGGTGAACCTGCCGGCGCTCAGCGGACCAGCTGCCGGCTCGCCGTGGGTCAAGTACGTGCTACGTGAGCTTGTGAGGGCGCTGCCGCGGAGTGCATAACGAACCAAAAAATTCGGGCCTTGTCGGGTCACCTACCGAAGCTTGACACGGCCCGGGAAGCCAGGAGTTACGCAACTCCGGTTTCTGAGAGGCCGAAAAGGTGGGTTGGAGCAGGTCTGCGTGGGGACCGGGGAAGAGAGTGAAAAGGAGAACGTACAGAGCGAGGGCTCTGTTGCTGCCAGTAGATGGATGTTGCACTTCGTTCCTGCGTCTCCCCACCCGTTCGTGCGCGGATGCCGTCAGCCGGCGGCCAGGTAAGGCAGTTGCTCAGCAGGCGCGACCCGTAGGGCGGCATACAGTTCCTGGGCGAGCCAGCGAAGCGGCTTGTTGCCCTGCCTGCCTGCACGAAGCCGGCGGTAGACGAAGGTGAGGAAGAGGTTGAAGGCCACCGCCAGGAGCAGCCAGGTGTTGAAGAGTGCCCCGGGACTCTGGTGGGCGAAGGCATGGTTCCAGTGGAACTCGTGCTTGAGCTGATGAAAGCCGGTGTTTTCCAGGTTCCAGCGGTGATGAGCCGCTTCCCACAGAGCCCGGGTAGGGAGCTGCCCCGGGGAGAGGTTGGTGACGTAGAAGGCCCGGGGGCAGAGCCTGCCGGGGGAGGGCATGCGTCGACGGCGGGTGGCGGGTTCGGGGAGTTCCTCCTCGTCCACGATCAAGACCCGGAGGGTACCAGGGTAGGAATCCCACGAAGTGAACCCGTCCTCATCCCAGGCATGGACGCGGAGGCGGTGGTGGCCCCAGGCGGCCTCCCACCGGTCGGCTTGGGAGCGGGCGGCCAGGGCCTGGGCGTCGCGGAGCAGGTGGCGGCGCTCGTGGTCTTTGACCCGGACGATGAAGCCGCGGCCAAACCGGTGGATCTGGGCCAGGAAGGGTCCGTTGGCGAAGCCGGCGTCGAGGAGGAAGACATGGAGCCAGGGAAAGGTGTTGGCAAGCCGTTCGAGCAGGCGACTGGCCGCGGCCACTTCGGACTCGCCCGGAAGGACGGGTTCCAGGTCGAGGAGGATGCGGGGGTGGGTGCCGACGGTAGAGGCGACGACGACGCGGTGGTAGTACTCGACCTGGCCGTCGGCTCGGGTGCGGGTGGCACAGTGGGTACAGTGGCGGTGGTCCGAGCGGATGGGTTCGGTGCCGTCGATGGCGACCATGACGAAGGGGCCGATGGAGCCGGGGGACCAGAGTTTGTTGCGGCGCATGCGGCGAATGAGCGGGACGAGAAGTTGGGCGCGAAGGCAGTCGCGGTCGAGCTGAGCGGCGATCCGGGCGAGGGAGTCGGCGCTGATGTGGCGGCGGGTGAGGCGGTGGAGGGAACGACGGTCGAGGAGGCGGCCGAGTTCCTCGCGGCTGTGAACGCGGGCGGCGAAACCGAGGATCCAGGCCAAAAGGGCGGAGTCGGTGGGGATCTGAACCCGGGTGGGATGGCGGCGGGCGTGAACGCGCCGGAGGTGCTGGGGGAGCAGGAACGTGTTGGAGACGTAGCGAAGGAACTGCTTGAGCAGTTTCATTCTCGACCTCCCCGGCCACCCGTTTGGGAGAGGATGGGTGGGCCGGGATTCTTCTTCGCGCCTTACCAACAAATTCCTTCCGGACCGCGAATTTTGCCGCTCAAGGGAAAGGCCGCGAATTGTCACTGCGGTGCGGCACAGCAGGAGGAGTTGCGTAGCTCCTGCCGGGAAGCGGGCCACGTTGACACCGGCCAGGGGCGCTGCTATAATCAACACTCGCCAGAGAGCAGGGCGTCGATCACGGCATAGCAACAATTACCGGTTGCAGACGGTAGCGGGCCGTGATAAGATGACGATCCTGCGGCGGCGCCGTCGGGCGCCGCCCGCCGGCCGGAAGGCCGGCGGCCCGGTCCTTGAGAACTGAACAGTGTGGGCAGGAAGGAGCCTGCGGACGGAAACCGGGAGGATTCCGGACGACGGGATCGGCTTTCCGGGGGAAAGCGGAAGCTTTGGGACGGAGAGTTTGATCCTGGCTCAGGACGAACGCTGGCGGCGTGCCTAAGACATGCAAGTCGAGCGGGGCCCTTTCGGGGGCCCAGCGGCAGACGGGTGAGTAACACGTGGATAACCTGCCCCGGCCACCGGGATAACAGGCCGAAAGGCCTGCTAATACCGGGTAAGCTCACGGCTCCGCATGGGGCTGGGAGAAGAGGGGCGATGGCCCCGGGCCGGGAGGGGTCCGCGGCCCATCAGCTGGACGGTGGGGTAACGGCCCACCGTGGCGACGACGGGTAGCCGGCCTGAGAGGGTGGACGGCCACACTGGGACTGAGACACGGCCCAGACTCCTACGGGAGGCAGCAGTCGGGAATCTTGCGCAATGGGCGAAAGCCTGACGCAGCGACGCCGCGTGGGGGAAGAAGGCCTTCGGGTTGTAAACCCCTGTTGCCCGGGACGAGGCCGGTGCGGAGGGAATGCCGCGCGGGTGACGGTACCGGGCGAGGAAGCCACGGCTAACTACGTGCCAGCAGCCGCGGTAATACGTAGGTGGCGAGCGTTGTCCGGAATGACTGGGCGTAAAGGGCGTGTAGGCGGCCCGGTAAGTGGAAGGTGAAAGGTCCCGGCTCAACCGGGGAGGTGCCTTTCAAACTGCCGGGCTTGAGTGGGCTAGAGGGCAGCGGAATTCCCGGTGTAGCGGTGAAATGCGTAGAGATCGGGAGGAACACCAGTGGCGAAGGCGGCTGCCTGGGGCCTGACTGACGCTGAGGCGCGAAAGCTGGGGGAGCAAACAGGATTAGATACCCTGGTAGTCCCAGCCGTAAACGATGAGCGCTACGTGTGGTGGGTATCGACCCCTGCCGTGCGGTAGCCAACGCATTAAGCGCTCCGCCTGGGGAGTACGGCCGCAAGGCTGAAACTCAAAGGAATTGACGGGGGCCCGCACAAGCGGTGGAGCATGTGGTTTAATTCGAAGCAACGCGTAGAACCTTACCTGGGCTTGAAAGGCCGCTGGTAGCGCCCGAAAGGGCGTGAGCCCCGCAAGGGGAGGGCGGTACAGGTGGTGCATGGTTGTCGTCAGCTCGTGTCGTGAGATGTTGGGTTAAGTCCCGCAACGAGCGCAACCCCCGTCCCGTGTTGCCAGCACGGAAGGTGGGCACTCACGGGAGACTGCCGGGGACGACCCGGAGGAAGGTGGGGATGACGTCAAATCATCATGCCCCCGATGTCCAGGGCTACACACGTGCTACAATGGCCGGGACAGAGCGGACCGAACCCGCGAGGGGGAGGGAATCGCAAAAACCCGGTCCCAGTTCGGATCGCAGGCTGCAACTCGCCTGCGTGAAGGCGGAATCGCTAGTAATCGCGGATCAGCACGCCGCGGTGAATGCGTTCCCGGGCCTTGTACACACCGCCCGTCACACCATGGGAGTCGGCAACACCCGAAGCCGGTGGGCCAACCCGAGAGGGAGGCAGCCGTCGAAGGTGGGGCCGATGACTGGGGTGAAGTCGTAACAAGGTAGCCGTATCGGAAGGTGCGGCTGGATCACCTCCTTTCTAGGGAGTTTTCTCCCAGGTCGGTCGGTCGCCGGGGAGGCGGCTGAGGCCGGGGCTGCGGGAGCGGCCGCCGGCGCCGCAGGGTTCCGGAAGCCCACACTGGTCAGTTCCCAGGGACCGGGCGGTCCCCCGGGCGGGGGGCGGCCGGTCCTGCACCTTGACAAGTGCACAGAGGGAAGGGACTGCGACACAGGCGGAACCGCAAGACGCCTGAGGCGAACGGTCAAGCGGATAAGGGCGCACGGTGGATGCCTGGGCGCCAGGTGCCGAGGAAGGACGCGGCCAGCGGCGAAACGCCCCGGGGAGCCGCAAGCAGGCAGGGATCCGGGGATGTCCGAATGGGGGAACCCGGCCGGGGGGAACCCCGGTCACCGGCCGGTGAATGCATAGCCGGCCGGGGGGCACCCGCCGAACTGAAACATCTCAGTAGGCGGAGGAGGAGAAATCAAGCGAGATTCCCTCAGTAGCGGCGAGCGAACGGGGAAGAGCCCAAACCGTGCCTGTGGGAAAGCCTGCCGGCGTTGCAGGCACGGGGTAGCGGGACCGTCAGGGTGGGCGGCAGACCACCGGCGGAGTGAGAAACCGCCGCTCTAGCCGAAGCGGCCTGGAACGGCCTGCCGCAGACGGTAAGAGCCCGGTAGGCGAAAGGGCGGCGGCTCCGGACGGGATCCCAAGTAGCACGGGGCACGTGGAATCCCGTGTGAATCCGGGGGGACCACCCTCCAAGGCTAAAGACGCCTGGCGACCGATAGCGGACGAGTACCGTGAGGGAAAGGTGAAAAGCACCGCGGGAGCGGAGTGAAAGAGAACCTGAAACCGTGTGCCTACAAGCAGTCCGAGCCCCGATGGGGTGAGGGCGTGCCTCTTGAAGAATGAACCGGCGAGTTGCGATCACGGGCGAGGCGAAGCACCTCAGGTGCGGAGCCGGAGGGAAACCGAGTCTGAAAGGGCGCAAGTCCGTGGGCGCAGACCCGAAACCGGGTGATCTACCCATGGCCAGGGTGAAGCGGGGGTAAGACCCCGTGGAGGCCCGAACCAGGTTGGCGTTGAAAAGCCATCGGATGAGCTGTGGGTAGGGGTGAAATGCCAATCGAACCCGGAGATAGCTGGTTCTCCCCGAAATCGCTTTTGGGCGAGCCTCGGGAGGTAGCCGGCGGAGGTAGAGCGACGGATTGGGGGAGGGGCCGTACAGGTTACCGAACCCACTCCAACTCCGAATGCCGCCGGCCGGACCCCGGGAGTCAGACTCCGGGTGCGAAGATCCGGGGTCAAGAGGGGAACAACCCAGACCGCCAGCCAAGGTCCCGAAGTCCGTGCTGAGTGGGGAAGGATGTGGCGCTGCGAAGACAACCAGGATGTTGGCTTAGAAGCAGCCATCATTCGAAGAGTGCGTAATAGCTCACTGGTCGAGTGGCGCTGCGCCGAAAATTCACGGGGCTAAGCACGGCACCGAAGCTGCGGATCGGAGCGAGGCTCCGATGGTAGGGGAGCGTTCCGTACCCGGCGAAGGTTCGCCGGAAGGCGGGCTGGAGGGGACGGAAGTGAGAATGCCGGTATGAGTAGCGAAAACGGCGGTGAGAATCCGCCGCACCGAAAGCCTCAGGGTTCCTGAGGAAGGCTCGTCCGCTCAGGGTAAGTCGGGGCCTAAGCCGAGGCCGAAGGGCGTAGGCGATGGGGAACCGGTGGAGATTCCGGTACCACCACCGGCCGATTGAGCGAGGCGGGGACGCAGGGGGGCAGGCATGGCCGGCCGCTGGTCGAGCCGGTGCAAGCCGGTAGCGTGCCCGGGGAGGGAAGTCCCCCCGGGTAGACGTGAGAGGCGACGCCGAGGGAATGGAGTACCGAAGCAGCCGGGCCCGCACTGCCAAGAAAAGCCGCTAGCGAGGCACGGGGTGCCCGTACCGCAAACCGACACAGGTAGGCGGGGAGAGAATCCTCAGGTGCGCGGGAGAACCCTCGCTAAGGAACTCGGCAAACTGCCCCCGTAACTTCGGGAGAAGGGGGGCCCTCGGGGGTGAGGGGTCCGAGCGGCCCGGAGCCCCTGGGGGTCGCAGGGAAACGGCCCAAGCGACTGTTTACCAAAAACACAGGTCTCTGCGAAGCCGGAAGGCGAAGTATAGGGGCTGACGCCTGCCCGGTGCTGGAAGGTTAAGGGGAAGGGTGAGCCGGAAGGCGAAGCTCTGAACCGAAGCCCCAGTAAACGGCGGCCGTAACTATAACGGTCCTAAGGTAGCGAAATTCCTTGTCGGGTAAGTTCCGACCCGCACGAATGGCGTAACGACTTGGGCGCTGTCTCGGCGAGGGACCCGGTGAAATTGAGCGACCTGTGTAGACGCAGGTTACCCGTGGTTGGACAGAAAGACCCCGTGGAGCTTCACTGCAGCCTGGTGTTGGGCGCTGGTGGTGCGTGTACAGGATAGGTGGGAGCCGGAGAAGCAGGGGCGCCAGCCCCTGTGGAGGCGCCGTTGGGATACCACCCTCGGACCCCCGGCGCTCTAACCCTGGCCCGTGAGCCGGGTGGGGGACCGTGCCAGGCGGGCAGTTTGACTGGGGCGGTCGCCTCCTAAAGGGTAACGGAGGCGCCCAAAGGTCCGCTCAGGATGGTTGGAAATCATCCGGGGAGTGCAAAGGCAGAAGCGGGCTTGACTGCGAGACGGACAGGTCGAGCAGGTGGGAAACCAGGGCTTAGTGATCCGGCGGTACCGAGTGGAAGGGCCGTCGCTCAACGGATAAAAGCTACCCCGGGGATAACAGGCTGATCTCCCCCAAGAGTCCACATCGACGGGGAGGTTTGGCACCTCGATGTCGGCTCATCGCATCCTCGGGCTGAAGTCGGTCCGAAGGGTTGGGCTGTTCGCCCATTAAAGCGGTACGTGAGCTGGGTTCAGAACGTCGTGAGACAGTTCGGTCCCTATCCACCACGGGCGTTGGAGACTTGACGGGAGCTGCCCCCAGTACGAGAGGACCGGGGTGGACGCACCGCTGGTGTACCAGTTGTCCCGCCAGGGGCAAACGCTGGGTAGCCATGTGCGGAACGGATCAGCGCTGAAAGCATCTAAGTGCGAAGCCGGCCCGGAGATGAGGTCTCCCATCCCGCAAGGGAGTAAGACCCCTGGGAGATGACCAGGTCGATCGGCCGGGCGTGTACGCGCCGCAAGGCGTTGAGCGGACCGGTACGAATCGGTCGAGGGCTTGACCCGGCCAAAGGCGGCGTGCGGTTCCACCTGGGTCGCAGACCCAACGCCTCTGTGCACGAATTCGGGTGCCCATACCGGCGGGGCCACACCCGGCTCCATTCCGAACCCGGTCGTTAAGCCCGCCAGGGCCGAGGGTACTGGGGGCCCTAGCCCCCGGGAGAGTAGGTCGGCGCCCGAGCGATCTTGAAGGCCAGCAGGACGGACCATCCGTCCTGCTGGCCTTCTGCGCGTCTTCCCGCGGGGTGCGGGCGCCTACTTCGCCTGCCGGAAGATGGCCAGGGGCAGCAGGGCGCTCACGATGTACTGACCGGCGTCGACGATCTCCGAGATCTTGAGGTCCACTACCAGGCTGGAGAGCACGTAGGCATCCTCGGCGGACAGGCCGTAGGTCTCCGTCAGGTGGACGACCATCGAACGCACCGCGTCCTTGGCGGCCTGCATGAGGTCCGGCCCGACGCCGGTGGTGCCGTACCAGCCCGCGTGGTTCACCCGCGGCGTCAGCGGGCCGCCGGTGACGAACTGGGGCGACGGGATCCGCCGTCCCTTGTGCAGCGTGAACCGCAGGGCCGCGTACATCGGTGCCTCGATGCCGGTGACGCAGACCTCGCCGTCTCCCTGAGCGGCATGGGCGTCGCCGCAGCTGAAGAGCGCCCCCGGCACCTGTACCGGCAGGTACAGGGTGGCGCCCCGGGTGAGCTGCCGGGTGTCCATGTTCCCGCCGAACGTGCCGGGCGGCATGACGGGCTGGGCCCTGGCCCCGGCCGGGCACACCCCCATGGTCCCGAAGAACGGCTCGATCGGGATGGCGATGTCCTCCCGGAGGTAGGTCACGTCACCCTGGCTCAGGTCGAAGATGCGAAGGTACGGCTCCTTGAAGTCCTCGGCCAGAAGCCCGAACCCCGGGATGATCGCCGTCCAGCCCCACCCCCGGGTGTGGATGTCGAGGATCTCGACGGCCAGGGTGTCACCCGGCTCTGCCCCGTTCACGTGAATCGGGCCGGCGAGGGGATACACCCGGTCCCAGTTCAGGGTGGTGATCACACTCGCATCCGACGACGGCGTGATCTGGTTGTCGCTCACGTCGCGGGTTTCGACGATGACCGTATCGCCGCTGTCGATCGCCAGCACGGGCTCATGGCCCACATCCCAGGTGAAGTGCACCTTGTCGGAAGGGAAATAGTGTGTGCGCGCCATGTGAACCCCCCTTGAGATCCCCCTGGTCTTGCCGTCCGGGAAGTGAGAAGTAACATAGGGATTCCACGAATTCGTGACACATCCTGCCGGTGTCCGAGGGAAAGTCCCCGAGCGTTCCGTGATCGCAAGCCTTCTCGCCGACCCGGTTGGCCCCCGGGCTGCGCCCGGGGGTCAACCGCCGTAATGCCAGCCCGTCTCCCGGAGCGTGAGGGGCGTGCCTTCCCGATGGAAGCCGGCGTTGATGACCTCCCCGACGAAAATGAGGTGATCGCCGCGGTCCACCCGGTCGACGACCCGGCACTCGAAGAACGAGAGCGCCTCCTCGAGGATCGGGCAGCCCGTCTCCCCGAGTCGGAAGGCGACGTTGCCGAACTTGTTCCCCACGCGGTGGACCGGCTTGAAGAACTCGGCCGCCAGGTCCTTCTGCCCCGTCTCCAGGGTGTTCACGCTGAACACGCCGCTGGACTCGATCATCGCCGTCGACGTGCTGCCCTTCTTCGCTGCCAGGACGACGAGTGGCGGGTCGAAGGACGCCTGGGTCAGCCAGTTCGCGGTGAAGGCGTTCACTTCGTCGCCGTCACGGGTTCCCACCACGTACAGGCCATACGTGATATCGCGCAACGCGCGCTTCTTGGTAGCGGGGTCCATGGGCGAATCCCCTCCCGTTCGTCGTGATCCCCCGTCTCTGGGGAAGCCGGCGGTGGCCGGCTTGATCGGAATTCGGCGCGTGCCGGCCCGGTCCTTCCACCCGACCGTCGGGTCCGGCGCGATCCCGCCTCTGGAGATCCTGCGCGTGATGCGGGAACTGGACCGGGATGGGCTCGAGCTGGTGGCGATCTTCAACCCGCATCCGGCCACCCGGGCCTGCCCCTCCCCCACGGACATCCAGAACGCGCACCACCCGGACTCGGTCTACCTGATCCTCTCGCTTGCGGGGGACGAGCCGGACCTGCGGGGATATCGTATCGTGGACGGCCAGGTTCACCCGGTCGACGTGCGCGTCGCCTGAGAACCTCCCCCGCCCGGGAGGAAGCGGGGCGCGCCCGACCGAGCACGTCCCGGAGCCCGGTGCCAAGCGCCCGTGGAGGGGCCCCGTTCGGGTTGGGTCGGGGGACCGGCCCTTTGTGCCCACGTGCCGGAGGAGAAGCAGGCCCCGGAGAAGAACGCATTCATGGCCGGCAGGCGCGGGGAGGCCGGCCGGCGCACTTCGAACGGGGGGTAGAGCGGCGATGTATCTCCTGACGTTCCGCGACGAGACGGGGCTGCGTCTCGGCGTGCGGACCGAACGCGGCGTTCTGGACGTCGATGCCGCGAGGCGAAGGCTAGGCGTGCGAAACGTGCCGCAATCGATCACCGAGATCCTGGAGGGCGGAGAACGTGCCCTTCGCAGCCTCCAGGCGTTCGTGGAACGAGTTCTCGAATCGGGCGAGGTCGAGTGGGTCGACGAGGCAGGCCTGACCCTGGCCCCGGCCGTGCCGCAACCCGGCAAGCTGATCTGCGTTGGCCTCAACTACCTGGATCACTGCCGTGAGACCGGGATGGAGCCCCCGAAGGCTCCCGTGCTCTTCGCGAAGTGGAACAACGCGCTGGCGGCCTCCGGCGAGACCATCACGCTGCCGGCGGCAAGTAGCCAGGTGGACTACGAGGCGGAACTCGCCGTCATCATCGGGCGGCGCTGCAAGGGCGTGTCTCCCGAGGCGGCGCTGGACTACGTCGCCGGGTATACGATCATGAACGACGTGAGCGCCCGTGACTTTCAGTTCTCGGACGGGCAGTGGGTCCGGGCCAAGAGCCAGGACGGGTTCGCCCCGCTGGGCCCGTACTTCGTCACGAAGGACGAGGTGCCCGACGTCCAGGACCTTCCGATCCGCCTCCTGCTCAACGGGCAGGTCATGCAGGATTCGAGCACGGCGGAGATGATCTTTCCGGTCCGTGAGATCGTATCGTACATTTCTCAGGGGATCACCCTGGAACCGGGAGACGTCATCGCCACCGGAACCCCGTTCGGCGTGGGGATGTCCCGCAAGCCGCCCGTGTGGCTCCAGGACGGGGACGAGGTCGCCATCGAGATCGGCCGGCTCGGCCGCCTGGTCAACCGGTTCCGCCGTGCCTGACGGCGTCGGTGCGGATCCGGTACAGCGCAGGGGGTGACCCGCGTGGATGTACGCACGGCCATCCTTACCCGCCGTTCGGCCAAGCGTTTCTTGCCCGACCCCATCCGGCGGGATTCGATCGAACGCATGCTGGAGGCGGCGGTGCGGGCTCCGAACCACTGGCTGACGGAGCCGTGGCACTTCTACGTCGTGATGGGGACGGGGCGAGAGCGCGTGGCCGAGCTCCGTGCCCGCCAGATGCGGGAGTCCGGACAGACGGATCCGGACCGCATCTCCCGCCACACGGTGGAGATCCGGACGATCCCTGCACTCATCTTCGTCAGCGCGCGACGGGGCAAGTCGGAGCAGGAGACCCACGAGAACCGGCTGGCGACCGCCGCGGCGATCATGAACATGCTCCTGGTGGCGCACGAAGAGGGCCTGGGGGCGATCTGGCGGACCGGCCAGTTCATCCACTATGAGCCCCTGCGGGAATTCCTGGGCGTGCCCGCCGATGCGGAGATCATCGGCCAGATCTACGTGGGGCTGCCGGCGGAGGTCCGGGACACCCCTCGGACACCCTGGCAGGAGAAGACCAGCTGGATCACGGAATAGGCACGGGCCTGCGGGCCGTGGCGGACCGGCCGGCCCGCAGACAGCCTCGCTGTAAGCGCAGGGCTTCCGATGCGACAGTTGGCCGGATAACATTTCGGGAGGAGATGGTGGGGACAACAAAGAATGAGACCTCACCTGGTAGGTTGCGGTAGCAACCATCCCGACAAGGCCTGGTAATGGGTGAGGTCTCGATGTGGCTAGTTCGTGAGATCATGGACCTAATCCTGCTGCTGGTGCATGGGATCTCGGAGTTGCTGCGGACCCGCCACGACTTCATGGAACTGGAGAAGGGGATCTTCCGGCTGGTGCAGGAGGTGGCGCGACGGGCGCTGGTGCTGGCGTTGCACCGGCTGGACGACGAGCTGATGCGCCGGCGGGACGCGGCGCGATATGAGTTGGTGCACAGCAAGCCGCGGACGATCGTGACGCCGTTTGGGAAGGTGCAGGTGCGGCGGCGGTACTACCGGGACCGTCAGAGCGGGGAAGGCCATTTCCTGCTGGACGAGGCGCTGGGGTGGACAGCCCGCCAGCGGCTGTCGCCGTGGGCCACAGAACTGGCGGTGGCGATGGCCGCGGAGATGCCGTACCACCGGGCGGCGGCGGTGCTGGCGAAGCTCACGCTGGGGGGCATGGATGTCCGAGCGATGAGCGTCTGGCGTGAGGTCCAGGAGGTGGGCGCTGTACGGGTGGAGCAAGCCGAAGCGCAGCGCCGTGCAGTGTTCGACCGTGGCGAGGTGCCGGCGGGGCAGCGGCGGACCGAGCGGTTGCGGATTGAGGTGGACGAGGTGGTGGTCCAAGGCCGTGGTCCCCGGGGAGCCCACAGGCACCTGGGGCTGAAGCTGGCGGTCGGCTATGAGGGCAAAGAGCAAGTCGGGCAAAACCGGTGGCAACTGGTAGAGCGCCGGGTGACCGCAGGCTTGGCCAGTGCGGAGGTCTTCTCGGAGCAGACGTATGCGGATTTCGGCAGCAAGTGGGATCTGAGTGCGGTACAGGACGTGGTGGTGGGCGGCGACGGTGCCCCGTGGGTGAAGCAGTGGGCGGGGACGTTTGCCGGAGCGAGGTACCAGCTGGACCCGTTCCACCTCCGCCGGGCGCTGCTGGAGGGTCTGTCGCATGACGAGGAGGCCTACCGGAAGGCGGTGGAGGCCCTGAAGGTCAAGGACTGGAGCCAGGTGGAGCAGGTGCTGGCGACGGCCGAGCGGGCCAGTCGTGGGGCGCAGCGCAAGCGTGTGGCAGGGCTGCGGAAGTACCTGCAGGAGAACTGGGACGGCATCTGCCG
This sequence comes from Caldinitratiruptor microaerophilus, assembly GCF_025999835.1. Taxonomy (NCBI): domain Bacteria; kingdom Bacillati; phylum Bacillota; class Clostridia; order Eubacteriales; family Symbiobacteriaceae; genus Caldinitratiruptor; species Caldinitratiruptor microaerophilus. The sequence goes on along the minus strand of NZ_AP025628.1, from coordinate 1,674,405 downwards.
TTCCGGGGCCGCAGACAGTTTGGGCACCATTGAGGGGCAGGTGTTCCACCATGTCGCCCGACGGATGAAGCGCCATGGAGCGCAGTGGAGTGACAGGGGAGCGGACCATCTGGTGCGGCTGCTGGCGGCCCGGGCGAACGGGGAATTGGCGGTGATGGGGCGGCAGGCCTGGCCGATGCAGTCGGAGGTGTTGCGCCAGGCAACCGGCTCGACGGCGATTCGGGTGCAGCCCGGGGAACTGAATGATCCGGAGGCATGGCTGCGGGTGAACCTGCCGGCGCTCAGCGGACCAGCTGCCGGCTCGCCGTGGGTCAAGTACGTGCTACGTGAGCTTGTGAGGGCGCTGCCGCGGAGTGCATAACGAACCAAAAAATTCGGGCCTTGTCGGGTCACCTACCGAAGCTTGACACGGCCGCGACAGTTACTCCGGTTGACGCTCCGTGCGGTGCCGTGGTATATTGCATTCGCGCCGGTTCGTCGTCAGGTGGCGGCAAGCCGCGCCCCAGCGGGTGGAGAGATACCCAAGAGGCCGAAGGGGACGGTTTGCTAAACCGTTAGCACGGGGGTAACCCCGTGGCGTGGGTTCGAATCCCACTCTCTCCGCCAGAGCGTCAGTCGGGGCCCCGGTGCGGGAGACCGTCCGGGGCCGTTTCATTTGCCTCGGGTGCCTAAGGGGTGGGGTAGGTACTGTCCAGGTTGGCAAGGGTTTTCACCCTGGCAACGGCGCTCTCGTTCCTGGTCGGTTCGGCGGCCGGTAGTACGCCTGGCTCGGTCCGCCGCCCGGTAGACCTGCCGGGAGCCGTCGCGGTCCTCGATCCCGGAGGACAGGTGGCTGCGCGGCTACCGGTGGATCCGGCGGGGACGCGGACGGCCGTCCCGACCGGGCCCTCGCACCCGTCCCAGGTCTACTCGGGGAACGGCGTGCGTTTTCGCCTGCCACCGGGGTGGCGGGTAGATGACGCCGCGCCGGCGGTCATGACGCGGCTGCAGGCCCCGGGGGCGGTCATGGAGGTGTACGTGCAGGACCTGCGCGCCGACCTGGCGGACGCGCGCACCTACATTGAGTACGGCCACCGTTCCGTGCTCAAGCAGTGGAACGGGATCCGCCTCCTCGGCGACGAGTCCGCGACGCTAGCCGGCAAGACGGCCCGCATCGTGTCGTGGAGCCGGCCGGCCTTGCTCCGGCTGCAGGAGGACCGGCGCTTCTACCGTGAGATCGACCTGGTCGAATCCCCGCGCCTCGTGGTGACCATCCTCCTCAAGGCGACCGAGTCCGAGTACGTCGCCGCGCAGCGGGCCCAGCTGGACCTGGCGCGGTCGGTCGTACCGGACGGCTCCCCTCCGCGCCAGCAGCTGCCGGACCCACCCGCTGGCCGGGACTGGCGGGAGTGGCAGGGCCGGACGCCGCTTCGCTGGGAGGTACCCGAAAGCGGCCTGATCTGGGGGATTTTCGATCCTCTCCTCGCACCGGGGCCGACCTGGAACTACGCAGGTTTCCGGGAGTACGAGAAGGACCTCGGGGTGCGTTTCGGGGTGCTCATGACGTACCAGTCCTTCGGCCAGCCCTTCCCGACGGCAGAGCTCGAGATGGCTGCCCGGGACGGCCGCCTCGTGATGCTCACGCTCCAGTCGTGGCACCCGGTCGAGCGCGAGCGCGTCTACAGCGAGCCCCTGAGCCTCACCTTGCGAATCCTGAGCGGTGAGTTCGACGAGTACCTGCGTACGTACGCTCAGGCGGCCCGGGAGTGGGGCCGGCCATTCTTCTTCCGACTCGACAACGAGATGAACACGGACTGGGTGCCGTGGGGCGCATTCCAGTACGGGAAGGACTCGGAACTCTACCGCCAGGCCTGGCGCTACGTGTGGGAGATCTTCCGCGCCGAAGGGGCGGATAACGCCATCTGGGTCTGGAACCCCAACGACACGGCGTTCCCGAACTGGAAGTGGAACCACCACACGGTCTACTGGCCGGGGTCCCGATACGTCGACTGGGTCGGGCTCACCGCGTACAACCTGGGCAATTCGAACCCGGGCAGCCGTTGGCGGACCTTCCGCGAGGCGTACGGACCTCCGTACGACGAGTACCGGCGGCTGTACCCGGGCAAGCCGCTCATGATCACCGAGTTCGCCAGCCACAGCGGGCCGGGCGACAAGGCGCAGTGGATCCGGGACATGTTCGAAGCTCTCAAGACCGACTTCCGCGAGATCAAGATCGCGGTGTGGTGGAACGGGACGGAAGGGCCCAGGCAGTACCGGCTGGACAGTAGCCCCGAGAGCCGGCGGGCGTTCGTCGAGGGCCTTCGCGACCCGTATTTCGTCAACCCGATCCGGTTCGTCGGGTCCTGACCGGGGTCGCCCGCCGCCCCTGGGCCACCGCGGCTGGAAGGAGCCCGGAAGGCGAGCGGAGAATCCCACCCCGCATGATGTGTTCTCGCGGGCGATGCAGGGAGGTAGGTCGGCCGGGTGCTCGAGGCGTGGGTGAGCCGCCTGGCGGCCCTGGGGCTGTGGGGCGTCGGGCTCCTGTTCGTGATCGAGGGTGCCGGTCTGCCGCTGCCGGCGGAGATCCCGTTCGTGCTGTCGGGTGCGCTCGCCCACGCCGGTCGGTACCCATTCTGGCTGCTCGTTCTGCTCGCATGGGTCACGACGGTGATCGGCAACTTCGCGGGGTACGGCGTCGGGTACCTGGGCGGCCGGCGGCTCGTGGAGCGGATGTCGTCCTGGGCCGGGGTGTCGGCCTCGCGACTCGAGCGGCTGGAGTCCTGGTTCCACCGGCACGGCCTGCGCGTCCTGTTCTTCACGCGGTGGATCAACTGGGGCTTCGGGCAGAGCCTGTGGCTGGCCGGACTGGCCCGGGTCCCCCTGCGGCGGTTTGCCCCCTTCATGCTGGTTCTGAACCTGGCGTGGGCGATCCTCTGGATCGGCCTCGGGGTTTCGCTGGCCGGGCTTCTGGGCCGGCTGGGCGTCGGCCGCGGGGGGCTGGTGCTCTCTGTCCTGGTCGCCGTGGTGGTGGTCGTGGGTACGTACTTCGTGCACCGGGGGCTGCGCTCCCGTAAGGCCCTGCCCGAGTGAGACGCCTGGTTGCCAGACCCGGGGAACCCAGCATGGCCACTTGCGCCCTCTCCCGGGAGGACCTATAATACTTGGTGTCCCGGGTTGAGGCAGCGGGCCGCCGGCCGGGACGGGATGTGGGGCTATAGCTCAGTTGGGAGAGCGCGTGAATGGCATTCACGAGGTCAGGGGTTCGACTCCCCTTAGCTCCACCAACCTGCGCGGTTAGCTCAGCTGGGAGAGCACCTGATTGACGTTCAGGAGGTCAGTGGTTCGAGCCCACTACCGCGCACCAGACGAAAGGACGATTCCGGTCCCGGGACTGGTTCCCGGGGCCGGAATTCGTCATGACCTGCATATGAGCCACCAACGTATGTGGGCACCACAGGTCTCGACGTCCTCGTGGACGACTTCCGCGACTTCCGGGCCCAGATCGCAGCGGGCCACTGGTATCTCGCGGCACAGGCCCGTGTACGCCTGCCCACCGCCCCGTGCGGCCTCTACGGCCCACATTAGGCGACCTGGACCAGTACGTTCGCTGGGTTTCCTCCGGCCGTGTACGCGGGCCGCGGATGACGATGATATAATCTGCCACAGGATTGATTTCCCGGGGGGTGTCAAAGTGGCCAAGCACATCAAGACGGTGGTGGCCCCAGCCCTGCAGGAAACGGCGAAGTACAGGGGCTGCACCGAGTGTGCCGTCTCCTGCCAGTCGGCCTGTAAGACCTCATGTACCGTGGGAAACATCGTCTGCCCGGTGAGCACCCTGCTGAACTCCACCACGAGCGCCGTCACAACGGCCGGTTAGAGCAGGACGGGGGGCGGGCCCTGGCCCAGTGGCCGCAACCCGCCCTGCTCGCGCCTGGCGTCGTCCGAAGGGAGTCTTCGCTCTTGTCCAGGGGGCAGATCCACCGGTTTGAAGTGCACGGCCGCAAACTGGTCCTGGACGTGCACAGCGGCAGCCTGCACCAGGTTGATGACCTGGTCTGGGAGCTTTTGGAGTACTACCCCGACGACTGCACTCCGGAAACCCTGGCTCCCCTCAGGGGCCGCTTCGGCGCCGAAGCCGTGGACGAGGCGCTGGCCGAGTTGGATGAACTGGTCGAGCGGGGCTGGCTCTTCTCCCCGGAGCCCGACTGGGGGGACCTACTGCCCCGGGGCGACGAGCCTCTGCGGGCCATCTGCCTGAACGTTGCCCACGCCTGCAACCTGTCCTGTACGTACTGCTTTGCCGACAAGGGCCGCTACGGGGGCCCCGGTGCCCTCATGCCGGCGGCGGTGGCCCGGCAGGCCGTAGACCTGTTGCTCCGGCTCTCCCGGGAGCGGCCGGTGTGCGAGGTGGACTTCTTCGGCGGGGAACCCCTACTCAACTGGCCCGTGGTGCAGGACACCGTTCGCTATGCCCGGCAGGCCGCCGCTGCCGCGGGCAAGGAGATGGTCTTTACCCTGACCACCAACGGTACCTTGCTGACTCCGGAAATCCTGGACTTCCTGGACCGTGAACGGGTGAGCCTCATCCTGAGCGTCGATGGCCGGCCATGGGTGCACGATGCCATGCGCAGCGGTTCTTACGACGGGGTAGCGCAGGCGGTACGGGCCGTGTTGGCCAGGCGGGCACCGGGTGGCGTACCGGCCTGGGCCCACGGTGCTGCCCAGGGGGTTTCCGGGGCGGGAGCTTACGCGGTGGTGCGGGGCACTTTCACCAGTCGGAACCTGGATTTCGCCGAGGACGCGGTACACCTGATGGATGTCATCGGCGCGCCGCATTTTGCCATCGAGCCCGTGGTGTTGCGCCCGGAGGATCCCAACGCCCTGCGCCCGGAGCACATCCCGGCGGTGGCGGCAGAGTATGAACGGCTCGCGGCGATCTTGGCAGAACGTCAGCGACAGGGTAAGGTGGCGGTCTTCCACCACTTTGCGCTGGAGGCGGACCAGGGTCCCTGCCTTCCCCGGCGGATTCAGGGCTGCGGTGCGGGTCTGCAGTACCTCGCGGTGACCCCCGAAGGCGACCTGTACCCGTGCCACCAGTTCGTGGGGCGGCCTCGGTTCAAGCTGGGCACCGTGTGGACCGGGATCACCGCCACCGAGGTCCAGCAGGAACTGGTCAACTGTCATGTGTACTCCAAGGCCGGTTGCAGGGAGTGCTGGGTCCGTTACTACTGTAGCGGTGGTTGCCACGCCAACGCGGAGCTCGTCACCGGCGACATCCACCAGCCGGACCCGGTCGGCTGTGCTCTGGTGAAAAAGCGGGTAGAATGTGCCCTGTGGCTCCGGGCTCAGGCGGAAACAGGGGAGGACTGGTGACGGGCAGGCAAGTTCCTCTCCGCCGGCACGGCATTGAGGAGGGGGAGGAAGCCGTACACCTTTTCTCGGGAAGCGTGGACAAGCGTTTCAAGAGACGTTGAGAATACTCAGCACCCCGAGCAAGCTGAGCAACTCCCGGATATCGGGAGACACGCCGTACAGCTGTAATTCACGCCCTTGTTGTTGCAACTCCTGGTGAAGGCGTACAAGAGCGCCCACCCCGGTCGAGTCGAGGAATCCAAGTTCGGACAGGTCAAGGCGGATCGTTTCATGGTGTTTGGCGGCTGCCTGGACTTGTTCGACGAGCGTATCCGCGGTTTCGATATCGAGACTTCCCGTCAAATGAATCGTATAGGGTGCAGACGACATGGGTGACTTCCCTCCCGGCACCCCCGAAGATCATCCGTGGCGATATGTTTCCGCGGTCGCCGCTGAAAACTGCACCATAGAGTGTTCGCGTTGGAATTTATGCTTGATCTGGCCGACTTGAAGAATCGTGTTCGGATATACTTTATTTGCCAGGATCGAATAACCCTCTGGAACGACCACTTCGGTCGTCTTTCCTGCTGGAGTACCGATCTGGCCGATGCTCACGTTTCGCGCGCATTTAATGTATCCGCCGCGCATGTAGCCGTGGATGTCCACGGGTCCTGTAGCGTGAATTATCGTGCTTTCAATGCCCGGTCCGCTGACAACGAGAGGTCCTGTGCATTCCAATTCGGATGCGAAAGAGTAGTAGAGTTCCACGCGATTGTCCGTGGGCGGGTTGGCCCATTTCTTGATCGAATCGATGCTCTCCGATGCGAGGCGGATGGTATTCTGCAGGTACTCCAGCGTGACCTCGTCGTTGTTCGTGTCGGCGAGAGCTTGCAGCGACTGAGTCAGTTCTTCCAGGTGGGCGCGAGCAGAGCTGGATGCATCCGCCAGCCCGCCCCGGATGGCACTGAGAAACGATTCGAATTGCGTAAAACGGTGCTGAAGAAGGAGGTTCAAAACGGGCCTCAGCTTGCCCTGTGCTACCTGCGAGTAACGTGGATGGTGGATGTTGCTGACCGCGTTATTTGTCGCTCCGGTGACCAGCGACGATGTCATGGCCGTTCATGAGATGTGACCGGCCCACTGGCGCTGAAGGGGCGCAGCCCGTGGTAAGGATGCGCCCCAGAGTCCGAAATGCAGGGCCGGCAGCCACTAGAATCCGCCGGGGCCGTACGGGTGGTTGACCCCGGGGCTGTGAACGAACTCCCGGTAGAGGCGCCACCACCAAGCCTCGTAGTCCTCGATGTACCGGAAGACGGGAAGGTCGAGCCGGCACGTGGGCCGGCTCTTCAGGTTCCGTAACCGGTGGAGCAGACGGTAACTCAGGATGAACGCCGTGACCGCCTGGCCGCGCCGGACCCCATCTCCGGTCGTGGCCTGCCGGATGGCGGCCTCCAGCAGGTCGAGCAGGTCGGTGATCTCGTACCCGTAAAGCCGCAGCGAAACCCCGGCGTGTTGCAGGCCAGAATCTGTCACCACGGGCTACCTCCTCTGGGGGCCTGGGTATCCTGCAGCTCGAGCAGCACCCGCTCGACGTGGGCCTCCTCCACTAGGCGCTGGTCATGGGCGCAAGCGTCCAGGAGGCAGCTCGTGCAGATCGTGTTGATGACCCGCGGGATGCCCCGGGACTCCGTGACGATCTTGCGCAGGGCCTGCTCGGAGAAGAGGGGCCGGTCGGCGCCGGCCAGGTGGAGATGGTGCTGGATGTAGGCCAGAGTCTCGGCCTCCCCGAGGCCGGTGAGGTGGAAGCGCACCTGAACCCGCTGGGCGATGGCCTCGAAGGTGCGAAGCCGGAGCAGCCCCCGGAGTTCGCTCTGGCCGGCGAGGATGAACGTCAGCGGCGAGATGGAGTCCATGTGGAAGTTCAGGAGGAAGCGGACCTCCTGGAGCATGGCGCCGCTGAGGAGGTGGGCCTCGTCGATGACGATCACTGGCTGACGGCCGTTGGTGGTGTAACCGTCCAGGATGGTGCGCTCGAAAAGCCGTTTCACCTCCCGCCCGTGGAACAGAGAAGGCGGGGCCACCCCAAGCTGGGTGAGCACGTCTCGGTAGAACGCGCTGGGGGTGAGACGGGAGTCGGCGATGTACACGAACAGGTGGCGGGTCCGGTCGAGCTGATCGTACAGGGCCCGGATGGCGGTGGACTTCCCGGCGCCGACCTCACCCGTGACGACCGCGAACGCGCGGTGGCGGATGGCGTACTGGAGGCGAGCAAGCAGTTCCTGGTGCTGGGGAGCGGGGAACAGCCGGTCGGTGGGAATCTCCCTGGCGAAGGGCACCGCTTTGAGGCCGAAGTACTCGGTCAGCGTGACGGCTCACCGTCCTTGTGGCCGACCAGGCGAGCGTAAGAGGTCTGACCCAGGCGGCGCTGCTTCTCGGCCTCGTGGTGCTTGCGGGCCAGGGTGAGGAAGTTCATCCCGTCGCTGGACGGGGGTTGGGCCGGGGCAGGGACGGCGTGGTGGTGAGTGCGGCGGAGCTGGAGGGGGGCAGCGTCCGGGAAACGCTTTCCCTCGTGCCAGACCTGGATCTGGCTGAGGTCGTAGGGGTCGTAGCGCAGGAGCACCCGGTGGCCGCTGAGGGCGGCGTCGACCTCGTAGCGGTTCCCATGCAGGGAGAAGCATCCGGTCTTGTCGACGACCCGCTGCTCCTCCCAGAGGAACACCTCCCGCAGGGCCGTAGGGTCGATGCGGCGCAAGGGCTCGGTGTCCGCCTCGAACCGCTGGCGGGGGGTCTGGTGGGTGCTGCCGTGGGGGCGACTGAGGTAGGCCACCTCGAGCCAGGCCCAGAAGAACTCGTTGAGTTCGTCCAGGGTGCGGAGCTGGCCGGCTTCGACCAGCGCGTGCGCTTCGGGTACAAAGCTGCGGCGGACGTACTGGAAAAACTTTTCAACCTTTCCCCGCCCCTGGGGTCGGTAGGGGCGGGAGTGGCTGAGGCGGATCCCGAGCTTGGCGCAGATCCGGGCCAGGTGGCGGGTGGAGTAGATCGCCCCGTTGTCCACGTAGATCTGGCGGGGCAGGCCGTAGCGGAGGATGGTGCGTTTGAGGCAGTCCTCCAGGCGGGGGAGCTTCTCCTCGAAATACATCTGGCCGTAAACGACTCGGCTATGGTCGTCGAGGAAAGCCATGAGGTAGACTTGGCGCCGCTTCCCGGGTTGTCCCGGCACCGGCAGCGACAGGGCGTGCAGGACGTCTCCTTGCCACAGGTCGTTGCGGTGTTGGGCCTCAAACCGGCGGAGCAAACTCCGGGCGGCTTTGCTGCGCAACTCCTGGCGGGTGCAGCCTGCCCGGGCCAGGTAGCGGCCCAGGGTGGTGCGTTTGAGACGCCCGGGTGCGACCTTTCCGTCCAGCTCGAGCAAGGCGATGATCTGTTGCACACTACGGTCGGGCACCGCCCGCCGCAAGGCGATCGCCGCTTCCAGGACCTCCGGGGGAACGGCCCGGCCCTGGTCCGCATCCGCCCGGGTGTGCGGTTTGAGCCCCTCGAACCCGTGCTGCCGGTAGGCCTGGACCCAGCGCTGCAGCGTCCTGAGCCCGACTCGGGTCTTGTCACTGGAAGGGATCTCGTGCGGGTGCCCGGCGATCTCCCGCAACAGGCGCTGGCGCTCGGACGGGCTCAGGTTCTGGGTCAGTACGGGGGCGATGAGGCTCCAGCGGAACGTGGCGATCTCTTCCCGCTGCTGCTCGTCCATGGAATCCCTCCCCTGCTGGCGTCGTTGCCGCCATTATGGCCGGCACGCCGAGCCAGCCGGGAGGGACAAAGTTTGTGGTGGGGGGGAGCCGTACCTCACAGAGGCGCCGGGGCCTCGCAAAAGCCGTTCAGGAACGCAAACAGCCCACGGTGGCGGGCAGGGTCCACGGACATCTGCCGCCGGAGCCAGTCACCCAGCGCGAGCAAAAAATGAAAGGTGGCGTCGGGACCCTCGTGGCGGGGGACCAGCGTGAAAACGTCGACGGCGGGTCGCTGTTCCAGCAGCCAGGCGGTCAGGAACTGTCCCCAATTCCCCGCGATACTGCGAACCGTGCGCACCCACCGGCGCAGCGTGCGCTCCGACACCACACTGACCGCCGGTGAACTGATTTCCCAGGTGAGATCCCTCCACGACCTTCCTCGCTGAAGGCGCCGGCGCACGACCACTTCCCGCAGCAGCGTGACAAAGCGGGCGTACGGACGTAGAAAGTCCGGCAAGACCGAGCACGTGTGCTTGCACCGGGGACAGAACCAGCGGTAGATGGGAATGCGGTAGATGCGCCGGCGAGTGACCGCCGACCGATGGTGGGCGCCATGTTTCCGCATCTGCCGGCCGCAGCCTGCACAACGAAGCGCCAGTGCGGGCCCGTCACGGCCGTACCGGCGTAAGTACGCTTTGACTGAGACCGCAAGGGGCAGTATGATGGACACGCAGAGGTAACTCCTCTGAAGCCTGCCCCGGGGCTCGGCTGGGAAATTCGGCCCGGGGCAGGTGTCTTTATTTCCACCTCCCACGCGAAAACGGGGAGGCTCGACCTCCCCAGGCTCTTCCACACCTATCTCCTGGTCCCCTTCCAGCGCCAACCACTCCGGTCAACGCGGCGACAAATAACGTGGGCGAAAACAGTGGAGAACTTGAACGGATGCCGTTTCGAGTTGGCTCAGCAGATCGCGCAGACCGATCAGCTTGGGAAGGAGCCCTGACGTCTGGGCGGCGGGTTTGCCGACGCGGATGCGGCTTCGAATCACTCGTCCTTTCAGCGTGGCGCGTCCGCCGGCATGGATGAGCGAACGCTCCACATTTCCCTCGATCCAGATATCACCGTCACAGGCGATGTGGGTGCCCTCCATGACGTGCCCGAGGACGTGCACATCTCCGTGAAAGAAGATGGTGCCGGTGTTCGCCGACAGGTCGTCGCGATGCACGAGCACGGGGATGATCTTGACACGGATGGTGCCATCCTGTTCTTCGATGGCTGGCCGTCCCTCTGTAATGGCGACGATCCCGGTCCTGTCCGGAGTCAGAGTCGTTCCTTCTCCCGCCGCGAGGGTGATCGATACCGGAGGGGCGGCGGGAGGCGGAACGATGTTGCCGGTGAGGTCTCTACCCGGCTTGCCCGGCTCGGAAGGGAACACCTTGGCCAGCAGCGTGCCCGGCTTGACGATGGTGGCGTGGCCGGTTTCAACCATCCACTCGACCCTGGCGTCGCGGGGCGGAGTGGGCGGTGTCCCCCTGGCGATGATCCCTCGCGTTTCTACCGGTTGGCTCAACAAACTTTCGACAGCCGCGCGGTCGATCCCTTCGGTCACACCGAGGCGCTCCAGTTCCGAGAGGATTGCCTCGACCGGTGGGTTCGGACGTGTCTCCCTGACCGTCTGCGTCTTCAGTTCCAGAACGCGGACCTTACCCGGATTCACCAGGACTTCACGCTGGGTCTCGGCGGATTCCAGCCATAGCTCTGCTGTCATGCGGTCGGAAGCCAGCTCGACCCGGAAGTGGCGGGGACGAAGCTCCTGTTCGCCTGTCTCCACCTCGACTTCGATGCGGTGTGCCTTGGTTGCGACAAAGGGCGCGGTCATCACGACCCCGTTGCAGCGGACAGTGACCCCGGGGCCGGGGACCACGAGAGGCCAATCGCCCCCCGGGCCTGTGGGTTCCACGACGCGCAGCTGGGATCCCACGAGTTCCACGTACCCATCTTGGCGCGACGCAGGCGAGGAGCCCAGCCATTCGGGTTGGGTGGCGCGGGACGAGCCGGACTGGTTCTGGAGGCCGGGTGCCTCTTGCTTTCGACGCCACCGAAACAGGAACCCGAGCACGACCCCCACCTCCGTTCTGGCGGCTAGACCTTCTGATCAGCCGGGGCGCCTGCTCGCAGGAAGGCAAGCGTCATGTCGTCGCGCTGGGGCTGAGCCCCCGTGTGCTGCCGCAACGCCTGCAGCACCCGCTCTTGGAGAACCGGAAGGGGAAGTTCCGGGGGCAGACCGCGGAGTATCTCGTAGAATCCGCGCTTCCCGATCGGTTGTCGGTCGGGCCTGGTGGCTTCGATCACGCCGTCCGAGTAGAGGATCACCGTGTCGCCGGGTGACAGGGTGAGGGAGGTCACTTCGTAGGAGGAATCCGGCAGGACGCCCATCATCATTCCGTTGACGTCGACTTCCACGATCTCTCTCGCAGAACGGTAAATCAGCGGACGGAGGTGACCGGCGTTGGCGCACGCCAGGGCTCGCGTCGCCGGGTGGTATTCAATGAAGCACAGTGTGAGAAAGGACCCGAGGCGATGGAAATCGGGGTAGAGGATCCGGTTTGCCTCGTGCAGTAGTGTGCCCGGTGAGTCGGCGATGTCCGACAGGGCTCGGATGGCTACGCGCGCCATGAGCATGAGCATGGAGGCAGCCAGGCCCTTCCCCATGACGTCGCCAACGCACATTCGCACCGTCCCGCGGGGCGTGAGGAGGAAGTCGAAGTAGTCCCCCCCCATGACCTGGGCGGGCAGGCTTACGCCGGAGAGGGAGGTGTCTGGAATCGTAGGCGGGGAACCGTGAAGGAAAGTGAACTGTATCTGGTAAGCCAGTTCCAGATCGGACTGCCGAAAATGAAATATACCGTCGCCCGATCCAGAACGAATGTTAGTCTTGCTTCTGGTTGGGTGTGTCATCCCGATTCCCCCGTCACTGTGCCAGAACCGCAAAGAAACCCAGGACGTTCAGGGTTTCCCAGATATCCGGTTTGAGATTGATCAACTGCAGTTCTCGCCCTTCTGCTTTGCGCCGGAGTCCCCATCGCAGCAAATACCCCACGCCGGTGGAATCGATGAAGTCGAGGGCTTCGCAATCCAGCACCACCCTTGCCGCTTCGCCAACGCTGTCGAGCACGGCGATCAGTTCGGGCAAGGTATCCATGTCCAGTTCACCCTCGAGTCGAATCCGAACGGAGTCATCGTCTGGATGGTACGGGATTGCTCGCAGCATAATTCAGCCCCCCTCAGGTTCGTGGACTGCCTCGGCGTCGTATTTATCTCCGGTTTCCGTTTTTCTCTGGCGAACAACGTCGAGGACCACCGTCGTCCCTTCCGGCGAGGTGTAAATCCAGACACGATCCATGTAGTGGAGCATCAAGTTGAAGCCCTTTCCGAGCGACTCCTTGGTGGAAAAGCCGTCGACCAGAATCGCGTTGGGCAGGATGTCCAGAGGAATCCCGGCACCGGAATCGGTGACCACGATGCGGATGCCATCGTGGATCACCCTGGCTTCGAACTGACCGCGGCCGGCGTGCTTGAGAACGTTGGTAACTGCTTCCGACACGCAGAGGGCGAGCGGGAACGACCGATCCGCGAGGGCGTGTTGCGCGGCCAGGTCGATCGCAGCTTGCCGGCACTCCCGAACCTGCCTGGGGTGTTGGAAAGCGAGGGAGGCGAAGACCTCTCCCTCTGTCAGGAGCGCGCGCAGGTCGGTCTCGTCCAGGAAGCGCAGTTTGCCGCGGGTGACCGCAAAGAGGACGTCCTTGTACGCCTGTTGCAGGCGCCGGCGCTGTTCCCGTTCGGCCGAGAGCAAGTTCGTGATATCCAGCATCAGGACGATGGCTGTTTCGGCCAGTGGTACACAGAAGACCTCGTAGATGCGTTGCCTGGACGCGTCGGCGAGTTGCTGCCGCACGGGTTGCCCCTGCCGGAGCGACAGCTCCACCAGTTCCGGAAGGCCATGGATCGGTGATGCAGGCTCTCCCGTGGTCAGGTAGAAGTGACCGCCCTTGTAATGCAAGATGTGCCCGACATCGAGGAGTTCGAGTAACGTGGGCTCTCCCACCGCTTCGAGCAGTTGCTTGGAGATGTCCGTACCCGTGGGCACGGCGGATCCGGGTTCGGCGAGGATCGGGTCGTCGCTGCCGAGGATCTCGATCAACTTCGGGGTGATGGCCGGATCGAGCACCGTACCAGACAGCGCGGCCACCTTCTGGATGAGCTCCTGCCGAGAGAGGTGGGGTTCCCGGATGGCGATCATGGTGGCCGCCTCCGCGGCGGCCAGGATCCGGGCGCCCAGGGGGATCGCCTGCCCCGCGAGGCGGTCCGGGTAGCCGGTACCGTCCCAGTGTTCGTGGTGGTGTCGAACCATGACGCCGACCCGATCCACGCCGGAAAGACGGGCAGCCATCTCGCCCCCGACGACGGCATGGCGCTGGTACTCCTGGGCGTCGTTCAGAGTCAGCACGGCACCTCGGTAGTAGGCGGCCACGACGCGCGGAGCCACTTCGACCTCGCCGACGTCATGAACGAGGGCGGCGACGTGCACGAGGTCGATCTCGTCCTGGGGAAGCCCAAGCCGGGTTGCCAGCTCCCGGGACAGGTCTGCCACCATGTGGGAGTGGGACTGAGCCAGCTTGGCATGGCCGTGCGCCCCGAGGACCTGCGCCTGCGCGATGGCGTTGAGCCACCGCCGCTTCATCTCCAGGTACAGTTGCACGGCATGGCGAAAGGCCAGGATAGCGAAACAAAGGAGTGCCACCTGAGGCCAGCCGCCGGCCTTCCAAGCATATGCCATCGCGAGCCCGAAACCGGCCGTAACCAGGAACCCGGGGCCACCGTCCTCCAACAAGGCCTTCGCGGTGTGGAGAGGAGCACGGCCGTTCGTTGCCCAGTCGAGCGAGCTGACCAATCCGACGTTTGAAACGATGTAGACGGCCGAACTGACTGCCAACCGAAGAGGGATCGCCCAGTCGAGCGCCCCGGGACGCCCCCCTACTACCACGTATACTCGTGCCGTTAGATACGCTGCGATGACGTATTGGCCCACATTCGAAAGGCTAATGAATAGCCACTTCCATCTCTTTTCCCCATGTGGTATACCCAACAGCCCAGCAATACCTTCAATCACGACGTAGTGAGAAGGACCCAGCAAGATGAGTCCTGCTAGCGAGAAGGCGCTTCCCAGGGAGAGATGTCTTCCACTCGGGAGGGAAACGGGATAAAGTTCAAATAGAGAACTCAACAAGATAAGAAGAACAAAATCAAATGCAAGGAGGCCTGTAATCTCCAGTGCAGCTTTCGTTACGATGGCTGCCCCGATACCCGCGACCAGGATCGCCAACGCGTAGGCTCGGTACGGCATGCCTATCACTCCGACAACAGGTCCCGGTGGTTCCGTGGCGACATGCGGTACCGGAATGGGGATAGGGCTGGCGGGCAGCGAACTCAGTCTGGAAGCGAGGGGATCACTCGCAAAGGGCGCCGAAAGCGACTAGCCCTTCCACGGGAAGCGGGACGCAGCGACGGCCGCCAGGGCCGCCAGCGTGAGTACCAGCCAGAGCCAGCGCTTCATGTTACCCCTCCTTTCCCCGTTCGGGCGAATCTTGCCCGCCAGCCCCAAATCTCGATCACCCGTCTAGATGACCCGACCTGCTGGTGCCTGGGAACGCTTCCCCTGCCCCTGCATGCCGAGGCCGACGATCTCCGCCATGCCTACCATGCCGACGATGTCGCCGAGGCTCGCGACCCGGCGCAGGGGGTAATAAGGAGGGTAGAGAGGGATGCTGTCTGCCAGGACCGCCCACGGATCGCCATCTGGAAGAAGGGTGTACTTACTGGCGGCCCCTGCGGTCAGCATCCACCGAAATCCGTCGAGTCCGGCGGCGCGTATGGCGGAGTCCAGAACGGGCATCCGACCGCCATGGGCGGCGATGACCAAGAGGTTGAGGAGTGTCCCGGCGGCCAGCCATCCTGTGCCCGGTAGGTGCCGGTTTGCAACGAGCCCGGCGATGATGCAGACGTGGGCCAGCAGGACGGCTACGGGTACAGACCACGGCGGCAGCCATCCCTGAGCTCGCAGCAAGATCGCGCCCTCTTGGAGCAGGAGTCCGACCAGGAACCACCATGGCTGCCGCAGCGGGAGGGAGACCAGGCGGCGGAGCGTTCCTCGTCGCGTCCACCCCCACAGGACCCCGATCAGGACACCTTCAAGGATCATCCGTGTGCAGCGCTCCTTCTCTTCCGCCTGCAGATACACTTGCCTCCGGGTGGGAGGACCTGAGCCCCCAGCGCTCTGCTCGAATGGCCACTGTGAGGAGCCCAAGGCCCCACCTGTACGGCGTATCCCAGCAGCCCGGCGATCCTGGCCGACCGGCCGTAGACCCGTGGCTTTGTGCCCCCGCCTTTCGACGGGTTTACCCCGGATGGAATACGTCGGTCACCGCAGGCCCCCGACACGGCCGGTGAACGGCGTCGGGTCGCCTGCGTACACGACGGGACGTCCCAGGTAGTAGCCCTGGACGTATCGCACGCCCAGGCGGATGACGGCCCGCAAGTGCTCCCCCGTTTCGATCCCTTCGGCGATCAACCGGATGCCCACGTTGGCCGCGAGCGAAACGAGCCCTGCAACGACCTGCTGTGCCCAGGGGTCCTGGGCGGTTGCCCGGGTGATGGTGCCGTCGACCTTGATGTAATCAGGCCTCACCTCGATGAGTGCGCCGAGTCCCGACAAGCCAGTCCCGACGTCGTCCAGGGCGATGCCGAACCCGGCTGCCCGCAAAGCGCGCGCGCAGGCCAGCCCGGGGCCGCCGACGATGGGCACGCGTTCGCTGATCTCGAACACGATCCGCGCAGGGTCGAGTCCGTGAGCCACGACCCACCGCCGGTAAGCCCGGGCCATGACGTCAACATCCGGGTGGGAAAGGGGGCCGATGTTCACGAAGAGCGGGAGTCCGGCCCAGACGGTCCTCTGGCGAATGCACAGGGTGAGCACCCGCCGGTCCAGGCGGTTCATCTCGCCACGGGCGAGAGCCTGACGGACGAGCCCGTTGGCGCCGGTACTGCCGCCGGAGTCGCGCACCAGCACCTCGTAGCCGAATATGTCTTCATTCGACATATCCACGATGGGCTGGAACGCGATTGTTACAGTGCGACCTCCCAGAAGGTCCCCGCTGGGCCGAACATCCCGACTCGACATGAGGCGACACTCCCGTGGGCTTCGGTTCGGCGCCGAGCAGCCGCGCAGGACGAGATGTCGCCCCCGTTCCTGTTCCCCCACAAATGTGACGAAAACTTACAGTTCCGTCTGAATTGGTATGTTTTCAACCTCCAAAAACTTGTGGAGCTGCCCCACATCCAGTGGCTTCAGGAGCACCCCCAGAGCTCCCAAACGCTGTGCAGCCCGCACAAGCCCATCAGAGACAACCGCACTGATGAAGACGATCCTTGCTTGTCCGTCCTCACGACGGATGAGGTCTGCAGTCGTGACTCCATTCATTCCGGGCATCGCAACGTCCATCAGCACCAGGTCCGGCCGGTTCGCGAAGTAGCGGGTCACGGCTTCGCCGCCGGTACCCGCTTCCACGACCACGTGGCCCTGGTCCTCCAAGATGATTGCCAGTGCCCGACGCACCAGTGCCGCGTCATCAGCGATCAAGACCCGCATGTCGGCCCTTCACGTCCGGCTGCGACACGATGAACGACCCCCCTCGGGACGTCCCGTTGTCGCAGAACGGGTCAAGGGAAACCCCCACCTTCAATAGACAATACCAATGCCACCCCCGTCAAGCCATTGACATTGTCAATAGGAAACGTCAATGGATACTGGGATTAAGCATTGGCCCTCTCTATAAATCTGCACGGACCTCCTCGATTACTTTCCTATAGCTCGCCGGGGAGTGCAGATGGGGTTCTTCTGTTGCACCTTCACGTTCTCTGCCGCGGTCCCGGGCATGGCGCCCTGGCTGTTTGCGAGGCCCCTTGTCAGGGAGTGCTTCCGGTCCGTTGAAGAGAGTCGGGAACGACTTTCCTGTCCGGAGGGCGCCCGTGTCACACGAGCCGGCCCAAACGTTTACCTTGAGGGAGCAGCCCGTCCGTCCGACGCCGAGGCTAGGACGGGGCCACCGCTCGGCTTCGCGACGGCCTTCGCGCCACCCCGCGCGGCCCGGACGGCCCACGGCAGGGCGGCCGTGACGACGAGCGACCCGAGGGCGAGCAGGCCGAGGACGATCACGACCTCTACCCACGTCGGGGTGTACTGCCCGACGGTGCGCCAGATGGAGGCAGGCGGGGTAGCAGGCCGGCCGGAGGTCAGTCCCGGCGGCAGATGGACGAGGGGCAGCATCATGGACGCCATCACGATGTTGACGCGCTTCAGGAACACGCCCGCGATGGCGGCACCGGCGCCGGCGGCGGCCCAGGGGATGGAGAGGCGGGTGCGGCGCGCCGCGAACACCACGAACGCGAAGACGCCGAGCGCCACCTCGACCCAGAAGGACGGGGCCAGCGGGCCGCGCAGGAGAAGGTCCAGCTGCGCCTGGTGGTCGGCCGAACCGGAGTACGCGGTGGTCAGGACCTCGCTGCCGAGGAAGTAGAGGTCGACGGCGACGAACAGGGCCAGGAGCTTGCCGAGCCCGTCCCGGACGGGGTCCTCCACCCGCAGGCCCAGCCACCGGCGGGCCGCGAAGGCCACCAGCAGCACCAGGGAGAGGCCGGAGACGAGGGCGGAGGACACGAAGAACGGGGCCATGAGCGGCGAGTTCCAGAACGGCCGGGCCTGCAGGAGCCCGAAGATCCAGGCGGTGACCGAGTGCACCAGGACCGCGACCGGCAAAGCGAAGGCGGAGAGGATGCTGACCGCCCGCTCGTCCTCGTGGGGCCGGGTGAGGAGCCACAGGTCCACGAGCGAGATCGTGAGGTACGTCAGGATGATGTAGACGTCCCACACGAGGGGGGACGACCACCGGGCCGACACGAGGACCCGCAGCACGCGGTCCGGGCGGCCGAGATCGGGCAGGATCATGAGTGCCGCCAGGGCGATGCACACTGCCGAGACCAGGACCGCCACCGGCGCGAGCGGCCGGTACTGCCGCCCGCCCATGAGCTGAGCCCCTGCGGCGACGATGAGCCCGCCGGCGCTCAGGCCGACCAGGAACATGAACACGATGATGTAGAGCCCCCAGCTCACCGTGTTGGTCAGTCCGGTGACGGTGAGCCCCCGGGCGAGCTGGTAGGCCCAGGCCGCCATTCCCGCCGCGGTCAGGGCTCCCAGGAAGAGCATCCACGCGCGCCGTGCCATCACAGCACCCGCCTCCTCCGCGAGGAGAGGTAGAAGACCTGCGGCCGGGTGTTCTTGTCCTCCAGCAGCCGGAAGCCGCCCTTGGCCACGATCGCCCGGGAGACCGCGCTGTCCGGGTCGTTCAGGTCGCCAAAGATCCTTGCCTGGCCCGGGCAGGCCGCCACGCAGGCGGGCAGCTCGCCCCGGTCGACGAGGTGGACGCAGAACGTGCACTTCTCCACCACGCCGGCCGGCCGCGCCGCCACCTCGCCGTAGTCGAAGTCCGGCACCCGGCGCGCCTTGCCCCAGTTGAACACGCGCACGCCGTACGGGCACGCCGCCATGCAGTAGCGGCAGCCGATGCACTTGTCGTAGTCGACGAGGACGATCCCGTCTTGGTCTCGCTTGTACGTGGCCCCGGTCGGGCATACCTTCGCGCACGGCGGATCCTCGCAGTGCTGGCAGGAGAGGGGCAGGTAGCCCATCTGCAAGGGATCCCCGGCTCCCTCGGTCAGCGGGCCCTCCAGGACCATGCCGAGCCCCTCGGGCTCCTCCACGTCGTCATCCCCGCCGCCAGCCGTGAGCACCCGGTTCCACCACAACCCGAGCGGGATGTTGTTCTCCTCCTTGCAGGCGATGGCGCAGGCCCAGCAGCCCAGGCACCGGTCCAGGTCGATGGCCATCCCGAGCTTGCGCTTCCTTCCGGCGGCGGGAGCCTGCGCCGCCGTGCCGGGCGCGGAAGGAGCAGTGACAGCCGACATCACAGAGACCTCCCTTCGACCGGACGCACGTCGCAGAGCGCTTCCTTCCATGCGGTGACGGGCGACCACACGTTGGGCAGGAAGTAGATCTCGTGGATCGGGTTGATGGCGCTCGTGGTCAGCTCGTTCACGCCGCGGCCCCTGGCGAAGTAGCGGGCCCACCAGCCCTCGTAGAGGATCAGGGTCCCCGGCGGCACGTTCCGGGTCACGCGCGCCCAGAGGACGGTACGGCCGCGGTCGTTGAAGAGCTCCACCAGGGCGCCGTGGCGGATGCCGCGTGCCCGGGCGTCGTCCGGGTGGATGTGCACCTCCGGCCGCGGGTGGATCTCGTTCAGCCACGGCAGGTTGGAGTAGGTGGAGTGGACCCGCCACCGGGAGTGGGGGCTGAGGAGGACCAGCGGATACTTGCCCGCATCCTCGCCGCTGGCTCGGAACGGCGGCTTGTAGACCGGGACCTCCTCGCCGTATTCGAGGAAGCGGTCCTCTTCCTTGTAGAACTCGGCCCGGCCGGTCTTCACGAAGGTCTGGGTGGCACTGAGGGGGAAGGGGTACGTCCGGGTCGGGAAGGGCTTGAACTCGTGAATCTGCTCGTAGAACATCACGTCCGGGTCCGGCACGCGCAGGCGCACCGGCCCCTTCTTGAGGTCCTCGAGGGTGATCCCCTCGATCTCGGGCCCGCCGGTTTCGAGGATGAGCCGGATGATGGCTTCCTCGTCCATCTCGTAGTACTTCGCGAACCCCGGGTCCAGGCGACGGGCCAACTCGCGGTAGATCCACAGCTCCGGCCGGGCCTCGCCCACCGGCTCGATCGCCGGCTGCATGAGCTGCAGGTGCGGGTGCAGCGGCGAGGCGATGAGGTCGTACTTCTCGTACCACGAGGCGGCGGGGAGCACGACGTCCGCCAGTTCGGCGGTGGGGGTCATCTGGAAGTCCATGACCACGATGAGGTCCATCTTTTCCAGCCGCGACCAGAGCTTGTTCAGGTTCGGCGACTGGTTCATCATGTTGCTGTGCGAGATGAGGATCGCCTTGAAGCCGTTCTCGGGGAGCTTGATGGACGGGTTCATCGTGGGGGTGGGGCCCTCGATGAGGTACATGGGGGGTACGAAGTTCGGCCGCTTCCCGTCGGGGAACCACCACTTCGACACGTCGAACCGGAGCTTGTACTGGCCCACGTAGATGCTGATGCCGCCGCCGCTCTTGCCGATGTTCCCGGTGAGCGCCGTCAGCAAGGCGAGCGCCCTGCCGGCCAGGTCCCCGTGGTACCAGTGGTTGGTCGCGCCGCCCATGATGATGGCGCCGGGGCGGTGGGAGGCGTAGATGCGGGCGACCTTGCGGATGGTGTCGGCCGGGACCCCGCTCAGCTCCTCGGCCTTCTCGGGGGTGTACCGGCGGACGGCGTTGAGCACGTGCTGGAAGCCGGGCGAGACCTCGACCTCGTTGCCGTTCGCCAGCTTCACGCGGAAGGTGCCCTCGAGCGCCGGCCGGGTGCCGGGGGGGATGCCCAGGCGGTCGGTGCCGACGGCGTGGGGGCCACCCTTGACCTGGTCCCACACCACGAAGCGGTCCGGCGAGCCGCCCGCCACCAGGTCCGCCTCGCGCAGCCGCTTTCGCGTGTCGGCCCGGACGAGGAGAGGGGCGTCGGTGTAGGCCGCCATGAAGTCGAGGTCCGCCGCGCCGTCGGCCAGGATCACGTTGGCCATGGCCAGGGCGACGGCGCCGTCGCTGCCCGGGCGCAGGCGCACCCACACGTCCGCCTTGGCGGCGGTGGGGGAGAAGGTCGGGTCGAAGACGATCAGCGGTGCGCCCTTCTCCACCGCGTCCATGAGGAAGTGCGCGTCCGGGATGCGGGTCTCGACCGGGTTGGCCCCGAAGAGGAGGAGGCAGCGCGCGTTCGCCCAGTCCTTGCTCTCGTGTTCGGAGCACTGCACCCCGAAGGTGATGGGCATCGACAGCGGCAGGTCGCCGTTGAAGTCGTAGAACGTGCCGTGGGAGGCGCCCAGGAGCGCGGCGAGGCGGGTGGCCGACCCTTTCTGAACCGGTCCGGTCCCGGGGAGCTGCGGGAAGAAGTAGATCGAGCGCGGGCCATCCCGCCGGATGATCTCCTTCAGCTTGGCGGCGATGAAATCCAGCGCCTCGTCCCAGCTGACCTCACGCCACTTCCTCTCGCCCCGGGCGCCCACCCGCATCAGGGGCTTGCGGATGCGGTCAGGGCCGTACAGGGTCTGCATGAACGACAGCCCCTTCATGCAGCCCCGGGGGTTGTACGCCGGGGTCGGGAAGTCGGCGGCCTGGCGGATCTTGACGACCTTCCCGTCCCGCACGTAGGCCCGCATGCCGCAGGCTCCCGTACAGTTGGGCGAGCAGACCGTCCGCACCGTCTTGAACTCCGCCGTCGGGGTGAGGGCGCCGGGTGCCGCCCGGCTGACCCGGAAGAACCCCTCGTACGTGCTCAGGACCGTGGCCGCCCCAGCTGCGGCACCCGCGATGCCCATGTAGCGGAGGAAGCGGCGGCGGGTGAGGCGTGGGGAGCTGTCACGGGTGTTCGTGGTTTCCGGCATCGCGATCCCACCCTGTGCTGCGCAGCGATGGTCACGGGCTTGCCCTACTGGCAGCATAGGGCAGCGGGCTTGCTGGATTCGGAACCCCGCACAAACCCTGCCTCAACGGAAAGAGCGAAGTGCGTCCACTGAGTCAAGAGAGACAAATGACGCCCGGGCGAGCCCGGGCGGGAAGAGCGTCCGACAGGTCGTGCGGGGCGCCGGTCAGGCGGGGGACCGCGGCTGGGGGACGAAGCGGTAGCCGGCGCCGCGCACGGTCTGGATCCAGCGGGGGGAGGCAGGATCGTCCTCGATCTTCTCCCGGATGCGGGACACCAGGACCGTCACGCTCTCCGGACCGCCCACCGCGTCGGGGCCCCAGGCCAGCTCCATCACCTGCTCTCGGGTCAGCACCTGGCCCGGGTGGCTCACCAGCGCCCACAGGACGTTGAACTCGCCGGTCGTCAGGGGGATGAGCCGGCCGCCCTTGAGCACGCGGTGGGTCAGGCGGTCGACGGTGACGTCCCCGAACTGGACCACCTCCGCCGCGTGCTCCTCGGCCCGCGCCGGCGAGGCACGGCGCAGGACGGCCTTCACGCGCATCAGGAGCTCCAGCGGGCTGAACGGCTTGGTGACGTAGTCGTCCACGCCAAGGGTGAACCCCTGGAGCTTGTCCAGTTCGGCGTCACGGACCGTCAGCACCACGATGGGGACCTGCGAGTGGCGGCGGATCCGGCGCGTGACCTCGAAGCCGTCCATCGCCGGCATCATGAGGTCCAGGACGATGAGGTCCGGCGCCAGGGTCGCGGCCAGGGCGAGGCCCGACTCGCCGTCCCCGGCCGTCTCCACGTGGTAGCCCTCCAGCCGCAGGAGGTCGGCCACCAGTTCCCGGATGTGGGGGTCGTCGTCGATCACCAGGATGCGCTTCGGCACGAACTGTCACCTCCCCGGGTCGGTGGCCGGGAGGGGCGAGGGGGTCACGGCCGGCGCGCCGGCGGGCGCCAGTGGCAGCGTGAACGTGAACTCGGAGCCCTGCCCGGGCTCGCTCTCGACCCGGATGGTTCCACCGTGCAACTCGACCAGGCGCTTCACCAGCGCCAGCCCGATGCCGGTGCCGGGGTAGCGTCTGGCGAGTGACGAGTCGACCTGGTGGAACTGGTCGAAGATCCGCTCCCGCTCCTCCGGCGGGATGCCGATGCCCGTGTCGCGGACCCGCACCTCGAGGAAGCCGTCCCGGGCGGGTCCCGCCGACAGGGTGACCCGCCCGCCCGGGGGCGTGAACTTGACGGCGTTGCCCAGGAGGTTCGTGAGGATCTGTCCCAGGCGATCGGGATCGGCCATGACCGGAGGGAGGTCCTCGGGCAGGTCCTCGGCGTAGCGGATCTCCTTCTGCCGGGCCAGGTGCACGATCCCCTCGCGCACGGGTCCGACAGCCTCACGGAGCCTCACGGGGCGGACGTTCAGCTCCATCTTGCCCGCCTGGGCCCGGGCCAGGTCGAGGAGGTCGTTGATCCACCCCAGCGCCCGCCGGGCGTTGGCCTGGATGTTCTCCAGGTAGTGCCGCTGGCGCGGCCCGAGCGGACCCGCCATCTCCTCCAGGAGCATCTCCGTCAGGGCGAGGACCACCGTGAGCGGCGTCCGGGACTCGTGCGTGACGTTGGTGAGGAACTCGGACTGCAGGCGGTTGGCCTCCTGCAGTTCGGCCTGCTTGCGGGCGACGGCGCGGACCATGGAGCGGAAGCTTTCCGTGAGTTCGGCCAGTTCGTCACCACTGCGGGAGGCCGGGAAATCGTCCCGCAGGTCGCCCTGCTCCACGCTCCGCGAGACCTGAACCAGCCGGAGAACGGGGGCGGTCAGGTGGCGCGCGAGGAGGAGCGAGACGACCATGACCAGCACGAGACCCACGCCCAGGATCGCGGCGGTGAAGCGCGCCTGCGTGAAGACGGCTCCCAGGGCCTCGTGGGTGGGGAGGAGGACGATCAGCGACCAGCCGAGCCCCGGGTAAGGTCCGAAGCCGCGGAGTGAAGTGAAGCCGGCGATCACGTCCTGGCGGCCCACCCGCTCCCGCAGCACCCCGCTCTCGCCCGCCAGCGCCTGCCGCACGCTCCCGAGCTGCCGGAACCCCCTGGCATCGACTCCCCAGTCGGGCAGACCCGGATCGGGCAGGGTGGCCGGGAGGGGGCCGGAACGGTCGGCGAGGATGCGGCCCTGGCGGTCGATGAGGAGCACCTTGCCGTGCCGTCCCGGGTCCACGGCGGTGACGTGGTGAGACACGAAGGCCATGGAGACCTCGGTGTGGACGAACCCCGTCAGGACGCCTTCAGTTGACCAGAGGGGCGCGGTGAACCCGACCACCGGCTGCAGGTCGCCCTGCACCAGCGGGTGCACGTCGGACACGGACACGGCCGGCTCGGCGGCCGGCCCTCCCCGGAGAGCTGCATCCCGGGCCGCCCGGAACCACGGCTGGCTTCCCAGGTCCATTCCCACCGACCCGGGGTCTGAGGCGCTCTGGACCACCCCTTCCGGGCTGAGCCGGCCGAGCCAGGCGTAGGGCTGGTACAGCTGCAGGATGCGCTGGAACAGCTGCCCCTGCGCGGCTCGCGCCTCCGGGTCCAGCACGACCGGGAGCCGGGAGTAGTGGGCGACGTCGACGTAGCGGAAGTAGAGGAGCTCCTCGATCCGGTTCGCCGCCCCCACCGGCAACTGGGCGACGGACGCCCGGACAGTGCCGGTCAGGACCTGCCAGCCCAGGAGGAGACTGCCCGCTCCGGCGGCGAGCGGGACGAGCCCGAGCGAAAGCATGGCGACGAGGAGTTTCAGGCGGATGCTGCTGCGCCGGCGCACAGACCTGCCTCCGGGCGGCGGCAGGGATCGTCCGCGGTGGCCGCCACCCGTAGTACATTCGCGCGCAAGTGCTTGAACTCCTGTAGGGCGATCGCCGGAGAGCAGTGTCTTTCACTTTCCGCCGGGCCGGGCCGTGCAGGGCGGATCCCGCCACCGCTCGGACGGCGAGGGGTCCGCCGCCGGCAGGCAGCGGGTACAGCCCTACGCCACGGGCTCGAACCCGGCCTGTGGGAAATGATCGTCGAAGGCGAAACAGCGCCGTAGCCCCAGTTCTCGCATGATGGCGAAGCTGAGGGCGTCGACCAGGGAAAGCCTGGGATCCCGGATCTCCTGGAAGAGGGTTTTCGCCCGTCCCAGCCGTTCCCTGTTCCCGTACTCCACCACCAGCAGGCCGGTTCCTTCCCCCGCTTGCACCGTGCGGAGGAACACGCGCGCCGCGTCATACCCCAGGCGGCGCGCTTCCGAGCCGCCAGCGAAGTTCTCCCGGAAGGGGCACCGTCTTGCGTAGCGTACCCGGTGCAAAGCGCGGGCGGTACCGCACGTACCGACCGGGGCGTTCCCAGCGCGACGATTGCGCCGGCCCTCCGTCCAGGGACACATTCGTTGTGGACCGTCCGGCGCGTTGGCTGTCAGGTCAATCGGGGAACCCCGCCAGGGTCCCCACGTAGAGCCGGCCCGGCGGCCCCTCCGCCAGCTCCCCGATCGCCCCGCAGGCGAGGCAGCCCGCGTCCTCGAGAAGCCGGGCGAACTCCGCCTCCCGCTCCGGCGGCACGGCCACCAGGAGACCGCCCGACGTCTGGGCGTCGCACAGGAGGACCCGGTCGGCCTCCGGCACGTCTGGCCCCCAGGTGACGTAGGAATCGGCCTCCCGCAGGTTGCCCCGGGTGCCGCTGGAGATGGCCCCGCGCCAGGCCCACTCCCGGGCCTCGGGCAGCACGGGAACCCGGAGCGCGTCGACCCGGGCCGCGACCCCGCTGCGCCGGGCCAGGTCGTGCAGGTGGCCGAGGAGGCCGAAGCCCGTCACGTCCGTGCAGGCCGTGGCCCCCACCCGGGCCATGGCTTCCGCCGCCCCCCGGTTCAGGGCGGTCATCACGGGCAGGACGCGCTGCTCCAGCTCCTGAGGCGCCAGTCCCTCGTCGATGGCCGTGGTGATCACCCCGGTGCCGAGGGGCTTGGTGAGGAACAGCACGTCCCCGGGCCGGCCGCCCGCCTTGGTGATCAGGCGTGCGGGATGCACGAAGCCGGTGACGGCCAGCCCGTACTTGGGGGCCGGGTCCTCGATGGAGTGGCCCCCGGCGATGACCACGCCCGCCTCGGCGGCCTTGGCCGCGCCGCCCAGCAGGATCTGTTCCATGTGGCCCAGGGGGAGGCTGCGGACCGGGAAGCCGATGAGGTTGAGGGCGAAGACCGGGGTCGCCCCCATCGCGTAGAGGTCGCTCAGGGCGTTCGCCGCCGCCACCTGGCCGAACGCGTAGGGGTCGTTCACGACGGGGGTGATGTAGTCGACGGCCTGAACGACCGCCAGGTCGTCGGAGATCCGGTACACCGCTGCATCGTCCCCCACCCGGCCGAGGAACCGGGGGTCGCTGACGGGAGGGAGGTGGCGCAGGACCTGCGCCAGATCGGCCGCGCCGATCTTGCAGGCTCAGCCGGAGCCGGGCGAGTACGACGTGAGGCGGATGGGCGGCTCGCACACGGGCCGGGCCTCCTTTCCTGCGCGCTTCAGGCCGGCGTGGCCGGTTCCCCGCAGCCGGCACGCCTCGCCGGGCCGGCTCCGGGCAGCGGCTCCGTGGCGCCGCCTGGCTCCGTGGCGCGCTCCAGGGCGGGGCGCATCTTGCGGAGGAGCGCGGCGAACGCGAGCGCCGCCGGTGGGCGCCGGCCGCCTTTCAGGTAGGCCAGGACAAACTGGCGGGGGATGCGGCTGTCGGGGCCGTCCAGGGCGACGAGGGTACCCGCGGCCAGGTCGGCCGCCACGGCGTAGCGGGAGAGGAAGGCCACCCCGCCTGCGGCGCCGACGGCCCGCTTGATCGCCTCGGTGCTGCCGAGCTCGCTCGTCGGGCCGAGGGGAACGCCCCGCGCCCGGAAGTGCGCCTCCACGGCCTGCCGCGTGTTCGACCCGGGCTCGCGCAGGAAGAGGCGGGTGCCGGCGAGATCCTGGAGGCGGATGGTCCCCCGGCGGGCGAGGGGGTGATGGGGTGCGGCCACCAGGAGGAGCTCATCGCCCACACAGGGTTCGGCCTGCAGCCCCGGCTGGTCCACCGGTCCCGCCACCACCGCCAGGTCGAGGGCTCCCTTCTCCAGCCGGCGGAGGACCGACTGGGTGTCGCGGACCTCCACCCGGAGGTCGATGCCGGGGTAACGTTCCTGGTAGCGGGCCACCACGGGGCCCAGGACGTAGTTGCCGGGGGTGGTGCTGGCGCCGAGCGCCAGCCGGCCGCTCTCCAGGTCCTTCAGCTCCCCGAGGGCCCGGCGGGCCTCCTCCGAAAGGCGCACGATGCGGTCGGCGTAGTCCAGGAGCCTCAGGCCCGCCTCCGTCAGGGCCACGCCCCTGCCGCTGCGGGCGAAGAGCTCGAGCCCGAACTCCGCCTCGAGCGCCTCGATGTGGCGGGACACGGCGGACTGGCTCAGGGAGAGGTCCTCTGCGGCGCGCGTGAAGTTGAGGACGCGGGCGACGTGCCGGAACGTCTGGAGGTGGTGCAGGTCCACCGGCACGTCCTCCTTTGATGCGGAAATCGCATGGATTCTATGCAAATCATGCGATTGTAGTATACCCCGTCGGGTGGTAGCCTGCAAGGAAAAGGCAGCACGACCGGAGGCGACGGCGCATGTCGGATCCAACCCCTGCCGCCACACTGACGCTCTTCCTGACCGGCACCCCCTTCGGGTCGGAAGCCGCCCGGACGGCCCTGAACCTCGCCGAGGCCGCCCTGGAGCGGGGATACCGGGTGAACCTCTTCGCCTCGGCGGACGGCGTGTACGCCGCTACCGCCGGTCAGAAGGCGGAGGGGCTGCCCCCGGTGGGCGAGCGGCTGCCGGCGCTGATCGAGAAGGGCCTCCGGGTCGACCTCTGCGGCTCTTGCCTGCAGCTGCGGGGGCTCCGGCGGGAGGTCCGGATCGACGGGACCCGGCCCAGTTCCCTCAAGAACCTCTTCGCGATGGTCCAGGAATCCCGGGCGTTCATCGCTCTGGGTCAGTAAGGAGGGAGGACCCGTGCAGCCGTCGATCTGCGTCTGGATCTCCCGCGCGCCGTACGGCTCGGCCCTGGCGGCAGAAGGGGTGCGGCACCTGAACGGCGCACTGGCAAACGGGTTCTCGGCCACCGCCGTCCTGGTCGACGACGGCGTGTGGCTCGCCCGGCGGGGGCAGGAGGTACGGGACAGCGGCTTCGTGGCGCTCGCCGAGGCGCTGCGTCAGTCCCTGCACCCCGCCGCCGGCCCGGCGCCCCGCGTCCTCGTGCACGGGCCGAGCCTGGCCGGACGGGGCCTCACTCCGGACGACCTCGTGGAAGGGGTCGAGGTGGTCGACGACCGCCGCCTGGCCGCGGCCGTGGCGGAGGCACGCTACCTGCTGCGCTTCTGAGAGTCCGGCCCGGGCCCCGAGCACGCGCGGCCGCCCGTCAACTCCGCACCGGGGAGGAAGAAGGAGTGGAACGGATTGCGATCCTGATCGGCAGCAGCCCGACGTCGGCGGCCGCGCGCCGGGCGGTCGCCCTGGCGGCGTCCCTGGCCGACAGCGGCCATCCGGTCACGGTGGCACTGGTGGAGGACGGGGTGCTGGCCGCGGTGGCCGGCTCGCCGGTCGCCCTGCCTGCAGGGCGGTTCGAATCCGTCCTGGCGCTGGAGGACGACCTGGCCCTGCGGGGGGTCGCCGGCGCGCCCCTCGTGCCCGGGTGCCGGCCGTGCACGTACGGAGACCTGGTCGACCTGATGATGGCGCAGGTCGATCGCACCCTCGGCGTGTTCTGATCCTGCTCAGAAGGGGGGCCGGAGTTGACTTCTGTGGCCGGCCGAGGTAGAATCCCTAGTGCCCGGAGCGGGAGGGTTCCGCCGGGGTCCGTGCGGATGTGGCGGAACTGGCAGACGCGCTAGATTCAGGGTCTAGTGGCCGCAAGGCCGTGGGGGTTCAAATCCCTCCATCCGCACCAGGACGGACCGACCGGGGGGTCCCGGTCGGTGACGCGAGGGTAGCTCAGCTGGTCAGAGCACGCGCCTGATAAGCGCGAGGTCGGTGGTTCGAGTCCACTCCCTCGCACCAGCCGCCTGACGGGTAACCGTCAGGTTTTCGAGTCCCTGCCGGCCCCGGGGAAGTAGCCCAGAAGTAGAGGATCTTTCCAGATCCGGTCGAAGTTGCAGCTTGCGCAGACCGTACGGGAGGCCTATAATGAGTGACGTCGAAAGGACGCCGCGGGGTGGAGCAGCCAGGTAGCTCGTCGGGCTCATGACCCGAAGGTCACAGGTTCAAATCCTGTCCCCGCAACCAGCGAGCCAGGCCCGGTGCCCGTGCATCGGGCCTGTGCGTTTCCCGGGCGCCTGCCGGACTGCAGCCGCCGCGGCGGGGTCGTACACGGCTTGACGCCGGCGGGGCGCCGTGTTAGGATGGAGTGCCCCGAGAGGGGGAAAACCGCATACGTCTTGCGGGAGTTCGGTAGGTGGTCGCACCGCCGCGCGCCGGGGCCCGGCCGGGAGCCCGGCAGGGCGCTCGCACCGGCCGGGACGGCGTCGATGGCGGTGAGGAACTTCCCGGCACCGCTGCGCCGCCGGCCGTCGGGGCCGGCGGGCAGAAAGCTGGCGCCGGCCGCAAGGCCGGGGGGCGCGAGCCCACGATGGGGAAAGCCGGCGGGGCCCTCCCCAAGGGGCTCCTCTCGGCGGAAGCCGGCGGCCGCGAGGCCGCGCGGCACGGCCGCCGAGCGGCGTGTACCCGTAAAGAGCCAGAGAAACGCAAGTCCCCCGGCGACGGGGGAGTGGCACGGGCAATCTCCGCCACGGTGCAAGTCCAAGTAGGGGCTTCGAGCCCGGGTAGGACGCACCCCCAAGGCGGCAACGCCGAGGGGGCGCCGCCCCGGCGGGGGCGACGAGATAGATGACCACCCACGACAGAACCGGGGGTACAGCCGATCTCCCGCAGCTTCGTTGGGCAGGGAATGCAGCGCGTGCGTTCCCTGCCCGTCCTTGTCAGGCGAGCACATTCTCCAGGAAGGCCCGGAAATCGGCCACCTGGCGAAAGACGCGGTCGGGCGGGTGGAGGAACTCCCGCCCCGTACCGCGGAACCAGGCCGCGCCCACGGTGGTCACGCCGGCGGCGCGGCCGGCCAGCACGTCGCCGTCCATGTCCCCGACGTACAGCGCGCGATCCGCCCGGGCGCCGAGCCGGCTCAGGGCGGCAAGAATCCCTTCGGGATCGGGCTTCGGGCGGACGACGTCGTCTCCGGCCACGACCACGTCGAAGAGACCGTGGAGCTGCAGGGCGTCGAGGGAGATGGCCGCGCTCGCCCGCGCTTTCCCCGTGACCAGGCCCAGCCGAACGCCACGCGCCCTCAGGTCCCACAGCGTCGCCTCCAACTCTGCGCTGCGGACGACCCACTCACCGTGGAGTTCCCGGTAGAGTTCGTTGAAGCGGGCCAGAGCCGCCTCCCACCGCTCGGCGGCTCGCAAGTGCCGCCGGAAGATCGCTCCCTCCGGCGGGCCGAACAGGTCGATGACCTCGTCCCAGGACAGGTGCCGACCGTCGAACTCCGCGAACGCCTGCTGGAAGGCGAAGACGACCAGGGGCGTGGTATCCGCGACGGTGCCGTCGAAGTCGAAGAGGACGGTGTCCACGGACAGCTTCGATCCCTCCAGCGGCGGGTGCGGCATCGAGTACTAAGGCCTGATCACGAGGAGAGCGTAATGCTCCGCGGTCTGGCGCCACTCCTCCGCCACGGCGAAACCCGCCGCCTCGCACCAGCGGCGGACGACGTCGGGCGCCAGGCGGTGCTCGCGGGGCGGGCCGACCTCGCACGGCCCGTCGGGGTGGAACTCCGCCACGACGGCCCGGCCGCCGGGGCGCAGGAGCCGGAAGGCGGCCGAGAGGATCGCCGGCCCGTCGTCGCCGTGGTGGAGCATCATGGTGACCAGGGCGGCGTCGGGGACGGGGTCGAGCCGGTCCAGGGCGCACACGTCCGCGTGCACGCGCCGGATCTGCCGGACGCCCCGCTCGACCTGCACTCGCTCCAGGTACGCCAGGGCCTCGGCGGACCGGTCGACGGCGTGGACCAGCCCGGCCGGCCCCACGCGCTCGGCCGCGAGCAGGCTGATGAACCCGGGGCCCGATCCGACGTCCAGGACGCACTCGCCCGGGCGCAGGTCCAGGCGGTCGAGCCACTCCCGGGCGAGGTCGGCGCGTTCGGCCTGGCGCTGGAAGACCCGGTCCCACGTCGTGTGGCTCATGTCCTTGCTGTAGCGTTCTTCCACCCGCACGCCCCCTCACCAGAAGACGCCCCCCGGCCGGTGCCGGGGGGCGTCCCGCACACGCAGCACTCCCTACCCGATACCGTACTGCTCCCGAACGAACGGCAGCAAGCCCTTCCGCTCCAGCCGGTCGAGCGGCGCCAGGATGGTGACGGTGACGATGCCGGGGTGCCGGCCGATCTCGATCCCGCCGGTGATCGTGGCCCGGTTGCGGACCTCGGCGACGCTCATGTCCAAGAGGGCGGCCATGCGGCGCAGCCCGTTGTCGGTGGCGCTGTTCAGGTCGGGCCCCGAGCCGACCACCTGGATCGGCGCCGTCTCCTCGATGGCCGCCACGCCCCACTGGCGGGCCAGCGCCAGGGCGCGGGCCCGCTCCTCGGCCGTGAACGGCCGGGCCAGGGGCGGCAGGTCCTCGGCGTTGGGGAGGAGGACCGGGCCGTCCAGGTTCAGGCCCTTGAGCACGTGGACCTGCAGGGTGACGGTCCCGGCAACGTCCGTGGTGTGCCCGGCGATCTCGCCGTCGCCCTGCATGGCGTGCATGTCGCCCAGGTAGACGCCGCCGCCCCGGACCTTCACCGGGCAGATGAGGATGGCGCCGGCGCGGACCGAGTCGATGTCCAGGTGCGCGTCCGTCCGGTGCTCCAGCTTCTCCGCCGGGATGCCGAACTCGTGCGGGGCGCCGATCAGGAAGGAGCCGAAGTCGCCGGCGTTGTGGGAGTCCGGCATGTCGATGGCCGGCGTGGTGCCGATGTGCCCCAGGAACGGCCGCAACCGGGCGAGGACGCCGACGAGGTCCGCGGGCGCCACCGTCACGACCGGGTTCTGCCCGGATTCGGGTGGCAGGGCCATGTACCGGCGCCCGTCGGCGCCGATGCGCCGGGCCGCCTCGGCCCCGACCGTCACCCCGAGCTGGCGGCTGCTGTCGAAGACCATCGTGTAGCCGTGGGCGATCCGGAACGGCGCTGCCTCCGCGCCGCAGATGGCGCAGCGGATCGCCTCCGGCCCCGTGCCCTCGATCCGCGTCGGCGGGTTCAGGGTGCCGCACCCGGGGCAGCGGGGCGCCACGTAGGGATCGCCCAGGAAGCGGCCCTCCACCGGCTGGTCCACCCCGGACGAGGTGGCGATGCTGGTCACCTGGATGTCCTTGATCCGGATGACGATCGCGTCGCCGACCTCGGCGCCCTCGACGGCCACGGGCTCCGTGACCTCGTGCCCGCCCTTGAAGGCCGGCGTGAGCATGGGCCCCCAGCAGCCCGGCGCCGTGTTGGCGATGATGTGCCCGCCGTCGCGCACCGGGCCGAGCATGCGCCGGCTCGGACCCACCACGCCGCCGGTGAACGTGCCCACGAAAACGGTCTCCCGTGCCGCCCCCGTTTCCGCCACGGTCCTCCCGTCGTCACGGTCTGCCATGGGACAGCCTCCTTTCGCTGCCGCTCCGTGCGCCAGACTGCGCAATCTGCTGCGAGCCGCCGGCCATCGGGCGGACGAGCGCGACCTCCTCGCCGGGTGGCACCGGCTCCCCCGGCCCGGCGTGGCGCCCGCCGACCACCGCGACGACCCCCTCCAGGTGGGGCGCCAGGCCGGGATGCAGCTCGCCCAGCCGGCGCAGGACGTCCGCCACGGTGGCGGGCTCCGGCACGTCGATCGCGGCGCGGGGCCGGCCGGCCAGTTGCGAGAGCCCCGCGTAGAGCCGGACGGTGACCTGCACGCGACATCCCCCCGGCGCCTCGGCTGGCAGGTGCCCGTCCGCACCCGCCGCCCGGAGAGATTCGCCGGGGGGATGTGGGTCTCCTGTGGAGGACGCTGGAAGCTGCGATTCGTCGACCGGATGCCGGCCAGCCCGGGGTCACCGGTCGGCATGCTCGTGCGCCGGCGCCGTTACAGGCTCGATCCGGGGCTCCTCGGGCAGCTCCATCCCGGGCAGGTCGGGCTCGACGTGCACGAGGACGTCGACCACGGCGGGGAGGCGGCCCTTGAGGGCCTCCTCGATCCGGTGGGCGAGGTCGTGGGCCTTCACGACTGGCAGGTGCGGGTCGACGAGCACGTGCAGGTCGACGTAGGCCGAGTCGTGCCGGCCCCGGGAGCGGATCTGGTGCACCTCGCGCACGCCGGGGATCGACCGCACGACCGGGTCGATGAAGGCCGGGTCGAACACGGCCGCGTCGCACAGGACGTTGGCGCCGTCGCGGATGATCTCCCACGCCGACCAGGCGATCAGGCCGGCGATCACGAGCGCCACGGCCCAGTCGAGCCAGGGCAGGCCCAGGCGCACCCCCGCCAGCCCGGCCAGGACCGACAGGCTCACCAGGATGTCGCTGCGGGTGTGGAGGGAGTCGGCCACGAGGAAGTCGCTGCCCAGGCGCCGCCCCGCCCGGGACTCGTACAGGTACACGCCCGCGTTCACGGCCATCGTGGCGAGCATGACGGCGAAGCTCCAAGCCGTGACCGACGGGGCCACCGGGTGGCGGATCCGGTCCACGACCCCCGTGACCACCTCGAAGGCGACGAACAGGAGCAGGGCGGCGATCCCGATGGTGGTGAAGGTCTCGAACTTCTTGTGGCCGTACGGGTGAGTGCGGTCGATGGGCTTCTGCGCCAGCGTGATCCCGACCAGGCCGATCACGTTCGACGTCCCGTCCGAGAGGGAGTGGAAGCCGTCGGCGACCATCGCCGCCGACCGGCTCGCCCAGCCGTACAGCACCTTGGCGAGCGCCACGGCGAGGTTGAGCGCGAGGATGCCCCAGAGGATGCGCTTCACGTCTCCCTGCGGCCGCTCCGTGTGCTGCAACGTCCCTGCCCCCTCGTGGCTGGCGCGGTCCGGTCGCCTGCTGGGCGGCGGTGGGGACCCGACGTTAGCGTGCTCGCCGGACGCCCGCCCCATCGGCCGGCCGCGACAGGGCGCCTGCGGAACCGGTGCCGGTCCGCAGGCGCCGAACTCCCCCTTCGGCTCGCTATCAGGATACGGTCGCCGCTGCGGCGTGTCAACGGCTCGCCCGGTCCCGGGCGGCGGCGATCGCCCGGCGGGCGATGACCCGTGCGAGGTGCGATCGGTAGTCGGCAGGGACGTAAGGGTCGTCGGCGACGTCGACGCCCGCCACGGCCTTCTCGGCGGCCGCCGCGATGACGTCGTCGGTGAGGCGCTGCCCCACCAGCGCCTTCTCGGTCTCCGTCGCACGGTAGGCGGTGGGTCCCACGCACGTGACGGCGACGCGGGCCTCGCGGCAGACGCCGGCCCCGTCGACCGTGATCCGGGCCGCCACCCCGGCCATCCCGTAGTCCGAGGCGCGGCGGACGAACTTCACGTACGCGCTGCCGGTGCCGGGGCCCTGGGCCGGGATGCGGAGTTCGGTGAGGATCTCGCCCGGCCGGATCGCCGTGGTGAAGGGCCCGACGAAGAGGTCGTCGGCTGCGACGGAGCGCTTGCCGGACGGTCCGGTGAACACCACGCGGCCGCCCAGCGCCAGCACCACGGCCGGGTAGTCGGCGGCGGGGTCGGCGTGGGCGAGGGCCCCGCCCACGGTGCCCCGGTTGCGGACCTGCACGTCGGCCAGGACCTTCGCGGCGTCGGGGAAAGCCGTGGCCCGGGCTTCGAGGAGGGAAGACGTCTCCACCTCGTAATGGGTGGTGAGCGCGCCGACGGCGACCTCGCCGTTCTCCTCCCGGATGTAGGCGAGGTCGCGCAGTCGCCCGATGTCGATCAGGACCTTGGGCTGGGCGAGCCGCAGGCGCATCGCCGGGAGGAGGCTGTGACCGCCCGCCAGGATGCGGGCGTCGTCCCCGAACCGGCTCAGGAGGTCCAGGGCGCCCTGCAGGCTGTCGGGCCGGTAGTAGTCGAACTCGGCGGGAAACACGGCGTCAGCGCCCTCCCTTCGCCTTCTGGATGGCCCGCCACACCCGCGGCGGGGTGAGCGGCATCTCGATGTCCCGGACGCCCAGATGGCTCAGCGCGTCGACCACGGCGTTCACCACGGCCGCCGTCGAGGCGATGGTGCCGGCCTCGCCGATGCCCTTCGCGCCCATCGGGTTGGATGTGGCGGGGACGGAGATGAAGTGGGACTCGAAGTCCGGCAGGTCGGCGGCGGTGGGCACCGCGTAGTCCATGAGCGAGGCGCCCAGCGGCTGCCCGTTCTCGTCGTAGCGGAGCTCTTCGAAGAGCGCCTGGGCGATGCCCTGGGCGATGCCGCCGTGCACCTGGCCCTCGGCCAGGAGCGGGTTGACGATGACTCCGGCGTCGTCGACGGCCACGTAGCGCAGGATCTGGACCTTGCCGGTGTCCGGGTCGACCTCCGCCACGCAGACGTGCGCGCCGGCCGGGAAGCTGAAGTTCTCGGGCGAGAAGAACACGGTCGCCTCGAGACCCGGCTCCATGCCCTGCGGAACGCCGGCGTGCGAGCCGAGGTTGGCGGCGGCGGCGATGTCCGCGAACGCCACGGCGCGGTCCGGCGCCCCGCGGACGTACAGCTTGCTCTCCCCGAACTCGATGTCGTCCGGATGGCACTCGAGCTTGTGGGCGGCGATCATCCGGGCCTTGTCCCGGATCTTGTCCAGCGCCTTGTAGAGGGCGGTGCCGCCCACGACCAGGCTCCGGCTGCCGTACGTGCCCAGGCCGAGCGGGCCGCGGGCGGTGTCGCCGTGGACGACCTCGACGTCCTCCAGCGGGATCCCGAGGCGGTCGGAGACGATCTGCGCCCAGGCGGTCTCGTGGCCCTGCCCGTGTGAGGAGGAACCGGTGAAGACCGTCACCTTGCCGGTGTGGTGGACCCGCACCTCGGCCGACTCGTACAGGTGGGCGCCGTAGGCGCTGCCGGCCGTGGCCTGCGACGGCGCCAGGCCGCACGCCTCGATGTAGGTGCTGATGCCGATGCCGAGAAGCTTCCCGCCCTGCTGCCGCCGCCGGGCCTGCTCCTCGCGCAGCCTGTCGTAGCCCACGATCTCCAGGGCCCTGTCGAGCGAGAGGTGGTAGTCGCCCGAGTCGTAGGTCAGGCCCGTGGCCGTCGTGAACGGGAACTCCTCCTTGCGGATGAGGTTCCGGCGCCGGATCTCCACAGGGTCCAGGCCGCAGGCGGCTGCCA
The DNA here is from genome assembly GCF_025999835.1 of Caldinitratiruptor microaerophilus. Lineage (NCBI taxonomy): Bacteria > Bacillati > Bacillota > Clostridia > Eubacteriales > Symbiobacteriaceae > Caldinitratiruptor > Caldinitratiruptor microaerophilus. Next base: position 1,638,370 of record NZ_AP025628.1, on the reverse strand, counting down.
GGAGGTCCATCGTCCGCTCGAGGAAGAAGGTGGCCTCCGGGCGGCCGGCGCCCCGGTAGGCGTCGGTGGGCGTCTTGTTCGTGAACACGCCCTTGATGTGGACCTCGAGGTTCTTGTTCCGGTACGGGCCGGGCATGACGATGAAGCCCAGGATCGGGACGTACGGGCCGTTGAGGAGGTTGTACGCGCCCATGTCCGCGACCCAGTTCACCCGGATACCCGTGATCGTGCCGTCCCGCCGGGCGGCGAACTCCATGTCCACGAAGCCCTCGCGCCCGTGGTGGGTGGAGACGAACTCCTCCCGGCGCTCCATGGTCCACTTCACCGGCCGGCCGAGGCGCATGGCCAGTGCGGCCACCGCGACCTCCTCCGGGTAGACCTGGAGCTTGGAGCCGAAGCCGCCGCCCACCTCCGGGGCCACCACCCGCAGCTGGTGCTCGGGGACACCCAGGAGGCCGGAGAGGAAGATCTTGAGGAGGTGGGGGATCTGGGTCGAGCTCCAGAGCGTGAGCTCGCCGGTCCGGGGCCGGTAGTCCGCCACCACGGCCCGGGGCTCCATCGCGTTGGGCACCAGGCGCTGCTGGTAGTACCGCTGCTTCACCGTGACCTCGGCGGTGCGGAAGGCCTCCTCCACGCCCGGCGAGGCGAAGTCGAACGTGAACGACACGTTGTCGGCCAGTTCGTCGTGGACCCGGGGCGACGCCGGATTCAGCGCGTCCTCCAGGTCGACCACGGCAGGCAGCGGCTCGTAGTCCACCCGGACGAGCTCCGCCGCATCCCGCGCGGCCATGCGGTCATGGGCGACGACGACGGCCACGACCTCGCCCACGTGCCGGACCTTGCCGGTGGCCAGCGGCCAGTGCGGCGGGTTCTTGAGGTGGGGATAGGCCGCCCAGCCGCAGGGCAGGGGGGCCTTGAACGCGTCCTTCAGGTCGTCGAAGGTGTAGACGCCGACCACGCCGGAGACAGCCAGGGCATCCTCCTTGTGGACGCCCACGATCCGGGCGTGGGCGTGCGGGCTGCGCACCATCTGCGCGTAGAGCATGCCGGGGAGCTGGATGTCGTCGGTGTAGGTGGCCGCCCCCGTGATGAGGCGGGGGTCCTCCTTGCGGCGGACCCGGGCGCCGATGCCGGTCGGAGATCCAGCCATTCGCCTGCCTCCCCTCTCAGTCCGCCGCCTGAGATTGCAGTTTTGCGGCGGCGCTCTTGACAGCGCGGACGATGTTGTGGTAGCCGGTGCACCGGCACAGGTTCCCTTCCAGCCCGCGGCGGATCTCGTCGTCGGTGGGGCTCGGGTTGCGGTCCAGGAGCTGGACCGCGGCCATGATCATGCCAGGCGTGCAGAAGCCGCACTGGAGGCCGTGTTCTTCCCAGAACGCCTCCTGCACGGGGTGGAGGGAGCCCGGGGCCGCCAGGCCTTCCACCGTGGTGATGGACGAGCCGTCGGCCTGCACCGCGAGCACCGTGCAGGACTTCACCGCCTTGCCGTCCATGAGGACCGTGCAGGCGCCACAGCTCGACGTGTCGCACCCCACGTGCGTCCCGGTGAGCCCCAGCACGTCCCGCAGGTAGTACGCCAGGGGGAGCCGCGGCGGCACGTCGTGCTCGTATCGCACGCCGTTGACCGTGACCGTGATCCGGGCCAAACGTCCTTCCTCCTCCCTCGGGAATCGGGGCACCGCTCGGGAAAGCCCCCGTCTTCTAATTTGTTAGACACACGAACCGACAGCACGCCAACCGTGCCGGCCACTCCCACCCCCTCGGGAGACAGGCTCGCACGAATGGACAAACTATGCGGTTTTACTATACGATACCGGCCGCGGGAATCCTCTCTCCGAACGCCCGCTTCCCGCAGCCCGGCGTTTCATGCGCGCATAGCGACCATTCATCGCGGATCGCTTACCGTTTCCCTGCCGGGGCCGCTATATACAGGGTCCAGAGGCGGGAGTGAGAGAGGTTCTCCGACGACGACGAGCGGAGGTCGGACGGATGGCACTTGCGGAAGGTGTGGAGGTTCTCGGTCCCCTTGGCCCCCGGTTCGACGAGATCCTGACGCCGGCCGCCCTCGACTTCGTGGCCCGGCTGCACCGGGAATTCAACCCCACCCGGGAGGCGCTCCTCAAGCAGCGGGCGGAGCGCCAGGCGCGGCTGGACGCCGGGGAGATGCCGGACTTCCTCCCCGGAACCCGCCACATCCGGGAAGGCGACTGGCGGGTGGCTCCGGTCCCCCGGGACCTGCAGGACCGGCGGGTGGAGATCACCGGGCCCGTCGACCGGAAGATGATGATCAACGCCCTGAACTCCGGCGCCCGGGTGTTCATGGCCGACTTCGAGGACGCCAACTCGCCCACCTGGGAGAACGTGATCGGCGGCCAGGTCAACCTCGTCGACGCGGTGGAGCGCCGGATCGAGTACACCAGCCCGGAGGGCAAGGTGTACCGGCTCGGCGACACGATCGCCACCCTGGTGGTCCGGCCTCGAGGCTGGCACTTGGTGGAGAAGCACATCCGGGTCGACGGCCAGCCGGTCTCCGGCAGCCTCCTGGACTTCGGCCTGTACTTCTTCCACAACGCCCGCCGGCTGCTCGAGAAAGGCACCGGCCCGTACTTCTACCTGCCCAAGCTGGAGAGCCACCTCGAGGCCCGTCTCTGGAACGACGTCTTCAACTTCGCCCAGGACGCCCTGGGTATCCCCCGGGGCACCATCAAAGCCACCGTCCTCGTGGAGACCATCCTGGCGGCGTTCGAGATGGACGAGATCCTCTACGAGCTGCGGGACCACTCCGCCGGCCTGAACGCCGGGCGCTGGGACTACATCTTCAGCGCCATCAAGAAGTTCCGCTCCCGCCCGGACATGGTGCTCCCCGACCGGGCCCAGGTCACCATGACGGTACCCTTCATGCGGGCCTACACGGAGCTGCTGGTGAAGACCTGCCACCGCCGCGGGGCCCACGCGATCGGCGGCATGGCCGCCTTCATCCCGAGCCGCAAGGACCCCCGGGTGAACGAGGTGGCGCTTGCCAAGGTGCGGGAAGACAAGGTGCGCGAGGCGCAGGGCGGCTTCGACGGCACCTGGGTGGCGCACCCCGACCTGGTTCCCGTGGCCACGGAGGTGTTCGACGGCATCCTGGGGGCCCGCCCCAACCAGATCGAGCGGCGGCGGGACGAGGTGGACGTCAGCGCCCGTGACCTCCTGGACCTGCGGGTGCCGGGCGGGTCCATCACGGAAGGGGGGCTCAGGAACAACGTCAGCGTCGCGATCCAGTACCTCGAGTCGTGGCTCCGGGGCGTGGGGGCGGCTGCGATCTACAACCTGATGGAGGACGCCGCCACCGCCGAGATCGCCCGCTCCCAGGTGTGGCAGTGGGTCCGGCACGGCGCGCACCTGGCGGAGGGGCCGCGGGTGACCCCGGATCTGGTGCGGCGGATCGAAGACGAGGAGATCGACAAGATCCGCCAGGCCCTCGGCCCGGAGACCTTCGGCCGTGGGCGGTTCGAGGAGGCCCGGGCCCTGTTCGAGGAGGTGGCCCTCCGGGGCGAGTTCGTCGAGTTCCTCACCATTCCCGCCTACGAACACATCGACTGACCGAAAGGGGATATCGGGGATGACCCAGGAGAGCCGGCAGGAGCAGGTGCGGGAGCAGGCAGAGCGCCTGGCGCGCGAGTGGGCGACAAGCGAGCGCTGGCGCGGCATCCGGCGTGACTACAGCGCCGAGGACGTGGTGCGGCTCCGGGGGTCGGTCCCCGTGGAATACACGCTGGCCCGGCTGGGGGCCGAGCGCCTGTGGCACCTCCTGCACACGGAGGACTACGTGGCGGCGCTGGGCGCCCTGACGGGGGGCCAGGCCGTCCAGATGGTAAAGGCCGGCCTCAAGGCGATCTACCTGAGCGGCTGGCAGGTGGCGGCCGACGCGAACCTGGCCGAGCAGGTGTACCCCGACCAGAGCCTGTACCCCTCGAACAGCGGCCCCGCCGTGGTCCGGCGGATCAACAACGCCCTGCGGCGGGCCGACCAGATCCACTGGGCCGAGGGGCGGGACGACACGTACTGGCTGGCCCCGATCGTCGCCGACGCCGAGGCCGGGTTCGGCGGCCCGCTGAACGCCTTCGAGCTGATGAAGGCGATGATCGAGGCCGGGGCAGCGGGGGTCCACTTCGAGGACCAGCTGGCCGCCGAGAAGAAGTGCGGCCACATGGGCGGCAAGGTGCTGGTGCCGACGGGCCAGTTCATCCGCACCCTGACCGCCGCCCGCCTGGCCGCCGACGTGATGGGGGTGCCCACGATCCTCGTGGCCCGCACGGACGCCCTGGGCGCGACGCTCCTCACGAGCGACATCGACCCCCGGGACCACGAGTTCCTCACCGGCGAGCGCACGCCGGAGGGCTTCTTCGTGGTGCGGGCCGGCCTGGATCAGGCGATCCGCCGGGCGCTGGCCTACGCGCCGTATGCCGACCTCCTGTGGTTCGAGACCTCCCGACCCGACCTCGAGGAAGCCCGCCGCTTCGCCGAGGCCATCCACCGGGAGTTCCCGGGCAAGCTCCTCGCCTACAATTGCTCGCCGTCCTTCAACTGGAAGCGCCACCTCGACGACGACACCATCGCCCGCTTCCAGCGGGAGCTCGGTGCGATGGGCTACAAGTTCCAGTTCATCACCCTGGCCGGCTTCCACGCCCTGAACGCCTCGATGTTCGAGCTGGCCCGCGGCTACGCCGAGGAGGGGATGACCGCCTACGTGCGCCTGCAGCAGCGGGAGTTCGAGCTGGAGCGGTATGGCTACACGGCCACCAAGCACCAGCGGGAGGTCGGCACGGGCTACTTCGACCTCGTCTCCGAGGTCGTCTCCGGCGGCCAGAGCTCGACGCTGGCCCTGCGGGGGTCGACGGAGGAGGAGCAGTTCCAGACGGCACTGCGCAGGTGACGGTCCCGACCGGGCCGTCCCACCGGAGGGCGGAGGTGTGGCCGGCCGCGCGTGCGGCCGGCCACACCTCGTTCTTTTCGCTTGCGCACGAGTGTGGCACGGCTGGCTCCATGTAACTCCCTCGTGTACGATAGAATCGCGCTGGAGGAGGCCGGAGTCCGCGTCCTTGACATCGATCCGGCGGATTTCGCGGCCGACCTTGCGCGGGACGATCTGCGGGCCTCGGGCTGATGCGGCACGCGGACGGTAGTTCCGGCTGGAGGGAAGGGATCACTTGGGCAACGCGCTGAAGGTCGGCTTCATCTCGCTGGGCTGCGCCAAGAACCTGGTGGACACGGAATCGATGATCGGGCTCGTCCTGGGGGAGGGCCTGGAGGTCACGAACCGCCGGGACGAGGCCGACGTGCTCGTCGTCAACACCTGCGGGTTCATCGAGGCGGCCAAGAAGGAATCCATCGAGGCGATCCTCGAGGCGGCCCGGGCCAAGGAGACGGGCCGGTGCCGCGCGCTCGTCGTCGCCGGCTGCCTGGTATCTAGATATAAGGAAGAACTCCTCGACGAGATCCCGGAGATCGACGCGGTGATCGGCACCGCCGACTACCCGCGAATCGTGGAGGTCGTGCGCCGGGTCTGGGAGGGACAGCGGGTGGAGGCGGTGAGCGACCCCGACGCCATCGCCGACTGGAACTTCGACCGGGTCCTCACGACGCCCTCGCACACCGCCTACCTCAAGATCGCCGAGGGCTGCAACTGCGCCTGCAGCTTCTGCAGCATCCCCCTCATGCGGGGCCACTACCGCAGCCGGCCCGTCGAGTCGGTCCTCGAGGAGGCCTGGAGGCTGGCCGGGCTGGGCGTGAAGGAGCTCATCGTGGTCTCCCAGGACACGAGCTACTACGGCCTGGACCGTTACCGCCGCCTCATGCTGCCCGAGCTCCTGCGCCGCCTGGCGGAGATCCCCGGGCTGCGGTGGATCCGGGTGCACTACCTCTACCCGACCCGGGTGACGGACGAGCTGATCGACGTGCTGGCCACCGAGCCCAAGGTGGTGCGCTACCTGGACGTACCCCTCCAGCACGGCAGCCCCCGGGTGCTGCGGCTCATGAACCGGCCTGCGGACCCGGAGGCGTACCTTCGCCTCCTGGCGCGCGTCCGGGAGCGGGTGCCGGGCGTCACCCTGCGGTCGACCTTCATCACCGGCCACCCCGGCGAGACCGAGGAGGACTTCGAGCAGCTGCTCGACTTCCTGCGCCGGGCGGAGATCGACCACGTCGGCGTGTTCGCGTACTCCCAGGAGGAGGACACGCCCTCGGGCCGGATGTCCGACCAGGTCCCCCCGGAAGTGCGGGAGGAGCGCCGGCGCCGGGCGATGACCGTGCAGCGGGCGATCGCCCTGCGGCTCCGGCGGCAGCGGGTCGGCAGCGTGGAGGAGGTGCTGGTGGAGCGCCCGCTCGGCGGCCAGCCCGGCTGGTACGTGGGACGAACGCAGGGACAGTCCCCGGACGTGGACGGGGTGGTGCGGCTCCATGCCCCGGACGCGGGCCTGCGGCCCGGGGACTTCGTGGCCGCCGAGATCACGGGGGTCCGGGGCTACGACCTCGTGGCCCGGCTGGCGCCAGAGGCGCCCACTCCAGGCACAACTTCCCGCGCCCTGCGCGAGGGCCGGGCGCCCGCTCCCATGGTATAATTGGGGTGCCCTTTGGCCGGATTATGTGAAGCTCCGTTCCCGGGGGGAGCGCCGCGTTGGAGCAGCTGCGGAACCTCAGGTGGCGCTGGGTGGCGGGCAGCCTCGTCGCCACGCTGGCCCTGCTCCTGGCCGCCAGCTGGGGCCTGCGCGCGGTCACCCGGGAGGAGCCGCTGCAGGGATTCCTCCGCAGCCAGCCCGAGGTCCTGGGGTACAGCGAGGACACGGTGGCCGGGACCCGGGTCCTCCGTGTGGAACTGCGGGACGTGCCGGACCTCTCCCGCACGTACCGGCACCTCTACGAGGGGGTCGCCCGCATCCTGGGCGGCGAGCCGTTCCGGCTCGAGGTGGCCGACCGCCGCAGCCCGGCGCTTGAGGAGGCGTTCTACCGCATCAACCCGCTCCTCCAGGAGGCGCTGGCGACGGGACGGTACGGCGACCTCGTCGACCGGGTGGAGGAGCGGGCACGGGCCCTCGGGCTGGACCGGGCACGGGTGTTCATCGACCCGGACCGCCTGTACCTGCAACTGCACGAGGGATCGGACTACCTGTACGCGGTCCTGCCGCGGCCCGACGGCCCGGCGGGCAGGAGGTGAGGGAACCGTTGCGGCAGCGGCCGGGGCTCGCCGAGATCGCCCTGGGGGCGGCTCTGGGTATCGGGGTGTTCCTGGGACTGCAGGGCTACAACGTGCTCCCCGCCTTCGCGCTGGCGGGCCTGTTCTTCCTCTTCTCCCAGGTTCCCGGCCTCCGCGCCCCCACGCGGGCCCGCGCCGCCGCCGGCCCGGGAGCCATCCCGCGGGTCGACTTCGACGAGATCGGGGGCCAGGAGACCGCCAAGAAGGAGCTGAAGGAGGCGCTGGACTTCGTGGTCCAGCGCGACCGGATCCGCCAGCTGGGCATCCGGCCCCTGAAGGGGATCCTCCTGACCGGCCCGCCGGGGACGGGCAAGACCCTCCTGGCCAAGGCGGCCGCCTCGTACACCGACAGCGTGTTCCTGGCGGCCAGCGGCAGCGAGTTCGTCGAGATGTACGCCGGCGTGGGCGCCAGCCGGGTGCGGGACCTGTTCCGCCGGGCCCGGGAGATGGCGCGGCACGCCGGGAAGGCGAGCGCGATCATCTTCCTGGACGAGCTCGAGGTGCTGGGCGGCCGGCGAGGGGCGCACCAGAGCCACCTCGAGTACGACCAGACGCTGAACCAGCTCCTCGTCGAGATGGACGGCATCCAGACGGACGCCGACGTCCAGATCGTCGTCGTCGGCGCGACGAACCGGCCGGACCTCCTCGACCCGGCGCTCCTGCGGCCGGGCCGGTTCGACCGCATCGTCCAGGTGGACCTCCCCGACCTCAAGGGCCGGCTGGCCATCCTGGAGATCCACGTCCGGCAGAAGCCCCTGGGCCCGGACGTCGACCTGGAGCAGATCGCCCGGCAGACCTTCGGCTTCTCGGGCGCCCAGCTCGAGAGCCTGACGAACGAGGCGGCCATCCTGGCCCTGCGAGAGGGCGCGGAGGCCATCGAGCAGCGCCACCTCGTCGAGGCCATCGACAAGGTGATCCTCGGGGAGAAGGTCGACCGGCGGCCCACGCCCGAGGAGAAGCGGCGGGTCGCCGTCCACGAGGCCGGGCACGCGGTCGTGGCCGAGTGGGTCGAGCCGGGCAGCGTCGCTTCCGTGACCATCACGCCGCGCGGGCGGGCCATGGGCTACGTGCGCTCGCATCCCGAGAACGACCGGTACCTGTATACCCGGGAGATGCTGGAAGGCCAGATCCGCGTGGCACTCGCCGGGGCGATCGCCGAGGACGTCGTCTTCGGCAGCCGCTCCACCGGCGCCCAGTCGGACTTCGAGAAGGTCGTGCACCTGGCGCGGCAGATCGTGGAGAGCGGGCTCAGCGAGATGGGCGTGGTGGACATGGAGAGCGCCGACCGCGCCCGGGTGAACGAGGTCATCTCGAAGGTGGTGCAGGAGCAGGAGGAGGCCGTTCGGGCCTACCTGCAGCAGCACCGTGCGGTCCTGGGCGGAGTCGCCGAGATCCTCGAGGACCGGGAGTCCATGGAGGGGGACGAGCTGCGCCGGATCCTGGCCAGGCCCTCCCTCGCCGCGGTCGCCGGCACGGAGGGATGAGCGATGGCCGGGGAGGCGCCGCGCCGCCGCATCGCCGTCGTGGGGGCGGGGGCGATCGGCAGCCTCTTTGGCGCGTTCCTGACCCTCGCCGGTGAGGAGGTCTGGCTGGTCAACCCGCCGGGCCCGCACCTGGAGATCATCCGGCAGCAGGGGCTGCGGGTCGTCCCGGCCGGTGGAGCGGCTGTGATGGGCGGGGAACCGGTTCGGGTGGTCCGGCCCCGGGTCAGCTCTGACCCGGCTGAGGTGGGAGCCGTCGACCTCGTGTTGATCGCCGTCAAGGCCTACCGGACGCGGGAGGCGGTCCGGTGGGCCTTGCCGCTTCTGGGACCCGGGACGGCGGTGCTGACCCTGCAGAACGGCCTCGGCAACGCGGAGGCGATCGAGGAGGCGGTGGGCGCCGGGCGGGTGGTCGTCGGGGTGACCTCTCACGGCGCGGGCCGGCCGGAGCCGGGGCTGGTCGTCCACGCCGGCGCCGGCCCGACCGTGATCGGGCCGTGGCGGGGGGCGCCCCCGGCGTTCGCCGGGGAGGTCGCGGCGGTGCTGCGGCGGGCCGGGATCGAGGTGGAAGTCGTGGGCGCGGCCGGGGTCGAGCGGGCGCTGTGGACCAAGCTGGCCGTGAACGCGGCGATCAACGGCCCGGGGGCGCTCCTGCGGGTGCCGAACGGCGCGCTCGTGGAGAGCCCCTCGGCCCGCCGGCTGCTCCGGAGCGCTGCCCGGGAAGTGGCGGCGGTCGCCGGGCGGCGGGGCACCCCGGTCCTCGACCCCGACCCGGCGGCCCGGGCCGAGGCGGTGGCCCGGGCCACCGGGCCGAACCGCTGCTCGATGCTCCAGGACGTGGAGCGTGGCCGCCCGACGGAGGTGGAGGCGATCTACGGCGCCGTGGTGGCCGAGGCCGGCCGGCTGGGCGTCCCGGTCCCCACGTGTGCGGACCTGTACCTGCTGATCCGGGCGCTGGAGGAGACCCGACCCCGCCAGGGCCCGGAGGGGCTTCAGGCGGGCGGCGCGCCGGGGACGTCCGCGTAGCGCGCGCCTGCCACCCGCCGGCGCCACGGGATTCCGATCAGGCCGAGGACGAGGAGGCCGAGCGCCACGACCTGGGCGATGCGCAGGCCGCCCGGCAGGAAGGAGCTGTCGGTGCGGATCCCCTCGATGACGAACCGGCCCAGGTTGTAGCCCGCGACGTAGGCCAGGAACACGACGCCGCGGCGCGGGTTGCGGCGCCGGAGCCAGAGCAGGAAGGCGAAGACCGCCAGGTTCCACAGGCTCTCGTAGAGGAAGGTGGGGTGCACGTAGGTGCCCCCGATCCACATCTGCTCGCGGATCACCGGCGGCAGGAGGCGTACCACCCAGTCCGGCGCCGGGGTGCCGTAGGCCTCCTGGTTGAAGAAGTTGCCCCAGCGGCCGATCGCCTGGCCCAGGATGACCGAGGGGGCGGCGATGTCCGCCCAGAGCCAGAAGTCGGCCCGGTGGCGGCGGAGGTAGAGGTAGCCCGCCAGGGCGCCCCCGAAGACGGCCCCGTGGATGGCCAGGCCGCCGAGCCAGATCGCCGGGATCTCCGCCGGGTGCTCCCGGTAGTAGCCCCAGCTGAGGATGAACACCTCGTACAGCCGGGCGCCCACGATGGCCGACGGCACCACCCAGAGCGCCAGGTCGTACACGAAGTCCGCCGAAAGCCCGAGGCGCCGCGCCTCCCTGCCGGCGAGCCAGGTCCCGAGCAGGATCGCGCTCACCATGATGACGCCGTACCAGCGGACGGTGAGGGGCCCGAGCTGGATGGCGATGGGGTCGATGGGCGGCGGGTGCAAGTCGCCGATACCTCCCCGGAGCCGGATGGGGATTCCCCCCGGGGATGCCGGTGGGGCCTCTATTTCTTCTGGCCCTGTCCGCCGGTTCCCTTCCCATCGCCGGCCGCGCGCGGGAACCGGAACCGGCGGGGCCGGCCCCCGCCGTCGCGGGCCGGGCCCGGCTGGCGGGAGGCGCCGCCGTCGCCTGCCCCCGCGTCTCCACCCTGGAGCACCGGCCCGAGCAGCTGGGCCAGCGTCCCCGTGAGCTCGGGCGCACGGCGGGCCGCTCCCCCGGCCTGCCGGTTGTGACCACTCTGCGACCCCTTGCCCCCCGTGGCAGGTTCGAGCGGCGCCTGCGTCTCCTGGAGCACCGCCTCCAGCTGCCGGGCGATCCGCTCGCTCTCCTTCAGCACCTCGCGCAGCTGCCGGAGGTTGGACTCCAGTTCCCGGGCGAGCTCCCGCTTGGCCCGGGCCAGGTTCTCGATGAGTTCCAGCGAGCGAGCGTCCTCACTTCCCTGCATCGGCGCACCCCCTGCATGCTGCGGGATCGCTGGCCGGTGGGCCAGCAGGGATAGGATTCCCCGGGAGACGCCGGGCCTGCCCGGGCGTGGCAGGGGCAGGGACATCCGCCCCGGGGAGGAGTCGCCTCGCTGCCGGAGAATCCTAGGCGGCGGGAGGTATGCAGGGTGCGGGCCGAACTCGTATTCGTGGGGACCGAGCTGCTCCTCGGCGAGATCCTGAACACCAACGCCCAGTACCTCAGCCGGCGGCTGGCGGAACTGGGCGTCGACGTCTACTACCAGGTCACCGTCGGCGACAACCCGGAGAGGCTGGAGGGGGCCCTGCGCCAGGCCATCGGGCGTGCGGACGTGGTCCTCACGTCCGGGGGGCTCGGCCCCACGGACGACGACCTCACCCGGGAGGTTGCCGCTGCCCTCTCCGGGCGGCCCCTGCGGGAGGACCCGGCGGTGCTGGCGGAGATCGCGGCCTGGTTCGAGCGGGCGGGCCGGCCGATGACGGCGAACAACCGGCGGCAGGCCATGGTGCCGGAGGGGGCCACGGTGCTCCCGAACCCGGTCGGCACCGCGCCCGGCCTGATCGTGCCGGTGGGGGAGCCCCGGCAGCCCGGCGGGGAGCCCCCGGCGCTCGTCCTGATGCCCGGGCCGCCGCCCGAGCTCACCCGGATGTTCGAGGACCACGTCGTGCCGTACCTCACCCGCCGCATGGGCGGGACGCCGCTGCGGCTCTTCACCCGCACGCTGCGGTTCTGCGGCATCGGCGAGTCGGCGCTGGCGGACGCCGTCCAGGACATCCTGGCCGCCCAGACCGACCCGACCATCGCCCCGTACGCCAAGCCCGGGGAGGTGCACCTGCGCCTCGCCACGAAGGCCGCCGACGCGGCGATCGCCGAGGCGCGCTTCGCCCCGGTGGTGGAGGCGATCCGCCAGCGCGTGGGCCAGCACCTCTTCGGCACGGACGAGACCACCCTCGAACAGGCCGTGGGTGACCTCCTCCGGCAGCGGGGTTGGACCCTCGCGCTGGCCGAGTCGTGCACCGGCGGCCTGGTGGCCAAGCGCATCACGGACGTGCCGGGCAGTTCGGCGTACTTCCTGGCCGGCTACGTCACCTACAGCAACGCGGCGAAGATGGACGTGCTCGGGGTCCCCGCCGAGACGCTCGCGCAGCACGGTGCCGTGAGCGAGGCCACCGTCCGGGCCATGGCCGAGGGCGCCCGGCGCAGGAGCGGTGCCACGGTCGCCGTGTCCGTGTCGGGCATCGCCGGGCCTGGAGGGGGCACGCCCGAGAAGCCCGTCGGCACCGTCTGGATCGGGCTCGCCTACCCCGGCGGCGTGCGGGCCCGGCAGTTCCTGTTCCGCGGCAGCCGGGACCACATCCGGCAGGTGACGGCGCAGTACGCCCTCGCGTACCTGTGGGCGCACCTGCGGGAGGGCAGGTAGTCTCCCGCCGTCGGGCCTCCGTGGGGTCGGCCGCGCTGTGGGTCTGGTCCGGGCAGGCATGCCCCACGCCGTGGGCCCCTGGCCTGCGGGGCACGCCGGGCCAGGCGCACGCGCGCGTTGCGCCGGGTGGAACTGAGGATTGCATCGAGGGACAACGGCAGAAATGGCGAACCGCCCGGGGCAGTGAGTTCGCACAAACTGCAGCTGCCCGTCCCCGGAGTGGGGTGAGGCGCCCGCATTCGGGAGCCTGGTTTACTGGAATGCGGGAGTTATGTTAGCAGCGGTTGGTTCTGCAGATTCTGCAAACCGCCTGCCGGACTCGGACTGCGAAATTCGCGATTGGGGTGTAAGGAAGATACAAGCCTCCCTCGAATTGGTGACCAGAGGCGGCTGGTCCACGGAGAACCGGGCTGCCTCGAATCGGATGGTCCCGGTCGAGTCCGTCCCGGACCCGGCCCGCCCGCGGTGACGGGAACGCGGCTCCTGGACAGGTCGAGGGCGCCGAAACGGCCTCCCGTCTCACCGGTCGCGAACGAGGTGCGGGGGCTTTGTTCACGAGGATTGCAGAAGTCCTGCCGGTAGAGGCATAATGTTGGCGGAACTTGCGGGCAACACGGGCCGGAACCGCCAGCGTTTGGCCGGGGCGCGTGGAGAAACGGTCACCGCCGATTACGGAACTGCCCCGCGCCGGGCGAGGCCGGGCGCCCGAGGACGTCCGCACCCGATCCGCCCTGTCCGGGTGCCATCCCCGCCCGAGGAGGTGAGCAGAGGTGCATGGCCCCGACCTCGTGCGCGAGGTGACGCGCCGGCGGGTGCTGCTCGCGCTGCGGGACGGGGGCCCCATGTCCCGGGCGGACGTGGCGCGGCGGACGGGGCTCGCCCGGCCGACGGTCTCGGGGGTGGTGGCCCAACTCATCCGGGCGGGCTGGGTGCAGGAGGCAGGGCCGGGGGAGTCGTCCGGCGGGCGGCGGCCGATTCTGCTCCACCTCAACCCGGCCGCCCGGCTGGCGGTGGGCGCCGAGCTCTCGGCGGGGCACGTGCGGGCGGTTCTTGCCGACATGGCGGGGAACATCCTGGTCCGGCACAAGGAGCGCATCCAGCCGGGCCATCCGGCGCCGGCGGTGGCGCGGCTCCTGGCCGGTATCCGCACGGTGCTGGACCAGGCTCCGCCCGGGGCGCCTGTGGTGGGGGTCGGGGTGGGACTCACGGGTCTCGTCGACCGGGCCGGCGGGGTGTGGCGTCACAGCCCTCACTTCCCGGGGCCGGAGCAGCCCGTGGCCGAACAGGTCCAGGAGGCGACGGGCTTCCCTGTCGTGGTGGAGAACGACGCCCGCTGCCTGGCGCTCGGGGAGATGCAGGCAGCCCTCTGGCGCCGTGCGGGCAGCCCGGCCTCGCCCCCCCGCAGCCTCATCGCCGTGCGGGTCGGTGTGAGCATCGGCGCCGGGTTGATCGTGGGGGGCGAACTCTACGCCGGCGCCCACGAGGGCGCCGGCGAGCTGGGTCACGTACAGGTGGTGGAGGAGGGGCCGCGCTGTGCCTGCGGCCGCTACGGCTGCCTGGAGGCCGTGGCGGCGGCCGGGGCCATCGCCCGGGCGGCCGTGCGTCAGATCCAGCAGGGGCGCCCGTCGGACATCGCCCGCCGGGTCGGCGGAGACCTCGACCGGGTGCTGGCCACCACGGTCATCGAGGCGGCGCAGGGGGGCGACGCGCTCGCCCGGGAGGTGCTGGCGCAGGCGGGGCGGTACATCGGGGTGGCGGTGGGGAACCTCATCAACCTCTTCGACCCGGAGTGCGTCGTGATCGGCGGCGGCACGAGCCGCGCCGGGGAGCTTCTCCTCGGCCCGATGCGGGAGGCGGCCCAGGCCCGCGCCCTGCCGGTGCAAGGGCGGCACGTGCCGATCCGCCTGGCCACGCACGGGGAGGACGGGGTGGCGGTGGGCGCGGCTGCCCTGGTGACGCTGCCCCTCCTGGGCCTCCCGGATCCGTTCGGGGTGCCGGCGCTGTCCCGGACGGCCCACTGAGGGGCCGGCGGGGGCGGAGCCATCCGTACATCTCGTTTGCTGAGGAAGGGATTGCGAAATGGCCGTGCGCGTGGGAATCAACGGGTTTGGCAGCATCGGGCGGCGCTTCTTCCGGATCGCCCTGGAGCGGCCGGGGATCGAGGTCGTGGCGATCAACGATCTCACCCCGCCCACGACGTCCGCCCACCTGCTGAAGTACGACTCGAACTACGGCCCGCTCGGCGCCGACGTGCGGGCGGAAGAGGACGCGATCGTGGTGGACGGCCGTCGGGTGCGGGTCACCGCCATCCGGGAGCCGGCGGAGATCCCCTGGCGCGAAGCGGGGGTCGACGTGGTGATCGAGTCCACGGGCAAGTTCACCCAGGCGGAGGCCGCCCGGGCCCACATCACGCACGGGGGCGCGCGCAAGGTGATCATCTCGGCCCCCGCCAAGGGGGAAGACCTCACGGTCGTCATGGGCGTGAACCACGAGACCTACGACCCGGCCCGCCACCACGTCCTCTCGAACGCCTCCTGCACGACCAACTGCCTGGCACCGGTGGCGAAGGTCCTGCACGAGCGGTTCGGGATCGTGCGGGGCATGATGAACACGGTACATGCCTACACGAACGACCAGGTCATCCTCGACTTCCCGCACAAGGACCTCCGCCGGGCCCGCGCCGGGGCCATGAACATCATCCCGACCACCACCGGCGCCGCCAAGGCCGTCGCCCTGGTGATGCCGGAACTGAAGGGGAGGCTCACCGGCTTCGCGCTCCGGGTGCCGGTGCCGGTCGTGTCGGTGGTCGACCTCACCGCCGACCTCGACCGGGCGGTGACCGCCGACGAGGTGAACGCGGCGCTCCGGGAGGCCGCCGAGACGAGCCTGAAGGGAATCCTCGGCTTCTCGGACGAGCCCCTCGTCTCCTCGGACTTCAAGGGAACGACCTTCTCGAGCGTCGTCGACGGCCCCTCCACCCTGGCCATCGGCAACATGGTGAAGGTCCTGGCCTGGTACGACAACGAGTGGGGCTACTCGGCCCGGCTGGCGGACCTCGTCGAGTACCTGGCCCGGCGGGGGCTCTGAGAAGGGGTGGGCGCGTGCGGATCGCGCTGATCGCTCACGACAAGCTGAAGCCTGCCATGGTGACGCTGTGCAGCGAGTTCCGGGACCTGCTCGCGCGCCACGAACTGTTTGCAACCGGGACCACGGGCCGGCTCGTCGCCGAGAACACCGGGCTGACGGTGCATCGCTTCCTCTCGGGCCCCCTGGGCGGCGATCAGCAAATGGGGGCGCGGATCGCCGAGGGGGGCCTCGACCTGGTGATCTTCCTGCGCGACCCGCTCACCGCCCACCCGCACGAACCGGACGTGAGCGCCCTCTTGCGCCTGTGCGACGTCCGCAACATCCCGGTGGCGACCAATCCGGCCACGGCCCGCCTGCTGCTGGCCTCGCTGGCCCGGGGCGAGAGCCCGGCACCCGGCCCCGGGTCCGCACCCGCCGGAACGTAGAAGCGTGGCGGCCGCCACGTTCCCTGCAGGGACCCCTGCCGGCACCGGCGAAGGGTCCGGCGGGAGAGGGCGGCCGCCCGCCGAACCCGGGGGAGGGGGCGTGTGGCCGAGTACAGGCTCGTGCTGCTCGGGGTGATGTGCCCCGAACCCGTCCAGGAAACGGAGCGCCACCTCCTCCGCCTGGCGCCCGGCGACCGACTGGTGGTCGAGGTGGACCACAGCTGCACCGTGCGGCTCCTGCGGGAGCGCCTGCGCCGGCTCCCGTGCCGTTTCCGCGTCGAGGAAGTGGACTGGGGCGTCTGGCGGTTCACGATCGAGCGCAGGTGACCGGGGGGTCAGCAGAACCCCCGCTCGGTCGGGGAGCGGAGCGTGCGGAGGAACTGCCGCTCCAGGGGCGTGCGGCTCTGTGTCCGGGAGTAGATCAGGGTCCACGGCAGGCGGATGGTCACCCCGTCGAGCGGAGCGATTCGCAGCGCACCCGCGTGCACCTCCTTCCGCACCGTCCAGCGGCTGAGGAGCGCCACCCCGTGGCCGGCCTCGACGGACGTCTTGATCGCCTCGAGGCTGCTGAGCTCCATGACCACGTTGAGGTCCTCGAACGCCACGCCGCCCGTCGGGAACCGCTCCTCGATGGCCCGCCGCGTGCCGGAGCCCTTCTCCCGCAGGATGAGCGGCACCTCGCGCAGGTCCTGCACGTGGAAGCGCTCCTTCTCGGCGAGCGGCCCCTTGGCCGGGGTGACGAGGACGAGCGTGTCCTCGGTGAGGACCTGGGTGGCCCAGTGATCCTGCAGGGAGACGTCGGACGGCAGGGGCCCCTCGATCACCGCCATGTGCAGGAGGCCGTCCTGCAGGCGCTGCAGCACCTCGGTGGTGTTGGCGATGACCAGGTCGATCCGGGCGTCCGGGTACCGGCGCCGGAAGAGGTAGATCGTGCACGGCAGGGCGTAGCCGCCGATCACCGGCGTGGCGCCGACCACGAGCCGGTGGGCCGCGGCCTCCCGCAGCGCCTCGATCTCTGCCCGCAGGCTGCGGCCGAGGACCAGGATCCGCCGGGCGTAGCGGACGAGCGCGTCGCCCGCGGGGGTGGGCTCGACGCCCCGGTGGGTGCGCACGAGGAGCTGGGTGCCGAACTCCGCCTCGAGCGCGCGGATCTGCTGGCTGATGGCCGGCTGGCTCACGTGGAGCAGGGCGGCCGCCCGGGACATGCTCCCGGACCGCACCACCGCGCAGAACATCTCGAGCTGTTCCAGTGAAAGCATCGTCTCCACCCCCAACTCCACGCGCAACTCTTCACCGATTTCGCTCCGAACGCCTTTCGGGAGGCGATGTCCCATGCCCTCGGCCGCCCGCCGGTCCTGGACCCCTGCGGCCGTGCTGGCGCTGGGCGCGGCCGGCGTGATCGCCCTGGTCCCCGGTCCGGCCCGGGCGGACTGGGTCTGGGGGTTCTTCGCGGGGGCGGCCATGCAGCGCTCTCGCCTCTGCTTCGCCGGGGCGGTCCGCGATGCGGTGCTGTTCCGCGCGCTGCAGATGGGACGGGCGATCCTCATGCTGCTGGCCGGGTCGGTGGCGGCCGGCTGGTGGGCTGCCGCCCGGCACGCCGCGGCCGGACTCGGGCACCACGGCTACTGGGCCGCGATCACCCCCGGGGTGGTGGCCGGGGCCTTTCTCTTCGGGACGGGCATGGTGCTGGCGGGCGGCTGCCTCGCCGGCAGCCTGTGGCGGCTGGGCGAAGGGCAGGCGGCCTACCTGTGGACGGTCGCCGGCTGGGCGGCGGGCTCCGGGCTGGGGCGCCTCCTCCTGCCGCTGCCGGAGCGGCTCGATCAGCTGCATCGCGGCCTGGCGCTCCCCGACGTGCTCGGGCTGCCGGGGTCGGCGGCGCTGTCCCTGGCGGTCCTCGGCGGCGGGATCCTCGGTCTGGCGCTGTGGGACCGGCGGCAGCCGGCCGTGGGGGAGGAGTTGCCCCAGACGGGCGGGGCCGGCGCGGCCGGGGCGCGCTGGCGCCGCCTCCTGCGGGCGCCGTGGCCCCCGGAGGCGGGCGCCCTCATGACCGCCGCGCTGGCGGGGGCCTACCTGGCGCTCACAGGGCGCACCTGGTCGCTGACCCCGGCCCTCGCTGCGCCGGGCCGGGCGACGGCGTTCGCCGCCGGACTGGTGCTGGGAGGGTTCGCCGGGGCGGCCCTGGGGCACGAGCTGCGGTGGCGGAGGCCCCTCACTGCCCGGGATGCCGGGCTGCGGGCGGCGGGGGGCCTCCTGATGGGGTTCGGCGCGTGGATCAGCCTTGGCTGCACCGTGGGGGCGCTCATCGGCGGCATGGCGTCCTTCTCGCTGCACGCCTGGGTGTGGATGCTGTCGGCCGTGGCGGGCGGCGTGGGCGGCTCGTGGCTGCTCCTGTCGGTGGGCCGGCCCGGGGCGCGCCCCGCGTCACCCGGGCAGGGGGTCAGCCGGGAGCAAGGGGTATAAGCCAGGGGCATATAAGCGTCGCTGTTACCCATGAGGAACCCGAATGGCCGCACCGGTAGGCACCCGGAAGCCTACCGGTGAAGTGTTGTCGTGGAAGTGATCACGTTCACAATTGAGACTGACGTGATCACCGAACCCACGCCTCCCCGCGGAGGCGAACACGAAGGAGGGGGTCCACATGCCCGGGTTCCTGCGCCGAATCGCTGCCTGGACGCTGCTCCTCGTCCTGGCCGTGTCCGCGCTCGCCGGCTGTGGGGGCCAGCCCGCCGCCAAGCCGGAGACCGGCACCCAGGCGGCCGCCGGAGAGGCCCAGGCCGCCCCGGCGCCGCAGCCGGCTCCGGAGGTCGACAAGGGCAAGATCCTGACGGAGGCTGTCGTCCAGTACTTCCGAACGATCCCGCCCACCAACCACCAGATCAAGCCGCCTGACCTGAAGGCCAGCCTGGACTCCGGTTCCAGCCCGTACTTCCTCCTCGACATCCGCAAGCCGGAGGACTACGCGAAGGGCCACATCCAGGGCGCCGTCAACATTCCGTTCACCGCGGTGGGCGACAACCTCGACAAGCTCCCGAAGGACAAGCAGATCGTGGTGATCTGCTACACCGGTCAGACGGCCGGCCAGACGGTGGCCGCCCTGCGCCTGGCGGGCTACAACGCCATCGCCCTGCACTTCGGCATGTCCGGGTGGGTGGAGAAGAACAACTTCCCGACCGTCCAGTGAGGCCCGGAGCGCCCCGCCCCGGGCGCGCCCGGGGCGGGGCCGCCGCGAGGTTCGGGAGGTGAACGGAATTGGCCACGACAGGCCTGAGCCGGCGTGATTTCCTGAAGGTGTCGGGTCTGGGAGCCGGTGCCGCCCTGGTCGGGCTTCCCCGGAGCGCCCGGGCGCGCGCCGCCGGGACGGAGCGGCGGGTGCCCACCCTGTGCGAGATGTGCAGCAGCCGGTGTGGCGTCTTCGCCGTCGTCCGGGACGGGCGCGTGGTGCGCGTGGAGGGGAACCCCGATCACCCGGTCAACCTCGGCCGGCCGTGTGCCCGGGGGAACGCCGCCCCGGCGTCCCTCTACGACCCGGACCGGCTCCGGCAGCCGCTCAAGCGGGGGCCGGACGGGCGCTTCCGGCCGATCTCCTGGGAGCAGGCGATCCAGGAGATCGCCGCCAAGCTGCAGGAGCTGAAGGCGCAGTACGGCCCGCAGACCCTGGTCTGGGCCGAGTACCAGAACCTGAACAGCGGGCTGTACCGCCGCTTCGTGGAGGCGTTCGGGTCGCCGAACCACACCGGGCACGCCGCCCTGTGCTTCGCCAACCGCAACGTGGCGTATGCCCAGGTGTTCGGCTCGCTGCCCTCCGTCGACTACAAGAACGTACGGTACTACCTCAGCCCGGGGCGCAACCTCCTCGGCGGGGTGAAGGCCGGCGACGTGGTCAAGCTGGCCGAGGCCAGGGCCCACGGCGCGCGCATCGTCGCCCTCGACCCCCGGTACTCCGAGCTGGCCGGCTGGGCGGACGAGTGGCTGCCGATCCGCCCGGCGACCGACGCCGCCTTCCTCCTCGCGCTGGCCTGGGTGCTCGTCGAGGAGGACCTCTACGACCGGGACTTCGTCGCCGGCCGGACGGTGGGCTTCGAGGAGTTCCGGCAGGCGATCGCCCCGTACACTCCGGAGTGGGCGGAGACGCTCACGGACATCCCGGCCGCGACCATCCGCCGGATCGCCCGGGAGATGGCCGCCGCCCGGCCGGCGGCCGTCGTGGACCCCGGCTGGCACGGCGGCAACGGCATGTACTGGAACGGCTTCGAGGCCGCCCGGGCGGGAGCCGTGGTGAACGCGCTCCTTGGCAACCTCGGCGCGAAGGGCGGGCTGGTGATGGCCCCGAAGGTGGCCCTGGGGCGGATCGACAACCCGCCGGAGGGGGCCGGGGGCGGCGACGGGGGCGGAGGGTGAAGCACGACCGCACCCCCCGGCGTGTCCGGGGCGTGGACCCCGTACCCGTACCCCGACCGGCCGCGCTTCGACGGTGCCGGCGGGCCCGAGTGGCCCCTCAGCCTGGGCTCGATGCAGGCGCTGCCGCAGGTCATCGAAACGGAGAAGCCTTACCCCATCAAGGCGGTGATCTTCTACCGGACGAATCCGGTCCGATCCGGCGCCCACTCCGCCCGCTGGCAGGCGGCACTCGCGAAACTCGACCTCCTCGTGGCGATCGACATCCGCATGAGCGAGACCGCCCTCCTGGCCCACTACGTGCTGCCCGAGTCGCACTTCCTGGAGCGGGACGACGCCATCAGCGTGGCAGGGGACACGATCAGCATCCGCCAGCCGGTGGTGAGGCCCCTGCACGACACCCGCCCGGGCTACGAGATTGTCCGGGCCCTGGCCGAGGCCACGGGGGTCGGCGAGTACTTCCAGTTTTCCATGAGGGACTACAACAACAAGATGCTGGAGCCCCACGGGTGGACCGTGGACCAGCTGAACGAGCTCGGCGTGGTCCGGGTGGCCGCCACCCCCTTCGATTACACGAAGTTGCCCACGGCAAGCGGGAAGGTCGAGCTGGTGAACGAGGCCGTGGCCAGGGCCGGCGGGACCCGGGTGGTCAGCTGGGTGCCGCCCAGGACCGAGCCGGAGGGTGACCGGCTCCGCCTCCTGCACGGACACGTGCCGGTGCACACCCAGACCTACACGCAGAACAACCCGCAGCTGCACGCGCTCATGCCGGAGAACGAGCTGTGGATCCACCCGGAGGCCGCCCGCGCCCGGGGCATCCGCACCGGGGACCTCGTCGAGGTGGCGAACGAGTACGGGCGGGAGCGCCTGCGGGCCCGGGTCACCCCCGGGATCCGGCCCGACTGCGTCTGGATGGCTCACGGCTTCGGCTGCGGCGTGCCCCAGCAGCGGCTGGCGTACGGGAAGGGCGCGAACGACTCGGCCCTGTACCCGATCCTGATGACGCCCGTCGCCGGCGCGCTCGGGCAGGGCGAGGCCACCGTCACCGTGCGAAGGGTAGGTGCATGAGCCGTGGCGCGTCTCGGGTTCCTCATCGACCTGACCCGGTGCGTCGGCTGCCAGGCCTGCACCGTGGCCTGCCAGAACTGGAACGGGCTCGATCCGGACGAGCGGTTCACCCGGGTCGCCCGGCACGAGGAGGGCGACTACCCCGAACTGCGGTCGACCTTCGTGGTGCGGCAGTGCCTGCACTGCGAGGAGCCGCCCTGCGCGGAGGTCTGTCCCACCGGGGCCACGTACAAGACGGCCGGCGGCCCGGTGCTGGTGGACGACGAGGCCTGCATCGGCTGCCGCTACTGCGTCACGGCCTGTCCGTACGAGGCTCGCGTGTTCGACGACGAGCGCCGGGTGGTCCGCAAGTGCTCCATGTGCTTCGACCGGCTCGCCCAGGGGCAGCGGCCGGTCTGCTCGCAGACCTGCCTCGGGCAGGCGCGCATCTGCGGCGACCTCGATGACCCCGAAAGCGAGGTCTCCAGGTCCATCGCCCAGCCCGGCGTCGTGAAGGTCGCGGGGACGAGCGTGTACTTCCGGTTGCCCGAGGGCGTCGACCGGGCCGCGCTGCCGCCCGACTTCAAGGCGCCGACCCTGGCCTTCGTGTGGCAGTCGATCGTCCAGCCCCTGGGGCAGGCCCTGATGGGCGCGGCGGCCGCCGCGGCTGCGGTCAGCCTCGCCGTGCACGGCCTGCGGGCGCTGCGCGAGAGGGGGAAGGACCACGGCAGACAGGGATGACGGCGGCGGCCCTGTGATGCGATTTACCCTCTTGGGGGGTAGCACTTTGGAACACACCGGCTGCCGGGGTCGATCCAGCGGTCGTGGCCAGGCATGTGTCTGTCCCGTTGCGCCTGCGGCGCGGGAAACGGCGGTCAGCCGCCCGAGTTGTCGGAATTAGTCCTTCGGTCAGGGGTACGGCTGAGACGAACGGGTCATTTACAGACAGCAGACCCGGAATGACACAATAGGGGCGAGCGGGATGGTGAATGAGTTCACATTACCGAGGGGTGACAGGCGATGCCCTTGGCCCAGGTGACGAGACGCCAGTTCCTCAAGATCTCCGCGGCCACCAGCGGAGCCCTGGCCGCCGGCCTAGCCGTGCCGGGCTTCGACAGCTGGCGGACGGCTGCGGCGGCCGAAGCGGAGGAGGAGAGGATTCCGACCATCTGTGAGATGTGCGGTGTGAAATGCGGCGTCATCGCGGTGGTCCGGGGCGGTCGCGTCGTGCGCCTCGAGGGAAACCCGGACCACCCGCTGAGTCGGGGTAGGCTCTGTGCGCGCGGGAACGCCGGCATGATGTCCCTTTACGACCCCGACCGGCTGCGTGAGCCCTTGAAGCGCAACCCGGACGGGTCGTTCGTGCCGATCTCCTGGGACCAGGCCATCGCCGAGATCGGTGAGAAGCTGAAGTCCATCCGGGAGCGTTACGGACCGGAAGCCCTCGTTTTCGCCGTTCACCCGGAGCTGATCGCGCCATGGGAGAAGCGGTTCTGCGACGCGTTCGGGACCCCGAACTTCTCGTCCCACGCCCCGACGTGCTACTCGCACAGAACCGCCGCGTACGTGGCGACCTACGGCGCCCTCCCGGCGGTGGACTACGCGAACGTGCGCTACCTCATCAGCCCGGGTCGGAACCACCTGGGCGGCGTGAAGAACAACGACCTGCAGAAGCTCGCGCAGGCCAAGGCGGCCGGGGCCAAGTTCGTGGTCCTGGACCCCCGCTACTCGGAGTTCGCCGCCTGGGCGACCGAGTGGCTGCCTATCCGGCCGGGGACGGACGGCGCCTTCCTCCTGGCCCTGATGAACGTCCTGGTCGAGGAGGACCTGTACGACCGGGACTTCGTCGCAGCGCGCACGGCCGGCTTTGCGGAGCTCCGGGAGGCGGTGAAGCAGTACACCCCGGAGTGGGCTGCCGGGGTGACGGACGTTCCCGCGGAGACGATCCGGCGCGTTGCCCGGGAGCTGGCCGCCGCGCGGCCGGCCGCGGCGGTCGACCCCTGCTGGCACGGCGGGCTGGGTTCCATGTACTACAACGGGTTCCAGGCCGCGCGGGCGGCCGCCTGTCTCAACGCCCTGCTGGGCAACCTGGGCGCCAAGGGCGGGCTGGTGTTCCCGGCCTCGGTGAAGCTGGGAAGCATCGATGACCTGGGTCCCAAGCCCCCCAAGCCGGCGGCGCCGCGCTTCGACGGGGCGGGCGGCCCCCGCTGGCCGCTGGCCAAGGACCTGGGGATGATCCACACTCTGCCCGAAGCCATCGAGACGGGCAAGCCGTATCCGATCAAGGCCGCGATCATCAGCCACTTCAACCCGGTGCGCTCTTGCCCGGATAGCCGCCGCTGGCTACAGGCCCTGCGGAAGCTGGAGCTGGTGGTGGTCATCGACGTGCAGATGTCCGACACGGCCACCGCCGCCGATTACGTGCTGCCGGAGTCCCACTACCTCGAGCGCTCCGACCCCGTCTGGGTGACCGGTGACACCGTCGCCCTGCGCCGCCCGGCGGTGGCGCCCCTGCACAACACGCTGCCGGAAGACGAGATCCTGCGCCGGCTCGCAGAGGCGGTGGGCATCGGCGAGTACTTCACCTTCACCCTGGAAGAGTACAACGACGCACTGCTCAGGCCTCTGGGGCTCACGACCGCGGATCTGGAGAAGGCGGGTGTGGTCAGGGTCCCGGTCCAGCCGCCGAACTACGACCGCCTGAAGACCCCCTCGGGGAAAGTGGAGCTTCGCTCCGAGGCCGTGGCCAGGGCGGGCGGCTCGCCCGTCCCGGCGTGGGAACCCCCGCTGGTCGAGCCCAAGGAGGGCGAGTTCCGGCTCCTCCACGGCCACGTGGCGGTGCACACGCATACCGCCAGCCAGAACAACCCCTACCTGCACGCCCTGATGCCGGAGAACGAGCTCTGGATCCATCCCGACCCGGCCGGCCGGCTCGGCATTCGCGACGGCGACCTGGTGGAAGTGGCGTCGGTCACGGGGAGCGAGCGGCTCAGGGCGAAGGTCACCGCGGGGATCCGGCCGGACTGCGTGTGGATGGCCCACGGGTTCGGCTGCCTCTCCAGGGCGCAGCGCCGCGCGTACGGGAAGGGCGCGAACGACTCCGGTCTGGTGCCCATTCGGGTCGCGCCGATCTCTGGCGCTGCCGCCCAGTGCGAGGTTGTGGTCACGGTCCGGAAGGTAGGTGGGTGATCCATGAGCCGCTACGCCATGTTCGTCGACCTCGAACGCTGTGTCGGGTGCTCCGCCTGTACGGTGGCTTGCCAGGCCAGTTACGGGCTGGCGCCGGAGAACCGGTTCACCAAGGTGAACCTCACGACGGCCGGTGAGTACCCCAGCCTGAAGGGCACCTTCGTCACCACGCAGTGCATGCACTGCGAAGCACCGCCGTGCGCCGAGGTCTGCCCGACAGGCGCGACGTACAAGACCGCCGAGGGACCGGTGGTCGTGCGGGAGGAGGACTGCATCGGCTGCCGGTACTGCGTCACGGCCTGCCCGTACGACGCCCGCACCTACGACGAGGAGCGGAAGATCGTCCGGAAGTGCTCCTTCTGCTATGCCGACCTGCAGAAGGGGCGGGAGCCGGCCTGCGTGCGCACCTGCATCGGTGGGGCGCGCCTCTTCGGGGACCTGGACGACCCCGAGAGTGCCATCGCCAGGGCGATCCGTGAGGCTGACGTGATCCGGGTGGCCGGCACCAGCTTCTACTACCGCTTGCCCGAAGGCATGGAACGCGACCTCCTGCCTGCAGACTTCGAGGCCCCGCGCTACCTGTACCCTTGGCAGAGCGTCATCCAACCCCTGGGGCAGATCGTGTTGGCCGGTGCGGCCTCGGCAGCGGCGCTGAGCCTCGCCGTGCACGGGCTCCGGGCCCTGCGGGAAAGGAGGAAGCAGCATGAAGGGGCCTGAGGTGAGCGCATCCAACGAGGTGGTTCGTTTCAGCCTGGCCGAGCGCCTGGCGCACTGGAACCACGCGATCACGTTCCTGGTGCTTCTCGTGACGGGGGCTGCCCTGGTGGTGTCGGGGCTCCCCGGCCTTCTAGGTCCCGACACGCTTCGGCTCTTCGGCCAGATCCACCGCTGGGCCGCGTGGCCCTTCACGTTCCTGACCGTCCCCATCCTTCTCCTGGGAGCCCGGCCCGCCGTGCGCGAGTGGCTCCGGGAGTGCTGCACCTGGGACGCCGACGACCGCCGGTTCCTGCGCCTCTTTCCGCGGGAGTTCTTCGGTCTTCACGTCGAACTCCCGCCACAGGGCAAGTTCAACGCCGGTGAGAAGGTCAACTCGCTCCTTCAGATCGCCGGTTACCCCGTGATGGTGATCACGGGCTGGATGCTCGTCTACCGTGATGTGCTCCCCAGGGTGATCGTCATGTGGGCCCAACCCATTCACACCTTGTTCGCCTTCCTCCTCGGCGCCGCTGCCCTTGGGCACATCTACCTCGCGGTCGGCCACCCCGGGAGCCGGGCAGCCCTCTCCGGCATCATCACGGGCAAGGTGAGCCGCGATTTCGCCCGGAGCCACCACCGCAAGTGGTACGAGAGCCTCATCCAGTTGGGCGAAAGGGCCGCGGGCGGTCCAGAGCCCGGGAGGTGAGCCCGGGTGGAGGCGCTGGGAACGATCAGACACGGCGACCGCAGGGCGAGCCGCGCCCGGCTGTACAGCGCGATTGCGGCGCTCATGGCCCCACCGCCCGGCGACCAGCCGCCTCGAGACCTGATCCGGGAGCTGACGGACGCACTCGCAGAGGTGGGGATGCAGCCGCCGGCCGACCTGACCGAGCCGCCTGCCGACAGGCTCCCCCTGCGGGAGGCGTGGGAGCGTACCTTCGGACGGCCCGGAGGGCTCCTCGTCCCGGTCGAGTCCTGCTACCGGCCATGGACGCAAAGGGGGGAGGCGGCTTCGCTTGCGGGCGAAACCGGGTTTCTCCTCAGCGACCACGCCCTGCACGTGGCCGAACTGTACCGGGCTGCCGGTGTGACGGTCCCGCCGGAGTTTCAGGGCACCCCAGACCACCTGGTGCTGGAGCTTGAGTTCATGGCTCTTCTGGCCCGGTGGGGCACTCCACAGGACCAGGCTCGCATGTTGACCGAGCACCTGGACTGGGTGCCGGGACTCCTGGCGGATGCCAGGCGGGAGAACGTGCCCTGGCCCTACCTTCCGTTGCTGGAGGTTCTGGTGGCGCTACTGGAACGCGACACGGCGTGCCTGCAAGCGGCACGGATCGGGCGGTAGCCGGGTTTCCAGGGAGCAGGCCGCCGGAGGTGAGAAGGAGGCGCGGGACGACAGGAGCGGCTTCAGTCTTCGGCCGGCACGTCGACCGTGACGTTGTCGATGAGCCGGCTCGGGCCGGCGAAGGCCGCCACGGCGACCAGCACGCGCCCCTCGATGCGTTCGACCGGCTGCAGGCTCCCGGCGTCCACGATCTCGACGTAGTCGATCCGGACTTGGGGCTCGGCGGCGATGCATTCCCGCATCGCCGCCTTGACGCGGCCGGGGTCGCGCTCGCCGGCCAGGATCCGGTCCCGGGCCAGCTGCAGGGCCCGGTACAGTACCGGCGCGGCGGCCCGCTCCTCGGGCCCCAGGTAGGCGTTGCGGCTGGAGAGCGCCAGCCCGTCGGCCGCCCGCACGGTGGGGACCCCGACGATCTCCACCGGGACGTTCAGGTCCCGCACCATGCGGCGGATGATGGCGAGCTGCTGCGCGTCCTTCTCGCCGAAGTAGGCGACGTCCGGCTGGACGATGTTGAAGAGCTTGAGGACCACCGTGGCCACGCCCCGGAAGTGTCCCGGCCGGCTGGCTCCGCAGAGGTGGTCGGAGAGCCGCGTGGGCTCGACGAAGACGAGGGGCTCCTCCGGGTACATCTCGGCCACGGACGGCGCGAAGACGGCGTCCACCCTGGCCTCCCGCAGCATCGCCAGGTCGCGGTCCAGGTCGCGGGGGTACCGGGCGTAATCCTCCTGCGGGCCGAACTGCAGCGGGTTGACGAAGATGCTGACGGTGACCACGTCGCAGTTCGCCCGGGCCCGCTCGACGAGCGCCATGTGGCCTTCGTGCAGGTAGCCCATGGTCGGCACGAACCCGTGGCGGCACTTCGCCGCGCGCCAGGCCCGGCTCCGCTCACGCATGGTCGCGACGGTGGTGAGGACCTCCAAGGCGAGACCTCCTTCAGTACAGGCGCTCCAGGACGGCGTCATCCATGTCGAAGCTGTGCTCGGGGCCGGGGAAGGCCCCCCCGCGGACGTCGTCCGCGTACTCGCCCACCGCCGTCCGGATGACGCTGGCCAGGTCGGCGTACCGCCGGGCGAAGCGGGGCGACTGGCGGGTGTAGAGGCCGAGGAGGTCGTGCAGGACCAGGACCTGGCCGTCGCACTCGGGCCCCGCCCCGATGCCGATCGTCGGCACGGGGACCCGCTCGGTGACGAGTCGGGCCACCTGGCGCGGGACCATCTCCAGGACGATGGCGAACACCCCGGCCTCGACCAGCGCAGCGGCATCGTCGAGGAGCCGGCGGGCGGCGTCCTCGGTGCGTCCCTGCACCCGATAGCCGCCCAGGGCGTGCACGGACTGCGGCGTGAAGCCCAGGTGTCCCATGACCGGGACGCCGGCCTGCACCAGCCGGGCGACCGTGGGGGCCACCTCTCGCCCGCCCTCCAGCTTCACGGCGTGCGCGCCGCCCTCCTGCATGAGCCGGCCGGCGCTGCGGAGGGCCTCCTCGGGTGAGATCTGGAAGGTCATGAAAGGCAGGTCCGCCACGACCAGGGCCCGCTCGGCCGCCCGGGCCACCGGGCGGGTGTGGTGGAGGACGTCGGCGAGGGTCACGGGCAGGGTTGACTCGTAGCCCAGGACGACCATGCCGAGCGAGTCGCCCACCAGGAGCACGTCCACCCCCGCCTCGTCGAGCAGGCGGGCGGTGGGGTAGTCGTACGCCGTGAGCATCACGATCTTCTGGCCCTTGCGCTTCATCTCCCGCAGCCGCGTGACGGTGACCCGTGTGGCCATGCGGAGCCCCTCCCTTCGCCGCCCCACGGGAAAGGGCCCCCTGCCTTGGCCGGCAGGAGGCCCTCGGTCGTGCGCGTCCGGGAGGCGGGGCGGACCCCGGCTCCGAAACGCCGCAGACGGCCCGCTCGTCTCGGCCCGTGACAGGGTCCAAGCGTGGGATGCGGCGCATGCATTGTACGTACGGTGCGGCTCTTCCGGATGCCGCCCGGCGCCTTCATCATAGCACCGTTCTGGCACGTGTGGCAACGGGAGTCGGGGTGCGGGCGGCCTGCGCGTGGGTACGGGGACGTACTGTTTTGATCAAATTGCATGCGTTGATCGATATGGTCGACGGAAAGTGCTTTGGGACGGAGGAGTTTGCTCACTTCGGTAGAATAATTGTTGCCTGACAACACAGGAAACCCTGTCCGCAACCAGCAGGCGGGGAGGGGGGAGCGTGCGGAACCCGAACATCGCCATCGACATCTACACCAGTCCCAAGCGCCACAACAAAGTGCTCGAAGGTCTCTGGGAGCGATTTGTGTCAGGTGAAGGGGGCGCCGAACGCGTCCGCGAGGTCGTAGCTGCATCGTGGACCCGGTGCCGGAGCGGCGGCGTGCACCCACTGAACCATCGTGCCCCCATTGTGGCATCCCAGGAGGAGATCGCCCGGAGTTGCCGGTACGACAGGCTCCTGCAGGTCGCTCAGCCCTGGCTCGATGAGATGAAGGCCGCGTCTGCCGACTCTGGCCACCTCGTGGTAATCGCCGACGCGTCCGGCCTGCTCCTGTCGGTCGAGGGGGATCGCCTGGTCCGCCGGCGGGCTGAGAGGATGAACTTCGTGCCGGGCGCCCGCTGGGCCGAGGCGACCGCCGGCACGAACGCGATCGGCACCGCGCTGGCCACGGGCCTGCCGGTGCAGATCTTCGCCGCCGAACACTGGTGCCAGATCGTCCACTCCTGGACGTGTTCGGCCGCCCCCGTGCGCGATCCGGTGACCGGGTCTCTGCTCGGCGTGATCGATCTCACGGGGCCGTTCGCGGCGGTGCATCCCCACTCCCTGGTGCTGGTGACGTCCGTGGCCCGGGCCGTCGAAGGCGAACTGCACAGGGAAGCCGAGTGGGAACGAGCGGCGGTCATCGCGGCCTATTCCTCCGCCCGTAGACAGGCACAGGAGGTGCTGGCGGCCCTGGACCGGGGCGGCCGGGTCCTCGCCGGTTCGGACGCGCTCATGGAGGAGGGACTTCTGGATCCGAACGGCCGACCGTTCGGGTTGCCGGAGGCGAACCGGTGGCTGGAACTGGGATCGGCAGTGGAGTGGGATGTGGAGGGCCGGCGAGGCCGGTACCGGTGTGAGCTCCGTGCCGTCATCCAGGGCGGCCGGGTAGTCGGCGCGCTGATGCGGGCAGGTGCGGTGAGTGGGCGCGGCAGCGGGACCAAGGCTCTGCCCCGGTGCCGGTTCGAGGAACTGATGGGTCAGTCCGAGGCATTCCGCCGCGTGATCCTGACCGGGCAACAGGCTGCCGCCCATTCGCTTCCAGTGCTCATTCTCGGGGAAAGCGGAACCGGCAAGGAGCGGCTCGCCCAGGCCATTCACGCGGCGAGTTCCCGCGCCCACGGACCGTTTGTGGCCGTGAACTGCGGGGCAATCCCGCGCGAACTCGTTGCCAGCGAGTTCTTCGGGTATGATCCCGGCAGCTTCACGGGTGCCAGCCGGGAGGGAAAGCCTGGCAAGTTCGAGCTGGCGCGTGGCGGTACCATCTTTCTCGACGAGATCGGCGAGATGCCGCCCGACGCCCAGGTACACCTGTTGCGGGTGCTGGAGGAACGCGAGGTCGTCCGCATCGGCGGGCGTGCCCCCATCCGGCTGGACATCCGGGTGATCGCAGCGACGAGCCGGGATCTGGAGAAGGCCATGCGGGAGGGTACTTTCCGGAAAGACCTGTTCTACCGGCTGTCGGTGGTGTGCCTCACCCTGCCCCCCTTGCGCGAGCGCCGGGACGACATCCCCCTCCTCCTCGACCACTTCCTCCGCCGCGCGTGCGAGGAGCTGGCCCGGCCGCCGCTCCACGTGAGTTCGGAGGCCCTGGCCCTTCTCTGGGAGTACCCGTGGCCGGGCAACGTTCGGGAGCTGCGCAACGTCGCGTATCGTTTGGCCCTCCAGGTCGATGGTCCGGTCGTGCGGCCCGAGCACCTGCCCCCGGAGGTATACGCCGCGAGCCGGGACCGGTTCGCCGCGCCTGGCCCCCCGGCAACCCACCCCGCGCCGGCTGGGCCGGCGGTTCGCAGGACTCGGTCCCTGTCTCTGCCGGTTCGCTCGGATGTGGGTACCCTTGAAGAACAGGAGCGGGAGCTCATCCGGGTCGCTCTCTCCGAGTCGGGTGGGAACGTGACGGCTGCCGCCCGGAGACTGGGCATCCACCGGAGCACCATCTACCGAAAACTATCATGAACTATCACGACGAACGCGGTTTCGTCGGCTACGTGTCGCCGTTTGCGACACTGCGGCCTGTTGGCGGCCGGTGTCGCAGGGCGCGACACCGACAGGGGCATCCGCGAGCCGCCGACCGCGTGTGTACCCGTGCCCCTCCCGGCACGGGCTTTGCATCTCCGGAGGCTTGCGGCGACGAGGGTGATCCGGGCAGCCGGCCGGTGGGCGGCCTCGCCGCGCACGCCGGCGCGGGAGGTGATGCACAAGGGCCGGGTTCGGCGGCATGCCTTGCACATGTTGCAACGGAAGTGGCTTTGTTGAGAGATAGGGTAGAATTTTCTACACTGAACTCGATCCCGAGGGGTTCGGGAGGTGGACACCGTGCCCCGCGTTCCGACGGATCCGGGGCGTCAGCGGGCCCTGAGCACGGCGAGAGCGGTGCTGAGGGTGCTCTCCTACCTGGCGGACCATCCCGCCGGCGTCACCCCTGCCGAGGTGGCCCAGCATCTGGGCAAGAGCCCCCACACGGCCTATTACCTCCTGAACAGCCTCTGCCAGGAAGGATTCGCTTACCGGAGCCCCGCAGACGGTCGTCACTACGTCAGCGCGTTCCGGGAAGACCTCCTGTCCCCGGTCAGGCCATCCGGCTCCTGTCCGTTGCCGGTCCTCCGCGACGCTTTGCGGGACCTCAACAGAGCCACCGGCTGCCGGGCCTACCTCGTCGTGTACGACGGACAGGCGGCGCTGGTCGAGGCGGTGCAGGGGCACCAAGGTCAGCCTGGGCTGCGGATGGGCCGTGAAATCCGCGGCGAGGCGCACGCCCTCGCGGTGGGCAAGATCCTGCTGGCGCACCTCTCCGACACCGCCCTGCACACTTACATACGCCTCCTGGGCCTGAGGGGCTTCACGCCGCGCACCATTACCGACCCGGAGCGGCTCCGAGCCGAGCTGGCACGGGTCCGCCGGACGGGTCTGGCCGTGGACCGGGAGGAGTATCAGGAGGGGATCTGCTGCCTGGCGGCGCCTGTACTGGCCCGGGACGGCGGCGAGACAGTGGCTGGCGCGATGGGGATCGCGGTGACGCCAAGACGGTTTCAGGTCGAGGGACGAAGGCTTGCGGGGATTCTCCGCAAGGTGGTTTTCCAGACCATCGGACCGTCCGGAGGTGAAGTCGCGTGAAGGTACTGCTGATGGCCGGGGACGGCGCCGAAGCCCTGGAGACGATGTACCCGCTTCAGCGGCTCAGGGAGGAGGGCTTCGAGGTTCACGTCGCGGCGCCGCGCAAGAAGGTTTTGCAAACGGTGGTGCACGACTTCGAACCCGACATGGAGACCTACACGGAGAAGCCCGGCTACCGGGTGCAGGCCGATCTCGGCTTCTTAGAGGTCAGGCCTGCAGACTACGACGCCCTGTACCTGGTGGGCGGCAGGGCACCCGAGTGGATCCGCAACGAACCCGGTGCCCTGGAGATCGTGCGCCACTTCTTCGAGAACCAGAAGCCCGTCGGCGCGATCTGCCATGCCGCCCTGGTACTCGTTGCCGCGGGGGTGGTGAAGGGCAGGAAGATGGCGGCGTATTGGGCCCTCAAGCCCGACGTCGAGGCGGCGGGCGGTACGTTCGTCGACCAGGAGGCCGTCGTGGACGGCAACCTGGTGTCGGCCCGCGCCTGGCCGGACCATCCCGCGCTCCTGCGCGAGTTCGTCCGCATGGTGCGCGGTGAACGAGTGCCGGTCTGACGGGGACGGTGTCCCGGTTTCCGGCCTGGCGACCATGGGTTCCTGTCTTACTCTGCTGGGAGGTGCCTGACGTGTTCCGCACACCAGACGGCGGGGAGATCTTCGTCATCGACGCCCACGTGCATCTGTGGGACGGCTCGCCCGAGAACCAGGCGAACCAGTACGGCACGGGGTGGATCAACTGCTTCTACGATTACCATCGCAACCTCAGCCCGAGGGAAGCGATCTGGCCCATCGAGAAATTCCGCAAGTACACACCGCAGCAGATGGTCCACGACCTCTTCGTGGAGGGCTATGTAGACATCGGGATCTTCCAGCCGACGTACCTCAAGGAGTTCTTCCGCAGCGGCTTCAACACGACCGAGCAGAACGCAGTCCTGAAGGAGATGTACCCGGACCGCTTCATCCTCAACGGTGCCTGGGACCCCCGGGACGGGGAGCGGGGGCTGGAGTACCTGGAGTTCCTGGCCTCGCGCTACCACATCAAGGGCGTGAAGCTTTACACCGCGGAGTGGCGCGGTGACTCCAAGGGCTGGCGGCTCACCGACCCCTGGGCCATCCGCTACCTCGAGAAGTGCCGCCAGCTTGGCATCACGAACATCCACGTGCACAAGGGCCCGACGGTCTGGCCGCTCAACAAGGACGCCTTCGACGTGCACGATGTGGACGAGGTGGCGACCGCCTTTCCGGACCTCAACTTCATCGTCGACCACTGCGGTCTGCCGCGGCTCGAAGACTTCTGCTGGATCGCGACGCAGGAGAAGAACGTTTACGGCGGGCTGGCTGTCGTGATGCCGTTCGTCCACGCCCGGCCGCGGTACTTCGCGGAGGTCATGGCCGAGCTACTGTGGTGGGTGGGCGAGGACAGGCTCCTCTTCGGCAGCGACTACGCGATATGGACGCCGCGGTGGATCATCGAGAAGTTCATGGCCTTCGAGCTTCCGGAGGACCTGAGGGAGGAGACCGGGGTCGACCTGACCCTCGCCGCGAAGAAGAAGATCCTGGGCGAGAACGCCGCCCGACTCTACGGGATCGACATCGCCGCTCACAGGGCCCGGCTTCAGGGGGACGCGGTCGCCGCCATGATGGCGTGAGGCCGCCAGGGGGGACGCGGATGCGAGTGGAGGAGGTCTACGCCCGGCTCCAGCAGGTTTACGACCCGGAGCTCGACCGCCCTGTCACGGACCTCGGGTTCATCAGCGGGGTGGACGTCGACGGCCCCGTGGTGCGTGTCCGGTTCCGCCTGCCCACGTACTGGTGCTCGCCGAACTTCGCTTACATCATGGCCGAAG
Organism: Caldinitratiruptor microaerophilus; assembly: GCF_025999835.1. Classification (NCBI taxonomy): domain Bacteria; kingdom Bacillati; phylum Bacillota; class Clostridia; order Eubacteriales; family Symbiobacteriaceae; genus Caldinitratiruptor; species Caldinitratiruptor microaerophilus. The sequence goes on along the minus strand of NZ_AP025628.1, from coordinate 1,604,521 downwards.
ATATCCGGGACCGGGTCCGGGAGCTGCCGTGGGTATCCGAGGTGCAGGTCCGGCTGGAGGACCACTTCGCAGCCGATGAGGTGAACGCCGGGGTGGCGACCGGCAGACCTTTTGGCGCCGCCTTCTCGGGCCTCGCCGACGGGAACCTGGAGGACCTGCGCTGGCTGTTCCGCCTCAAGGCCTTCCTCGCCCGCCAGGAGCGCCTTGTCCGCCTCCTCATCCGCCGGGGGCTGTCCGACGACGAGATCGTGGCGATGTGCGTAGCCGACCTTCGCCGCCTCGCGGAAAGCGACGCGGAAGCGGGCGACCTGGTGGACCGGTACCTTGGCATCTGCCGCGAGATGGGCCTGGAGGATCTCCCCACCGCCCCGGCCTTCACGCGGGAGAACGGGCTACTGCTGAACCCCGCGCAGCTCCGGGATGTGCTCCGGGAGGCCCGGCGCACCCGCATCAGCATGGAGTTCAACGCCCAGTTCTGCCAGGGGCTGCTCCGGACGCGATACGGGTCCGCCGAACCCGAGACTGTCCAACCGAGGTGATGCCGCGTGAAGGCCGCCAGGCTGTACGAATACGATCCGGAGTTCCGGGGGCCCGAGTTCCTGAAGGTGGAAGAGGTGCCCGACCCCGAGATCCAGGAGCCCGACGACGTGATCATCCGCATCGGTGGCGCCGGGCTCTGCCGCACGGACCTGCACATCATCGAGGGCATCTGGCGGGGCAAGGTCGAGGTCGACCTGCCCTACATCCTCGGCCACGAGAACGCCGGCTGGGTGGAGGAGGTGGGGCGCGGGGTGCGCCGCTTCCGGCGGGGCGACCCGGTGATCGTCCACCCCCTCATCACCGACGGCGTCTGCCCGGCCTGCCGCCGGGGCAACGACATGCACTGCGAGAACGGCGTGTTCCCCGGCATCAACCGGGACGGGGGCTTCGCCCAGTACCTGCTGGTCAAGGAGCGCAACCTCGTCCGCCTGCCCGACGGAGTGGAGCCCAGGGAGGTCGCCCCGCACGCCGACGCCGGCCTCACGGCCTACCACGCGGCCAAGAAGGCGGTGAGGGTGCTCGAGCCGGGCGACCACGCGGTGATCATCGGCATGGGCGGCCTGGGGCACATCGCCTTCCAGGTGCTGCGGACCCTGTCGCCCGCCCGGATCATCGTGGTCGACCGCTCCGACCTGGCCCTGAGCCTTGCCCAGGAGCTCGGGGCGGAGTACCGGGTCAAGGGCGGCGACGACGCCGTCCGCGAGGTTCTCGACCTCACCGGCGGAAGGGGCGCGCAGGCCGTGCTGGACTTCGTGGGGGAGGGAGGCTCCATCGAACAGGGGCTCGCCATGACGAGGAACGCGGGCTACTACTTCGTGATCGGGTACGGGGGAACGATCCGGGTGCCCGCGATCGACATGATCTTCAGCGAGAAGAACATCGTCGGGAACCTGGTGGGCACCTACACGGACCTCGTGGAGCTCATGACCCTGGCGGGTGAGGGCCGGGTGCGTCTTGCTACGGTGCACTACCGCCTGGACCAGGTGAACCAGGCTATCGCCGACCTCCACGGCGGCCGCGTCAAGGGACGGGCGGTCCTGGTCCCGTGACGCAGGCCGTGAATTCTGCCTGGCCGGGGCGCGGCGCCACGACCATAGGGGGTGGGACAGAGGACCCCGTAAAGGCGAAGGTCCGGACTACCGACAACGGCGGGCTGCGATCGTATCGTTTGATGAACAGATCGGTATTTCGGGAGGAGGAGGAACGATGGCAACCCTGGCATCCGTGAAGGAACGGCGGGTGGTTTCCGAGCGATACGGCCCGACGGACTGGCTCGGTGGCTGGCGGACCCTCCTGTGGGGCTACGCCGCCGTGCTGGCGCTCTTCCTGGGGCTCGAGCTGTACGTGCTCCGGTTCTGGACCGCCGGGCTCGACTCCGCCAGCTACGACTTCACCCTGTACTGGCGTAGCCTGTTCGTCGCGGAGATCCTGTCTGTGGGTGCGTTCACCGGCCTCTGGTGGGGGTGGCTCGTCAAGTCGGGCCGGGCGCTGGCCGCGGAGAAGGTCGACGCCCGGGAGGAGGTGCGCCGGATCGCCACCTTCTGGGGCCTCGTGGGGATCACGAGCCTCATCCTTTACTTCATGGCCAGCTTCTTCCCGAACCAGGACGGTGCGTGGCACCAGACCGTGGTCCGTGACACGGCAATCACGCCGCCGCACGTGGTGATGTTCTACATGGCATTCCCCCTCGGCATCACGTTCAGCATCGGCACCTACCTCTACGGCCGTACGCGTCTGCCAGCTGTGTACGGCCCGTCCAGGGGGTTCCCCTGGTCCTTCGCCTTCCTCATCGCCGCCTCGGTCACCGAGATGCTGCAGGTGGCGTTCAACGAATGGGGCCACAGCCTGTGGTGGGCGGAGGAGTTCTTCGCGGCCCCCTTCCACTGGCCGTTCGTGACGTACGGGTGGCTGGCGGGCGGCATCTTCGCCCTGTGGGCCGAGACGATCATCCGTCTGTACCAGATCGAGAAGGAGATCGAGATGCCCACTGAGGTGGGGGCGGCCAGCTGACCCCCTGTGGTTGCGGCCCTGCCGCCGTCCGCGTGGCGCCGGCAGGGCCGCACGATCAAGATGAGTCTTGGATGTGGAGGAGGGAGCGGTGTGGCGACGGTCGCGCGGGTGGAAGAGCTCCGGCAGCTCGTGAACAAGAAGTACCGGTTCATCGACCGCAAGTGGGATCTCGTCTTCTGGGTCACCGCGGCGTTCGTGGTGGCGGCCGCCGCGGACATCACGAAGCTCCTGTTCGCGGGCGACTGGGACATGTGGACGGACTGGAAGGACCGGCAGTGGTGGATGACCATCACGCCCTTTGCCATGATCATCATTCCGTCGGCGCTCCAGTACATCCAGTGGGCGGCGTGGCGGTTCCCCACGGGCGCCACCTATACGTCCGTGTGCCTGTTCCTCGCTTCGTGGATCGGCCGGTGGCTGCAGTGGAAGGTCCTCGTTTCCTATCCGCTCAACTTCGTGTGGCCGCAGTCGACCATCCTGGCCGGGATCCTGATGGACTGGATCCTCCTGAAGACCCGGAGCTTCGTGCTCACCTCCCTGATCGGCGGGATGGTGTGGACCCTCGCCCTGTGGGTGGGCAACTATGTTCCGCTGGCGCCCTTCCTGCAACCCGTGCAGTTCATGGGGCACGTCGTCACTCTTGCGGACGTCCAGGGCATCGCTTATCTCCGAATGCAGACCCCGGAATACCTGCGCGTCATCGAGCACGGGTCGCTGCGCACCTTCCTGCAGGAGGCCCAGTACGTCGCCTTCGCCTTCGGCGCTACGCTGGCGATCGCCGGGTACTGGGTTGGCCAGTTCATCGGCCGTTACCTGGCCGTCTGGCCCATCCGCAGGTTCCTGAAGCAGGTATAGAAAGGCGGGGTGATCGGTGAGGCGCCGGTTCGTATCCGTCGTCTTGACGGTCATGGGGTCGTTGTGGCTGCAGGCGCCGCTCGCCCTGGCGCACGGCGGTGCGGACTCAGAGGTCGACATCACCCGCCCGGCCCTTCTCTCGGTGCTTCTGGGTGTTGCAGGGTTTCTCGTCATGGCGTGGGACGAGGTCGTGCCGGGACTGGCGGAGGTCATCCGGGGCGGACCGGTGGTGCCGCGCGGGGACGGTCCCCGGAACGGCAGGGAGAGTGAACGGGAATGAGAATGAAGCGGCTTCTTTTCACGTTCGCCCTGGCCATCGGGCTCTCGGTGGGACTGACCTCGGGCGTGTTCGCCCACGGCGAGCGCGCTCAGGAGGCATTCCTGAGGCAGAAGACCGTCGCCTTCTTCGACGTGAGGTTCTCCGCGGACACGGTGAAGCAGGGCGAGTCCCTGACCATCACGGGCACGGCGAAGATCCTGGAGACCTGGCCGCCTACGCTACCGGAGCCCGAGGTGGCGTACCTGGGCGTGGTGGCGCCGGGTCCGGTGGTGGTGATGAAGGAGAGGATCGTGAACGGCAAGCCGGCGCCCGGCTCGATCTTCGTCCGGAAGGGTGGGGTCTACGAGTTCCGGATGACGGTCGAAGGGCGCCGGCCGGGCCAGTGGCACGTGCACCCGGTGCTTGCCATCGAGGGCGCCGGTTCGCTCCTGGGGCCGGGGCAGTGGATCACGGTGCAGGAGGCGGCGGGCGGATTCCGGAACCTGGTGACGCTCTTCGACGGCAGGACCGTGGACCTGGAGCGCTACCAGACCGGGTTCGTGGTGGGGTGGGCCCTCTTCGGCCTCGTCCTGGGGCTATGGTGGATGTGGTACTGGACCGGGCCGAAGCCGACGGTGACGCGGCTAGCGGTCACGAGCCAACTGCCGATCAACGACGACGGCGCGGCTGTCGGCCTCATCACGAAGGCCGATCACCGGTTCGTCAACGTGGTGGCTCTCCTGGCGGTCGTTCTCCTTGCCGCCGGTTGGATGTACATCCAGCGGGCCTTCCCGGTGCGGATCCCCCAGCAGGTCATCCGGTTCGAGCCACCGGAGATCGCCCAGCCCTTGCGCTTTGCCGAGGCCAGGGCAACGGCGGCCACGTACGATCCCGATACGGACACGCTGGCCATGGAGGTTGAGGTGACGAACCTGGGGAACGAGCCCGTCCGTCTGGTCGAGTTCACCACATCGAACCTGACCTTCGTGAACCGGGCGACGGCCGACCCCGGGTACCCGCACTTGTTTGCGGTGGAGCCGGAAGGCACGGTGGGACCCGGGGAGACGAAGCGGTTCAAGGTATCGATCCAGGACCCGGCCTGGGAGGACGAGAAGCTCATCCCGGTGCAGCAGTCGCAGATGTCGGTGGCCGGGGTGTTCACGGTCCAGGACGCCGGGGGGCAGCGCAACCGGATCACGGTCGAGTCGAGCCTGGTTCCCACGAGGTTCTGAGCCCGGCTTGCGCAGGCGGGTGAGGATCAGGGACGGCGTCCGGCGGACGGACGCCGTCCTTCGTGGTGTGCCGGGCCGGACGGGGCACATGAGTCTCCGCGCAGCGCACCGCGGCGGTTCGGACAGCGTGCGAGACCGCCTGTCGGCGCAGGTCCATCTCGACCGGGTTGTCCGGGGAGAGTTCGAGCGGGTGGTTTGGTGCTGCCGGGCAGGGGAGACCGGGGTGGGTCTGGCCGGACCCGCCGGCGTGGCCCGTGTACGTTGGCAGGCGGGCCCTCTGGCCGAAACGCCGTCACCCTGGATGGAACGAAACGCACATCTTGATAGGTGAGGCTTGCCGCTTTGTATCAGGATCTGCGGGTGGGGGCGGTGGCATCGGTCGGCGAAAGGGGGGTCCGGGGGGCGGGAGGCGGCCCAGGTTTGCCGAAACAAGGTGTTATGTCAACGTATCAGGCCGTTTCGGCCGGTCCAGTCGCACAGATTGAACCTCGTTGCCAGATCTTGACTCGCAACTTTTGCGAGTTGGGCAAAGGCATTCCTCATCGCCAGAACGATGTCCTGTTCCACGGGACAGCCAGGGCACGGGCGGGGTCATGACCCGCCGTTCGACGCGCCGGTGACAGCGGGAGAAAGGCTGGGTTAGACTTAGGAGGGATGCGAAGGCAAGACACGGTCCGGCGACGGGAGCGATTCGAGGGCACATGGACCAGGCTACATCTTACGAGAAGACGAGCTTTCAGGATCTGGGCATCTCCGACCGGGTGCTGCGCGCCCTGGCGGAGATGGGCTTCGAGGAGCCCTCGCCGATCCAGGCGCGGGCGATCCCCCTGCTCCTGGCGGGGAAGGACCTGATCGGCCAGGCCCAGACCGGCACGGGCAAGACGGCAACCTTCGGCGTGCCCATCGTCGAGAAGATCGACCCGCGGGTGCGGGCCACGCAGGCCCTGGTCCTCACCCCGACCCGGGAGCTCGCCATCCAGGTGGCGGAGGAGATCGGACGCATCGGGCGGTTCAGCCGGGTGCGCGTGGGCCCCATCTACGGCGGGCAGAGCATCGAGCGGCAGGTGCGGCTCCTGCGCGCCGGCCTGGAGGTCGTGGTGGGTACGCCCGGGCGGATCATGGACCACATGCGCCGTGGCGTCCTGAGCCTCGACCGGCTGCGGATCCTGGTCCTCGATGAGGCCGACGAGATGCTGGACATGGGCTTCATCGAGGACATCGAGTGGATCATCCAGCAGGCGCCGCAGGACCGGCAGACCATGCTCTTCTCGGCCACCATGCCGGAGGAGATCCGCCGGCTGGCGCAGCGGTACATGCGGGACCCGGAGTTCGTGCAGGTGAGCCCGCAGCAGCTGACGGTGCCGCAGATCGAGCAGTTCTTCTACGAGGTCCGGCAGGCCCTCAAGACCGAGGCCCTCACCCGGATCCTCGACGCCGAGAACGTGGAACGGGCCATCATCTTCTGCCGTACGAAGAAGGGCGTCGACGAGCTCACGGAGGCCCTGCAGGGGCGGGGCTACCTCGCCGAGGGGATCCACGGCGACATGAACCAGGCCCAGCGGAACCGGGTGATGGAGCGTTTCCGCGGTGGTCAGGTGGAGCTGCTGGTGGCCACGGACGTGGCCGCCCGCGGCCTCGACATCGAGGGCGTGACGCACGTCATCAACTACGACATCCCCCAGGACCCCGAGTCGTACGTGCACCGCATCGGCCGCACGGGGCGGGCCGGGCGGTCGGGGACGGCCATCACCCTCATCACGTCCCGGGAGTTCCCGCAGCTGCGGCTGATCGAGCGGGGCATCCGCCAGCGCATCCAGCGGCGCCCGCTCCCGTCCCTGGCCGACATCGCCGAGCGCCAGAGAGAAACGCTGAAGTCCCGGGTCCTGAAGGCCCTGGAGGAGGGCCACCTGGGCTACTTCCGGGAGGTCGCTCGGGACCTCCTGCAGGAGGACTACGCCGCCGAGGAGCTCCTGGCGGCCGCCCTCAAGGTCGCGGCGGGCGACCAGGCTCCGCCGGCGCCGCTGCCCACCGACTTCGGGGAGACCGGCGCCGAGCCCGGGTTCGTGCGCTTCTTCATCAACATCGGCCGCGCCCAGGGTGTCCAGCCGGCCGACATCGTGCGCAGCATCGCCGGCCAGGCGGGGATCCCGGGCCACGTCATCGGGACGATCGACATCTACGACCGGTTCACCTTCGTGGAGGTGCCCAAGGAGGTCGCCGGCCAGGTCATGGCGGCCATGCAGGAGTCGACGATCAAGGGCCGGACCATCAACATCGAGCCGGCCAGGAAGCGGTGAGGGCCGGGCAGCCCCCTCTTGCGACGGGCGCCCGGCTGCCTTAAAATGGTTGATGCGAACATGTGTGCGATCTCCGACAAGGAAGCGCAGCCCATCCGCACCTTCGTCGCGGTGCCCGTCCACTCGCCCGCCCTGGTGGCGGCGCTCGAATCCGCCCAGGCGACCCTGCGCCAGGCCGGCGTCCGCGCCCGCTGGGTCCGGCCCGGGCAGTTCCACTTCACCCTGAAGTTCCTCGGCGAGATCCCGGCGTCGCAGGTTGAGGTCGCCCGCGCCGCGCTGGAGCGGGCGGTGTCGGGAGCGGGGCCCTTTGACCTGGAGATCGCCGGTCTCGGCGCCTTCCCGCGGCCTGATGCCGCCCGGGTGCTGTGGGCCGGCTGCGGCGACGGCGGCGCGCGGCTGATCCAGCTCGCCTTCCGGGTCGAGTCGGCCCTGGTGGCGGCCGGTTTCCCCCCCGAGCCCCGGCCCTTCACGGCCCACCTCACCCTGGGGCGGCTTCCCGCCGGTGGCAGCACCCCGCAGGTGGCCGGCGCCCTGCGCCGGAGCGCCCGGCCGTCGTTCGGGCGGCAGCCGGTGACCGAGGTGGTGCTCTACCGGAGCGACCTCCGGCCGGACGGCCCCGTGTACACGCCGCTGTCCCGATTCCCGCTGTAGCTCCCGGCTTGTCCCCGGAACGGCCCGGATGTATAGTGGTAATCAGATGGAATTGAAGGGAAGGATTTACAATGGGCTTTGACCGCCAGAAGGCGCTCGAGATGGCCATGGCCCAGATCGAGAAGCAGTACGGCCGGGGCGCCATCATGAAGCTCGGCGAGTCCAGCACGGCCCAGGTGGAGGTCATCCCCACGGGGTCGATCGCCCTGGACATCGCCCTCGGGCTGGGCGGGCTGCCGCGGGGCCGAGTGGTCGAGATCTTCGGGCCGGAGTCCTCGGGCAAGACGACGGTGGCGCTGCATGTGATCGCCGAGGCGCAGAAGCGGGGCGGGGTGGCCGCCTTCATCGACGCGGAGCACGCGCTCGACCCGGTCTACGCCCGCAACCTGGGGGTGGACATCGACAACCTCCTGGTCTCGCAGCCGGACACGGGCGAGCAGGCGCTCGAGATCTGCGAGACGCTCGTGCGGTCGAACGCGATCGACGTGGTCGTGGTCGACTCGGTGGCGGCCCTGGTGCCCAAGGCGGAGATCGAGGGGGAGATGGGGGAGGCGCAGGTGGGCCTGCAGGCCCGGCTCATGTCCCAGGCCCTGCGCAAGCTCACCGGCGCGATCTCCAAGTCCAAGACGGTGGCCATCTTCATCAACCAGCTGCGGGAGAAGGTCGGGGTCCTGTTCGGGAACCCGGAGGTGACCCCGGGGGGCCGGGCCCTCAAGTTCTACGCCTCGGTGCGGCTGGACGTGCGGAAGATCGAGACCCTCAAGTCCGGTCAGGAGGTCATCGGGTCGCGGACCCGGGTGAAGGTCGTCAAGAACAAGGTGGCGCCGCCCTTCCGCCAGGCCGACTTCGACATCATCTACGGGGAGGGGATCTCCCGGGAGGGGAGCCTCCTCGACGTGGCGACCGAGCTGAACCCGCCCATCATCCAGAAGAGCGGGGCCTGGTACTCGTACGGCGACCACCGCATCGGGCAGGGGCGCGACGCGGCCCGGATCTACCTCAAGGAGCACCCGGAGCTGGCCGACGAGATCGAGCAGAAGGTGCGCGAGCGTCTCCTGCCGGGCGCGATCAAGGCCCAGCCGGCGGTGGATGCGGATGGCGTGGCGGAGTGAGCCGGAGGAACCCGACGCCGGGTCAGCCGGGGACCGCCGTGGCGAGGGCGGCGAGGCGGAGCGCTGCCTGGCGGCCGCACTCCGCCATCTGGGTCGGAGAGCGCTGACGGCGGAGGAACTGAGCCGGCGGCTGGCCCGGCGTGGGTTCTCCGAGGCGGCCGTCTCCGCAGCCCTGAGCCACCTGGCCGCTCGCGGCTGGCTGGACGACCGGGAGTACGCGCGCCAGTACGTGGCGGCCCACCGCCAGGGGTGGGCCCTGCAGGGGCCGCGCCGGCTGGCGGCAGAGCTGCGCCGGCGTGGGGTGCCGCCGGACATCGTCGCGGAGGTCGTGGGCGACCTCGGGAGCGCGGAGCTGGAGGCCCAGGCGGAGGCCCTGGCCCGGTCGCGCCTCGCCCGGATGGGCGGTGCCGACCGCCGCACGGCCTGGCGGCGGCTGAGTGGGCTCCTGGCCCGCCGCGGCTTCGAGCCGGAGGTGGTGGCGTCCGTCCTTCGCCGGGTGCTCGCGGCGCCGGACCCGGACGCCTCGGACGAACCGCTCTGACGGACGCGCCCTGTTACCCGACTCTGCCGGGTGCGCCGGTGCACGCGCGGAAAGGGGGGATCGCCTTGGCGCTGCGGTTCGTGGTGGGGCGGGCGGGAACGGGAAAGACGCGGCTCTTCCTGGACGCCATCGAGGCGGAGCTGAAGCGGGCCCCCGACGGCCCGCCGCTCATCCTGCTGGTGCCCGAGCAGGCCACCTTCCAGATGGAACAGGCCCTCCTGGCCCGGGTGCCCGGCTTCGTGCGCGCACACGTCCTGAGCTTCCGCCGGCTCGCATGGCGTGTGCTCACGGAGGTGGGCGGCGCCGCCCGGCCTGCCATCGGCGAACTCGGCCGGCGGATGGTGCTGCGCGCGCTGCTGGCCCGGCGGGCGGGGGAACTCCGGCTCTTCCGCCGCGTGGCCGGCCGGCCCGGGTTCCCGGGCCGCCTGGCACGCAGCCTGAGCGAGATGCACGCGTACGGAGTCACGCCGGACCGCCTGGAAGCCGCCCGGCGGGCCCTCGAGGAGGCCGGCGCCGGCGACAGCCCCCTGGCCGCCAAGCTGCACGACCTCGCCCTCCTCTTCGCCGACTTCCGGGCGTACCTCGCCGGCCGCTTCACCGACCCGGACGACTCGCTGACCCTCCTGGCCCGCCAGCTCCCCTCCTCGTCGCTCGTCCGGGGCGCCGAGGTCCGGGTCGACGGTTTTCAGGGCTTCACCCCCCAGGAGTTCGCCGTGCTGGAGGCGCTCTTGCCGGTGGCGCGCCGGGTCGAGGTCGCCCTCACGCTGGACGGGCGCCTGCTGGACCGGCTCGACGCCGGTGTGGAGCCGGCGCCGGAGGACGTCTTCCACCCGACCGCGGCCACGTACGTGCGGCTGCGCCGCATCGCCCGGCAGCAGGGGGTCCGGGTCGAGCCGCCGCGGGTGCTGGACGGCGGTGACCCTCCCGTGCGCTTCCGGGCCGCCCCGGCCCTGGCCCACCTCGAGCGCGCGTACTTCGATCCCGGGGCCGTGCCGCTCAGCGGTCCGGCGCCCGAGGTGGCCCTGGTCACGGCACGGAACCGCCGTGCCGAGGTCGAGGCGGCCGCCCGCGAGATCCTGCGGCTCGTCCGGGAGGAAGGGTACCGCTTCCGGGACATCGCGGTCATCGTCCGGGACCTGGGGGAGTACCACGACCTCGTCGCTGCCGTCTTCGCCTCCCAAGGCATCCCGCACTTCGTCGACCGGCGCCGGCCCGTGCTTCACCACCCGCTGGTGGAACTCGTCCGCTCCGCCCTGGAGGTGGTGATCTCGGACTGGGCCTACGAGCCGGTCTTCCGCCTGCTCAAGACCGACCTGGTCCCCGTGCCCCGGGCCGACGTGGACGTGCTGGAGAACTACGTGCTGGAGCACGGCATCCGCGGGCCGGCCTGGTACCGGCCCGAGCCGTGGCGGTTCCGGCGCCGCTTCACGCTCGACGAGGACGGGGGACCGTCCGAGGCGGAGGCGGCCTGGCTGGCCGAGGTGAACCGGATCCGGGACGGGGCCACGGCGGCCCTGCGGGAGCTGCAGGAGCGGCTCGGGCCCGCGCGGCGCGCACCGGCGCCGGTGCGCGCCCTGGCGGAAGCCCTTCACGGCTTCCTTGAGGCCCTTGGCGTCCACGGGCAGCTCCTCCACTGGAGTGCCGAGGCCGACGCCCGCGGTGACCCCGACGCCGCCCAGGAACACATGCAGGTGTACGGCGGCGTGCTGGAGCTGCTCGACCAGGTGGTCGAGAGCCTCGGCGACCAGGCGATGACCCTCGCGGAGTTCCTCGAGGTGGTGGAGGCGGGCCTGGAGGGGCTGGAGGTCGGCCTCATCCCCCCGGGGCTCGACCAGGTCGTCGTGGGGTCGGTGGAGCGGTCCCGCCACCCGGACCTGCGGGCGGCGTTCGTCCTCGGCGTGGCGGACGGGGTGTTCCCCCGGGCGGGGTCGGAGGACGTGATCCTGAGCGACCCCGACCGGGACCGGCTCGCCGAGCTCGGGCTCGAGCTCGGCCCCACCGCCCGGCAGGTGACGCTGGAGGAACAGTTCCGGGTGTACCTCGCCCTGACCCGGGCCCGCGAGCGCCTCTGGCTGAGCTGCCCCCTGGCCGATGACCGGGGCCGCGCGGTATGGCCGTCGTCGGTGTTCGTGCGGGTGCAGGAACTCCTGCCGGAGGCCCCGCGCCGCCACATGGAAGCGGCGGGCGAGGACGACCCGGCCGGGGCCGCCACCATCCCGGAGCTGGCGGGGCGGGTGGCGGCGCGCCTGCGCCGCGCCCTCGAACCCTCGTCCGCAGGCTTTCCGGCAACCGGGACGGGCCCGATGGGGGTCTCCGGCGAATCCCTGGAACCCTGGCTCAAGGTGTACCAGTGGCTGGTCACGGACCCGGCCGCGGCGCCCCTCGCGCGCCCGGTGCTGTCGAGCCTCGCCTACCGGAACGACCCACCGCCGGTAGACCCCGAGGTGGCCGGGCGCCTGTACGGGGGGCCGGTGATCCGCACCAGCGTGACCCGCCTCGAGAGCCTGGCCGCCTGCCCGTTCCAGCACTTCGCCGCCCACGGGCTGGGGCTCCGGGAGCGCGCCGTGTTCCAGGTGGGGCCGCCCCAGCTGGGGTTCGTGCAGCACGCGGCGCTGCAGCGCCTGGCGCACGACCTGGAGCGGGACCCCGCCGGCTGGGAGGGGCTCGATGCGGCGGAGGCGGAGCGCCGGATCGGCGCGCTCCTGGACGACCTCGCGCCGCGCCTGCGGGGGGAGGGGCTCGTCCCCACCGGGCTCGAGCGCTACCTCATGCGGCAGGTGCGCCGCTCGCTCGCCGGGGCCGTCCTGGTGCTCGCCGAGCACGCCCGCCGCGGGCGCTTCCGCCCGGTGGCCGTCGAGCTGCCCTTCGGGGAGGCGGACGGACTGCCGGGGCTCGCGGTGGCGGGGCCGGGCGGCCGGCAGGTGGTCCTGCGGGGCCGGATCGACCGGGTCGACGCCGCCGAGGGGCCGGGCGGGCGCCTGTACCTGCGGGTGGTCGACTACAAGAGCACCGCCCGCGCGCTGCGCGCGGCGGAGCTGTATCACGGGCTGTCCCTGCAGCTGGCCGTCTACTTGCTGGTCGCCCTGGCCGGGGCCGACCGGCTCGTGGGCGCGCCGGCCGAGCCCGCCGGCCTGCTGTACTTCCCGCTGGCCGCCGCGCCGCTCTCCGGGTCGGGCCCGGTGAGTCCGGAGGAGGCCCTGGCCGCCTGGCGCCGCGCGCTGCGCATGCGGGGGGTGGTGCTGGCGGACCCGGCCGTGGTCCGGCTCATGGAGGCCGAGGGGGCCGGGGAGCTGGTACCCGCCCGGATCAAGAAGGACGGCCAGGTCGACAGCCGCTCCGGGGCCCTGCCGCCTGCCAGGTTGCGGCGGCTCCTCCGCCACGTGCGGGGGCGCCTGGCCGGTCTGGTGGGGCAGATGCTCGCCGGCGACGTGCGGATCGCCCCGTACCGGCTGGGCGATGCCACCCCGTGCGCCACCTGCGCGTACCGTGCGGTGTGCCGGCTCGACCCCCGCACCGAGCGCGACCGGTTCCGCACGCTCCCCCGCGCCCGGGACCGGGACGTGTGGGCGCTCCTGGACGATGCAGACGGGGCTGACCCGGCGAGCAGGCCGGACCCGGCGGAGGAGGGGTGAGGGGCGATGGGCTGGACGCCGGAGCAGGAGCTGGCGATCGAGGCAGAGGGCACCCGGGTCCTGGTGGCGGCCGCCGCGGGGGCCGGCAAGACGGCCACGCTGGTCGAGCGCGTGCTGCGCCGGGTGCTGGGCGGGCTCGACCTGGACCGGCTCCTGGTGGTCACCTTTACCGAGGCGGCGGCAACTGAGATGCGGCAGCGCATCGCGAGGGAGGTGAAGGCCGCCCTCGCCCGGGACCCCGGCAGCGCCTTCCTCCGCCGGCAGCTCTCGCTCCTGGACCGGGCGTCCATCCGCACCCTGCACGCGTTCTGCCTCGGGCTCGTGCGGCAGCACTTCTACCGCCTGGGCCTCGATCCCGGCGTGCGGGTGGCCGACGAGCACGAGGCCGCCCTCCTGCGGGAGGAGGCGCTGGACGCCGTCTTCGAGGCGGCGTACGCCGCGCCCGACCCGGAGCCCTTCCTGGCGCTGGTGGACCGGTACGGCGGGCTGCGGGGCGACGCGCGCCTCCGCGAGGCGGTGGAGGCCCTCTGGTCCCAGGCGGTCCAGATGCCGTGGCCCTGGCGGTGGCTGGAGGAGGTGGCCGCGCGCTTCGAGGACCCGCCCGGGAGCGGAGAGCCGTGGGTACCGTCGGTGCAGGCCGAGGTGGCGGGCCGGCTCGAGGAGGCGGTGTGGCTCCTGCGGCGGGCCCTCCGTCTCGCCGCCCTGCCCGGGGGTCCGGCGGCCTACGGAGACGTGCTGGCCGGGGACCTGGCGCGGCTGGAGGTGCTCCTCCGCACGGCCCGATCCGGGACGTGGGAGGACCTCCGGCAGGGGCTTCTGGGGTTCGAGTTCGGCACCCTGCCGCGGCTGCGCGCCGATGCGGTGCGGGGCGACCTGAAGAAAACCGTCACGGATCTGCGCGAGCGGGTGAAGGAGGTCGTGCGGCAGGAGCTGGCGGGCGGCGTCCCGGGCCGGCCGCTGGGGGACCTGCTCGCGGAGCTCCGGTCCCTGGCGCCTCTGGTGCGGACGCTGGTCGGGCTGGTCCGGGAGCTGGACCGGGAGTACGCGACGGCCAAGTCGGCCCGCGGGCTCGTCGACTTCCACGACATCGAGCGCCTCGCCCTCCAGGTCCTGCTCGACCCCGGGGCGCCCGAGGGGACGCTGGCGCCCTCGGCGGTCGCCCGGGAGGTGCAGGCCCGGTACGCCGCCGTCCTCGTGGACGAGTACCAGGACATCAACCCCCTGCAGGACGCCATCCTGACGCTCGTCTCCCGGGACGGCGGCGAGGCGGGGCCGCCGAACCTGTTCATGGTGGGGGACGTCAAGCAGAGCATCTACCGGTTCCGCCACGCGGAGCCCCGGCTCTTCCTGGACAAGTACCACCGGTATTCCCGGGACGGCGAGGGACCCGGCCGGCGCATCGACCTCCAGGCCAACTTCCGCAGCCGTCCCTCCGTCCTCCGCGCGGTGAACTTCCTCTTTCGCCAGATCATGACCCCGGGCGCCGGCGAGGTCGCCTACGACCGGGCCGCCGAGCTCGTGCCCGGTGCCGAGTATCCGGAGCCCCCCGCCACTTCCGAGCCCTCCGGTGGCCCGGACGGGCCGGCCCCGGCACCGCCGGGGGCCGCACCGGCGCCGTGGCCCCCGGGTCCGCCCGCCGGCGAGGCGCCGGTGGAGATGTACCTCATCGCCGGAACGCGGGGCGAGGGCGGCTCCGCCGGCGAGGAGGGGTCCGCAGGCGAGGGCGGCGGGGACGATCCGGAGGGGGCGGAGCCCGCAGGCGGTGAGCCGGCGGAGGGCGCTGCAGCCGGTGCGGACGAGGAGGCGGAGATGACCGCCCTCGAACGGGAGGCGTCCCTCGCCGCCGGGCGGATCCGGGCCCTCCTCGATGGCGGTACCCTCATCTGGGATCGCGAGGAGGGGCGCTACCGGCCGCTCCGGCCCCGGGACGTGGTCATCCTCCTGCGGTCGCTCCGCCCCGCCGCCGCCGTGGTGGCGGCCGCCCTGGAGGCCGCCGGGATCCCCGCCTACGCCGACGCCGGCTCGGGCTACTTCGGTACGGTGGAGGTGCAGACCGTCCTGTCGCTCCTGGCGGTCATCGACAACCCGCGCCAGGACATCCCGCTGGCGGCGGTCCTGCGCTCCAGCGTGGTGGGGCTCGACGCCGGGGACCTGGCCCGCATCCGCCTCGCCGCGCCGGGAGCCGACTTCTACGGCGCGGTACGGGCGGCGGCGGCGGGCGAGGGGGGTGAGGCCGTCCCGGCAGCCCTCGCTGATCGGCTGAGGGGATTCCTGGAGCGCCTGGAGACGTGGCGGGGCCTGGCCCGGCGGCTCCCGCTGAGCCGCCTCCTGTGGCACCTGTACGAGGAGACGGGGCTCGTGCACCACGCCCTCGGCCTGCCGGAGGGCGCGCAGCGCCACGCGAACCTGCTGGCCCTGCACGACCGGGCCCGCCAGTTCGACCAGTTCAGCCGCCAGGGTCTCTTCCGCTTCCTCCGCTTCGTCGAGCGGCTGCGCGAGCGCGGCCAGGACATGGCGGAGGCCTCGCCGCTGGGCGAGGGGGAGGACGTGGTACGGATCCTCAGCATCCACAAGGCCAAGGGGCTCGAGTTCCCCGTCGTGGTGGTGCTGGGCCTGGGCAGGCGCTTCAACCTTGAGGACACGCAGGGCGACCTGCTGGTGCACCGGGACCTGGGACTGGGGCCCCGGATCGTGGACCCGGACCTCCGCCTGCGCTACCCCTCGCTCGCCCACCGCGCGGTCGCGGCCCGCCTGCGGCAGGAGGCCCTGGCCGAGGAGATGCGCGTCCTGTACGTGGCGCTCACCCGGGCCCGCGAGCGGCTGGTGCTCGTCGGCACGGTGGCGTCGCCCGCCCGCTCGATCCCGGCCTGGGCGGACCTAGCCGCGTGCCACACGGGCTGGCCGCTGCCCGACGGGCTCCTCGCCGGCGCCAACGCCTACCTGGACTGGCTGGGGCCGGCCCTTTGCCGCCATGCCGGCGGCGCGCCCCTGCGGCGGTGGGCGGCGGGGGCGGGGTCGGCCGGAACGGAAGCGGCCGGGGTTCCCGCCGACCCCGGCGTGGCTGCCGACCCGTCCCGCTGGCACGTGGCGATCCTGTCGCCGGCCGAGGCGGTGGCCGCCGGAGCAGGCGGCGCCCCTCGCGAGCCGGTCGTGGCGCCGCCCGGGGGCAAGGGGTCCGACCTCCTCGACCTCCGGGAGCGCCTCTGCGGCCTCGAGCCGCTGCCCGGGGTGACGCTCGACGGGCCCGGCCCTCACCGGGACGCCGCTCTGCGCCTGCGCTGGACGTACCCGTACGCGGATGTGGCTCGCCGGCGCGCGAAGACCACGGTGTCCGACCTCGTCCACTGGGGCCGGGGTCCGGATGCCGGCCCCTCGGGCCCGGACGAGGACGCCGAGGGGCCGGAGTGGGCCGGGGCCGTCCATCCCGAGCCGGCCCGCCTGCGCGCCCTCACCCCCGCGCGGCCCCGCTTCCTGCAGGCGCAGCCCGCGACCCTCACCCCGGCCGAGGCGGGCTCCGCGACCCACCGCGTGCTGCAGCTCCTCGACCTGGGCGCTGCCCTCGACGAGGCGGACATCGCCCGCCAGGTGCGGGTGCTGGTGGAGCGGGAAGTGCTGACGGCGGAGCAGGCGGCCGCGGTGCCGGTCGCCGACCTCGCCCGCTTCTTCGCCTCCCCCCTCGGCGCGCGCCTCCGGGCGGCACCCGACCGGGTGCGGCGGGAGGTGGCGTTCACGGCCGGGGTGCCGGCCGCCGAGGTCTTCCCCGACCTGGATCCGGAGCAGGCCGCCGGCGAGCGGGTGACCCTTCAGGGGATGGTCGACTGCGTGCTCGAGGAGCCGGACGGGGGCCTCGTGATCATCGACTTCAAGACGGATGACGTCGGTCCCGAGGAGGCCGGGCGAGCTGCCGACCGGCACCGGCCGCAGGTCCTGACCTACGCCCGGGTGCTGGGCGAGGTGCTGCGGCGCCCTGTGCGGGAGGTATGGCTCGCCTTCCTGCGCCCGGGCGTCAACGTTCCCGTCGGGCCCGTTGCCGGCGCTGCCGGCGGTCTGATACAGTAGTGGACCAGGAACACGCCCGACCTGCGCGGGGACGGAAGAGGGGTCT
Organism: Caldinitratiruptor microaerophilus; assembly: GCF_025999835.1. Classification (NCBI taxonomy): domain Bacteria; kingdom Bacillati; phylum Bacillota; class Clostridia; order Eubacteriales; family Symbiobacteriaceae; genus Caldinitratiruptor; species Caldinitratiruptor microaerophilus. Next base: position 1,587,287 of record NZ_AP025628.1, on the reverse strand, counting down.
TGGGGTTGGCAAAGCTGTACCGGGAGGACCTGATCATCTGGAAGGCGCCGGGGGCGCAGCGCTGGTACATCCTCGAGCGTGAGCCCTTCGAGAAGGAGGGCGTGAAGAAGGGGATCCACCGGTTCGGGACGGTGGGGACGGACGCCATCTTCTCCTCTGAGGAGGAGGCCCTGGAGGAGCTGAACCGCTGGCCCTCCCGCGAGGAGGAACGGGCGGGCGCCCAGGCCGGTTGAGGCCGGTCCGGGATAAACGGACCCGCAGGACATAAGAATACCCGGGGGACATCTTGGACAGCGGGGGTGGCGCCGGTGGAGGACGACCGCTGGGAGCGCTACCGCCGCGCGCAGGAGCCCGCGTGGGACGACGGGCCACCCTCCCCGGCCCCGTCGTGGCTGGAGCACGTGGAGCGGCTCCTGCTGCACCTGACCATCCTCGGCCTGGTCACGCTGGTGCTGGTCCAGATGCTTCTCACCCAGCCTCCCCTGCGCCGGCTGGCGGTCTTCGCCGACCGCCTGGAAGGCGTGGATTGGGAGGCTCTCTTGGCGCGCCGCGATCTGGCCGGGATTCCCACCGTGACGCCGGACACGGGCCGGACGCCGCCGCAGGGCGCCACAAGCGGGACGTCCCAGCGGGGCACCGGGGGCGGCCCCTCCCTGCCGAGAACCGGGGACGGTACCTCCCCGGCACGGGAGCGGGCGGCCGGTGCGAGCGCGGCCGGGCAGGGCGAGGTCGCCCCGGCCCTGGGGCCGGTCCGTGAGGGGCGAATCACCGTGACGCTCATCAGCCAGCCGTCCGCACCCGGGGCGCGCCTCCTCGTCGACGGCCGGGCGGCGGGCGACTTCCGCCGCGGCGCGCTCACGACCCGCGTGCGCGCCGGGCAGCGGGTAGAGGTCGACGGGCGCGCCGTCCAGGCCTCCCTGACCTTTCGCGTGACGATGGTGGAGGGGCTCGACGAGCCCCAGCTGGGCGAGCAGATCACGACAGACGGGGACCTGGCCGTCCTCGCCGTGGCGCGGTGAGGGCGATCCCCCGGCCCGATCAGCGGATCAGGCGGACCTCGACGTCAGACTTGAGCTGTCCCCATGCTCGTTCTGCGGTCAGCGCGGGTCTTCCAAGCTGTTTCGCCAGCGCGAGGCAAGCCCTGTCGCCGAGCGAAAGACCTGCTTCCCGGGTATGGACTCGCAAGAGGCCGGTTTGGTACGCGGATTCCGCGTCGAAAGGGACCACATCCATGGGCAGCGGACCAAGGACTTGCCGGATCTCCGCTTCCGGCATGCCGACGTCCGCAAGCTTGGCTGTGACCTCTGACAGGTTGACTGCGCTGATGACGGCACCCTCGAGGAGCGCCGCCATCACCTGCTCGGCTCCGGGCTCGTTGTTCAGCAGCGCGAGCAGGGCGGAGGCGTCCAGGACCCACTTACTCATGCGCGGCCTCTACCCGGCGCTCAGCCGCCAGTTCGTCGACGAGCGACCGCCCTTCGGGGACGTAACGGCGCACCGCCTCCTGCGCTCGCCGGATGGCTCCCTCGAGGGTCATGATGCGGATTTCGTCCTTCTCGAGGCGAAGGATCACGTCGTCTCCAATCTGGATTCCCAGAGCCTTTCGGTATTCCACCGGGATGACGAGACGGCCTCCGTCGGCAACCTTCGTCCGCACTTCGCTCCGCTCTCTGTCCAACATGGAGCCGAACCTCCGTCGTGGTACAAGAATATACGGGTGCCACTTCGGGACTACAATACCATGACCGATGCTTCATGGCAATCACGAGACGAACCCTGTCGTCGTGCGCGCCATTCCCAAAGGAGCCGATGACCACGGCGGCGGCTGCGAGGGAGGCACCTCGCCCACCCAGGCCACAGTCCCCGTGTGACCCACCGCCCCGGCTCCAGCGAACCGTGTGTCAGGAAGACGGCCACCACGACCCGCGCGTGCGGATGCCTCACTTGTCTGTCGATTCACTGGGCGGATAGTTCTCGTCGTAACTTGCCAACCGGCACTTGTCAGACTTGGCCCGTTCGCTACAATGAAACCCAAGACAGACCGGTCGGTCGGAAGGACCCATTCGGAGAACCCAGTCGATTGCAGCGGGAGGTATGGGTCTGCAGACGGCTGCCGAGTCGCTGCGAAACCAGATCGTGAGCGCAGCCCTCCAGCTCTTCCTCGAGAAGGGGTACCATTCCACCTCCCTCCAGGACATCATCACCGCCGCCAACTGCAGCAAGGGTGGGTTCTACCACCACTTCGCCAGCAAGGACGACCTCCTCTACCTCATCCACGAGACCTTCATCACCTACGAACTCGAGCGGGGCGAGGCGGTCCGTAGCCAGCCCGGCCCGGCGGCCGAACGGCTCCGGCAGGTCATCGTGGACCTGGTGGAGAGCATCGCCCTGTACCGTCCGCATGTCACCGTCTTCTTCGAGGAAAGGCGCTCCCTGTCATCGGAAAAGTTCGCGTTGGTGAAGCAGAAGCGCGACCGGTACGAGGCCCTGGTGCGGGAACTGGTCGAGGAGGGCATGCGGAGCGGCGAGTTCCGCCAGGACCTCGACCCGCGCATCGTCACCTTCGCCATCTTCGGCATGTGCAACTGGACCTACCAGTGGCTGCGTCCGGACGGGCCCCTGACGCCCCGGCAGGTCGGCGAGATGTTCAGCAGCCTGATCCTCCAGGGCCTCCGATCCTGATGTGGGAGGTGTCGGCCGGGTGGAACGCGCCTTCCTCCACCCCGAGATCGAGACGATGCCGCGGGAGGAGCTGCGCCGGCTCCAGCTCGAGCGCCTGCGGTGGCAGGTGCGCCGCTGTTACGAGGGCTCGGCGTTCTACCGCGAGCGGATGGACCGGGCGGGGGTGCGGCCGGAGGACATCCGCACCCTGGACGACATCCGCCGCATCCCCTTCGTGACCAAGCAGGAGCTGCGGGACGAGCAGGCGGCGCACCCCCCGTACGGCCGCTTCACCGTGGCGCCCCCGGAGACGTGGCGGGAGATCCACCCCTCGTCGGGGACCACCGGCGCGCCGGTCCTGACGATCTGGAGCGAGAACGACATCCGCAACATCACCGAGTTCACCGCCCGCACCCTCTGGTCTTTCGGGACGCGGCCGGGGGACGTCATCCAGAACGCCTTCAGCTACGGCCTCTGGGTGGCCGGGATGGCCGTCCACTACGCCGGCCGGCGGCTGGGGGCGCTGGTCATCCCGATCGGGGCGCAGCTCACGGACCGGCAGATCGACTTCCTCACCCGCGCCCGGTCGACGGTCCTGACCGCGACGCCCTCGTACGGCCTGTACATCGCCGAGAAGTTGGCCGAGGCCGGGATCGGCCCGGAAGACCTGCACCTGAAGGCGGTCGCCCTGGGGGGCGAGGCCGGCACCGAGGCGCCGGCCACCCGGGCGAAGCTCGAGGCCCGGCTCGGCGGGGCCGCGTACGACTACTACGGGCTGGCCGAGATCGGGCCGACCTTCGCCTCCGAGTGCACGGCCCAGGCCGGCCTGCACTGGAGCGAGGACCACCACCTGATCGAGGTCATCGACCCCGCCACGATGGAGCCGGTCCGCCCCGGGGAGGTCGGGGTCCTGGTGATCACCCACCTCACCCGGGAAGCGACCCCGATGCTCCGCTACTGGACGAACGACTACGCCCGGCTCGACCCCGAGCCGTGCGCCTGCGGCCGGACCCACGCCCGCTCGCCCGGCGGGATCCTGGGCCGGCACGACGACATGATCGTGTACCGGGGCGCCAAGTTCTACCCCAGCAACGTGGAGAACGCGGTGCGCTCGCTCCCCGAGCTGACCGACGAGTACCGCATCGAGGTGGCGGGCTCCGGCGGCATGGTGGAGCGCTGTACGGTCGTGGCCGAGATCCTGCCGGGCGCCGGAGACCCCGCGCAGGTGTCCGAGAGGCTCCGGGCCCGGCTCAAGCAGGAGTGCCTGGTCACCCCCGACGTGCGCCTCGTGCCGGCGGGGACCCTGCAGCGCACCGAGTTCAAGGCCAAGCGGGTCGTACGCCTGGCGGCGGCCGGACCGGCGGCCGGCGCGGGCGATGCGTAGACCGGCCTGCGCCCCGCGCAGGCACAGCGAAGAAAGGGGAGGTCGCGAAGTGTCTCGAACAGGTCTGACGCGCCGGCTGGCCCTCGTGCTGGCGCTGGGGCTGGTGGCCCTGGCGGCCGGCTGCGGTGGGCAAGGGGCGGGGACGTCTTCCCAGCCCGCGGGCGGTGCACAGCAGCAGCCGGCGGCCGCCCAGCCGTCGGGTGGCGGCGCGGGGGGCGGCCAGCAGCAGGCCCAGCCGATCAAGATCGGCGCCCTGTACATCCTTTCCGGCCGCCTGGCGCTCTACGGCAAGGCGGGCAGCCAGGGGCTCCAGTTCGCCGCCGAAGAGATCAACAAGCAGGGCGGCATCCTCGGCCGGCCGGTCGAGGTGAAGGTGATCGACGAGCAGGGCAAGCCGGACGTGGCGGCCCAGGAGGCCCGGCGCCTCATCCTGGACGAGAAGGTGGACGCCCTCATCGGGGTCGACTCCAGCTCCAGCGTCCTCAACGTCGCCCAGGTGGTCGGCGAGCTGAAGAAGCCCCTGCTGGTCACCCACGCCGCCACCCCGAAGCTGGTGGGCGAGGCCTGGAACCCGTACGTGTTCCGGGTGAACAACGACGCCCGGATGGACGCATGGGCCGCGGCGGCCCTCGCCGCGAAGCTGCCTTACAAGCGCTGGGCCAACATCGGGCCTGACTACGAGTTCGGGCGCGTCTCATGGCAGGACTTCATCACCCGGCTGAAGCAGCTCAAGCCCGACGTGGAGGTCGTGGGCGAGGCCTGGCCGCCCTTCAACGCCCCCGACTACACCAGCCACATCACGTCCATCCTGAACGCCCAGCCCGAGGCCGTCTTCTCGGTGATCTGGGGCGGCGACCTGGTGACCTTCATCCGGCAGGCGAAGGGCTTCGGCTTCTTCGACAAGGTGAAGCTCTTCGTCGACCCCGTCGGCGCCTCGCTTTCGGTCCTGGTCCCGCTGGGCAAGGACATGCCCGAGAACCTGCTGGTCTCCACCCGCTACTGGTTCCTGTACCCGGAGACCGAGCGGAACAAGAACTTCGTGAAGGCGTACTACGAGCGCTTCAAGGAGTACCCGGATTACGTGGCCCAGGAAGGCTATGCGGCGCTCTACATGTACAAGGCGGCGGTCGAGAAGGCCGGCACCACCGACGCCGACGCCGTGGTCAAGGCGCTCGAGGGCCTCTCCTTCGACGCTCCGGAGGGCAAGAAGACGATCCGCCCCGAGGACCACCAGGTCTTCGAGGACCTCGTCTGGGGCTACACCAAGCACACCGACCAGTACCCGTTCGCCATCCTCGACCGGATCACCGTCGTGCCGGCGGCCGACGTGACCTATCCGCCGCAGAACAAGCGCTGAACGGGGTGAGGGGCGCGGGCCGGGGGCGGGGCCGGCCGTCCCCGGCCCGCGTGCCGGCCCCGGTTCGTCGTCCCAGGAGGTGCCGCAGTGGCACTCGTCTTGCAGGTGCTCAACGGGCTCACCTTCGCGTCCTTCCTGTTCCTGCTGTCGACGGGGCTGAACCTCATCTTCGGGGTCATGCGGATCGTGAACTTCGCCCACGGGTCCCTGGCCATGCTGGGGGCGTACGTGGCCTTCGCGGCGGCCGGCGGGGTGACCGGGAGGTTCTGGGTGGGCACGCTGGCGGCGCTCGCCGTGCTCGCAGCCCTGGGCATCGCCCTGGAGCGCGGGCTCCTGCGCTTTCTCTACGCCCGGGAAGAGCTGTACCAGATCCTCCTGACCTACGGGCTCGTCCTGGTGTCCGAGGACGCGGTCAAGCTCATCTGGGGCCGCGACTACAAGTCCCTCTCGTTCCCGCCCCCTTTCGCCGGGCCGGTGCAGGTGGGCTCGGCGCTCTTTCCTTCCTATTACTTGGCGCTGATGGCGATCGCCGCCGCGGTGGCGGTGCTGCTGTGGGTCGTGCTCTACCGCACCCGGGTGGGGGCCGTGATCCGGGCGGCGTCGGCGGACCGGGAGATGACCGAGGCGCTGGGGTACAGCGTCCCGGCCCTGGGCGCGGCCGTGTTCGCCGCCGGGAGCGCCCTCGCCGGCCTCGCCGGGGCCCTGATCCTGCCGATTCAGACGGTCTCGCCCGGCTTCGCGGTGGAGGTCGTGATCGAGGCGTTCATCGTCGTGGTGGTGGGCGGGCTCGGCAGCATCTGGGGGGCGCTCGTGGGGGCGGTGTTCATCGGCCTCCTGCGCTCGTTCGGGATCGCCTACTTCCCGGTGTTCGAGCTGGCGCTCGTGTACCTGACCATGGCCGTCATCCTGATCGTCCGGCCCTGGGGACTCCTCGGGGTGCCGCCGGTGGGGAGGAATTGACGTGGGTCGGGCGGTGCAAGTCGGCCTCGGGGCGGCCACCCTGGCCATCCTCTGGCTCGTGCCGGCGTTCGGCTCCGCGTACGCGGTTCAGCTGGCCACGGAGGCCGCCATCCTGGCGCTCTACGCGACCAGCTTCAACCTGCTCCTGGGGTACGGCGGCATGCTCTCGCTCGGGCACGCCGCGTTCTACGGGGTCGGCGGCTATGCCGTGGCGCTCTTGGTGAAGAAGGCCGGGCTGGCTTCCTTCCTCGGGACCACGGCCCTGGCGGCGCTGGCGGCCGCGCTGGCGGGCCTGGTGATCGGGTTCTTCGTCGTGCGCCTGTCGCAGGTGTACTTCACGATGCTGACGCTCGCCTTCGGCCAGATGCTCTACGCACTGGCCGCGCGCTGGTACAGCCTCACGAACGGGGACACGGGCATCGTGGGGCTGCCCGCCGCCTCGATCGGCCCGCTCTCCTTCGCCTCGCCGGGCGCATTCTACCGCCTCACCCTGGTCGTGCTGGCGGCCGGGCTCTACGTGCTGTGGCGGGTGGTCAACTCGCCCTTCGGCCTGGCCCTGCGGGCGATCCGGGAGAACCCGAAGCGCACGGCCTTCCTGGGCGTCGAGATCCGCCGGCACCAGCTCGCCGCTTTCGTGATCGCGGCCGCCATCGCCGGGGTGGCCGGCGCGATGCGCACCTGGTACCAGCACAGCGTGTTTCCCACGGTGGTGCACTGGGGCCAGTCGGCGGACGCGGTGGCGGTGGCGATCCTCGGCGGCCACGGCAGCTTCCTCGGGCCGGCCGTGGGCGCCCTGGTGTACCTGGGGCTGCAGACGTACATCCGGCGCATCTGGGAGTACTGGTCGCTCACGCTCGGACTCATCCTGATCGTCCTCGTGTTCTTCCCCGGAGGGGTCACGGGGGGCCTCGCCGCCCTGGCGGAGCGGCTGGCCGGAAGGGGGGCGAGCCATGACCGTCCTGTCCGCGCGTGACCTGCGCAAGGCGTTCGGCGGCGTGGTGGCCGTGGGCGGCGTGAGCCTGGACGTGGAGGACGGGGAGATCCGCGCCGTCATCGGCCCCAACGGGGCGGGGAAGAGCACCTGCTTCGACCTCCTGAGCGGCTGGATCCTGCCTGACGGGGGCACGGTCACCCTCCTGGGCCGCGACGTGACCGGATGGACGGCGCCCCGCCTCGCGCGGGCCGGCCTCGGGCGATCGTTCCAGCGCTCGAACGCCTTTCTGGGGCTCACCGTCCTGGAGAACGTGCTGGCCGCGGTGCTGGCCCGGGCCGGCCACGCGCGGCGGCTCTGGCGGCACGTGGCCGGCTATGCGGCGGAGCGCCGGCGGGCGCTCGAGGTCCTCGAGGCGGTCGGCCTCGGGGCGTGGGCGGACGCCCCCGCCCGCACCCTCCCCTACGGCGATCAGAAGCGGCTCGACATCGCCATTGCCCTGGCGGTGGAGCCCCGCGTGCTGATCCTCGACGAGCCCCTGGCGGGCCTGGCGCCGGCCGAGCGGACGGGCATCCTCGACCTCATCCGCTGGCTGGCCCGCGACCAGGGGAAGACGGTCATCCTGTCCGAACATGACGTCGACGCCGTCCTGGCCACGGCGGACCGCATCACGGTCCTGCACCAGGGCCAGGTGCTCACCGAGGGGACTGCCGCCGAGGTCGTGGCCAACGCGGCCGTGAGGGCGGCGTTCCTGGGGAACTGACGGCGGCGGAGGGGACCCACGGGGCAGCCGCCGGAAAGGGAGGACGCGCAGCTTGGAGCAGCCGGTGCTGGAGATCGTGGACCTGCAGGCCGCCTACGGCCCCAGCCAGGTGCTGTTCGGGGTCACCGTGCGGGTCCCGAAGGGAAAGGTGGTCGCCCTCCTCGGCCGCAACGGGGCCGGGAAGACGACGACCATGAAGGCGGCCATGGGGATCCTGCCGCCGCGCGGCGGTCAGGTGCGCCTGCGCGGGCAGGACGTGACCGGGCGGCGCCCGTCCGCCCTGGCGCGCCTGGGGATCGGCTACGTGCCGGAGGACCGCCGGATCTTCCCGGACCTGACGGTGAAGGAGAACCTGGCCATCGCCAGCCGGCCTGGCCCGGGAGGGCGCCGCACCTGGACGGTGGAGAAGGTGCTCGAGCTGTTCCCCCTCCTGGGCCGGCTCATGGGGCGCAAGGGCGGGCTCCTGTCCGGGGGCGAGCAGCAGCTCTTGGCTGTGGCCCGGGCGCTGGTGGGCAACCCGGAGGTGCTCCTCCTGGACGAGCCGACGGAGGGGCTGGCGCCGGTCATGGTGAAGGCGGTGGCAGACGTCGTGCAGGCCCTGAAGCGGGAAGGGGTCACGATGCTCCTCGCCGAACAGAACCTCGGCTTCGCGAACCAGGTGGCCGACTGGGGCTATGTGCTCCAGAAGGGCCAGGTGCTCCTGGAAGGACCCATGGAGGTGTGCGCGCGCTCGGAGGAGGTCGTCCGCGCCCTGGCGGTGTAAGTGCACCTGGGGCTTGCCCGGAGAGAGGAGGACCCCGCAGCATGATGACCGGAGCGGAGTACATCGAGAGCCTGCGCCGGCTGAAGACCGAGGTCTACTTCATGGGGCAGCGGGTGGAGAGCGTGGTGGATCACCCGGCCATCCGCCCGCACGTCAACACGGCCGCCGTCACCTACGACCTGGCCCACGACCCCGAATACGCCGACCTGGCCTCCGCGGTCTCGCACCTCACGGGCCGCCGGATCAACCGGTGGACCCACATCCCGCAGAACCAGGAGGACCTGGTCAAGAAGGTCAAGATGCTGCGGGTGGCCGGGCAGATCACGGGCACCTGCTTTCAGCGCTGCGTGGGGATGGACGCGCTGATCACGCTCTACAGCGTCACGCACGACGTCGACAAGAAGTACGGCACGGACTACCACGAGCGGTTCAAGCGCTTCCTCATCGAGACGCAGGACCGGGACCTGATGTCGGGCGGCGCCATGACCGACCCGAAGGGCGATCGCTCGAAGCGGCCGCACGAGCAGCACGACCCGGACCTGTTCGTGCGGGTGGTGGAGCGTCGGTCGGACGGGATCGTGGTCCGGGGCGCGAAGATGCACCAGACGGGGGCGGTGAACTCGCACCAGTTCATCGTGCTGCCGGGGCAGTCGCTGGGGCCGGAGGACAAGGACTACGCGGTGGCGTTCGCCGTGCCGGCCGACGCCCCCGGGGTGATCCAGGTCTTCGGCCGGCAGGTGAACGACAGCCGGAAGTGGGAGGGGAAGATCGACCAGGGGAACCCGACGTACGGGGTGGTGGGCGGGGAGGCGCTGGTGATCTTCGACGACGTGTTCGTGCCGTACGAGCGGGTGTTCCTGCTGGGGGAGTGGGAGTTCGCGTCGACGATCGTGGAGCGGTTCACCGCCTACCACCGGCAGAACTACGGCGGGTGCAAGAGCGGGAACCTGGACGTGCTGATCGGGGCGACGCTGGCGCTGGCGGAGATGCAGGGCACGGCGAAGGCGTCGCACGTGCGGGACAAGCTGGCCGAGATGGCCCACATGGTGGAGACGATGTACGGCGGGGCGCTGGCGTGCAGCTACGAGTGCACGAAGCTGGCCTGCGGGACGGCGTTCGTGAACCCGCTGCTGGCGAACACGGCGAAGCTGAACACGGCGCGGTACTACCCGGAGGTGACCCGGCTGGCGCAGGACATCGCCGGCGGGTTCGTGGCGACGATGCCCTCCGAGCGGGAACTGGACAACCCGCGGGTGGGGCAATTCATCCGCAAGTACTACCAGACCCGGGCCGACGTGCCGGCGGAAGATCGCATCCGCCTGGGGCGGCTGGTGGAGAACATGACGGGGGCCACGCCGATCATCGAGTGCATGCACGGTGCCGGCTCGCCGCAGGCCCAGAAGGTCGTGGTGCAGCGCCTGTTCGACTGGGTGAAGCGCCGCCGGCTGGCGGAGCGCATCGCCGGGGTGGGGACGGAGGAGGGCCGCTGACGGCTCCACGCCGGTGGGGCGGCCCGGGGGGGAGCCCCGGGCTGCTTTTTTTGTCCATTCCCTACGCCAAAGGCAGGAAACTTTGCCATGGCCGGCGCAATAAAAAAGACAGCGCCTCCCTGTCACACCTTCGTAACGATCCAGGAGGGTCTCCCCTTGGACTGGGCCACCCCCGCGGGCATGCTGGTCGCCATCGCGGCGCTCGTCACCTCCATCATCTTGGACGGTGGCGAGGTGTCGCAGCTCTGGAACACCTCCGCCTTCATCCTGGTCGTGGGCGGGACGATCGGCTTCACCATGACGACCTTCCCTCTGAAGAGCTTCGCGCAGCTGCCCCGGGCGATCGCCCGGGCGTTCCGGCCGCCGGACGAGGACCGCCGGGCGCTCATCCAGGACATGGTGAAGATGGCCGAGATCGCCCGCAAGGACGGGGTGCTCGCCCTGCAGGAGCGCCTGCCGGCCATCGCCCACCCGCTCCTGCGGCGGGGCCTGGGGATGGCGATCGACGGCAACGACCCCCAGAAGGTGCGGGAGAGCCTGCTCGAGGAGATGGAGCTCGAGCGGCACCGGGTGGAGGAGATGGCCGCGATCCTGGAGCAGGCGGGCGGCTACGCGCCCACCGTGGGGATCATCGGCACGGTGATGGGCCTGGTGCACGTGCTCGGCAACCTCTCGGAGGCGGAGAAGCTGGGCCCTGCGATCGCCGTGGCCTTCATGGCGACCTTCTACGGCATCTTCACGGCGAACCTGTTCTGGCTGCCCCTGGGGGCGAAGGTGAAGGCGCAGGCCCAGCGGGCGGTCGAGACCGGGCAGATGATCCTCGTCGGGGTGGCGGGCATCCACACGGGGGAGAACCCCGGCGCCCTGCGGGAGAAGCTCGAGGTTTTCCTGGTCGACCACGCCAGGGACAAGGCCGCCCCGTCCGGCACGTCCGGGTCTCCCGCCCGTGGCCGCAAGGGGGCGCGCGCCGGCGCTCCCGGGGCGGCGAAGGCGGCCGCGGCGGCGAAGGGGGACTGATGCGCGGTGGCGGGCGGCGGACACGGCGGCGGAGGCAGCATGCGCTGGCTCCTCACCTACGCGGACATGATCACGCTCCTGATGGTCTTCTTCATCGTGTTGTTCGCCATGGCCAGCGTGGACAAGCAGAAGTACGCGGCCCTGGCCCGGTCACTGCAGATTGCCATCAGCGGCGGCAGCGGGATCCTGCCGGGTACCACGGGTCAGGACGGCAGCGGCACGGGCACCGCCGAGCTGCCCATGCCGGCGGACCTGCCGGTCCTGCCCGGGCGCCCGGCCGCGCCGCCGACCGCCGGGGCGGCGGTCCCCCCGGGCGCGCTGCCTGAGGAGGACCCCCTGGTGCGGCTGGGCCGCGACCTGGCGATCACCCTGAAAGGCGAGGGTCGGTTCGCCGTCTACACGTCGGAGCGCGGCGTGGTGCTGAGCCTGGTCGGCACGGCCCTCTTCGGGCCGGGCGAGGTGTCGATCCGGCCGGAGGCCCGGCCGCTGCTGCACGCCATCGCCGACCGGCTACGCGGCATCCCCAACGACGTCAGCGTGGAGGGGTCGGCGGACGACCGGCCGATCAACACGCCCATGTTCCCGTCGAACTGGGAACTGTCCGTCCGCCGGGCCACCGAGGTCGTGCGGTACTTCACCGAGGTGGAGGGGCTGGACCCCCGGCGTTTCATCGCCGTGGGCTACGCCGAGTTCCGGCCGGCCTTCGACAACTCGACCCCGGAGGGGCGGGCCCGCAACCGCCGGGTGGACATCGTGATCCTGCGCGAGCACTACCGGGTCGGCCTCGACACGCACGTCACCGCCACCGGCCAGGAGACGGTGCCCGGGGCGATCCAGGAGCCGGCGGCGCCGTCAGGGGTCCAGGAGCCGGCGCCCTGACGTGAACAGGGCGAGGTCGCGCTCGCCGCGCAGGTAGCCGATCAGGTCGACCCCCATCCGTCCGGCGAGTTCCACCGCCATGTCGGTGGCGGTGGTGCGGCTGGCCGCCAGCCCGGCGCCGAACCGGACGAGGCGTGCGCACATCTCGAAGGAGATGCGGCCGGAGGTGAGCAGGACGGCCTCCGGGCCGGTCCAGCCGCGCCGCAGCGCGGCGCCGATCACCTTGTCGACCGCGTTGTGCCGGCCGATGTCCTCCCGGATGACGTGCTCGCCGGAGGGGACATGGACGAGCATCGCGGCGTGCACCCCGCCCGACCGGCGGTAGAGCGGGGTGGAGCGGCCCATGACCTTCAGCCACTCCACGAGGTCCCGGCGGGCCACCCGGACGCCCTCCGGCACGGGCCGGAGGGCGTCCAGTCCGCCGGGCAGGACGCCGCGCTCGGCGCCCTGCACCGGCCTGGGGCCGCCGGGGCCCGTCGCGCCGGCGACGGGGTGCCGGAGGTCCACCCAGATCAGGCCTCGCTCGGGATCCGCGGCCAGGCGCCGGATGTCCTCCGGCCCCGCGATGAGCCCTTCGGCGTAGAGATAACCGATGGCGAAGTCCTCCAGGTCCAGGGGGGTGGCCTGGACGGTGACGTGCTCCTCGTCGTCCAGGTAGAGGGTCACCGGGTACTCCACCGGGGCGGGGGGCCCGTCGGGGCCGGGCGTGCGCATGCCGAACCCCCCCGAGCAGGAGAGAAGTGGCTTTGCACAGAAATGCTACTCGACTTCCACCGGGTTGTACAGAGGAGGTCGCCTGACACGCGGAGCATCCCAGCGGAGGCGGGCATCATGGCCGGAGCCCTGCGGGCGGAACTTCTCCGGCGCCGGACGGCGGGGCGGCGGCCCGGGAATCCGGTGGAGCGTCCCACCGTCCTGGAACTGAACGGAAGCCCGCTCGTGACCCTTCAGACCACGCCGGTATCCCTCGACGACTGGGCACTCGGCTTTCTCTTCGCCGAGGGGATCGTGACCGGCCCCGAGGCGATCGAGCATCTCACAGTACATCCGGCTGGCGCGCCGCCGGTGGTCGGCACCGGGTTCCCGGTCTCCGCGGCGCTCGTCCGGGTGCAGGCCCGGCCGGCTCCCGGGTGGCGGCCCGACCTCGCCGGGCGGCGGTACCTCACGAGCGGCTGCGGGCGGGGGGTCACCTTCTCGTCGGTGTTCGACGCGATGTCGCTGCGGCCCGTCCGCCGGCAGGTCGCCCCCGGCCGGGCCGACCTCGCCGCGTTCGCCGCCCGGATGCAGGCGGCCGCGCGGCTCTACGAGGCCACCGGCGGGATGCACTCGGCCGCCCTCGTGCGGCTGTCGGACGGCGACATGGTCGTGCGGGAGGACATCGGGCGGCACAACGCCGCCGACAAGGTGATCGGCGCCGCCCTGCGCCGGGGTTGGGATCCCGGCGGCCTCGTGTTCCTCACCTCGGGGCGCATCTCTTACGAGATGTGCGCCAAGCTCGGCCGCTTCGGGGTCGCCGTGGGCGCCTCGCTCACCGCCGCCACGGATCTGGCGGTGCGGCTGGCCACGCGGCTCGGCATCACCCTGGTGGGCTATCTGGGGCGGCGACGCCCGGTCGTCTACACCGGCGGGGAATGGCTCTGAGGGGCGGCACGAACGCCCCCCGCCCTGCGTGGCGGGGGGCGTTCCGTCATTTCTCAGACAAACGATCGGATGGAGAAGGATTCAGAGAGGACGCCGAGTACATATAACGGATGAGAAAGTGACCATCGGGCGCAGGCCCGGTGGCCGATCGGGTAGAGAGAGGATTCCCGGGAGGGGAGGTAGGGCGGTTGGAACTGAACCGGCGAGATTTCCTCCGGATCAGCGGTTTCTCGGCGGCTGCGACGGCGGCGCTCCTGTTCGCGGACGAAACGCGAGCCATGGCCAGGGACCTCAAGGAGCTGCGCATCGCCCGGGCGAAGGAGGTCCCGACCGTCTGCCCGCACTGCTCCGTCGGGTGCGGGATGATCGCTTACGTCAAGGAGGGCCAGTTGCTCCAGCTCGAGGGCAACCCGGACAGCCCGATCAACGAGGGGTCCCTGTGCCCGAAGGGCGCCGCCTCGTACCAGTTCGCGTACGAGGCTCTGGGCCGGCCGAACCCGAAGCGGGTCCTGAAGGCGAAGTATCGCCGGCCGAACTCCGACCGCTGGGAAGAGGTCGAGCTCGACTGGGCCCTCGACCAGATCGCCCGGCGGATCAAGGAGACCCGTGACCGGTACTTCATCGAGACGGAGGACGGGGTCACGGTCAACCGGCTGGAGGCCGTCGCCCACATCGGCTCGGCCTGCATCGACAACGAAGAGGCGTACCTCCTCACCAAGCTGATGCGTGCCCTCGGCGTGGTGTACCTCGAGCACCACGCCCGGATATGACACTCCTCCACGGTGCCCGGTCTGGGCACGGGGTTCGGGCGTGGCGCCATGACCACGTCGTTCTGGGACATCCAGAACGCGGACGTCGTCGTCTTCATGGGTTCCAACGCCGCCGAGAATCATCCGATCTCCTTCAAGTGGTTCCTGCGCGCCAAGGAGAAGGGCGCGAAGGTCATCGTCATCGATCCGCGCTTCACCCGAACGGCGTCGAAGGCGGACAAGTGGGTGCCATTCCGCTCGGGCACCGACATCGCCGTGCTCGGCGGGCTGATCAACTACGCGATCACGCACGGCAAGTTCCACCGGGACTACGTCGTCAACTACACGAACGCACCACTCCTGGTGAACCCGGACTTCCGGTTCGAGGAGGGCCTCTTCAGCGGCTGGAACCCGGAGAAGAAGAAGTACGACCAGGCCACGTGGGCCTTCCAGAAGGGCGAGGACGGGAAGCCGCTGCGCGATGACACGCTGGAGGACCCAAACACCGTCTTCCAGCACATCAAGCGCATCTACGGGCAGTACACGCCCGAGGTGGTCAGCGAGATCTCCGGGATTCCCGTGGAGACGTTCCAGGAGATCGCGGAGATCATCACGTCCACGGGCCAGCCCGGCAAGGCGGCGGTGTTCGCGTACGCCATGGGGTGGACGCAGCACACCAAGGGCGTCCAGAACATCCGGGCTGCCACGATCCTGCAGATGCTCCTCGGCAACATCGGGGTGCCGGGCGGCGGCATCGCGGCCCTGCGCGGCCACGCCAACGTCCAGGGTGCCACGGACCTGGCCGTGCTCTACCACGACCTGCCCGGGTACCTCGGCACCCCGCTCGTGCAGGACAAGACGCTGAAGGACTTCCTGGAGAGGACCACGGCCAAGGACAGCTACTGGGTCAACAAGCCCAAGTTCATGGTGAGCCTCCTCAAGGCCTGGTGGGGGGACGCCGCGCAGCCGGAGAACGAGTTCGCCTACCAGTACCTGCCCAAGGGGAAGGGCTTCTACAGCCACTACGACATCTTCCAGGGCATCCACGAGGGCGTCATCAAGGGCCTGCTGAACTTCGGCCAGAACCCGGCCGTGGGCTCGGCCAACGCCCGGAAGATCCCCCAGGTGATGCCCAAGCTCGACTGGCTCGTGGTCGTCGACCTCTTCGACAACGAGACGGCCGAGTTCTGGAAGATGGAGGGCAACAACCCCGCGGACGTGAAGACCGAGGTCTTCCTCCTCCCGGCGGCCGGCCCGCTGGAGAAGGAGGGCTCGTTCACCAACAGCCACCGCCTGATCCAGTGGAAGCACCAGGCCATCGCGCCACTGGGTGAGTCGAAGAGCGACGCCTGGTACGCCTGGCAGATCGGCCTGCGCCTGAAGAAGCTCTACGCCGGGTCGACCGCCGCCAAGGACCGGCCCATCCTCGACCTGGTGTGGGACTACGAGTCGAAGGAGCATCCCGGCGAGATCGACCACCTCAAGGTCCTGGCGGAGATCAACGGGTACGAGGTGGCCACGGGGAAGCGCCTGTCCACTTTCGCGCAGCTCAGGGACGACGGCTCGACCGCCTGCGGCTGCTGGATCTACTCGGGCGTCTACCCCGAATCCGGCAACCGGGCCGACAGCCGCAAGCCGGCCGCCCCGAACCGGCCCGACGGCTGGACGGAGGCGCGTCCGGACGGGAAGGCCGATTACCTGCACCTGGGCTGGGGCTTCGCCTGGCCGGCCAACCGGCGGGTCCTGTACAACCGGGCTTCCGCCGACCCGCAGGGGCGGCCCTGGTCGAAGGTGCCGCTCGTGTGGTGGGACGAGGCGGAGAAGAAGTGGAAGGGCGTCGACGTGCCCGACATGCTCCCGGTTGCCCCCGGCGAGGTCTCGCCGGTCGGCGTGCCCGGCAACACGCCCTTCATCATGAAGCCGTGGGGCCTCGGCGGCATCTGGGGGCCGCTCCCCGACGGGCCGGTGCCCGTGCACTACGAGCCCTGGGAGTCGCCCGTGCAGAACCGGCTCTACAAGCAGCAGTCCATCCCCACCGCCCGCGTGTTCCAGTCCCCCTACGACCACTACGGCAAGCCGGAGGAGTTCCCGTACGTGGTGACCACCTACCGGCTCACCGAGCACCAGACCTCCGGGGTCATGACGCGCAACCTGCCGTGGCTGGCCGAGGCCTTCGCCCAGCCGTTCGTGGAGATCTCCCGGGAGCTCGGCCAGGAGCTCGGGATCCGGACCGGCGACTGGGTGGAGGTGGAGACGGCCCGGGGCAAGGTCAGGGTGCAGGCCATCGTGACGCCGCGGCTGAGGCCCCTGCGGCTCGGGGACCGGATCGTGCACGAGATCGGCCTCCCGATCCACTGGGCGCCCCTGAGCGGGTT
Source organism: Caldinitratiruptor microaerophilus (assembly GCF_025999835.1). Taxonomy (NCBI): domain Bacteria; kingdom Bacillati; phylum Bacillota; class Clostridia; order Eubacteriales; family Symbiobacteriaceae; genus Caldinitratiruptor; species Caldinitratiruptor microaerophilus. The sequence goes on along the minus strand of NZ_AP025628.1, from coordinate 1,570,317 downwards.
CGTCCAGGGCGACATCGTCAACTCGCTGACACCGCAGGCCACGGACATCAACGTCGCCATCCAGGAATCGAAGGCGTTCCTGGGCCGGGTCCGCAAGCTCGCGCCCGTGGGCTGATCGGGGCCGCGCAGGGGAGGGAGTGACCGGTGGGTCGTGTCGGAACCTGGGAGGCCTGGCAGCCGGATCCCCGGAATCCGAAGCAGGAAGTGGCCATGCTGGTCGACGTCTCGGAGTGCATCGGCTGCAAGGCCTGCGAGGTCGCCTGCAAGCACTGGAACCAGAACGAGGCCCGGATCGAGGGGTTCACCGGGTCCTACCAGAGCCACTCGAACCTCGACGCCAAGACGTGGACGCTCATCAAGTTCACGGAGTACGAGGACCCGGAGAGCGGGGACATCCGCTGGCTCTTCCAGAAGCACAACTGCATGCACTGCACGGAGGCGGGCTGCGTGACCGCCTGCCCGACGAACGCCCTGCAGTACGGCGACTACGGCGTGGTCACGCTCGACCAGGACGCCTGCATCGGCTGCGCGTACTGCGAGCAGGCGTGCCCGTTCGACGCCATCCACGTCGACCGGACGGCCTGGGACCAGAAGGCCCAGAAGGCCGGCAAGTGCACGCTCTGCTACGACCGCATCTCGAATGGCCTCCAGCCCGCGTGCGTGAAGACCTGCCCCACCGACTGCATCAAGTACGGCGACCGGCAGGCCCTGATCGAGTGGGGCAGGAAGCGGGTCGAGGAACTCAAGGCGCGGGGGTTCAAGAACGCGAACCTGTACGGCGAGCACGAGCTGGGCGGCCTGCACGAGCTGTACGTCCTGACGGAGCCCCCCGAGGTCTACGGGTTGCCCGTGAACCCCAGGGTCGACTGGAAGGTCAAGGCGTGGAAGTATGCCGTGCAGCCCATCGGCAAGGCCGTGATGGGGGCGGCCCTGTTCGGGATGGCCATCAACTGGCTGGCGGCCCGCCGGGCGTTCGCCTCCGCAGGCGCACGGGCCGGCCAGGGCGACTCCGGACACGAGGGTGAATAGGAGGTGACGGCGTGGCCCGCGAGGCGTGGATCCGCAAGTTCACCGGCAGGCAGATCTTCGTGCACTGGCTCTTCGGGATCTCCTGGCTCGTGCTGGCGCTGACCGGTGCCCTGTTCCTGTGGCGCCCGGACCCGCACGGAACGGTCACCGGGCTCGGAGTCTACCTCCAGGGGAGCGTCGGGCAGACCCTCCGGACCGTCCACCGGGTGGCCGCGGTCGGGCTGATGCTGGCGCCGCTGCTCTACATCGTCCTCGAGCCCCGGGGCTTCTTCCGGGACCTGAAGGAACTGGTGACGATCACCCGGAACGACCTGCGCTTCTTCGTGACCGGCCCGGTCTTCTACACCACCGGGAAAGGGCACGTGCCCCCCCAGGGCCGGTACAACGGGGGCCACAAGCTGAACTACTGGATCGTGATCCTGACGTGGATCGGGTTCGTGGTCTCCGGCACCGTCATGTGGCTCCTGCGGGGCGCGGTCAGCGTCCAGACCTTCCGGCTGATGCTCCTCATCCACAGCCTCTCGTTCTTCGTGGGCGTCCCCATGGCGTTAATCCATCTTTACCTGACGCTCCTGCACCCGTTCACACGGCAGGCGCTCTCGGCCGTCATCAGCGGCTACGTGAAACTGTCCTACGCCCGGATGGAGCACCGCCAGTGGGTGGAGGAGGAACTGGCCCGCGGCACGGCCGAGCTCCGCGAGGCCCCGCCCGGAGCCGGGGCCGCCTGATGGTGCCCGCCCGTCCGCCCGGCACGGTGGGCCCGGACCTCACGGGCATCACGGCCCGCCGGGGGCGCTACGCCCCGGGAAGGCTCGTGACGCCCGAATACGAGCCGGTCGCCTGGGAGCCGGACTGGGGCGATGAAGCCGGGAGCGGCGTGGCCCACATCCTCTGTCCCGGCGCGGTGGAGGTGCGCTTTCAGCGGCCTGCCGGTTCCGACCGGTTCCAGATCGCGGTGCGGAGCCGGCTGGAGGCGGCAGAGGGGACGGAGTGGATCGTCCTCGTCCCCGCCTCTCGCTTCGGCCTTCTGAAGCTGCCGGCGGGCTTCTCGGTCGAGCAGTCGGTGCACGGAGCGGTCTACCGCCTCGACGGGCCCCGGACGCTGCGGCTCCTCGCCGTGCAGCCGCTCGGGCTACCGGCCCTCAACCTCGAAGTCCAGTTCGGAGAGTGATTGGGTTTGTAACCTTTCGCTGTTTTCATAAGTAAAGGCCAGTATAGGTCAGTTTTCTTGAGGGGTCCCCACACAGGTTGAATCGGGGCCCCTCTGAATCGAGATCCCTCTTGACCCAAACGTGTGTGCTATGGTAAGCTATTCCGTGTCTGGCGCACACTACCATTCTGCCCTCCAGGAGCGTGGTGTCAGGTGCAGGTCACGTTTCAGACCCGCCTGCGGGAGGAGGCCCTGTACCCGCTCCTGGACGCCATCGCCGCTCTCTACCAGCGCCTGCAGCGGCTTCTGTTCGTGGACCTCTACTTCCGCCGCCGCCCTGTAGAGGAATGCAAGCGGGAGTACATCGCCCGGCATGGCCTCACGGCCCGCCAGTTCAACGCCATGGCCTAAGTTGAAGGGCAAGGTCCGGGCCGCCGAGGAGACCCGGCAGCAGCGGACCCGCACCCTGCAAGGGCAGATCGAGTCCACGGAGAAGGCCATCCGTAAGCTGCAGCGGGAGGATGTGGCCCTGGCCAAGGGGAGCGGGCAGGCGCGCAAGCTGCCGCCCCACGAGCGGGTAGAGCGCCGCCAGCGGGTCCGGTTCCGCCTGCATCAAAAAAACCGGCGCCTGGCCATGCTCCGGGCCCGGCTGGAGGCGGCGGAAAACCACCAGGGACCGCCTTCCCTTTGCTTCGGCTCCCGCAAGCTGTTCCGTGCCCAGTTCCACCTGGCGGAGAATGGCTATGCCTCCCACGACGAGTGGCTTCAGGCCTGGCGGAAGGCCCGCAGCGACTCGTTCTTCTGCCTCGGGTCGAAGGACGAGGCGGGCGGCAACCAGACCTGCACCCTCTTTCCGGACGGGACCCTGCGGCTGCGGGTCCCGAACGCCCTGGCCGGCGAGTACGGCACCCACGTGCTGATCCGGGGCGTGCGCTTCGCCTACGGCCAGGACGTGCTGGGCGCCGCCCTGGCGGCCGGGCAGGCCATCTCGTACCGGTTCGTGCGTAAGGACGGTACCTGGTACCTCTACGCCACCACGGAGCGGATGCCTGCACCGGTGGTGACGCACCGGCAGGCGGGGGCCGTCGGGGTGGACCTGAACCCCGGCCTGGTGGCGGTGGCGGAGATCGACCGCTCCGGCAACCCGGTGGGAACCCGGCACATTCCGCTGCAGATCCAGGGCCGGCGCAGGGAACAGGTCCTGGCCACACTGGGAGAGGCTGTGGCGGACGTGGTGGCCTGGGCGAAGGCCGCCGGAAAGCCCGTGGTGGTGGAACGCCTGGACTTCCGGACGAAGAAGGCCCGGCTGCGGGAGGTCTCCGACCGGCACGCCCGGCGGTTGTCGCACTTCGCCTACGCCTGCTTCCACGCCTTGCTCCTGTCCCGTGCGGAACGGGAGGGCGTGGAAGTGATCACCGTCAACCCGGCGTTCACCAGCGTGATCGGAAAGGTCAAGTTCATGGCCCGGTACGGGCTGTCGCCGCACGCTGCGGCGGCGGTGGCGATCGCCCGGCGGGGCCTGAGGTTTGGGGAGCGGCTCCGGTCCGGAAACGCCCGTCCGCTACCTGCAAGGAATCGCGGGCGGCACGTCTGGAGCGACTGGCGCCGGATTCTCCCCGGCGTGCGGGGGCGGAAGCTGACGCACGCTTTATACGAGCGTCCCTCCGAGGGAGGCCCAGGCAGGGGGGTACCCCTATCCGCCACGGTACCGGCGGGTGTAGGCTCGCACGGCCCGGAGCGGGATGGTCTGGCTTGGGTCCCGGGGTGCGACCCCCCGGCGCGAACCGTCGGGAGCGCTGTTCGCCCGGCGTAAGTAAGCATTCACTCTCCCATCAGTACGGCGTTTTACCCACGAATGCTTACGTTTTCAGGAACGGCCGGCCGTCTTCCGTGCGAGAGGTGGCGCCGTTGTCCTGGATGGATTTCGTCAAGGCGTGGCGGCGCTACGTCGACGGCCGGGCGCCCGTCCCGAGCGCGGCGCCGGAGCGCCCGCCCGCCGGCGATGACGATGCGCCCCTGGAGCAGCCGCTCATCCTCACTGTCCCGCCCCCGCCGGGGGCGGACGAGTTCACCGCTGCCCTCCGCTCTGCCGGTGACCTCCTCGCCTCGCTACAGCCCCGGTTCGGGCCCACCTGGGAGCGCCTGAAGCCCCGCGTGGAGGCGGCCCGTGAGGCAGAGCGCGAGCGCCTCTACTCCGCGGCCGTCCTCCGGCAGGTGCCCGAGTTGCTGGAGTGGGCGCAGGTGGACGGCGAAGGGGAGACCTTCCTCACCCTCGCCGAGCTGGCCCTGCAGCCGGTCCTCCGGCCCTTCGCGGCCACCCTGGTGGCGGGGCGAAGCCTGGCGGCGTGGCGCCGGCCCTTCTGTCCTGTCTGCGGCCGGGAGGCCGACGTGGCCCGGATCCGCCCGGACAACCTCCGCTTCCTCCACTGCCCCGTGTGCGACACCGAGTGGCCGGTGACCCGTCTGTCCTGCGTCTGGTGCGGGGCGGACGACCCGAAGAAGGTGCAGTTCTTCACCCTCGAGGTACTGGAACCCTGGCGGGTCGACACGTGCGAGGTCTGCGGCGGGTACATGAAGACCCTCGACCAGCGCAGCGGCGGCCCGCTCGCCATGCCGGGGGTCGACCTCTTCGTGGAGGACGCCCGCACCCTCCAGCTCGATCTCCTGGCCCAGCGGGAGGGCTTCCGGCGAGGGGGGCGGGCGCATTGAGCGCCGGAGTCTGCGCGGCGAGCCCCGGCACGGCGGGGCTCCTGATCGACCCGGGCCGGAGCACCCCCGAGGGCCTGGAGGAGTATCGCTCCCGGGGCGGGTACACCGGGCTCGAGCAGGTCCTGGCCCGGGGGGCCGGCTGGGCGGCGGAGGTCGTGGCCCGGGCCCGCCTGCGGGGCCGGGGCCCCTTGGGCCGGCCCGTCGCCGAGCGCTGGCGGCGGGTCGCCGCCGGCCCGTCGGCCGCGCGCTACGTGATCGGCAACGGGGCCGAGAGCCTCTCGATCAGTCGGAAGGACCGCTACCTGATGGCCAACCACCCGCACCGGGTGCTGGAGGGGCTTCTGATCGCGGCCCGTGCGGTGGGGGCCCGGGAAGCCTACCTCTACGTCCGGGGGGACTCCCCGGAGTCGCTCGCCGGCCTCCGGTCGGCCCTCGAGGAGGCGGCGCGCGCCGGCCTCGTCGGGGAGGCGAGCGTCACCGGGGTGCAGGTCCGCCTCCAGCCGTCGGCCACCGGGCCCGTGTCGGGGGAGGAGACGGCGGTCATCGACGCCCTGGAAGGGCTGGAGGGGCGGCCCCAGATCCGGCCCCCGGACCCCGAGGCGAGCGGGCTCTTCGGGCAGCCGACCCTGGTGCAGAACGTGGAGACCCTCGCTGCGGTCGCGGCCGTGTTCCGGGAGGGGCTCGACCGCCACTTGGCGCTCGGGACGGCGGACGAGCCCGGCAGCGCGCTGTTCACCGTGACCGGCGCCGTCCGGCGGCCCGGCGTGTACGAACTGCCGCTGGGCACCCGCCTCGCTGACCTCCTGCGGCTCGCCGGGGCCGACCCGGCTGCGGTGCGGGCGGTGTTGCCGGGGGGGCTGGCGTCGCCGCCGCTGTGGCCGCAGGAGCTCGATGTGCCCCTGTCGTGGGCGGATCTCGGCCGGGCCGGGTCCGTCCTGGGGAACCGGACCGTGATCGTCCTGGGGCCGGAGGCGTCGCTCCCGGTCCAGTTCGCCGAGATCATGCAGGTCCTCGCGGAGGGGTCGTGCGGCCAGTGCCAGGGCTGCGCGAACGGAACCCGGGCCCTCGCCGGCTACCTGGCCGCCCTGGCGGGTCTGGCCGGCGGCACGGAGGGCGGCGCCCCGGCGGCTCTGCCGGCCTTCGCGGACCCCGCAGAGCTCCTGGCCTATGCCCGGCACCAGGCGCACCTGCTCACCCGCCGGGCGGGCATCTGCCCGTACCCGGAGTCCGTGGGGCGCGCCATGCTGCGGGCGCTGGAGGTGTTCTGCCGGGTTTCCCCGGTCCGGTGACGGCGGCCGCCGGCGTCAATGGTACAATGGGCCCGGAGGGATCGGGATGGCCACGCGGACGGTCCTCACCGCAGACGATTTGCTGAAGCTCCCCCGGAGTGGCCAGCGGTACGAACTCGTCAAGGGGGAACTCGTCCGCATGACGCCGCCGGGCTTCGAGCACGGGGAAATCGTGGCCAACATTGCCCGTATTCTGGGCAACTTCGTCGTGACCCGGAAGTCCGGCTCCGTGGTGACCGAAGCGGGGTTCCTGCTCGGCCGGGATCCAGACACCGTTCGGGCGCCTGACGTGGCCTTCGTCTCCAGGGAACGACTCGCCAAGCCCCGCCCGAAGGGCTACTTCGACGGTGCCCCGGATGTAGCGGTCGAGGTGATCTCGCCCAACGACACGTATCTCGATGTGCACGGCCGCATCGAGGAGTGGCTGGGGGCCGGGAGCAAGAGCGTGTGGATCGTTGAGCCTGGCCGCCAGCGGGTGACGGTCTACACGGCCTTGGACAGACCCCGCGTCTTCGAGCGAGACCAAACCGTAGCCGACCCCCAGCTTCCGGGCCTGGACGTGGCGGCCGCGGACTTCTTCGCGGTAGAGTGAAGCGCCACGCGTGGAAGCTTACCGCAAGTCTTCGCTCACCCGGAAGGAGCGGGCCCGACACCACCCATGACGGGGAGGCCCGGGGACTGAGCACGGGGAGGTGCCGAGGATGGGGGTTTCCAGCCGCCGCCCTCCGCCGGGAGACGTGGAGGAATGCCCCTGGTGCGGGGCGATGCTCCTCGTCCCGGTGGCCGGTACCCGGGCGGGGAAGGGGGTGCTGCACTGCCCCGAGTGCGGCGGCCGGCTGCCGCCCCGGTGCTGCGAGGATCCGTAGGGGCCGGGACCGCTGTGTATCGGATTATTACACTTCGTTGGCCGTGGTGGCCCGCCCCCTGGCATGAACGTTAACAGATCGGCGGGATCAGTGCGACCGGTTGTAACAGACAAACGCCCGGCAGCGCGGTGCGGAAACGCCCCGCCGCCCTGCCGGGCGTGTCCGCGCGCTGGCACGGTTCTTGTAGGTCTCGCATCGCATGCCGGTGGGATGCGGGAACCCCGGAGGTGAAGTGAATGAGCCTGAAGGACCGGGTGGTGGTGATCACCGGCGTGAGCCGGCCGGGGCAGATCGGCCAGGCGGTGGCGCTGGCCTTCGCCCGCGCGGGCGCACGGCTGGTGCTGGCGGCCCGCACGGCCGCCAACGTGGAGGCCCGGGCGCGGGAGTGCCGCGAGCTTGGCGCCGAGGCGGTCGGGGTGGCGGTCGACCTCGCCACCGAGGCGGGCGCCGCGGCGCTGGCCCGGGAGGTGCAGAGCCGTTTCGGGTCCCCGCAGGTGCTGGTCAACCTGGCGGGCGGCCTCACCGTGTACCGGCCGGCGGTCGACCACACGCTGGCCGACTGGCAGAAGGAACTGCAGAACAACCTGACCACGGCCTTCCTGACGACCCGGGCGCTGTTCCCGCTCATGCGGGAGGGGGGCGGCGGCTCGGTGATCAACTTCACCCGGGCGGGCCTCCCGCAGGCGAACATGGTCGCCTACAACTGCGCCAAGGCGGGCGTGGAGGCCCTCACCCGCACCTTCGCCCTGGAAGGGCGCGACCACAACATCCGCGTGAACGCCGTCGGGCCGGGACTGACGGACACCGAGCAGAACCTGGAGCAGATGAAGCCCAAGGACACGTCCCGCTGGGCCCGCAAGGAGGACATCGCGGCGGTGGTCCTGTTCCTGGCTTCGGACGAGTCGGCCGGCATCACGGGGCAGGTCCTGCAGGTGGCCGGCAAGGGGATCTGACTCGGGCGCGGGGCGAGTATCCCAGGGGCGCGGGAGGGGGGCGAACATGCGGCGGGTGCTGATCCAGGTCGACACGGATCCCCATTACAGTTCCTTCGACGCCATCGCGGCGCTGGACGCCGGAGCCGACGTGGTGCTGAGTTACGGCGGGGTCACACCGGACAGCGTCCGGGAGATCGTCTACGGGGCGATCTTCACCCGGGGCGGGGAGGACCTCAGGAACACGGCCATCTGGATCGGCGGCAGGGACGTCGCGCTGGGCGAGCGCGTCCTGGCGACCGTCCAGAAAACGTTCTTCGGCGGGTTTCGCGTCTCGGCGATCCTCGACTGCAACGGCTGCAACACGACGGCGGCCGCGGCCGTCGCCAAGGTCACCCGGGCGACCTCCGTGCGGGGGGAGAAAGTCGTGGTCGTCGGCGGGGCGGGCCCGGTGGGCCAGCGCGTGGCCGCGCTCTTCGCCCGGGAAGGCGCGGACGTGACGATCACCACCATCCGTCAGGACTGGCTGGACGCTGCGCTGGAGCACGTCCGGGAGCGGTTCGGGGTGACCGTGCGGGGCCGCCTCGTCCCCAACGAGGACGTGCCGGCCTGGCGCGAGGCCCTGGAGGGGGCCAAGGTGGCGTTCGGGGCGGCCGCGGCCGGGGTTCGCCTCCTGCCGCTGGCCGCCTGGCAGGACAACCCGACGCTGGAGGTCGTGGCCGACCTGAACGCGGCGCCGCCCTCCGGCATCGAGGGGATCGAACTGGGGGACGACGGCGCCCTGCGCCACGGCAAGCGGTGCTTCGGGCCGATCGGGATCGGCAACTTCAAGATGAAGGTCCACCGCGCCGCGGTGGCGGCCCTCTTCGAGCGCAAGGACCAGGTGCTGGAGGCGGAGGCGGTCTACGCCATCGCCAGGGAAGTGGCGTGAAACCGGGAGGGCAGCCCGGCCGGGGGCGGGGGAGGGCGCCGTGAAGGTCCTGGTGGTGGGCGCCTCGGTCCGGGCGCTCGCGCAGTCGGTCCGGGCGGCCGGTCACGAGCCGGTGGCGGTCGACTACTTCGGGGACCGGGACCTGCGCGAGACGTGCGAGGCCTACGCGCTGGGTCCGGACCTGGGCCTCCCGACGCGGCACGCCGCCTTCGCCGTGGCAGCCGCCCGCCTGCGGGCGCGGGGCGTCGCCTGGGACGCCGTGGCCTACACGGGGAGCCTCGAGAACGCTCCCCACGTGGTGGGGCGGCTGGCCCGGACGGGGGCGCTCCTCGGCAACCCGCCGGCGGCCCTGCGGGCGGTCCGGAACTGGCCGGCCCTCGCGTCCGGGCTGGCCGGGGAGGGCTTCCGGGTGCCCCGCTCTCTCCCGGCCGGCGACCGGGTCCCGCTCCGGGGCCGGTGGCTGCTGAAGCCGCTCCGGGGCGCGGGTGGCGCCGGGATCCGGTTCGCCGAACCGGGGGAGGCGGTGCCACGGGGCCGGATCGCCCAGGAGTACGTGCCGGGCACGCCCGCCTCGGCGCTGTACCTGGCCGGCGGGGGCGACGCGGTGCTCCTGGCGGTCACGGAGCAGCTCGCCGGGCGCGAGGCCCTGGGCGCGCCGGGATTCGCGTACGCGGGCAACATCCTCCTGCCCCGCGTGAGCCCGTCCGTCGAGGGCGAGCTGACCCGCCTCGTCCGCTGGCTCGCCCGCTCGTCCGGGCTCGCCGGGATCGGCGGGGTCGACCTGGTCCTGACGGCGGACGGCCCGGTGCCGATCGAGGTCAACCCCCGGTACACGGCGGCGGTCGAGCTGCTGGAGCAGGCCACCGGCCAGAGCCTGTTCCCGGCCCACCTGGCCGCCCTCGAAGGCCGGCTGCCGGCGAGCCGGCCCCGGTGGGAGGGCTACTTCGGGAAGGCGGTCGTCTACGCGACCGAGGACGGGGTCTGGCGGCTGGACGGGGACTGGGCGGCGGCGGGGCTCCGGGACGTCCCGTCCGGCGGCGCCCCCGTCCGCAGGGGACACCCCGTCTGCACGGTGCTCGCCGCCGCCGGGGACCGGGAAACGTGCCTGACCGACCTGGTGCGCCGGGTGCAGGCGGTGAGGGGGGAGCTCATTGCGCCGCGCGCTCTTGCTCGTTCCGGGCCGCACCTCTCGCCAGGGCGTGGCGGCCAACCTGGGCAAGGACACGGCCGAGTACCGGGAGGCGACGGAGACGGTTGAGGTCTGCGCGGAGGACCTGGAGGCGATCGGGTGCAGAGACGGGGACCAGGTGCGGGTGACCTCCGCCCACGGCTCCGTGGTCCTCGTGGCCCGCGCCCGGCCGCCGGCCGACCTGCCGCCGGGGCTCGCCTTCGTGGCCTACGGCACGCCGTCCAGCCGCCTGATGGGCGGCGAGACCCACGGCACCGGGATGCCGGACTCGAAGGGGATCCCGGTCTGGCTCGAGCCGGCGGCCCGCTGACGGCCCGCAGCGCGGCCGGGCCGGGGAGGGACGGGACGTGGACCGCATCGTGATCAGCGGAATGCAGTTCTTCGGCCGGCACGGCGTGCACGCGCACGAGGCGGCGCACGGCCAGGTCTTCGGCGTCGACGTGGAACTCCACCTCGACCTGGCCGCCGGCGGGGTGGCCGACGACCCCGGCCGGACCGTGGACTACGGGGCCGTCTTCGCCGAGGTGCGGTCGGTGGTCGAGGGGCCCCGGGTGCGCCTGGTCGAGGCGCTGGCCGAGGCGATCGCCGGCCGGCTGCTGGAGCGTTTCCCCGTGGACGCCGTGACCGTCCGCGTCCACAAGCCCCGGGCGCCGATCCCGGGGACCTTCGCCGACGTCTGCGTGGAGATCCACCGGCGGCAGGCGGCGCGCCCGAGGCAGCACCCTACTGGAGGCCAGGGTCCATGCTACGAATTGCCGGCGGCGAGGTATATGACCCGATGAACGGCGTCAACGGGGAGATCCGGGACATCTGGATCCGGGACGGGCGGGTGGTCGATCCCCCGCCGGGTCCGCCCGGAGCACGGGAAGAGCCGGTGCGGACCATCGACGCCCGGGGCATGGTGGTGATGCCGGGCGGGGTGGACATGCACGCGCACATCGCCGGGCCCAAGGTGAACCTCGCCCGCAAGATGTTCCCCGAGTACCACCGCCGCGGCCGGCCGATGCCCCGGACGGCGTGCACCCGCTCCGGGATCGCCAGCGTGGTGCCGCCCACCTTCGCCACGGGCTACCTCTACGCGGGGCTCGGGTACACCACGGCCGTGGACGCCGCCGTGATCCCGATGGGCGCCCGGCACACGCACGAGGAGTTCGCCGACACCCCGGTGATCGACAAGCTCGGCTTCATCCTCATGGGCAACAACGAGTTCGTGCTCGACCGCCTGGCGGAGGGCCGGCACGACCGGGTCCGGGACTTCGCCGCCTGGCTGCTCGGGGCGGCGAAGGGGGCGGCGATCAAGATCGTCAACCCCGGCGGCACCGAGGCGTGGAAGTTCGGCGGCAACGTGAAGGTCCTCGACGAGCCCCTGGCGCCCTACGGGGTGAGCGCCCGGCAGATCCTGACCGGCCTGGCCCGGGCGGGCAACGAGCTGGGCCTGCCCCATCCGGTGCACGTGCACGCGAACAACCTCGGCGTGCCCGGCAACTGGGAGACCACCCTGGCCACGATGGAGGCACTCTCCGGCCTCCGGGCCCACCTGACCCACGTCCAGTTCCACAGCTACGGCGGCACGGACTACCACGACATGGCCTCGGCGGTCCCGAGGCTGGTCGAGTACGTCGATACCCACCCTGAGCTCTCGGTGGACGTGGGGCAGGTGGTCTTCGGCCCGGCGGCCACGATGACGGCGGACAGCCCCTGGCAGTACCTCCTGTACCGGCTCACCGGGCACAAGTGGTCGAACGAGGACGTGGAGGTCGAGTCGGGCTGCGGGGTGGTCCCCTACGAGTACAAGGACAAGAGCTACGTCAACACCCTGCAGTGGGCGATCGGCCTGGAGTGGCTGCTCCTGGCCAGGGACCCCTGGCGGATCGCCCTCACCACCGACCACCCCAACGGCGGCGCCTTCACCGCCTATCCGCAGATCATCCGCCTCCTCATGGACCGGGAGGCCCGCCGGGAGGCGATGCGGCAGGTGAACCCGAGGGCGCTGCGGCGCTCGCACCTGCCGGAGCTCGACCGGGAGTACAGCCTGTACGAGATCGCGATCATCACCCGGGCGGCGCCGGCCCGGCTCCTGGGCCTCACCCGCAAGGGCCACCTGGGCCCCGGGGCGGACGCCGACGTCGCCATCTACGCCCGGAACCCGGACATCGAGGCGATGTTCGCCAACCCGCGCTACGTGATCAAGGACGGGGAGGTGGTGGTGGAGGACGGCGAGATCCGGGCGAGCCCGCAGGGCCGGACGTTCTACGTTGCCCCCTCCTACGACCCGGAGGTCCTGGCGGAGATCCGTGAGCACTTCGACCGTTACTACACCGTCCGGTTCGAGAACTACCCCGTCGACCTCCACACCCTTCCCCGGCCCGAGGTGATCCCATGCAGCTCGAGGGCGTGACCGTCGAGGACACCTTCGCCGAGGCGTTCCCGATGTGGGCGGCCCGGCTCGTCGTGACCGCACGGGACCTGGAGTGGGCGATGACGGCCGCCCGGGTGGCGACCGGCATGGCCACGTCGGTGATCGGTTGCGGAGCCGAGGCAGGGGTGGAGGGGCCCGTGGAGGAAACCCCGGACGGCCGCCCGGGGGTGAGCTTCCTGGTGTTCGCCCCGACCCGCGAGGCGCTGGCCCGGGAGCTCGTCCGCCGGGTGGGGCAGGCGATCATGACCTGCCCGACTACGGCGTGCTTCGACGGCCTCGCCGGCGACGGCGAGGCGGCCCGGGACGGCCCCGCGGCGGACGCCGGCGGCGCGGCCGGGAGCAGCCGCGTGCCCCTCGGCCGGGCGCTGCGCCTCTTCGGCGACGGGTACCAGAGCGCCAAGCAGCTCGGCGGGCGGCGGTACAACCGCATCCCGGTGATGGACGGGGAGTTCCTGGTGGAGGACGCGGTCCGGGCGGTGCCGGCCGTCGGCGGCGGCAACTTCCTCGTGCTGGGGGCCGACGAGGGGGCGGCGCTGGAGGCGGCCGCGGCGGCGGTCCGGGCCATCCGGGAGCAGGTGCCGGGGGTGATCCTGCCTTTCCCGGGCGGGATCGTCCGCGCCGGGTCGAAGGTCGGCTCCCGCTACAGGCACGTGCCCGCCTCCACGAACCACCGGTTCTGCCCCACCCTGCGGGCCCGGGTGGAGGACACCGCCCTGCCGGAAGGGGTGGGAGCGGTGTACGAGGTGGTGGTCGACGGCCTCACCCTGGAGGCGGTGACCGCCGCCGTCCGGGTGGGGGTGCGGGCCGCCTGCCGGCCGGGGGTGCTCCGCATCACCGCCGGCAATTACGGCGGGAAGCTGGGGCCGTACCGCATCGACCTGCGCGCCGCCGTGGCAGGTGAGGTGCCGTGCTGACGCTCACCCCCCTGGGCCGGACGGCCGTCCCCGTCGAGGCCGAGTGCCTCGTTCCGGAGCGGCTCGCCGGGCTCTCCCCCGACGCGGTCCGGGCCCTCCCCGTCTGGCACGGGAACCGGCCGGCCCGCCTGGGCGACTTCTTCGCCGCCGAGGGGGACGCCGGCGACGGGGTCCTGCGGATCGAGGGCGACGTCTCGCACGTGAAGTGGATCGGCGCCGGCATGACCCGGGGCCGGATCGAGATCTGCGGCGGCGCGGGGATGCACCTCGGCAGCCGGATGGCGGGCGGGGAGATCCTCGTGGAGGGCTCTGCCGGGGACTGGCTGGGCGCCGAGATGGCCGGGGGCCTCATCCGGGTGCGGGGCGACGCGGGGCACCTGGTCGGGGCGGCCTACCGCGGCGGGGCGACGGGGATGACGGGGGGCGTCATCGTCGTCGGGGGCCGGGCGGGCAACGAGGTGGGCGCCTTCATGGCGCGGGGGCTCATCGCCGTCCTGGGGGACGCCGGCGACTTCGCCGGGCTCGCCATGGCGGCGGGGACGGTGATCGTCGGGGGCCGGCCCGGCCTCCGCAGCGGCGCCTGGATGCACAGGGGCAGCGTGGTGGTGCTCTCGGGCGAGGCCGAGCTGCTGCCGACCCAGCGGTACGCCTGCACCTTCCGGCCCCCCTGGGTTCCGCTCTACCTCCGGCACCTGGCCGGGCTGGGCGTGACCCTGCCCCCGGGCCGAACGGAAGGTCCGTACCACCTGTACAGCGGCGACGAGGCCGTCGGGGGCCGGGGGGAGGTACTCGTGTGGGCGGGGGAGGGCTGAACCTGAACCGGCGCGCCCGCGCCCGGGCGGCGGCGCTGGCGGAGCGGGCCGAGGCCCTGGGGGTGGAGCGCCACGAGGTGGCCGGCGCCGAGGTGCTCGACTGCGGCGTGCGGGCCCCGGGCGGGTTCGAGGCCGGCCGCCTCTTCGCCGAGGCCACCATGGCCGGGCTCGGCTCCGTGACCCTGGTGCCGTGGGCCGAGGGCGGCCTCCACCTGCCCGGGGTACAGGTCGTGACCGACCGCCCCCTCGAGGCCTGCCTCCTGGCGCAGTACGCCGGTTGGGCGCTGCGGGAGGCGGGGTTCTCCGCCATGGCGTCGGGACCCGGCCGTGCGCTCGCGCGGGTGGAGGCGCTGTTTGACCGGTATCCCGTCGCCGAGGCGCCCGGCGAGGCGCTCATCGCCCTGGAGGCGCCGGCGCTGCCGCCCCCGGCGGCGGTGGCGGCCATCGCCCGCCGCTGCGGGGTGGAGCCGGGCGCGCTGACCATCCTGGTGGCCCGCACGGCCAGCGCCGCCGGAGCCGTCCAGGTGGCCGCCCGGGTGGTGGAGACCGCGCTCCACAAGCTGGGCGTCCTCGGCCTCGACCCGGCCCGCGTGCGCGCGGCCTGGGGCACCGCCCCCGTGGCCCCCGTGGCGGCGGACGACCTCACCGCCATGGGGCGCACGAACGACTGCCTCCTCTACGGCGGCCGCGTGGCCCTCCTGGTCGACGCCCCCGACGAGGACCTCGCCCGCCTTGCCGCACGCCTCCCCTCCGGCGCCTCGCCCGACCACGGCCGCCCCTTCGCCGAGATCTTCCGGGAGCGGGGCGATTTCTACCGGGTCGACCCCTTCCTCTTCAGCCCCGCCGCCGTGGCCCTCACCAGCACGCGCACGGGGCGCACGTTCGCGGCGGGCGCCACCGACCCCGACCTGCTGCGGCGCTCGCTCTTCGGCGCCGCCGGGGCCGGGTAGGGGGCGTGGGCCATGGCCCGGCTGGCGGTCCTGGGCCGCAGGGCGAGCTGGCACGTCGCGCAGATCGCCCTCGCGTGCGGGCGGCGCGGCGTCGAGTGCGACGTGCTGCCGGTGCAGGCGATCGCCGCTGCCGTGGGGGACGGCGGCCGGAGCTCCGGGGTGCGCGCGGGCGGGACGCCGCTCGACGCGTACGACGCCGTGCTGGTGCGGGCACTGCCCGCCGGGTCGCTCGAGCAGGTGGTCTTCCGGATGGACGCCCTGCACCGGCTCGCGCGCCACGGCGTGCGGGTGGTGAACCACCCCGCCGCGCTGGAGCGGACGGTGGACAAGTTCTACACCTCGGCGCTCCTCGAGGAGGCGGGGATCCCGACCCCGGCCACCCGCGTCGTGCAGGGCTTCGCAGAGGCGATGGAGGCGTTCCTCGCCATGGGGGACGTGGTCCTCAAGCCCCTCTTCGGGTCGGAGGGCCGGGGCATGGTGCGCCTCGCCGACCCCGACACGGCGTACCGCGTGCTGCGGGCCTGGGAGGGGATCGGGGCGGTCTTCTACATGCAGGAGTTCGTCCCGCACGGCGGGCGGGACGTGCGGGCGCTGGTGGTGGGGGGCGAGGTCGTGGCGGCGATCGAGCGGCGGGCCGAGGGCTGGAAGACCAACGTGGCCGCCGGCGGCCGGGCGGTGCCCTTCGCCCTGCCCGCCGGCTGGGCCGACCTGGCCGTGCGGGCGGCGGCCGCCGTCGGCGCCGAGCACGCCGGGGTCGACCTCCTGCCGGCCCCGGGCGGCCGGGTCCTGGTGCACGAGGTGAACGGCATCCCCGGGTGGCGCGGGCTCCAGCAGGCGACCGGGGTGGACGTGGCGGACGTGCTGGTCGGGCACGTGCTCGGCCGGCGGCGGGCCGTGTGAGGAGGGGGAACGGGCTTGGTCCGGCTTCTGGTCAGCGTGGTGGATGCGGAGGAGGCGGCGGCGGCCCTCGCCGGCGGCGCCCACATCGTCGACGTCAAGAACCCGGCCGAAGGCGCCCTGGGGGCCCCCGCGCCGGCGGTCGTGCGGGCGATCCGCCGGGCCCTGCCCGGAAGGGTCGCCCTGAGCGTCGCCTTGGGCGACCTCCCCGACCTCCCCGGGACCGCCGCCCTGGCGGCGGTGGGGGCGGCGAGCCTCGGCGCCGACTACGTGAAGGTCGGCCTCCGGGGCCCGGGAGATGCGGAGGCGGCCGGGCGGCTCCTGGCGGCCGTGGCGGCCGCGCTGCGGGACCTGGCCCCCGGGGTGCGCCTCATCGCGTGCGCGTACGCCGACGGCCCGCGGGTAGGGGCGGTCGACCCCCTCGACGTGCCGGCCGCCGCGGC
The DNA here is from genome assembly GCF_025999835.1 of Caldinitratiruptor microaerophilus. Classification (NCBI taxonomy): domain Bacteria; kingdom Bacillati; phylum Bacillota; class Clostridia; order Eubacteriales; family Symbiobacteriaceae; genus Caldinitratiruptor; species Caldinitratiruptor microaerophilus. The sequence continues at coordinate 1,553,787 of NZ_AP025628.1, read as the reverse complement.
CGCCGCCGGCTGCGCGGGCGCCATGGTCGACACCCTGCACAAGGGCGCCGGCGGCCTCTTCGCCCACATGACGGATGCCCGCGCGCGGGCCTTCGTCGAGGCGTGCCGGCGGCACGGGCTCACGAGCGCCCTGGCCGGCTCGCTCACGCCGGCCGACCTTCCCCGCGTCGCGGCGCTGGGTCCGGACATCGCCGGCGTGCGGGGAGCCGCCTGCACGGGCGGGGACCGCCTGGGCGGCCGGATCGACCCGGGCCGGGTCCGGGCGCTCGTCTCGGCGCTGGCAGGGGTGGTCTCCGGGGCCGGGGGGACTGTCTCCGGGGTCCGCCGGTGAGGCCCGGGGCAGCTGCCGGCGCGGCCTCCGTGCGGGTGCGGGCGCCGGCCCGCCTGCACCTCGGGATCTTCCCGCTGCCGGGGGGCGGCTTCGGGGGGCTGGGGGTCGCCCTGCGCCGGCCGGTGGCCGAGGTGGTGGCCCGTCCGGCGCGAGACCTCACCGCCTCGGGGCCGCAGGCGGAGCGGGCGCTGGGGGCGGCGCGCGCGGTAGCGGAGCGGTGTGCGCCCGGGGCGGGCGCGGCGCTCGCCGTGGTGCGGGACATCCCGTCCCACGTCGGGCTGGGGTCGGGCACGCAGATCGACCTCGCCGCCGCCGTGGCAGTGGCCCGCCTCTGGGGGGTGGGCGCCGGGCCGCGGGAACTGGCGCCGCTCGTCGGGCGGGCGCAGCGGACCCGCGTCGGCACCGAGACCTTCGCCGGGGGCGGCCTGGTGCTCTACCGCGCCGGGGCCGAGCCGCCGGCCGTCCGGCTCGACGTGCCGGCCCGCTGGCGGTTCGTGGTCGCCATCCCGGGCGGCGCCTCGGGCTTCGCCGGACCGGACGAGGCGCGCGCCTTCGCCGACCTGCCCCCGATGGAGCGGGCGGACGTCGAGGCGATCACCGCGGCCATCGACCGCCTCCTCCTGCCCTCCCTCCGGGCGGGCGACGTCGCCGGGGTGGGGGCCGCCCTGGAGGTGATCCAGGCCCGGGTGGGCGACTACTTCGCCCCCGTCCAGGGCGGCCGCTACCGCCATCCGCTGGGCGAGCGCCTGGCGCGGGCGATGCGCGCCGCCGGGGCGTGGGCCGCCGGCCAGAGTTCCTGGGGGCCGGCCTTGTTCGGGCTGGCGGAGAGCCCCGGGGCCGCCCGCCGCATCGCCGCAGCCGCCCGGCGGGTGCTTGAGGCCTGGCCGCAGGGCGGTTGGGCGTTCGTCACTGCCGTGAGCCCCGGCGGGGCCGCCGTGGTGGTCGAGCGATGGCCTCAGGCCACGGACGTCGTGTACTCCCGGTAGGCCGCGGCCAGCCGGGCGGTCACGGGCCCGGGCGCCGGCCAGCGCGGCGCCCGTTCCCACGGGGCGCTCACGGACGGGGCCGTGGTGACCCCGGCCAGGGGGGCCAACTCGAGGAGGGCGCTGGTGAGGAAGGCCTCGTCCGCGGCGGCCAGGTCGTCCGGCGGAAACAGCCCCTCGGCCACCGGCAGGCCGAGAGCCCGGGCCAGCTCGAGGACGAGCCCCCGGGCGATCCCCGGCAGGCAGCCTGCGGCGGTGGCGGGCGTGCGCAGGACCCCGTCCCGCACCCAGAAGAGGTTGGTGGCCGCTCCCTCGGCCACAAAGCCGTCGGTGTTCAGGAGCAGGGCTTCTCCGGCGCCGGCCGCCCGCGCCTCGGCCCGGGCCAGCACCGAGGCGAGACTGCTCGTCGTCTTCAGGCGGGTGAGGGGCGAGCGGCTGTCCCGGCGCAGGGAGACGAGGGCCGCGCGCAGGGGCTCTGGGGCCCGGCCGGCGAAGGGTTCGACCTGCACGAGCAGGGTGGGAGCGGGCTCCGGGGGCAGGTCGAGGCCCCGGGGGCCCGGTCCCCGGGTGAGCGTGACGCGCAGGACCCCGTCGCGCACCGCGCAGGCGGCGACGGTTCGCAGGGCTGCCTCCTCGATCCCGCGTGGGACGGGTATCCCCAGGACGGCCGCCCCTTCGCGGAGGCGCTGCAGGTGCCGCTCCAGGAGCGGCACGCGGCCGGCGTAGATCCGCGCCGTCTCGAACAGGCCGTCGCCGAGGAGGAGGCCGCGGTCCCGCACGGAGACCGCGGCCTCCTCCGCCGGGACGAGGCCGCCGGCGCTACTCAGCCAGACGAACCGGCTCGTCGCCGCCCACCTCGCTTCCGGCCGGCCCGGTGGCGCTCAGCGCCCGCAGGAGCCCGAGCGCCTTGGCCAGCGTCTCCTCGTACTCCGCCGCCGGGTCGGAGTCGGCCACGATGCCGCCCCCGGCGTGGAAGTGCGCCTCCCCCCGCACCACGGTGAAGGTGCGGATGGCGATGTTCAGGTCGAGCGCGCCGTCCCACCCGAACCAGCCGATCGCCCCGGTGTACACGCCCCGCCGGACGGGCTCGAGCTCCTCGATGATCTCCATCGCCCGCACCTTGGGCGCCCCGGTGATCGAGCCCCCGGGAAACGTGGCGGCCAGCAGGGCGGCCGGCCCGGCGCCGGGGAGGAGGCGGCCTTCGACGGTGGCCACGGTGTGCCAGACCGTGGGGTAGCCCTCCAGGCGCCGGAGGTCCGGCACCCGCACGCTGCCGTACTCGCACACGCGCCCGAGGTCGTTGCGCTCGAGGTCGACGATCATCACCAGTTCGGCCCGGTCCTTCTCGCTGGCGAGGAGCTCGGCGGCCAGGCGCTGGTCCTCGGCGGGCACGGGGCTGCGGCGGCGCGTCCCCTTGATGGGCCGGGTCTCCACCCGGCGGGTGGCCGGGTCGACCCGCAGGAACCGCTCCGGGGAGGCGCTCACGACGGCGAGGTCGCCGCAGTCCAGGTAGGCGGAGAACGGGGCGGGATTCACCGCCCGCAGCCGCCGGTACAGCGCCCGGGCGCCGGCGGCCCACGGGGCGGAGAAGCGCTGGGCGAGGTTCACCTGGAAGATGTCGCCGGCGGCGATGTACTCCCGGGCCCGGCGGACGGCCGCCTCGAAGCCTGCCCGGGTGAAGGTGGAGCGCACGCACGGCGTGGCCACGCCGGACGCGGGCGGGCCGGGCGACACTTCTCCGGACCTCGGCGCCGGCCGTCCGGCCTGTGGCCATCCGGCGGCGGCCGCGCGCTCGATCCGGTCGCGCAGGTGGCGGGCGGCCCGCACCGCGGCCCCGGGGCGGCCGGGCACGGGGCGGGCGACGACCGCCGCCTCCCGGCGGACGTGGTCGACCACCAGCACCGCGTCGTACCATGCCAGCCACAGCTCGGGGAGCCCGAGGTCGTCCCGGGCCTGCACCGGGATGCGCTCCACCTGACGGCCCAGGTCGTAGGCCAGGTAGCCGATCGCCCCGCCGGCGAAGGGCGGGACGGGTTCGCCCGGGGCGACGGCGGCCAGGGGCGGGGCGAGCCCGCAGGAGCGGTGCCCGGGATCTCCCGCGAGCTCGGCCAGGAGGCTCTCGACGATGCGGAAGGGGTGGCCGGCGATGCGCCGGCTCCGGCGGGCGGTCGCCAGCGTGTACCGCTGCCCGCGCCCCCGCAGGATCGCGAACGGAGCGGCGGCGACGAAGGAGTGGCGACAGATGTCCGGGGGGCCGCCGGCGCTCTCCAGCAGCACGCGCCCCGGCCCTTCCGGCAGCGCGTCGAGCGCCGCCTCGGGCGTAGGGGGCAGCGGCACGGGCAGGAAGATCAGGTCGGTCATGGGGCCTCCTGCCGGCGGTCACGCGCGGAGCGGACGGGGGAGGCGGATGCCGTAGCTGCGGATCTTCCGGTACAGGGTGGGCCGGCTGATCCCCAGGAGCCGGGCGGCCTCCGCCAGGTTGCCGCCGGCCTGCCAGCAGGCGCGGGCGATCGCCTCGCGTTCCAGCTCGCTGATGGGGGCCACGTGCGCCTTGCCCTCCCCGGCTCCTCCGGCGGCCTCCAGGACGTCGGGCGGCAGGTCGCGCAGGCGGATCACGTCGCCCTCCGCCATGTGCAGGCACTTCTCCAGCACGTTCTCGAGCTCGCGGACGTTGCCGGGCCAGTGGTAGTGGCAGAGCGCCTCCATGGCCTCGTCCGAGAAGCGCCGCCGGCCGCCCGTCCGGCGCCGGATGAGGGTCTCGAGCAGGAAGCGTACGTCCCCGGGCCGCTCCCGCAGGGGCGGAACGCGGATGGTCAGCACGTCGAGCCGGTAGAGGAGGTCGGCCCGGAAGTTGCCCTCGGCGACCTCCCGGTGCAGGTCGCGGTGGGTGGCGGCGATGACCCGGACGTCAACCGGGATCACCCGGGACCCGCCCACCCGGACCACGCGGCGGTCCTGCAGCACCCGCAGGAGGCTCGCCTGCATCTCCAGGGGCATGTCGCCGATCTCGTCCAGGAAGAGCGTGCCGCCGTCCGCCAGCTCGAACTTGCCCGGCCGGCCCTGGCGGTCGGCTCCCGTGAAGGCGCCGCCCTCGTACCCGAACAGCTCGCTCTCGAGGAGACTCTTCGGGATCGCCCCGCAGTTGACCGCCACGAACGGGCCCCCGCGGCGGCGGCTGGCGTTGTGGATGCCGTGGGCGAGCAGCTCCTTCCCGGTCCCGCTCTCCCCGATGATGAGGACGGTGAGGTCGGAGGCCGCTGCCCGCTGCGCCTCCTGGCGGACCCGGTGGATGGCCTCGGAGATCCCGAGCACGTCCGTGAGCTCGAACCGGGCCACGTCCCCCCGCACCCGCTGCACGAGCCGGCTCACTTCCCGGGCCTCCCGCAGGGTGATCACGAAGCCCTGCAGGCCCTCCCGCTCGGCGGCGATGGGGCGGGCGCTGGCAAGGAGCCGCAGGGTACGCTCCTCTCGCGTCAGAGTGATCTCCTCGTCCTGGAAGGCGAGCCCCCGGCGAAGGAGGTCGGTGACCCAGCGCTGGGGGCCGAAGAGCTCGGAGAGATGGGAGCCGGCGGCCGACTGGCGGTCGAGCCCCAGCAGGGCCGCCGCCGGCGCGCTGAGCTGGAGGACGTGGCCGCGCTGGTCGACCACGAGCATGCCGTCGCGCATGGCGTTCAGGGCAACGTCGAGCGTGCGGCTCTGCCGCTCCACCTCGTTGGTCACCGTCACCAGCCGCAGCTGCCGCTCCACGGCCCGGGCGGCGGCGATCACCATGCCGAGGGTGTGCGCGTGGGCGAGGTCCCGGGGTCCCGTGACGTCGAGGACGCCGAGGATCTCGCCGGCGGCGTCGAAGATGGGGGCGGCCGAGCAGGTGAGGATGTGCAGGGGCCGCAGGTAGTGCTCGCAGCCGACCACCTGGACCGGGCGCCGCTCGATGAGGGCCAGCCCCATGGCGTTGGTGCCGGAGACGCGCTCGCTCCAGTCGGAGCCCTCCACCAGGTCGATCGAGGCCGCGTAGGCCAGGCTCTGGCGGTCGCCGAGCACCTCCAGGACGACGCCGTGGCCGTCGGTCAGGGCGATGATGAAGCCGGTGCCGCGAACGATGTCGTGCAGGTCGCGCAGCACGGGGCCGGCGATGGCCAGGAGCGCGGCGCTCTGCTCGCGCGCCTGGCGGAGCGCCTCCCGGTCCAGGATCGGCGGCATCCGGCCGAGCTGCTCGGGCTCGAGTCCCGCCTTGCGGCAGCGGACCCAGGAACGCAGGATCGTGGGACGCACGGCGCCGGGGGGCAGCTCCCGCCCGTCGCGGAAGGCCTCCCAGCCCGCCAGCACCTGGGCGTGGCTCGGGGCGAAGACAGACGATGTCCGCACGCAACCTCCCTCCAGTCCGGGCAGGCTGCTTCGAGTGCGCGAATGTCCCTTCGCTGTGCCGGCCGCTGGGCCGACCGGTCGGATGACGCCCCTCTTGTCCATCGGCGACCTCCATTGTACCGCGGGAGCGGGCGCTTGGCCACGAAAACTCGGAGAACGACGAATTGAGGCTGGACATGTCGTTTCAACGCTTTACAGGTACCTGGGCGCCCGGTGGGGCGAGTGTAACGTCTCATGACGGGCCCTCGGTCCCGGTGCGAGGGATCGTTACACGCTCCGCCACGGTGTCCGCGCCTGCGGACGCTCCGCCCCGGCGGACCGGTTGGCACGGTTCTTGTTAGGCCTTCTCCCGCGGGTGCAGGCCGACAGCACGCCGGAGGCAGGCGCCATGTGCATCTGTGCAGGGTACACGACGCCGCTCGAGGGTGTCACCGTCTACACCGAGCCCGAGCTACCCGAGTGGGAGGCGCTCCGCCGGTTCCTGGACGGCCGCGGGGTGCTGTACCAGGTCGTGGCCGGGTCGGACGGCGAGCGCGTGCGGCTCGCGGGGCGAGCGGACCGGCCCGTGGTCGTGATCGGGAGGAGCGTGGTCGTCGGCTTCGACGAGCCGGCGCTCATCCGTCTCCTTCCTTGAGCGGCAGCCCTGGCGGCTTGCTTCCGCTCCTTTTCCGGTCAGGAAGGGAGGGATGCCCCGGCGCGGAAGGCGGGCATCGGCAACCGGTGCGGGAGGGACCCGGGATCCACACAAACCCGAAAGGGAGGAGACCGTCGCCAATGGCCAGCCAGAAGCTGTTCGAGAACATGGTCCGCCAGGCGATGGCCGCGGTGTGGGCGGACGTCAAGAACATCAAGCAGCGCCGGGGCACGCAGTTCAAGATCACGGACGCCCAGCCCTACGTGGACGCCGTCAACCAGATGGTGCCCACCGAGGAGCAGTCGAAGGAAGTCTTCGACCTGCACATCCAGTCCGTGAACGCCCACTACGAGATCCTCAAGAGCCTGACCGAAACCGTTCGCCCGGAGGACGACCCGTTCGTCGAGCACTACCAGACGCCCGCGATCCTCGAGATCCTCTACGAGGAGGACCCGGCGTTCCGCCAGTCCGTCGAGCGCTTCATCCAGGCCATCGCCGAGGAGGAGGCCCTCATCGGGCGGGAGTCGGTGCGCCGGTACGGCGGCGTGTACGGCCCGGTGGCCGGCGTGGACTTCGCGCTGAGCCCGGGGTCGACCGCCAACGTCTTCAACGCGATCCTGAGCAAGCTCGACATCCCGAAGGTCCACAAAGAGACGATCCTCGCCTCGAAGTCGTTCGGCATGAACACCTCCTACTGCCTCGGCGAGGCCTTCCAGGGCGCGATCGAGTCCGGCAAGACGCTCGGGGAGGCCATCAAGGCCGAGATCGAGATGCTGCAGCTGATCTACGACCAGCCCATCGCCGCCCAGAACAAGCTCATGGCCTCGCACAACCTGGGCGGCCACGGCCCGCACAGCTCCTTCGACACGAACGCCTACATGCAGCAGTACAAGCAGCGGATGCGCCCCGTGGTCCAGGCCGCCCTGGCGGCGGGCGTGCACCCGGGCAACATCTGCGCGATCCCGGCGTACTGCGTCGGCGACGTGGCGCACCACAACTCCCAGTCCATGTTCAACTTCGCCCAGGACCCCATCGTCATGGCGATGCTCGAGGCCCACACCCAGGCGCTCGAGAACACGCTGAACCGGGGGCTCGAGAAGGGCTTCAACAACGAGTACGGGGTCCTGTCGCTGGCCACCGGCACGGGCGCCGCGCTGCTCGCCTACGAGCTGCTGCGCGACGCCATGCCGATCCCGAGCTTCGTCCAGCTCCTCGTGGACCGCTACCACAACCTGGTCGCCATGAACCCCGGCCGCGGCGCCGTGGCCGAGCTGCACAACGTGGACATGATCATGTCGCTGCACCGCGGCTGGCGGATCCTCAAGCCGAAGCCCATGGGCGGCGGCGGGGAGATCGGCGGCGTGCCCGTCGACTTCCGCCCGCTCGACGAGCACGAGATCCTCGCCAACCCGCACCGCTGGACGTACCCCGGCTGCGCGATCACGCAGCGGGCGGCGGCGATCATGAAGCTGTCCGACTTCCCGTGCCTGCTCACGAGCGAGCCCGTGACCGCCACGCTGCTCACCCACGTCGCCGCGCTCCACAAGGAGACCGCGATCGCCCCGCTCCGCATCGACAAGGACTGGGGCGTCACCGACTACCGCATCACGAACATGGGCCTCGTGCGGGGGTTCGGCGCCAACCCCAGGAGCGGCTACGACGGCTACGCCGTGCCGGTTCACAGCTGATCGGACGGAACGGAGGGGCGGCGGGGGCGCCCCGTCCCGGCGGGGCGCCCTCCCGGCCCGGCACGTCCCCCACGTCCTTCGGGGGAGGAGGCACGAACATGAGCCTGAGCAGGCGCCTGTGGGCGGAGCTCATCGGCACCTGGGTGCTGGTCCTGGTGGGCTGCGGTGCGGTCACGGCGACGGTCACGGCGAGCAAGGCGGGGGCGGCGAACATCGGCGTCGGCGCCCTGTTCGCCATCGCCATGACCTTCGGGATCGCCGTGACGACGATGATCTACGCCATCGGGCACATCTCCGGGTGCCACATCAACCCGGCGGTCAGCGTGGCCCTGGCGCTGACCGGCCGGATGTCCTGGTCCGAGGCGATCGCCTACGTGGTCGCGCAGCTCGCCGGCGCGACGGGCGGTGCGCTGACCCTCTGGGCCGTATTCGGCTCGAAGGCGGTGGGTGCCCTGGGTGCCCCGGCCGTGGGAGCCGGCTACACCGCGGTGCAGGCCTACCTGGCCGAGGCGGTCGGTACCTTCGTCCTGGTCTTTACCATCTTCGGGACCGCCGTCGACGGGCGGGCGCCCAAGGGCTGGGCAGGACTGGCCATCGGCCTGGTGGTGGCCGGGGTCATCGTCGCGATGGGCAGCGTCTCCGGACAGGGCATCAATCCTGCCCGTAGCTTCGGACCCTACCTGGTCGAGACGTTGGCCGGCGGGTCCGTGAACTGGGTGGACTTTCTCCTGGGTTACACGCTGGCCCCGCTGATCGGGGGCGGGGCGGCGGCCTTCGCGTACGACGCCCTCGCCGGGACCCGCGCGGCAGAGCCCGCGCAGCAGGCGGCCCCGGCCGACTGACGTGCCGCCTGCCGTCCCGGCTCGCCGCCGGGACGGCGGGGGCTCCGGCCGCCGGGGCCCGGGCGGGGGGTGCCGGGCCCCCGCCCGCGCTCCCGGGGCGCGGCCGGTCGACAACACGGCCGATCCACAGGGGGTGGCGCCGTGCCGGACCGGGTGGTCCCGAACGCGGTCTGCACGTTCTGCGGTTGCGTGTGCGACGATATCGAGCTCACCGTCGAGGGGGACCGCATCACCCGGGCGAAGAACGCCTGCGTTCTCGGGGTGGCGTGGTTCCAGAACCACCCGGCGGGACGCCACGCGCCGGACGCGCGGATCGGGGGCGAGCCGGCCTCGCTCGACGCGGCGGTGGAGGAGGCCGCCCGGATTCTCGCCGGAGCCCGCTACCCGCTCATCTTCGGCCTCAGCAACACCACGTCCGAGGCCCAGCGGGAGGCGGTTCGGCTGGCGGACGTGACCGGCGCCTGCATCGACACGACGACCTCGGTCTGCCACGGGCCGACCGAGCTCGCCCTCCAGGCGGTGGGGAAGCCGGCGGCCACCCTGGGGGAGGTCCGCAACCGGGCCGACCTCATCGTGTACTGGGGCTGCAACCCGGCCGAGGGCCACCCGCGGCACTTCACCCGGTACACGCTGACCCCCCGGGGCCGCTTCGTCCCCGAAGGCCGCAAGGGCCGGTACATGGTGCTCGTCGACGTGCGCCGGACGGCCAGCGCCCGGGCCGCGGACGAGTTCATCCAGATCCGCCCCGGCAAGGACTTCGAGCTGATCGCCGTGCTGCGGGCGCTCGTCCGGGGCCGTCCGGTGGACGTCGCCCGGGCGGAGGCCACCGGCGTGCCGCTGGAGCGCGCCCGGTCCCTCGCCGAGCGGATGAAGAAGGCCCGCTTCGGCGTGATCTTCTTCGGCATGGGCATCTCGATGACGCGGGGCAAGCAGCTGAACTCCGCCGCGCTCCTGACCCTGGCGGCCGACCTCAACCAGTACACCCGCTTCCTCGCCATGCCCCTCCGGGGCCACGGCAACGTGACCGGGGCCGACACCGTGCTCACCTGGCAGACGGGCTATCCCTTCGCGGTGAACTTCAGCCGGGGCTACCCACGCTTCGGGCCCGGGGAGTTCACCGCCGTCGACGTCCTGGTGCGCCGCGAGGCGGACGCCGCCCTGATCCTCGCCTCCGACCCGGCGGCCAACTTCCCGGCCCCTGCCCGGGAGCACCTGGCCCGCATCCCGACCATCGTGCTCGATCCGAAGGTGAACGAGACGTCCCGGATCGCCCGGGTGCACATCACCACGGCCCCGTACGGAATCAGCGTGGGCGGAACCGTCTACCGGATGGACGAGATCCCGCTGCCGCTCCGCCCTGCCCTGCCCTCGCCCTACCCGCCGGACGAGGAGGTCGTGCGGCGCATCGCCGACCGGGTGCTGGAGCTCACCGGTCGCACGGGTTCCACGGAGGCGGGCGGAGCCGTGGCGAGCAGGGCTGCTGAGGCCGGCTAGCCCGGCCGGGGACCGGCGGATCGGTCCAGGGGGGTGATCCGATGACCGCCTCCGCCGCCGACCGAGCCACCGGGGCGGCCCGCCGGATCGAGTGGGCGACGGCTCTGGCCTGCATCCTGGAGGCCAGTGCGGAGAAGCCCGGCAACGTGACGCCCACGCGCGGCTTTGCCGACGTATCCTATCCCGACTTCGTGACCAGCGCCCTGGCCATCGCTCCGGTCATGGCGCAGGCCGTGGAGCGCCGGCCGGGACAGCTCGTCCTGGAGGCCGTCCGGGCCACCCGACGGGTGGTCCAGGCGAACACGAACCTGGGCATCGTGCTGCTGCTGGCACCCCTTGCCCGGGCGTACGCCCGGGCCGCGGGGCGTCCGGGGGCCGATCCCGACCCGGCGACGCTCCGGCGGGCGACGGAGGAGGTTCTGGGCGAGCTCACGGTGGACGACGCCCGGCTGGCCTACGAAGCCATCCGCCTCGCGGCGCCGGGCGGGCTCGGGGCTGCCCCCGATCACGACGTGCGGGAAGAGCCGCAGGTCAACCTGAGGGAAGCCATGGCCGCAGCCGCAGGGCGGGACCACGTCGCGGGGGAATACGCGACCGGCTACGGGCTCACCTTCGACCGGGTGCTACCGGCCCTGGAGGACGCGCTGGCGGCGGGCCTCGAGGTGCGGCAGGCGGTGGCCGAGGCGTTCCTCCGGGTGCTCGCCACCACGCCGGATACCCTGATCGCCCGCAAATTGGGCCCGTCGGCGGCGGCAGAGGTGTCCGAGCGTGCCCGCTGGGTCCTCGTCGCCGGCGGCGTCCGCACCCGGCGGGGGCGGGCAGCCATGCGGTCTCTCGACCGGTTCCTGCGAGACCCGGCCAACCGCCGGAACCCCGGGACCACCGCCGACCTGGTCGCGGCGGGGCTTTTCGTCCACCTGGTCCTCGGGCGGAGCGCCCGGCTCCATCCCCCTGTCCCTTCGCCTCGGCTGGCTGTCGGGGAGGTGCTCCCGAGATGAGCACGGCCGCTGGGTTCCCGGTTCCGGGGCGCATGGCCACGCCGGGGCCGGATGAGGAGCCGGGTCGCGTCGCGGCCGCCCGCAACTCGCTGCGCGTGGAGGCCGCGAGCCGCCACGTGCGAGGCATCCACGCGAGCACCGAGTCCATGAGCGCCTCGCTCGCCGAGACGCGGGCTGCGGCGGAAGCGGCGGCCCAGTCGGCGGGAGAGGGGGCCGGGGTGGCGGCCCGGATGCGGGACGTGACCGCCGAAGGGTACGAGGTGGCGGCCAAGGCCCTCTCCGCCATGTCGAAGATCCAGGACCGGGTGAGCGGCCTGGTCGGGGGCGTGGGGCGGCTGATCGCCCACGCGCAGCAAATCACCCGGGTGAGTGGCTTCGTCCAGGGTATCGCCCGCCAGATCCACCTCCTGGCGCTGAACGCTACCATCGAGGCGGCCCGGGCGGGAGCACAAGGGCGGGGATTCGCCGTGGTCGCCGAGGAGGTACGCAAGCTGGCCGAGGGTACGCTGAACGCCGTTGAGGAGACCGCAGGGGCGGAGGGCTAGCGCCGCCCGGAGGAGGTCGGGTCCGGTTGCGGGTGCTCCTGGCGGAGTACGCGACGGGCGGGGGGCTGCCGGGAGGGCCGCTGGAGGCGGGGCTCCTGGCCGAGGGTCTCGCCATGCTCACCGCACTCCTGGCCGACTTTGCCCGGTCGGAGGGATACGAGCTGCTGAGCCTCGTCGACTGCCGCACGGACCGGGACTCCGCCCGCCGCCTGCGTTCCGCGGCGCCCGGGGCCCGCATCGAGGCGATCGAACCCGGGCAGCTCCGCGAGGAGCTGGCGGAGCGGATCCTCTGGGCTGATGCCGCTCTGGTGGTGGCGCCGGAGACGGCCGGCGTACTGGCCGATCTCACGGCGGTGATCGAAAGGGCCGGAAAGCTGAACCTCGGCTCGAGCGCCGCCGCGGCGGCTCTGGCAGGGGACAAGCTCCTCACCTTCCAGCGACTCGCGGACGCCAAGTTGCCGGTTCCACCGTGCCTGGAGCTGGCGCCAGGCGACCCGCTGCCACCCCCGGGCTGGTCGCTCCCGGTCGTGGTCAAGCCGCGCGACGGCTGCGGGGCCGAGGGCGTGCGGCTGGTCCGGGAGGCCGGGCGGTGGGAGGGCGAGGCGGGCTACGTGGTGCAGCCGCACATCCGCGGCAAGCACGCGAGTGCTTCGCTCCTCGTCTCCCGGGGGCGGGCCGTGGCGCTCAGCCTGAACGCCCAGCACGTCCGCGTCTCCGCCGGTCGGTACGTGTACCTGGGCGGGCGGGTGCCGCTGGCGCACCCGCTGGCGGAGCGGGCGCTGGCGGTGGCCTGCCGGGCCGCGGAGGCCATCCCGGGGCTCGGCGGGTACGTGGGCGTGGACCTGGTGCTGAGCGGGGGGGAGGCGTACGTGATCGAGGTCAACCCCCGACTGACGACGGCCGTCGTGGGGCTGCGGGAGGTACTCCCCTGGAACCTGGCGGACCTCCTGGTGGGGGCTGCCAGGGGCGAGCTGCCCGCGGCGCCGCCGGCGCTGGCGGGGTCCGTCGCCTTCCGGAAGGACGGCCGCCTCCGGGTGCGGCGCGCGCCCGCCGGCTCGCCCGTGGGGGACGTGGAGCCGTGACCGCGCTGATCGGCTGGGACATCGGCGGGGCGAACGTCAAGGCGGCCCGCCTGGCCGTCGACCCGGCGGGACCGGGCCGGCCGGGCTCGGTCCGGGTCGAGCGGAGCGTCTCCGTGCCCTTCGCTCTGTGGCGCGATCCCGGCCGCCTGCCGGCGGTCCTCGCCGGCTTGGCGGCCGAGCTCGGCCGGGCGGACGCCCACGCGGTGACCATGACCGCGGAGCTCGCCGACGTGTTCCCCACCCGGCGCGAAGGCGTGCTGGCGGTCCTGGCGGCGGTGGAGGAGGCGCTCGGCCCCGGCGCTCCGATCCACGTCTGGACGACCCGGGGCCGCTTCTGCTCGCCCCCCGAGGCGCGCGGGCGCCCCCTGGAGGCGGCGGCCGCCAACTGGGTGGCGACCGCCGCCTGGCTGGCCGGACAGGTCCCCGCGTGCCTCCTGGTGGACGTGGGCAGCACCACCGCGGACATCATTCCCATCGTGGGCGGGCGGGTGGCGGCGGCGGGGTGGGACGACCCCTCCCGGCTGGCGACCGGCGAGCTCGTCTACACGGGGGTGCTGCGCACGCCGGTGGCGACCCTGGCGGACGCCGTGCCGATCGGCGGGCGCTGGGCCCGGCTCGCCGCCGAGACGTTCGCCGTGACGGGGGACGTGCACGTCGCCCTGGGGCACCTGGCCCCGGAGGCGTACGCGGGGGAGACCCCCGACGGCCGGGGGCGCGACCGGCGCAGCTGCCTCGCCCGTCTGGCCCGGGCGGTGTGCGCCGACCTGGAGACGCTTGCGGAGGCCCAGGTCCTCGTCGCCGCCCGGTTCCTCGCGCAGGCCCAGGCGCACCGCATCGCCGCGGCCGTCCTGCAGGTGCTCTCCCGGCTTGCCGGCCGTGACGGCGCGGCAGGCCCGCTGCCGGTAATCGGGACGGGCCTGGGGCGCTTCCTGGCCCGGGACGTCGCGGGCTGGCTCGGCCTGCCGTACCGGGACCTCGACGACCTCCTCGCCGCGGGGGAGCAAGCGCCGGAGGGCGGGGCCCTCGCCCGGGGACAGGCGGCACCCGCCGCGGCGGTGGCGGCGCTCCTGGCGCAGCACCTGGCGGGCGGTGCGAGGCGCCCGGATCGGGCGGTGACGGGGCCGTGACCGCCCCGGGCGCGCCCGACGGCTCCTTCCGGGCGGTGGTGAAGGTCGGCGGCAGCCTGGCCGCCGACCCCCGCACCGTGCGGGAGCTCGTGGCCGCCCTGGCCGCGCTGGCCACCCGGGTGGCGCTCCTCGTGGTGCCGGGCGGGGGGCCCTTCGCCGACGCCGTCCGGGAGGCGGACGGCCGCCACGGGCTCGGCGAGGTCGCCGCGCACCGGATGGCGCTCCTGGCGATGGACCAGTACGGCCTCCTCCTGGCCGACCGGGCGGCGGGCGCGGTGGCGGTGCCTTCGGTCGGCGACGCCCGCGCCGCCGCCGCGGCGGGCCGGCTGCCGGTCCTGCTGCCCTCCGCCGTGCTCTGGGGGGTCGATCCCCTGGAGAACTCGTGGCGGGTCACCTCCGACTCGCTGGCGGCCTGGCTGGCCGGGGCGACGGGCACGCCGGCCCTCGTGCTGGTCAAGTCCACGGACGGGCCGGGGGCGGCGATGAGCGCGGGGGAGGCGGCGCGGCGGGGGCTGGTCGACCCGGCGCTGCCGGTGGTCCTCCCGCCCCACGTGGAGGCGTGGCTGGTGAACGGGAGGCGACCCCGGGAGGTGATCGCCCTGCTCGAGGGGGGCGGCGGCGCGGGGACCCGCCTCGTGAAGGACGGGGCGGCGCGGGACCCCGTCGATGCGCGGCGGATGGGGTGAGGCCATGATCCTGAAGGGGCAGGTGGCCGTCGTCACCGGGGCGTCGAGCGGAATCGGCCGGGCGATCGCCCTGGCGTTCGCCCGGGCGGGCGCCGCCGTGGCGGTGAACTACCGCCGGTCGGAGGCGGCAGCCGCGGAGGTGGTGGACGCAGCCCGGGCCGCCGGGGCCGACGCGGTGGCGGTCCGGGCCGACGTGGGCGAGCCGGCGGACGCCCATCGCCTGGTGGCGGCGGCCCTCGCACGCTGGGGGAGGATCGACGTCTGGGTGAACAACGCCGGGGCGGACATCCTCACCGGCGACGCCCCCCGCCTGCCGGAGCTCGACAAGCTGGAGATGCTCTGGCGCACCGACGTGCGGGGCACCTTCCTCTGCTGCCGGGCCGTGGCACCGGTGATGCGCCGCCAGGGTGAGGGCCTCATCCTGAACATGGGCTGGGACCACGTCGAGGCGGGGATGGCCGGGCCGGAGGCGGAGCTCTACGCCGCCGCCAAGGGGGCGGTCTGGGCCTTCAGCCGGTCGCTGGCCCGGAGCCTGGCCCCGCACGTGCGGGTGAACGTGCTGGCCCCGGGGTGGATCGAGACCCGGTTCGGGCAGGAGATGGACCGGGACACGTACAGCCGGATCGCCCGCTCGACCCCGCTGGGGCGCTGGGGGACCCCCGAGGACGTGGCGGAGGCCGCGGTGTTCCTCGCCTCGCCGGGGGCGCGGTTCATCACCGGGCAGGCCATCGTGGTGAACGGCGGGACCGTCATGCGGTGAGGGGAGGGGACGGGATGCAGCGGATCCTCTGCGTGACCGGCACCCTGGCCGAGCGCGCCCTCCGGGCCACCCTGGCCGACCTCGCGGGGGAGGCCGAGTGGGAGGTGCAGGTCCTTCCCATCACCGTCGCCTCCCTGATGACCACCGAGTGGATGGCACCCCGCCTCACGGTGCCGCCGGGGACGGACCGTGTCCTCATCCCGGGGCTGTGCCGGGGCGACGTGGGCGCGCTGTCCGCCCGCCTCGGGGTGCCGGTCGAGCGGGGGCCGGCCGACCTCAAGGACCTGCCCGAGTTCTTCGGCCGCCGGAGGCGCCTCGTGGGTTACGGCGAGTACAGCGCGCTCCTCTTCGCCGAGGTCCAGTCGGCCCCCGAGTTACCCTGGGAGCGCCTGCTCGCGCAGGCGGAGTACTACCGGGCCAGCGGGGCGGACGTGGTCGACCTGGGCTGCGTGCCCGGACGGCGGTGGGACGGGATCGGCCGCGCCGTCTCGTCCCTCCGCGAGCGGGGCTTCCGGGTGAGCGTCGACACCTTTGACCCGTGGGAGATGCGCGAGGGCGTGGCGGCGGGGGCGGAGTACGTGCTCAGCGTGACGCCGTCGACCGTTCACCTGGCGCGGGACCTGCGCGGCGCCACCGTGGTCGTGGTCCCGGACTCCGACCCGCCCGCAGACCCGGCCCTGGACGGGCTCGCCCGCGCCGTGGAGCGCCTCCGGGACTGGGACATCCCCTTCATCCTCGATCCCCTCCTGGCTCCCATCAACTTCGGCTTCGCCGCGTCCCTCCACCGCTACGTCGAGTGCCGACGCCGCTTCCCCGACGCCCCCATGATGCTGGGGGCGCACCACCTGACGGAGCTCCTCGACGCCGACAGCACCGGCGTGAACGCCGTGATCATGGGCTTCGCGCAGGAGCTGGGGATCGGCCACATCCTCACCACCGAGGTGATCCCGTGGGCGCGGGGGTGCGTGCGGGAGCTCGACCGCGCCCGGCGGCTCATGCACTTCAGCCACCGCCGGGGGGTCCTGCCCAAGCACCTGGACGACTCGCTCCTGGCGCTGAAGGACCGCCGCCCGGCCGACTACACGGAGGACGAGATCCGGGCCTTCCACGCCCAGGTGCGCGACCCGAACTTCCGCATCTTCACGGACGGGCTGTACATCTACGCCTTCAACGCCCGCACCTTCGTGCGCGGGACCGACCCGGCGGCCATCTTCCGGGAGCTCAACGTGAGCGACGCCGGCCACGCCTTCTACCTGGGCCGGGAGCTGGAGCGGGCGGCGATCGCCCTGCGGCTCGGGAAGCGGTACCGGCAGGAGCAGCCCCTGCGGTTCGGGTATCTCACGCCCGGGGAGGAGGGCGCGGCGGCGCCCGACGACACGGCCCCGCGGGAGGCGGCAGGATGATCCTCGAGTGCATCGTGACCACCCGGAGCCCCGCCGGGTGCATCAACGTCGCCCCCATGGGGGTGGTGCCGCGGGGGGACGCCATGGTCCTCCGGCCGTTCCGGGACACGACGACCTACCGCAACCTCGTGGCCACCCGCCAGGCGGTGGTGAACAGCACGGACGACGCCTGCCTTTTCGCCCACGCGGCGCTGGGCGACGTCCGCCCCCCGTTCGTGCCGGCCCGGCGGGTGCACGGGGCCATCCTGGCCGGGGCGTGCCGGTACTGGGAGGTGGAGGTGGAGTCGATCGACGGGACGCCCGACCGTGCGGAGATCTTGTGCCGTGTGGTCGCCGAGGGACGCCTCCGGGACTTCATCGGGTTCAACCGGGCCCGTCACGCCCTCCTGGAAGCGACGATCCTGGCCACGCGGCTGCACGTCCTGCCGCCCGCCGAGGTCGTGGCGGAGCTGGAGCGCCTGGCGCTGATCGTCCGCAAGACGGGCGACCCGCCCGAACTGGAGGCCATGGCCTTCGTCCGGGACTACGTCGAGCGGTGGCTCGCCCGGGCCGGCGTCGCCGGAGGCAGCGAGAGGTGACGCCCGTGTGGCGGCCGTGGGACCGGGACCTCATCCGCAGCGTCGACGGGCTGTACTTCACCGTCTACGGCTACGAGCACCCGCCCGGCGGGGCGGCGTGCTTCCTCCAGTACGTCCCGGTCCCCGGCGATCCGGGCCGGGGGGCCAAGCCCATGGATTACCCCCACGGCGGGGCGGTCGTGGAGACGACCCGCTGGCTCGCCGAGCACTACCCCCACTACGTCCGGCCGGGGCGGGGCAGCCCGCTCCCGGTGGTGCCGGCCGGGCGGGTCGGCGCCTACTTCCGGCCGGCTGAAGGGCTCGCCGGGATCCGCCGCCGCGGGCCCCGGGACGCGCTGGAGGAGACGCTCCTGGAGTTCACGGACCTCCTGGCCCGGGCGGCCGGGATTCCCCCGGAGCGCCTCGGGATCACGGGCTCGCTGCTCCTCGGCGTCCACGACCCGGCGACCTCCGACATGGACCTCGCGATCTACGGGCGCGAGCAGGCCCTTCGCGCCCGGGAGGCCATCGTGGGCGGGTGCTTGCCGCACGTCACCCGCGTCCCGCCGGAACACCGGGCCCGCTGGCTCCGCCGCATGACGGTCCACCACCCGCACAGCCCGGCGGAGGCCCTGTACCTCATCGAGCGGCGCTGGCACTACGGGTACTACCGGGGGCGGGAGTTCAGCCTGAAGGCGGTCCGCGACCCCGCCGGTCCGCCCCCGCCGGTGCCTGGCCCGGGCCGCGCGCTCGGGCGGGTGCGGGTCCGGGGCACCGTCGCCGATGCGGCTGACGGCTGCTTCACGCCGGCCCTGTACCGGCTCCGTGATCTCGAGTGGGCCGGCGGCGCCCCCGCGGGCCTGGCGCCGGACGCCGACCTCCCCGTCTGGTCCTTCGAGGCGCTGTACTCGTGGGCGTTCGACCCGGGGCAGCGGGTCGAGGTCGACGGCGTGCTCGAGGAAGCGCTGGCCCCCGACACGGGCGGCGCCGGCCCCGCGGACCGCGCCGGCTCGCCGGGCTCTCGCCTGCGCGTGCTCGTCGGCACCGCCGGGGGGGCCGGCAGGGACGGGATGCGGCCGCTGTGAGGCGCCCGGTGGGCCCGCCGCATCGGCGGGGCGCCCACCGGGCGTACCGTTCACACGAGGAACTCTTCGAGCCGGTGCCGGACGCGCAGGGCCAGCAGATCGCGCCCGGTCTCGTCCCCGTCCCGGAGGAGCCGGGAGCACGGTTGGCACGCCCAGAAGGGGATGACGAGCCGCCGGGCCGCGTCGTGGTACGTCTCGAGGACCACGCCCGGGTAAGGCTCCCGCCTGCGGGGCTCCTGGCCGCAGACCGGGCACAGGTGGCCGTAGCGCTGGATGAAGGTGAAGTCGACCTGGAGGTGCTCGCCGGCGGCCCGTTCGGAGATCAGGGAAAGCCAGGTCTCGGTGATGTCAGGCACGTACAAGGCTGCGTCACCCCCCGCGCGCCTGCGGGATCGTTTCCGATATTGTACGCGCCCGGCGACCGGAAGGCTACAGGGCTTTCCGCGCGGGGCGGGATTCGGGGGCGGTGGCCATCAAGATGCAGTGCATGTTATCATGATGTTGGTGATTCGCCATGGTGCGCACACAGATCCAGTTGACCGAGGAGCAGGCGGCTCGCCTGCGCCGCCTGGCCGCCCACAGGGGCGTTTCGATGGCGGAGATCGTCCGCGAGGCCGTCGAGCGATACATGCAGCAGGCGGGTGCTGCCGACGAGGGGGAGCTGGACGCCCGGGCGCTGGCCGTGATCGGCCGGTTTGCCTCAGGGCAGCGGAACGTCTCCGTCGAGCATGACCTCCATCTGGACGAGGCCTTCTCGTCGTGAGCGTCTTCGTCGACACCTCGGCGCTTTACGCGCTGCTCGACCGCGACGACGCCAACCACGCCCGGGCTCGTGCCACGTGGCTCGAGCTGCGGCACCGGCGCGAACCGTTGCTCACCCACAACTACGTGCTCGTGGAGACCGTCGCCCTGGTCCAGCGACGCCTTGGCCTCGAGGCGGTCCGCGCGCTGCGGGACGCCCTCCTGCCGCTCGTCACCGTCGTCTGGGTCGACGAGGCGCTTCACGAGCGCGCGCTCGCGGCGACCATCGCCTCTGGCCGGCGTGGTGTGAGCCTCGTCGACCGTGTCAGTTTCGAGGTCGTTCGCCTGCACGTCTGCCGGGCCGCGTTCGCGTTCGACGAGGACTTCGCGGCGATGGGCATCGCCACGCTTGGCCCGGATGCTCACGCGGGCGGCGGGGGTCTGGCGAACGCTGGGAACCACGATGACTCCGGCCCGGCGCCCCGCTGACCTCCGCAGGCGACAGGAGGGGTACCGGCCCCGAGGAAGCCTGTGGCCCGAGGCCGCAGATGGGGGCGAGAGCCGCAGGGGTGCACAGGGGCGCGAGAGCCCTTTGACGGGCGGTTGCCACCCTGCTAAGCTAATTCGAGAGGGAGCCGCCCTTGCGGAATTGAGGTGCTTTGTCGTTCATGATCCGCGGGATTCGCGGGGCCACGACGGTCGAGCGGAACGATAGTGAGGAAATCATCCGGGCGACGGAAGAATTGCTGGAGGAGATGGCCCGCCAGAACGAGATCAGCCCTGACGACATCGCCAGCGTTTTCTTCACCGTCACCTCGGAACTCAACGCGACCTTCCCGGCGGAGGCCGCCCGGAAGCGGGGATGGCACCTGGTCCCGATGCTGTGTGCCACGGAGATCCCCGTGCCGGGCAGCCTACCTATGTGTATTCGGGTCTTGATCCACGTCAACACGGATCGGCCCCCGGAGGCCATCCGCCACGTGTACCTCCGCCGGGCCGTGGTCCTGCGGCCCGACTGGAGCGGGGATCGCCGTTGACCGGACCCGGGGCCGGGAGGCGCCTGGTGATCGCCATCGACGGGCCGGCGGGAGCCGGGAAGAGCACCGTCGCCCGGCTGGTGGCGGCCCGCCTCGGCTACCTGTACGTCGACACCGGGGCCATGTACCGGGCGGTGACGCTCAAGGCGCTCCGGGAGGGGGTCGACCCGGGTGATGCGGAGGCGCTCGCCCGGCTGGTGCGGGACATCGACCTGGTGCTGGAGCCGGGGGCTGAGGGCGTCCGGGTGCGCCTGGACGGCGAGGACGTGACCGCGGAGATCCGCCGGCCGGAGGTGTCCCGGGCGGTGTCGGCGGTGGCCGCGGTGCCGGCGGTCCGGGACCGCATGCTGGAGCTCCAGCGGGCGCTGGCCCGGCAGGGCGGAGTGGTCATGGACGGGCGGGACATCGGCAGCCGGGTGCTGCCGTGGGCCGACCGCAAGATCTTCATCACGGCCAGCCTGGCCGAGCGGGCCCGGCGCCGGCAGCGGGAACTGGCGGAGGCGGGCGTGCACGCCTCCCTTCAGGAGGTCGAGGCGGAGATCGCCCGGCGGGACCACCTGGACTCCACCCGCCCGCACAGCCCGCTGGTGCAGGTGCCGGATGCCATCGTGATCGACACCACCGGCCTCACGGTGGACGAGGTGGTGACCCGGGTCCTTGACCACTGCCGCTAGGGTCGTGTACTGGCTCGGCTGGGTGGTGTTCTCCCTCTACTACCGTCTCTTCTACCGCTGGCGGCTCGACGGGGCGGAGAACGTGCCGGCCGCGGGCGGCATCATCCTGTACGCCAACCACGCGTCCTGGCATGACATCCCCATCCTGGCGATCTCCGTCCGGCGGCCCGTCCGGTTTCTGGCCAAGGAGGAGCTGTTTCACAACCGCTTCGTCGGGGCGGTGCTCCGGCTGGTGGGGGGAATCCCCATCAAGCGGGGACTTCCGGACCGGCACGCGATCCGGCAGGCGCTCCAGGCGCTGGAGCGGGGGGAGATCCTGGGGATCTTTCCGGAGGGGACCCGCGTGAGGGACAGGCGCCTGGGCAAGGCGGAGCCGGGTCTGGCCTACCTCCTGTGGAAGTCCGGCGCCCCGGCGGTGCCCGTGGGCATCTCAAGCCCATACCGATGGTTTGGACCGGTCACGGTGCGGATTGGCAAGCCCGTCCACCCCGACGGGTGGGGCGACAGGCCCGGTCAGGCGGAACTGGCCGCCCTGAGCGACCGCCTCATGCAGGAAGTGGACCGGCTTCTGGTCACCGAGCACCTGCGGCCGTCAAAGGTCGGCCGGCCCCGTGCATCCTGACACGCGGGCCCTGCCGGCCGGGTACCCAGCAGCCACCCCGAGGAGGTCTCTTGCAGTGCAGGAATGGAACCGGGACGACGAGCAGAAGAAGCACCAGGGCGATGGGTCGCCCGGGCAGGCGGCCGCCGGGGCCGGACCGGCCGGGAGCGGCGCCGAGGCGGCTCCTGGGCAGGCGGGAGCCCGGCCGGAGGGCGAGGTCCGTGCGGCGGCGGGCGCCGCCCCGGAGGGCAGCGCGGAGCAGCAGCTGGAGGCTGCCCTGACCGTCCTGAAGGAAGGTGACATCGTCACCGGCCGCGTCGTCCAGGTCACCCCCGACCAGGTGCTGGTCGATGTGGGCTACAAGTCCGAGGGGACCATCTCGAAGCACGAGCTGACCCACCGGCCGATCGAGTCCTGCGAGCAGGTGGTCCGGCCCGGCGACGAGATCAAGGTGATGGTCCTCTCCGTCGACGCCCACGGCGAGGGCCAGCTCCGCCTGTCCAAGCGGCGGGCCGACGAGATCGAGGCCTGGCGGAACGTGGAGGCCTGGTACAAGGGCGACGAGATCGTCGAGGCCCAGGTCGTCCGCGCCGTGAAGGGCGGTCTCGAGGTCGACCTCGGCCTGCGGGCCTTCCTGCCGGCCTCGCAGGTGGAGCGCGGGTACGTCAACGACCTGTCCAAGTACGTGGGCCAGATCATCCGGGTGAAGATCATCGAGCTCGACCGGCACAAGAACCGGGTGATCCTGAGCCGCAAGAAGGTCCTGGAGGAGGAGCGGGAGCGCGCCCGCCAGGCCTTCTGGGCGTCGGTCGAGGAGGGGCAGATCCGGACGGGTACCGTCAAGAGCCTGACGGACTTCGGCGCCTTCGTCGACCTGGGCGGGGTGGACGGCCTCCTGCACGTCTCCGAGATGTCGTACGGCCGGGTGAAGCACCCGTCCGAGGTGCTGCAGGAGGGGCAGGAGATCAAGGTGAAGGTCCTGCGCCTGGACCGCGAGAAGGGCAAGGTCTCCCTGGGCCTGAAGCAGGTCCTGCCCGACCCGTGGGACACGGTGGCGGAGAAGTACCCGGAGGGCTCGATCGTCGAGGGCCGGGTTGCCCGCCTCGCCAGCTTCGGCGCCTTCGTCGAGCTGGAGCCGGGCGTCGACGGACTCATCCACATCTCCCAGCTTGCCAACTGGCGGGTGGCCAGCCCCGACGAGGTCGTGCGTCCGGGCCAGCCCGTGCTCGTCCGGGTCACCCAGGTGAACCCGGAGGGGCGGCGGATCAGCCTGTCGCTGCGCGACGTCGACCAGACCCCGCTGCAGGAGCGCCTGCAGGCGGGCCAGAAGGCCCCGCAGGGCGGCGAGGCCGGCGGCGCCGGGGCGCGCGCCACGGAGGAGCCCGTACCCGCCGCCCCCGAAGAGGCACCGGCGGATGAGGGTGCCGAGGGGCAGGGATGAGCCCGAACCGACACGCGAGGACACGGACAGCCGCCGGGCAGTGACCCGGCGGCTGTCGCGCGATCCCGGCGCCGCTGGCGACCCCCCGGCGGCCCGGTTGGCTCACGTCGCACGCCCACCCGGCGCGCCCGGGCAGGCCTCTCAGAACGGCGCGCTGGCCGTGCCCCCAAAGCCCAGGGGGAATCCGGCGGTGCCGGGGATCCCGAAGGGCAGGCCCCCGAACCCGGACGGGAAGCCGCCGAACCCCAGCGGGAACCCGCCGAAGCCTACCGGAAAGCCGCCGAATCCGAAGGGAAAGCCGCCGAACCCGAACGGAAAGCCGCCGGCCGTCACCGGGAAGCCGCCCGGACCGAACAGGCCGAAGGGCAGCCCGCCGAAGCCCACAGGGAAGCCGCCCACCCCGCCAAGACCCCTCGGGAACCCTCCCAGGGCACCCGGCAAGCCGCCGAAGACGCCGAAGGACAAAGGGTTCACCCCCTTGCCCCACATTATGTCGAGGCGTGCGGACCCGTACCCACCGGCTCAGACGGGAACCAGCAGGGCCGGGCGGCGCCACTGGGGCAGGACGCGGGGCGTGACGCTGCCCGCCCAGAACGCCTCCCAGCCCTTCGTGGCGTGGGTGCCGAAGACGACGAGGTCGGTGCCGGCGGCGCGCAGGGCCGCGAGGATCTGGGCGGCCGGCTCCCCCCGCCGCACCTCGACCGTCACGGGGACCCCCTCGGGCTCGAGGCGCCGGCGGAGGTCGGCCAGGTAGCGGGCCGCCTCCTGCCGGCGCACCTCCAGGCGGAGCTGCGTCGAGGCCGGCAGGAGGCGGCCGGCGGCGGCCTCCTCGGCGGTCAGGTCGGAGCGCCTCGGGACGACGGTCACGAGGTGGAGCGAGGCGCCGAAGGCCCGTGCCAGCCCGATCGCCACGGGGAGGCACCGCTCGTGGTCCGGGGCGCCGTCGAGCGGAACGGTCAGGTGGCGGCAGCAGAGCGGGTCGGGGACCGCATCGGGGTGGACGAGGAACACCGGGGCGGCGCCGCTGCCTGCCACCTGCTGGGCGATGCTGCCGAGGAAGAACCCCCGCACGCCCCCGCGGCCGTGGGTGGCCAGCACGATCAGGTCGCACCCGAACTCCCGGGCGTGGTCGGCGATGCTCCGGGCGACCCGGCCTTCCGCCACCTCGTGTACGTGGACGCTCGCCCGCACGCCCTCCTGGCCCAGCCCGGCCGCCACCGCGTCGAGGTACGCCCGCGCCTCGGCGGCGGCCGCCAGGTGGCGGTCGCCGTGCACCTGGGCCGGGGCGTTGCGCTCGAGCACGTGCAGGAGGGTGACGGCCGCGCCCAGGCGGGCGGCCAGCGCCCGCACGGGCGGCAGGACGCACTCGGCGAGTGCCGAGCCGTCGAGGGGGACGAGGAGGTGCTGGAACATCGTTCAGCCTCCAGAGAGCGTGCGGTACAGAAGATACACGTTCAGGCTCACGATGAGGGCGGCGACCACGCCGGCGGCGAAGGTCGTCAGGCGGCCGTTCACCAGCGGCCCCATGATGTCCTTCCGGGCCGTGAACCAGACCAGTGGCACGATCGCGAACGGGAGCCCGAAGCTCAGCACCACCTGGCTGAGCACCAGCGTGTAGGTCGGGTCGAGGCCCATCAGGATCACGACGAACGAGGGCGCCATCGTCACGACCCGGCGCACCCAGACCGGGATGTGCCAGTGCAGGAACCCCTGCATGATGACCTGCCCGGACATGGTGCCGACGATGGACGACGAGAGTCCGGAGGCCAGGAGCGAGACGGCGAACACCCAGCTCGACGCCGGGCCGAGGAGCGGCGCCAGCGTCTCGTGGGCCTCCTCGATGCTGCCGACCCCCACGAGCCCCTCCCGGTGGAACGTCGCGGCGGCCATGATCAGCATGGCGGCGTTCACGAGGCCGGCCGTGCCCATGGCGGTGATCACGTCCACCAGCTCGAAGCGGAAGAGCCGCTTCATCAGGTCGGGCCTCTGTGTCACCACCCTACCCTGTGTGAGGCCGGAGTGCAAGAACACCACGTGCGGCATCACGGTGGCGCCGAGGATGCCCGCCGCCAGGAGGACGCTGTCCGTGCCGGCGAAGGCCGGTACCACGGCGTGGTAGGCGATGCGGCCCCAGTCGGGCCGGTCGAGGATCGTCTCGATCACGTACGCGGCGGCCACCACCCCCAGGAGGGCCGAGATGACCGCCTCCAGGGGGCGGAAGCCGTACCGTTCGAGCGCAAGGATCCCGAACGTGGCGATCGCCGTGAGGACCGCGCCCCAGATGAGCGGGATCCCGAACAGGAGCTGGAAGCCGAGGGCGGCCCCCAGGAACTCGGCCAGGTCGGTCGCCATGGCCACGCCTTCCATGAGGACCCACATGCCCCAGACGACCGGCCGCGGCAGGTGGTCCCGGCAGAGCTCCGCCAGGTTGCGGCCGGTGGCGATGCCGAGCTTGGCGGAGAGGGCCTGGACCAGCATCGCCATCAGGTTGCTGGCCACGATGACCCACAGGAGGAGGTAGCCGTAGCGGGCGCCGGACTGGATGTTCGTGGCGAAGTTCCCCGGGTCCACGTACGCCACCGCCGCCACGAACGCCGGCCCCAGGAACGGCAGGAGGCGGGCGAGGCCCCCCTTGGGCCCCTCCCCCTGCAGCACGTCGAGGGCGGTGGTCACGGTCTTCACGTCGGCGGGCCGCACCGCTTGCCCGGCCGGCATCGCGCTCACCGGCTCTTTGCCCCCCTGGCTGGCCACTGGGCCTTCGCCCCCCTTTTCCGGAGGGGTGCGGCCGCTCCGCGCCTGCCGGGCGCCGCGCTCGAGGCCGTCCCCTCCTGAGTCCCGGGGTGGGCTGCCGAAATGTGATGCGTCGAATCCCGGGATTAGACTGATCTAAACTCCTGGTTAGAGTGTGCCAACCCGGCCCCCGCGTGTCAAGGGGAGCCGTGTCCGGGGCAGCCACATTCGAGGGAGACGGGAAGGGGACCGGACTCCGGCGCCGAATTTCCTGAGTATGCCAGAGAAGAAGCCCCTCATCATCGCGGAGAAGCCCAGCGCGGCTTGGGCCATCGCCCAGGCGCTGGGCGGATTCCGCAGCGCGGGCAGCTACATGGAGAGCCCGGACTTCCTCCTGTCCTGGGCCCTCGGCCACCTCGTGGAGCTGGCCGAGCCGGAGGAGTACGAGGCCCGCTGGCGGCGCTGGAGCCTGGACACCCTGCCGATCCTGCCGTCGGAGTGGCGGCTGAAGGTGGCGGACAAGACCCGGTCGCAGTTCCAGGTGCTCGCCCGCCTCTCCGCCCGGGCCAGCGAGCTCGTCAACGCCTGCGACGCCGGCCGGGAAGGCGAGCTGATCTTCCGCTACATCGCCTCCCTGCTCCCGCACCGGTTGCCGGTGCGGCGGCTGTGGGTGTCGTCCCTCACCCGGGAGGCCATCCGCAAGGGGTTTCAGGACCTCCGCCCGGCGGAGGAGTACGACCGGCTGTACGAGTCGGCCCTGTGCCGGGCCCGGGGCGACTGGCTGGTCGGGATGAACGCCTCCCGGGCGTTCACGACGGCGTTCGGGGAACTCTTCTCCGTCGGCCGGGTGCAGACGCCCACGCTGGCGCTCCTCGTCCGGCGGGAGCGGGAGATCCGTGCCTTCCGGCCCGAGCCGTACTGGGAGGTGTATGCCACCTTCCGCACGCCCGGCGGGGAGGTGTACGCCGGCAAGTGGAGCGGTCCGGACGGCGACCGGTTGCGGTCGGCGGAGGAGGCCGAGTCCATCCGGCAGCGGGTCCTGGCGGCCGGGACGGGGACGGTCGAGGAGGCCGAGGAGAAGGACGTCCCCCAGAAGCCGCCCCCGCTGTTCGACCTCACGAGCCTGCAGCGCGAGGCCAACCGGCGCTGGGGGATGACCGCCGCTGCCACGCTCAGGGCCGCCCAGGAGCTGTACGAGGCCCGCCTCATCACCTACCCGCGCACCGACAGCCGGTACCTCACCCGGGACGTCGCCCGCACGCTGGGGCGGGTGGTGGCGGCGCTCAGCGCCGTCCCCGCCTACGCGCCCCTGGCCGCCGGCGGCGACCTGCAGCGCATCTGGACGGGGCGCGTCGTCAACGAGGCGCGGGTCACGGACCACCACGCCATCATCCCGACCGGGGAAGCGGTCCCCGCCCTGAGCGGCGCGGCGGCCCGCGTCTTCGACCTCGTCGCCCGCCGCCTGCTCGCCCAGCTGTACCCGGATGCGGTCTACCGGGAGGGCCGGGTGGTCACGGCCGCCGGCCCCGACCGGTTCGTCACCCGGGGCCGGCGGCTGGTCGACCCGGGCTGGCGCCTCGCCGACCCCGACGCCCCGGGGCTGCCGCCGCCGGCAGGCGACGCCGGCGCCGGCCCCGCCGCGGACGCCGGCGACCCGGGTCCGGCCACGGGCCCCGGCCCGGCCGGCGACGGGGCGGACGCCCCGGCAGCCCGCAGCCGGCGCCGCGGCCGGACGTCCGCCGCGCCCCAGGACGCCGCCGCCGAGCCGCCTCCCCTGCCCCGCGTGTCCCCGGGCGACCCCGTCCGCGTCGAGGCCGCCGAGTCGGTGCGCAAGGAGACCCAGCCGCCCCGGCGGTACACCGAGGCGACCCTCCTGGCCGCCATGGAGGGGGCGGGGAGGGAACTGGAGGACGAGGCGCTCCGGGAGGCGATGAAGGGCCACGGACTCGGGACCCCGGCCACCCGGGCGGCGATCATCGAGCGGCTCAAGGAGGTGGGGTACGTCCGGGCCCGGGGGAAGGTGCTGTTCCCGACCGAGAAGGGCGAGCGCCTGGTGGACCTGGCCGAGCACGTGCAGGCCGCCGTGCTCCTCTCCGCCGAGCTCACCGGGGAGTGGGAGAAGCGCATCGCCGACATCCAGGCCGGCACCTACGAGCCGGCGCGGCTGCTGGACGAGATGCGTGACCTCGCCGTCGGAGTGGTCGAGCGCGTCCGCCGGGCGGTGCGCGGGGGCTCCTCCCCGACCCGTCGCGCCGGCGATGCGAACACCGCTGCCCGCGAAGCCGATCCCGCCGGCAGTTCGCCCGCCCGCGCCGCCCGTGGGACGCGGCGGCCCCCCGCGCAGGCGACTCCGATCCCCGGCGAGCTCCCGGCGGCCCCCGGCCTGGTCGCGGGCTCGTGCCCCCGGTGCGGCGGCCCTGTGCGGCGGGACGGGCGCGACTGGCGGTGTGCCGGGGGCTGCGGCCTGCGCGTCCCCGGCTTTCTCTGCGGGCGGCCGATCGGCCCGGACGTGGCCGGAGTGATCCTCCGGGAAGGCCGCACGCCGCTCCTGACCGGCTTCCGGTCCCGGGGCGGAAAGCCGTTTGACGCCTACCTCGTCCTCGACGGCGCGGAGGTCCGGTTCGAGTTTCCCCCCTCAAGGCGGGACCGCGGGCCGGCGCGCCCGGCCGCCCGGAAGCGAGCTCGTCCCCCCGGCGGCGCGTGAGACGGAGAGCCTCACACGGAGGACGGGGGGACGGCGCCGCGGGCGGCCGGGAGCTCGCGTGCCCATCGGCCGTCCTGCGGGTCCGGCGGTGGGACGGGCTCGGTCCGGGCGGTGTCGCTCCTGCGGTGTCACTCCCGCGTGCGCGGCGTCTTCACCCACTCCCTCGGTCCCCGGCCGGCGGCGTACAGGGCAAGCGCGGTCGAGTACGGCACGGGGAAGAGGAAGGCGGCGAGGGGCAGCAGCAGGAGGCTCGCCACCGCGGCGGCCTGCTGCCGCAGGCGGTGCAGGCCGGGAAGGGAGCGGTCCAGGTACGGCAGGTAGCGGAAGTAGGCGTAGACGGTGAACGCCACGTAGATCAGGGAGAGGACGTACAGGGCGGAGCGCGCGGGCGCCCACAGCACGCTCGGGTCGAGCCAGCCGGCCCAGTACAGCACGGTGGCGATCGGCGGAACCAGGGTGGCGGTCTGGTAGAACACCCACTCGAACTGTCCCTTGCGCCAGAGTTCCTGGAGCAGCTCGCGCCGGCGGGCGGGGTCGGCGCTGCTGTCGCTCTGCAGCTTCGCCATGACCTGCAGGTGGCCGGTCGCCCAGCGGAGGCGCTGGCGGAAGAAGCTCCTGAAGGTGGGCGGGGTCTGCTCCGAGGACGGCAGCGGCAGGTACTCCGGCCACGCCCCGGCCCGGAGGTAGGCCCGCGTGCCCAGCTCGAGGTCCTCCGTCAGCGTGCGGGCGTCGTAGCCGCCGATCTGGCGGAGCAGGTCGACGTCGACGAACAGGTTCGTGCCCCCGACGAACGGCAGGCGCCGGAAGAGCGACGGCAGGTACCAGTCGTGGGCGATCGCCTGGTACAGCGAGGCGATCTTGCAGAACGGCCCCATCTCGAAGAAGTTGCGGACCTGGAAAACCGGTCCCTGGAAGATCCGCACCGGGCGCTCGACCCGGGGGGGCCGCCAGCCCGGCCGGGCCGGGCCGAGGTCCTCCAGCCACCGCCGGGCGACGTACAGCAGCACCCGGGGGTCAGGGCGGGACTCGGCGTCGTAGAAGCCGCACCAGCGCGTGCGGGGATCCACGAAGCCGAGCCCCCAGTTGAGCGCCCGGCCCTTCGTCGAGGGCACGGGGCGGCCCAGCCGCCGCCCGCCGAGCTCGCCGTCGAAGTCGACCGGCACGTCGACGTGCTTGAGGCGCGGCACGTCGCGGCGCCGGGCGAACTCGGCCACCTTGCGCTGGAGGATGTCCTGCGTCGTCGGGTAGATCTCCCGGTACGTCTCCTCCAGCAGGCGCTCGAGCTGCCCGTCCGGACCGTGGGCGAGACGGGCGAGACGGCCGAGGATGTCGGCCGCCAGCGCCTCGCTCATGCCGCGCAGGATCTCCCGCGTCAGCGTGTGGTTGGCCCGGGCGGCGTGGGCTGCCATGCGGTCGACCAGCCGGCGGCGGTGCGGCTCGTCGCGAAGCTGGGCGAGCGCCACCACGGCGGGGATCGCCCGTCCGAGCAGGGCCGCGTGGGCCGCCAGGATCTCCTCGCGGGTCGCCCCCGGGAGGCGGCGCCGGAGCAGTTCCTCCGCCCCGGGGCCGGCGGTCCGGCCGCGCCCGGCCCAGAGCCGGTGCGCCGCCTCCCAGACCAGGTACCGGACGACGGGCTGGGGCAGCCGCCGCAGCGCGCCCGGCTCGCCTTCGCGCAGGTACCGCCGGCGGATCTCGTCCCCGCCTTCCCCGGCAAGCCGGCCCAGGAGGCCGAGCACCAGGCCCTCGGCGGCCGGCGACAGCGGGACCCCGGCGGCTGACGGGGACACCG
This sequence comes from Caldinitratiruptor microaerophilus, assembly GCF_025999835.1. Classification (NCBI taxonomy): domain Bacteria; kingdom Bacillati; phylum Bacillota; class Clostridia; order Eubacteriales; family Symbiobacteriaceae; genus Caldinitratiruptor; species Caldinitratiruptor microaerophilus. The sequence goes on along the minus strand of NZ_AP025628.1, from coordinate 1,523,490 downwards.
GTTCGACGTGGGGCAGCGGCCCCGCCGGCGCCGGTTCGGGAAGCGGGGCCGCCGGCTCCGGCACCGCCGCGGGCGCCGCCGCTACCGCCGCCTCCGGCTCGGCGGCCGGGAGCGTCGCGGCGACGGCCGCTGGTCGCGGCAAGACCGCCACGCCCGTGCCGGCCCCCGGCCCCGGGCGGGCGGCGGCCGCCACGGGGGCGGGGCGCGCGCCCACGGCCTTCCGTGCGGCGAGGGCGATCACCTTGGGTTCGGTTCGGGTCGGAGCGGTAGCGCCGGCCCGGGACGGCCCCCCGGGACGGGAGGGCTCGGCGGGAGCCGGCCCGCCGGCGGCAGGCCTCAGCGCCGACCGCAGGAACCGGGCCGCTGCGGCGACCGTGTCCGGACGGATCCGGTCCGCAGCTTCGGACTCCTTCTCATCCGTGATGACGATGATCTCGAAGCGGTCGGGCGGATAGTCGAGCCGGGCCATGTGGTCGACCGTGCGCTCGATCACGTCCGCCTCGTTGCGGGCGGGGACCAGGATGCTGAAATACGGGAGGTCCCGGCCGGCCGACCGGGCGAGGGCGCGCACCCCCTCGACGCTCAGCGGGGGGCGGCGCCGCCAGTAGTAGCGATCGGCATAGCGTTTCCAAACCAGGAGCCGCAGGAACAGGACGAACATCAGGAGGTAGGCGGCCACGACACCCAGGTACAGGTACTGTGGCACGCTGAGGTCGGCGCGCAACATAAAAGCCCTCCCGCAGGAAGCGTTGACTTCCTCCGGCTAGGGTGCCTGTCGGCCCGGCCTGGTTATTCGGTTGGACGGCGGCGCAAACTGCGTCTGACCGCACCCCGGCGGGCCCTTTCCGTCTCTTGCTGTTCGGGCCTCGCCGGGAACGAGTGGCCATGGCGAACGACGGGACACCCTTCGCCCTGACCTACTGCGCCAGGACTCGGCCCGGGCCGGGTGGCGGCAGACCCGGAAACGGATACCGCATGGCTGGCATGACTGGCGGATCACCGGCCCTTTCGCGGTCCCAAGCACTTGGACTGCCGATTCCGGGGAACGGTTCCGGAACCCCGGCGCGGTCTGAACGCAACTATTCGGCGCCCGGAGGAAACGACCCTGCCGAGATGGGGGCCTTTCGGTAGAAGTTTTGAGACAACCTGTATGCGGAGGGATAGGTTGGTGGTCATCTACCACGCCGTCCGCCCGCTTCCCGCCCGGATCGCGGCCGCGCTGCACCTGTGCCCGGCCGGCGACGCCCCCGCCTCGCCGGCTTCCCTGTTGCCGGACCTGGCCGGGCAGGAGCGCACCGCCGACCTCCTCCGCCCGCAGGCGGGGATGCGGCTGGAGGGGGTGGACCCGGCCGGGACGCGGGTCTACTCCTGCGCCACCGGGGCGGCACCGGCGGTGGTGGAGCGGGCCTTTGCCGGCATGGCCCGGGTGTGCGGCATCCCGCCGTCCGCGTACCGCCTCGTCGCCGTGCACGAGCCGCCGTGGGCCGGGGCCGTGCTGGCGGCGCTGGGGCTCGCCGGCGCGCGCCGGGCCGTCAGCGCGTACGCCCGTCTCGCCGGGCGGGCCGCGGCGGAGGCGGTGCGCCGGGGCCGGGGGGACGGCGGCGCCGGCGCATGATCCACGTCTACTATTGCTTCGGCGGCGCCCACACGTCAGTGACCGCCGCGAACCTCCACCTCGGCCGGCTGCCGCCGCGCCCGACCTACCGGCAGATCCTCGCCCAGCCGCACTTCGACCAGCTGGCGCACGGATCGATCGGGACCTTCCTCTTCATGGGCGTCGACGCCGCCGGGCACGCGGTCTACTCGGTCGGGCTGGAGGCGGGCAAGGAGCGGCTCGCCCGCGCCCTCGCCGACTTCGCGGCCGCCTTCGGCGCGGCGCCGGACGGACTCCTGCTGCACCCGGCCCTCCCGTGTGCGAACGTCCTGATGCGGATCGGCGGCTTCCTCTCGCGGCGGCTGGGCCTGGTCTGGCCCGGCCGGCCCCTGGTCGGCCTGGGGGCATGGCTGGCGCTGCCCCGGTTCCGGGCGCTGGTCGGGCCGGTGGTCGCCCGGTGCCGGCCCGCTTCCCTGCGGTCCGTTGACGGTCCGGGGGCCGTTGCCGATAATGGGATTCGCAGCGAGGAGGGAGCGGAGTGGCCCGCATCGCCCGTCCCGTCGTCCAGTCCGTCCGGCCCGGAAGCCCGGCCGACGCCGCCGGCGTCCGGCCCGGCGACAAGCTGACCCACATCGGCGGGGAGCCGGTCCGGGACATCCTCGACTACCGCTTCCTCTCCGCGGAGGAGGAGGTCACCCTCACCTTCGAGCGCCCGGACGGCAGCACCGTCACGGCCCGGGTGGTCAAGGACGCCGACGAGGACCTGGGGGTCGACTTCGGCGGCAAGCCGACGTTCGACGGCATCTACACGTGCCGGAACAAGTGCATCTTCTGCTTCGTCTTCCAGCAGCCGCGGGGCCTGCGTCCGAGCCTCAACCTGATGGACGACGACTTCCGCCTGAGCTTCCTGCACGGCAACTTCATCACCCTCACGGACATGCCGGCGGACCAGTGGGAGCGCATCATCCGGCAGCGGCTGTCGCCCCTCTACATCTCCGTCCACGCCACGGACGACGACCTCCGCGCCTTCGTCATGGGGACCGACAAGGCGCGGGGGATCATGGACAAGCTGCGGGAACTGGCCCGGCACGGGATCTCGTACCACACCCAGATGGTCCTGTGCCCGGGGGTGAACGACGGCGAGCACCTCGACCGGTCGATCGCCGACCTCGTCACCCTGGGCCCGGAGGCCCTCCTGTCGATCTCCGTGGTGCCCGTCGGCCTGACGCGCTACCGGGACAAGCTCTACCCGCTGCGCACCTACACCCCCGACGAGGCCCGGCGGCTCCTGCGGCAGGTCGAGGCCTGGCACCGCCGGCTCCAGCCGGAGTGGGGGTTCCCGGTCGTGTACCCCTCCGACGAGTGGTACCTCCTCGCCGGCGAGGAGGTGCCGCCGGCCTCGTTCTATGGAAATTACGACCAGCTCGAGAACGGCGTGGGCATGGTGCGGCTGTTCCTCGAGGAGCTCGGGTCGGTGGTGCCTCGCCTGCCGGACCAGCTCCCGGCGCCCCGCCGCGTCACCGTCGTGACGGGCGTGCTGGCAGGGCCGCTCCTCGAGCGCGCCGCCGGGCACCTGCGGCAGGTCGAGGGGCTGGACGTGGAGGTCCTGGTCGTCCGCAACGAGTTCTACGGGCACACCGTCACCTGCGCCGGCCTCCTCACGGGCTGGGACATGACCATGGCGCTCCTGGAGGCGGCCGGCCGGCCCGGAGGCCTGGGCGATCTGGTCGTCCTCCCGGCGGTGTCGATGCGCGACGGGGACGGCCGCACCATCGACGACTACACGGCCGGCATGATCCGGGAGCGCATCGGCGGCACCCCCGTGGTGACGGCGGGGACGCCGGCCGAGCTGGCGGATCTCGCCACCGGCGGCCGGCTGCGCCGGCTCCGCCGCCGGCCGAGCCGCCTGCGCTTCACCCTGGGCGCCGCCGAGCCGGGGTACTACAGCGTGGAGGGGCCGCGGGCGGCGGAGCGGACCCGCTAGCACCCCGTACCCGGCACGCCGGGCGCGAGCGGGACGAGAGCCCGCACGCCGGTTATGTTACAACGGCGTTACAAGGGCGTGGACTGGCAGGGGCGCTGACTCCCCTTGACGAATTCAACCAAGCAAAAACTTCCTCGACGCCACACGGACCAACGACCGGATGCGAGGCGAACCCATCGCAGGCGCCTTCGTGCGCGGCGGGCGTGTCCGGCGAGCGGGCGGGGCCTGCCGTCCCGTCTCGCACGGGGCGTCCGCCGGCAAGAGAAAGAGACCCGGGAGCCGGTGCGTCGGGGCAACGTCATGATCGGACCATCCTGGGCCAGTAGGGGGATATGGGGATGCTGGCGAACGGGCGGGCGCGGATCCTTCTTCTGGCCGGGGAGACCGCAGGGCGGTCCCGGCCGGGCGACGGGGCCCACCCGCCCGCGTGGCTGGTTGCTCCCGGTGGCGGGGAGACGCTCCTGCGCCAGGCCTACGCGCGCATGGCGCGGCTCGTGGACCCGGCGCACATCTACGTCTGTACGGGGGCCGGGCTGTACGACCGGGTGCGGGCCGAACTGCCGGAGGTGCCGCCGCAGCACTTCCTCGTCGAGGCCCGGCCCCGGGGAACGGCCGCCACGCTGGCCCTGGCCGGGCTCCACCTCGAGCGGGTCCACCCCGGGTGCGTGGTGGTGGCGGTCCCGGCCGGCCACCGGATTGAGGACGGCGACGCCTTCCGGGCGGCTGTCGTGGGCGCGGCCCACGCCGCGCTGGCCGGGGAGCACCTGGTGGCCATCGGCGTCCGGCCGACCCGTGCCGAGACCGGCCTGGGGTACCTCCACTGCGGCCCGCGGATCGCGCAGTTCCGCGGCGTGGGGGTGCACCGCGTGCTGGACTTCATCGAGAAGCCGGAGCGCCCCCTCGCCCGCTGGCTCGTGGAGAGCGGCCAGTACCTGTGGTACAGCGGGATCCTGGCTGCAGCGGCCCGCCGCCTCCTGGCCGAGGTGCGCCGCCACCTGCCGCAGGCCGGGCGTCTCCTGGAGGTGCCGGCGCCGCAGGGCGAGGCCGCGACGGCGGCCGGCGACGGGACGGCCGGCTGGCCCCCTGCCCCGGTTGCCCTGGCAGAAGCTTTCCCGCGGACATCTTTCGACCGGGCGGTGCTGGAGAAGACCGACCGGCTCCTCGTGGTCCCGGGCGAGTTCCTCTGGGAGGACGCGGGCCGGCGGCATGACGTCAGGCGTTCCGCCCGGCCGGAGCCGCGCGGCCCTTCGTATGAGCCCGTGTTGCAGCAGCGGACCGCCTGCGGGCAGCACGCCGCGCAGGTGGTGCAGGGGCTCAACCGCCCGGCGCCTTCCGGCGAGGCCCCCGGCACGGTGTAGGCGACGCTACGTCTCCAGTTCCCAGACCTGCGAGGCGATGACCGACACCCCCTGCCCGCGGCGCTCCACCCGGCCCTGAACGGCCAGCGGCGGGATGGGCTCCTGGAAGATCACGTGCCCGTACCGCAGGTACACGTCCTCCCACACGGTGACGTCGACGAAGCCCGTCTCGTCCTCGAGCGACAGGAACACGGTGATCCGGCCCGAGCGGGTCGGCGGGCGGTGCGGGCGGATGGCGAGCCCGGCGACGCGCACGGGCGTTCCCGTCTCAAGTGAGCGGACCGCCGCGGCGGTCCGGTACCCCCGCGCCTCCAGCCTGGGCCGGTGCAGCGCCATGGCGTGGCGCCCGATCATCACGTCGAGGACCTCGTACTCCTTCACGAAGCGCTCCCAGGGGGAGAAGTCGGGGACCGCGGCGGCGGTGCCGCCCGGGGGCACGCCGGGGAGGGGGAGCCGGCCGCCGCCCGCCGCCCGGGCGGCGGCCAGCGTCCCGGGGAGCTCCCAGAGGAGGCGCCGGCGGTTGGGGTTCAGGCTGTCGAGCGCTCCGGCCAGGATGAGCGCCTCGAGCTCGTCGCGCGGCGCCGGGGTCCGGGCGCAGAGGTCCGCCAGGCTCCGGTACGGTCCGCCCGCCTCTCGTTCGCGGATCACGGCATCGGCCACGGCCCGGGAGAGGCCCCGTACCTGGCCCAGGCCGCAGCGCATCGCGCCGGCGGGGCTCTCCGGCCACGCTTCCACCGTCCACTCCCACCGGCTCCGGTTCACGTCCGGCGGCAGCACGGCCACCCCGCGCCGCTTCGCCTCCTCGACGATCACCCGCGGCGGATAGTACCCCATCGGCTGGTTCGTCAGCACCGCGGCGAAGAACTCGGCGGGGTGGTGCCGGACCAGGTACGCCGTCTTGTACGCGGTCGTGGCGAAGGCGGCCGCGTGGGCCTCGCAGAAGCCGTAGCTGGCGTAGCCCCGGATGTAGGAGAAGATGGTTTCGGCCACCGCCGGGTCGACCCCCCGGGCCACGGCCTTCTCGACGAACCGCTGCCCGATCGTCCGCATCTCCTCCCGGTCGCGGGCGTGGGTCATGACCCGGCGCAGCTGGTCCGCCTCGCCGGGCGTGAAGCCGGCGACGGCGGCCGCGATCTCGATCACCTGCTCCTGGAAGAGCACCACGCCGTACGTCTTGCGGAGGATCGGCTCCAGGGACGGGTGCAGGTACGTGACCGGCTCCCTTCCGTGGCGGCGGGCCAGGAAGGGCTCGACCATGTTGCCCTTGATGGGCCCCGGGCGGATGATCGCCACGCTGGCCACGATGTCCTCCAGGTGCTCCGCACCCAGGCGGGCCTGGAGCGCCCGCTGGGCCGGGGACTCCAGCTGGAAGACGCCGACGGTGTCGCCGGCGCGCAGCATCCGGTAGGTCTCGGGGTCGTCCAGGGGCAGCCGCTCGTAGTCGAGTGGCCGGCCGGCCCGCTCCAGGTGGCCGAGCGCGTCCTCCACCGCCGACAGGGTCCGCAGGGAGAGGAGGTCCAGCTTGATCAGCCCGAGGTCCTCGACGTCCCGCTTGTCGAACTGGACCACGGGCACGCCCTTGGCCGCCCACCCGAGCGGGCTGACGGCGACGAGCGGCTCCCGGCTGATGACCAGGCCTCCCAGGTGGGTGCCCAGGTGGCGGGGCAGCCCGGCGACCGCGGCCGCCGCCTTCACCAGGGCGCCGAGCCGCTCCCAGGGGATTCCCGACCGGCGCAGCTCCGGCAGGCAGGCCGCCACCCGCTCGATGTCGCCGGCGCCGGCGAACAGGGGCAGGCGCCGCGCCAGGCGGTCGACGGTCCCGGCGGGCAGGCCCATCGCCTTGCCCAGGTCCCGGACGGCCGACCGGGCCTGGAAGGTGTTGTACGTGGCCACCGCGGCCACCCGGTCCGCTCCGTACCGCTCGAAGACGTACGCCGCGACCCGGTCCCGGTGGCGGGCGTCGAAGTCCACGTCGATGTCGGGCGTCTCCGCGCGCTCGGTGCTCAGGAACCGCTCGAAGAGGAGGCCGCGCCGCAGGGCGTCGACGTCCGTGATCTCGAGGCAGTACGCCACCACGGAGTCGGCCGCCGAGCCGCGGCCGGCGTAGCGGATCCCCTCTTCCCGCGCGTGGCGGCACACGTCCCACACCAGGAGGAAGTAGTCCGCAAACCCCAGGCGCTCGATGATCCCCAGCTCGTGCTCCAGCCGGGCGGCCACCTCGCCCTCCACCCGGCCGTAGCGGCGGCGCGCCCCGGCGTAGGTGAGCTCGCGCAGGTACTGCATCGCCGGCTTCCCCCCGGGCACGGGGAAGGCCGGGTGCCGGCGCCGCCCCAGGTCGAGGACGGGCTCGCAGCGCTCGGCGATGGCGAGCGTGTTCGCCGTCGCCCCGGGGTAGTCCCGGAACGCGGCGATCATCTCCGCCGGCGGCTTCAGGTAGTTCTCGGCGTTGAGGCGGCGCTCCGGGTGCACCTCGTCGAGCCGCGTGCGCGTGCGCACGCACGTGAGGAGGTCGTGGACGGGGAACTCCTCGCGCAGGCGGTAGTGCACGTTCGCCGTCGCCACCAGCGGGATGCCCAGGTGCTCGCCCAGGTCCCGCAGGGCGCCGTGGAGGGCGCGGTCCCCGGGCAGCCGGGTGGCCTGCAGCTCCAGGTAGAAGTTGCCCCGGCCGAAGATCGCCAGGTAGCGGCGCGCGGCCGCCTCTGCCTCGGCCAGCCGCCCGCGCAGGATCAGGGACGGGATCTCCCCGCGCCGGCACCCGGAGAGCGCGATGAGCCCGCTCGAGTACCGCTCCAGGTATTCCATGGGGCAGCGGGGGCTGCGCCGGCGCTCGTCCCAGTCCGGCGGGCGGTGCGGCAGGCCGGTTCCCGGCCCGGGCACGTAGCCCAGGTGGGCCGCCGTCAGGAGCCGGTTGAGGTTACGGTACCCCTCGGGGCCGGTCGCCAGGAGCGTGAGGTGGTGCCCGCCCTCCAGGGTGAGCTCGGCGCCCTGGATCGGCCGGATCCCCGCGGCCTGCGCCCTGCGCTGCCACTCGACCGCCCCGGAGACGTTGTCGTGGTCGGTCAGGGCGATGGCCGGCATCCCCAGCGCGGCCGCCTCCTCGATCAGGGCGCCGATGCGGGAGGCCCCGTCCAGGAAGGAAAAGGGGGAGTGACAGTGCAGATGGACGAATCCCTGCACCGCTCTCACCTCGATTGCACCGTCCGTGCGCCGGCTCTGCCCGCGCGCTAGGCCATGACCGGCGAGCCGCTCTCGTCCCGCGGCGGCACCGGCTCGCCCAGGAGCTCCAGCATGTCCAGGGCGTTGCGGACCGCGTAGTTGCTGCGGTTGTTGTTCATCAGGACGTGTACCTCGCCGGCGTCCGCCTCGAGCCGGCGCACCACGCCGAGCAGGCCGGCGAGCTCCGTCCGGGAGTAGAGGTAGTCGAACCGCTCGGCGCTGGTCTTGCCCGACTTGTACCACGTGGCGGCGTTGCGCCCGTGCAGGCGGAGGATGCTGAGCCCGGGGTGGGTCACCGCCGGCACGAGCGGCACGCAGCCCCAGCCCACCTGGGGCTCGTCGCAGACGACGTGGACCATCTCGTGCTCCCGGAGGAAGCGGAGCGTCTCTTCCGCCCGCCCCTGGTGGAACCAGCTCCGGTGCCGGAACTCCACCGCCAGCAGGTCGTGGGGGAGCGCCTCGCGGCAGTAGCGCAGGTACGACTCGCTCTCCCGGGTGGCCGTGAACCAGGGCGGGAACTGGAGGTGCACGGCCCGGAGCTTGCCGGCCGCCCGGAGCGGGGCCAGGGACTCCGAGAAACGGCGGAACACCTGACCCAGGTCCTCTTCCCCGGGGCGGGGCTGGCGGTGGTGGCGCGTGAGGGCCCCGTACGCCTTGACGTTGAAGAGGAAGTCTTCCGGGGTGCGATCGGCCCACAGGGCGAAGTTGCGGGCCGGCTGGAGCGCGTAGAACGTGCTGTCGACCTCCACCAGCCGGAAGAACCGGGCGTAGTACGACAGCCGCTCGCGCGCCGGCAGCCCCGGCGGATAGAACGCCTCGTGATCCGACCACGCGCAGGTCCCGACCCGCACCCGTCCCATGTAGGCTCCTCCTCCGACCACCGGCCTCCTCCGGCCACCCGGTCAGTCCCAGACCCGGTACACCGCCCACCGGCCAGTGGAGTCCTCCCAGAGTTCGTAGATCCCCCCGTCCGCCACCTGCACGCGCCAGAACGTTTTCTCGGCCTCTCCTTCCCACCAGATTCCGGCATCCCGCCAGGAGTCCAGGACGGCGGCGATCGCCAGGCGCCGCCCGCGCCACACGAAGGCCCGCGGCACCCCCGCGGGGTCCCGCTCGGGGGTTGGGATCGGCCGCCGGACCAGCCGGGTCACCGCGCCGCACGCTCCCACGTGGCCCGCTCCCCCGGCGTCCAGCGCATGGGGTCGTACAGGTGCAGCATGTGCTCGCGCCGCAGCTCGATTCCCGTCACCGGCATCCCCCGGCGCAGGACCCGGACCGGGAAGCGCTCCCCTCCTGCGGCGACGGCCTCGGCGAGGCGGCGGCGGGCCTCCTCGTCCCGCCCCGCCTGCCCCCACAGGTCGAGCTGCCGGTGCCCCGCGGGCGCCAGGTCCGCCACCTGGGCCTGCAGCGCGATCCAGGTGCGGGAGGGGGTCCCGGCGTCCGGCGCCGTGAGTTCCCGGAAGAGGGCCAGCAGGGTCTGCCTCAGCGACTCCGCCCGCGCCTGTGGCCGGGCCAGACGGCGCTCCCCGGCGCGGGCGACCCCTTCGGCGGGCTCCAGGCGCAGGCGCACGGCCCGGCAGGCCTCGCCGGCGGCCTGCAGCCGGGCCGAAAGTGCGTCTGCCGCCAGCCCCAGCGCCGGCACCAGTGCTTCGGACCCCACGCCTTCGGGGAAGGCGCGCCGCCAGGTATGCGCCCGCTCCGGCCAGAGGGCCCGCACCGGCTCGCCGTCCTCTCCCCGGGCCCAGCGCACCAGGTCCCGCGCGAGGGGGCCGAAGTGCGGCCACAGCGCCGCCTCCCCGAACTCGGCGATCTCCCCGACCCGCTTCACCCCCAGGGCGTGCAGGCGGTCCATCGCCTCTGGCGGGGCTTTCCAGAGAACCTCCACGGGCAAGGGCGACAGGAACTCCGCCTCCTGCCCCGCCGGCACCGCCACGACCGGCCGCCTCTCCCCGGCGGCGTGGAGCGCCGCCCGGGCCACCAGCTTGGAGCGGGCGAGCCCGGCCATCCCCTCGATCTCGGCAGGAGGAACGCCTGCCGCCCTCGCCACGGCCCGGACGGCGTGGTGCAGGAGCGAGACCACCTCCTCCCGGGGCGGCACCCCGGCCGGCGCCGTCAGCCCCACGAAGGCCCGGTCCGGCCCCGCGGGCTCGACGAGCGGGCTGTACCGGGCGCAGGCCGACCACAGCGCCCGGCCGGCGGGGCCGTACTCGGCCTCCCCGAAGTCGACCAGGGCGGCGCCCGGGACGTGGTGCAGCACCTCCCGCCGCGGCATCCCCGGCCGCAGGCCGAGGCGGTAGGCGCGCGGGCAGCCGTCGGCCGCCGCCCCATCCCGCAGCACGACCAGCGGCGTGTCCGGGCCGATGCCCCCGCGCTGCCCCCGGTGCACGGCCGCGTACAGCCCCCGCAGCTCGATGTAGCCGGTCCACTGCCCGCGCGCCTCCGCCATGTCAGTTCCTCCAATGCCCCGGTGCAGCCGGCCCGGCGCAGGCCGGGCCGGGGTCATGTCGAACTGGTGTTCGCCTTGTGACGTTAGTATAACTCCGCCCCGGCTCCGTGTCAAAGCCGGCGCCGGTATGGTGCCGGTATGGCGGCGCCGGTATGGCGGCTCCGGCATGCACCGGCGGTGGACCCCGCGGCGTGGCTTCCCGCGGCCGCGGGTCCACCCGGCCAGGGAGCAAAACGCAAATCTTGACAGGAAAGTACTGGGCTTGCCTGTCAAGTTCTGCGACCCTCTGCCTTCACTCCGCTCCGTGGAGGCGATCAGTGTGACATAATAATTGCATTCTGTCACCTGCAACCCCCTCCGAGGGTACCTGAGACCCCTTCGATCCCCCGCGGCCGGGGGCAGAAACGCAAATCTTGACAGGTAAGCCACCGGCTTGCCTGGCAAGATTTGCGACTCGTGCCGTCCACCAGAACACACACGCCGGCGTCACCGGCCGTACCGCCTGGACCGGCAGGTGGGGGCGACTACGGCTATCCATGCGAGCCCGCGCACGCTGCGGGGGGGCGGTTGTCGAGCCACAGCGGCTCGTGAACTCGCCGGCAGGCACCCACGGTTGGGATCCCCCGGAGCACGGCATCAGGACCCCTACGCGCCCACGCGGAGTCATGTTCTTGTTCTCTCATTCATAATTTGGTCTTCCCCAAAAACGATTGAAACCCCAGCAGGAACACCACACAAAACGCAGAATGTCAAACACGAACCCAATAAAACACAACTGGATTCCAGCAGAATCCAAACGCTCACCCCCGGGTGAGTCGGAAAGCGGGGAACGAGCGGATGCCTGAGGGGTACCGACTGGAGCTACGCGGGGTGGCCAAGCGATTCGGCCCTGTGGCGGCGCTGGAGGACGTCGAGTTCACGCTCTACCCCGGCGAAGTCCACGCCCTCGTGGGAGAGAACGGGGCGGGCAAGTCCACCCTCATGAAGATCCTGGCCGGCGTGTACGAGCCGGACGCCGGCGAGTACCGGTACGAAGGCCGGGCCGTGCGGTTCAGCGGCCCGGAGGAGGCCCGGGCGCTGGGGATCTCCATCGTGTACCAGGAGCCCACTCTGTTCCCGGACCTGAGCGTGTTCGAGAACCTCTTCGTGGGCCGGTACCCCCGCCGCGGACCGCTGGGCTGGATCGACTGGCGGCTGATGCGCCGCAAGGCGCGGGAGATCCTGGACGCGCTGCAGGCGTCGGTCGACCTGGACGCCCGGGTCGGCGACCTGGGCATCGCGCACCGCCAGCTCGTCGAGATCGCACGGGCCCTCACGGTCGACGTGCGGGTCCTCATCATGGACGAACCGACGGGCTCCCTGTCCCCCCAGGACGTGGAGCAGATCTTCCGCATCGTGCGGCGCCTGCGCGAGGCCGGCGTGTCCATCGTCTTCATCAGCCACCGGATCGACGAGGTGTACGAGATCGCCGACCGCATCACCGTCCTGCGCGACGGCCGCTACGTGGCCACCCGCCCGGCGGCCGGGCTGCCCCGGGACGAGCTCATCCGGCTCATGGTGGGACGCCCCCTCGACCAGCTGTTCCCGAAGGAGCACGTTCCGCCGGGCGAGGTCGTCCTGGAGGTCCGCGGCCTCAGCCGCCTCGGTGAGTTCCGCGACGTTTCCTTCCAGGTGCGGGCTGGCGAGATCGTGGGCGTGGCCGGTCTGATCGGGGCGGGGCGCACCGAGCTGGCCCGGGCGATCTTCGGCGTGACGAGGCCGGAGCAAGGGCAGATCCTCCTCGACGGCCGGCCCGTGCACTTCCGCACCCCGGCCGACGCGATCGCCGCCGGTGTCGCGTACGTGCCCGAGGACCGCCACCTGCAGGGCCTGATCCTGCCGATGTCGATCCGGGAGAACATGACCATGGCGACCCTGGACCGTCTGGCGCGGCGAGGCTTCGTCCGGAAGCCGGCGGAGACGGACCTCGCCGCGGGCCTGATCGACCGGCTCGCGGTGCGGTGCACCGGCCCCGAGCAGCCCACGCTGGCCCTGTCGGGCGGCAATCAGCAGAAGGTCGTGCTGGGGAAATGGCTGGCCGGGCGGCCCCGGGTGCTGATCCTGGACGAGCCCACCCGGGGCGTGGACGTGGGCGCCAAGGCGGAGATCTACGTGCAGATGAACGCCCTCGCGCGGCAGGGTCTGGCCATCCTCATGATCTCCTCCGACCTGCCGGAGATCCTCGGCATGTCCGACCGCATCCTCGTGATGAGCGACGGCCGCCTGGTGGCCGAGTTCGACCGGGCCGGCGCCACGCAGGAACGCATCATGGCGGCCGCCCTGGCGGGCAGCGCCGCTGCCCGGGTGCGTCCGGCCGGAAGCGAGCCGGGACCGCATGTCTCCGCCGGCATCCGCGCGTAGGGAGGGGAACGGAATGGCCGCACGGGGCACGTGGGTGGTCCGGCTCGGGGGTTCCCGGGGCGCAGGGCTTCTCGCTGTCCTGGTCCTTGGCGGGACGGCGCTGAGCCTCGCGTCGCCCGCCTTCCTGGAGGTCCGCAACCTCACGGACATCCTGCTGAACATCTCGGTGCTGGCCATCGTGGCGATCGGCATGACCCTGGTGATCCTGACCGGCGGGATCGACATCTCGGCCGGGTCCATCCTGGCCCTGGCCGCCATGGCGGCCGGCTACGTGGCGCAGAAGGGGCTCGGGTGGCCGGCCGCGACGGTGGCCGCGGCCCTGACGGGCGGCGCCGCCGGCCTCCTGAACGGGCTGCTGGTGGCGCGGGCGGGTCTGCCGCCGATCATCGTCACCCTCGGGACGATGAGCGTCTACCGGGGGCTGGTGATGGGGATCACCGGCGGCAAGTGGATCTACAACCTCCCCAGGAACTTCACCGTTCTGGGGCAGGGGCGGGTCCTGGGGCTGCCCATCCCGATCTGGATCCTGCTGGCCGTGGCCGTTCTGGTCGGGCTCTTCCTGAACCGGACGGCCTTCGGCCGCGGCATCTACGCGGCCGGGAGCAACCCGCAGGCGGCACGCCTCTCCGGGGTGCCCGTGCGGCTCACCCTCGGCTTCGTGTACACCGCCTCTGGCCTGCTCACCGGCCTGGCGGCCGCCCTCTTCGCCGCCCGGTTCGGGGTGGTGCAGACCACCGCGGGGCTCGGTCTGGAGCTGAACGCCATCGCGGCGGCCGTGATCGGTGGGACGAACATCGCCGGGGGCAGCGGGACCGTGGCCGGCACCGTCCTGGGCGCGGTGCTCATGGGGGTGATCGCCAACGCCATGGTGCTCCTGCGGATCTCGGCGTTCTGGGAGCGGGTGGTGGTGGCCGCCCTCATCCTGGTCGCCGTGGTGGTGGACCACCTGGCGCGCGTCCGGAGCCTGCGGCTCCAGGCCGGGCAGAGGAGGGCGGCAGTATGAAGCTCACCGCGAGGATGGCGATGGCCGACCCGGCGGAGTCCGGGACCCCCCAGCAGAGGCGGCCCGGCGGCGGGGCCGCGCCGCAGGCCGCGCCGGCGCGCCGGCGCCCGTGGCCGAGGGAGACGTTCCTGGCGATCCTGCTCGTGGCCGCAGGGGCCGGGATGTCGGTCCTGTCCCCGCACTTCCTCACGGCCGCCAACTTGATGAACGTCCTGCGCTACCTGGTCGAGACAGGCATCATCGCCCTGCCCATGACGCTCATCATCATCACGGGCGGGATCGACCTCTCGGTGGGTTCCATCCTGGGCCTGAGCGGCCTCGTGATGGGCATCCTCTGGCGGGCCGGGGTCGACATCTGGGTCGCCGCCCTCCTGGCGCTCGTGGCCGGGGCAGCGGCAGGCCTTCTCAACGCGCTCTTCATCACCCGCCTCGGCATCCCGCCGCTCGTGGTGACGGTGGCCACCATGACCGGGTACCGGGGCCTCGCCTTGGCCCTCAGCCAGGCCCGGCCGGTGTCGGGCTTCCCTCGCCCGTTCCTGGAGATCGGCCAGGGGTACGTGGGCCCCGTACCCGTGCAGGTGCTGGTGCTCCTGGTCCTGGCGGTGGTCTTCCACGTTCTCCTCACCCGCACCGTCTTCGGCCGCCGGGTGTTCGCGCTCGGCCTCAACGAGACGGCCGCCCGTTACTCCGGCATCCAGGTGGCGAGGGTGAAGGTCTGGATCTACACCCTGTCCGGCCTGCTCTCTGCCCTGGCGGCGCTCATCCTGGTGGCCCGCACCGCGACCGCGCGGGCCGACGCCGGCACCGGCCTGGAGCTCGACGTGGTGACGGCCGTGGTGCTCGGCGGCACGAAGATCACGGGCGGCGAGGGCAGCATCGCCGGCACCGTCCTCGGGCTCCTGCTCATCGGCATCATCAGCAACGGTCTCGACCTGGCCGGGATCCCGTCCGTGTGGCGGACCGTGGCCCTCGGGGCGGCACTGATCCTGGCCATCCTCATCAACCAGACGGTGTGGCGGAACCGGTAGCGCGCCGGTCTCCACCCGCCGGACTCGGGCGCGGCGGCCCGCACCCGGGGCGGGCCCACCGCAGGAGGGGGTGATCGGACGGGTTCACGGACCCGTGTCCCCGTTTCCTCTCGCAAACTCCGACCAACCCAGTCCTGACAGAGGGGGTACCCGCACTTGACCCGCAAGCTTCTGATCCGGGCGGCCGCGCTCACCCTGGTTCTGGGCCTGCTCGCCGGCTGCGGCTCCTCGCCCCAGTCCTCCGGCCAGGCGCCCGCCGCGCAGGCCGCACCGCAGTCCGGCCAGCAGGCGCAGGGATCGGGCGAGAAGAAGCAGATCACCGTGGCGATGATTCCGAAGGTGGCCGGCATCGACTACTTCAACGCCGTGGAGAAGGGCGCCCAGGAGGCGGCCCAGGAGCTCGGCATCAAGCTCATCTACAACGGTCCGGCCCAGGCGGACGTCACCAAGCAGATCGAGCTGATCGACAACTTCATCACCCAGAAGGTCGACGTGATCGCCGTCTCCCCGAACGACCCCCAGGCGATCGCCCCGGTGCTCGAGAAGGCCAAGCAGCAGGGCATCCGTGTCCTCACCTTTGACGCCGACGCCGCCAAGCAGGCCCGTGAGTTCTTCGTCAACCAGGCGACCCAGGAGGCCATCGGCCGCACGCTCGTCGACGTCATGGTCCAGCAGGTCGGTGACAGCGGCGAGACCGCGATCGTGACGGGGTCGCTCACCGCCGCCAACCAGAACGCCTGGATGGAGTGGATGCGCAAGCACGTCCAGGAGAAGTACCCGAACCTGAAGATCGTCGACGTGAAGCCCTCCGAGGAGGACCAGCAGCTCGCCTTCCAGGTGACCCAGGACCTCCTTAAGGCCTACCCGAACCTCAAGGGCATCTTCGCCATCACCTCGGTGGCCCTGCCCGGCGCCGCCGAGGCGATCAAGCAGGCCGGCATGGCCGGGAAGATCGGCATCACCGGCCTCGCCACCCCGAACGCCATGCGGCCCTACGTCGAGGGCGGCGTGGTCCCCTCCTTCGTGCTGTGGAGCCCCGTCGACCTCGGGTACCTCACCGTCTACGCCGCCGACCTGCTCGTCAAGGGCGAGCTGAAGGAAGGCAAGATCAAGGCCGGCCGTCTGGGCGAGAAGGACGTCAAGGGCGACGAGGTCCTGCTCGGCCCGCCCACGATCTTCACGAAGGAGAACATCGGCAACTACAACTTCTAACCCTCACGGATCCGCCTCCCTCGCACGGATCCGCCTCTCTTGACCACCCCCGTTTGCACGTCTGCCGGGCCCCGGACGCCGCGGCCGTCCGCCGGCCCCGGGGCCCGGCCCCATCCCCTTCCCGGAGCGTGATCCCCGTGCTGGCGTTGGACCGCAAGAGCCAGATCGTGCGCCTGGTCGAGACCCGCGGCAGCGTGCGGGTCGCCGAACTGGCGAGCCTCTTCGGCGTGACCGAGGAGACCATTCGCCGCGACCTGGACCAGCTGGCGCGGGAGGGGCTCCTCCGGCGCACCCACGGCGGGGCGGTCAGCCTGCGTGGCACGGGCTACGAGGCCCCGGTGCTCGAGCGGTCCATCAAGAACGTCGAGGCGAAGACCCGGATCGGGGCCCGCGCGGTCCAGCTCCTGGAGGACGGGGATACCTGCATCCTCGACGCGAGCACCACGGCCCTCCAGATGGCACGCCAGTTCCCGAACCTGCGGGTGACCGTCCTGACGAACTCGATCCCCGTCGCCCAGGAGCTGGTGACGCGGGACCGCCTCACTGTGATCGGCCTCGGGGGCATGGTGCGCGAGCGCTCCCTCTCCTTCGTCGGCCCCCTGGCCGAGCGGGCCCTGCGCAACTACCACGTCGACAAGGTCTTCCTCTCCTGCAAGGGCATCGACCTGGAGCACGGGCTCACCGATTCGAACGAGCTCGAGGTGGAGCTGAAGAAGCTCATGGTCGAGGCCGGGCGGGAGGTGATCGTGCTGGCCGATGCCTCGAAGATCGGCTACGTCGGCTTCTCCCTCATCTGCTCCCTCGACTCGGTGCACAAGGTCGTGACGGAGGAGCAGGCGCCGGCCGAGTTCGTGTCGGGCCTGCGGGAGCGGGGGATCGAAGTCCTGCTGGTATGAAGAAAGGTGACAGCATTCATGGTGGAAAGCCTCTGGCGACACGACGAAGCCACCGGACGTGACGACCTCGAGCTCCTGGTCTACCGCTCGAACCTCTTCGGGCGGGACCGGGCGGTGTGCAACTGGGGCGGCGGGAACACGTCGGCCAAGGTGGAGATGGCCGACTTCCGGGGGCGCCGGCGCCCGGTCATGTGGGTGAAGGGCAGCGGCTCCGACCTGGCCACGGTGACCCGCAAGGGCTTCACCCCCATCTACCTGGATGACGTCCTCCCGCTCCTGGAGCGGGACGCGATGTCCGACGAGGAGATGGTCGGTTACCTCGCCCACTGCGTGGCCGGCACCGGGTACCCCCGCCAGTCCATCGAGACCCTGATGCACGCCTTCCTGCCCTTCCGGCACGTCGACCACACCCACCCCGACGCGATCATCAGCCTGGCCACTGCCGTGGGCGGGGAGGCGGCGGCCCGCGAGATCTTCGGCGACGAGCTGGTCTGGGTGCCTTACCTGCGGCCGGGGTTCGCCCTGGCGAAGCGGGTGGCCCAGGCGGTGGCGGCGAATCCCCGGGCCCGGCTCGTGATCCTGGAGAAGCACGGCCTCATCACGTGGGGCGACACGCACGAGGAGAGCTACCGGAACACGATCGAGGTCATCCAGCGGGCGGAGCGGTACATCGTGGCGCGCCTCGGGGACCGGCCGGCCTTCGGCGGTCCGGCCGTCGGGCCGCTCGGGCCGGAGGAGCGCCGGGCCCTCCTCACCCGGGTGCTGCCGGTCCTGCGGGGCATCGTCGGCAGCCAGCAGCGGGTGATCCTGAAGGTCGACGAGTCGCCTGACGTGCTCGAGTTCGTCTGCTCCCGGGACGGCGCTCGGCTGTCGCAGATCGGCGCCGCCTGCCCGGACCACCTGGTGCACACCCGGCGGGTTCCCCTGTGGGTCGACTGGACCCCGCACGCCGGGGACGCCGAGGGCCTCCTAGCCGCCCTGCGCGCGGGCCTCGAGCGCTATGCCTCCGAGTACCGTGACTACGTGCGGGCGAGCCAGCAGCCGGCAGCTTCCCACGAGGAGGCCCCTGGGGCGGGCGAAACCGTCCCGGTCGATCCGGAGACGGTGAACCCGTACCCCCGGGTCATCCTGATCCCCGGCGTCGGCATGGTGACCACCGGCAAGGACGCGCTGGCCGCGGACATCAGCGCCCAGCTCTACCACCGGGCCATCGCCGTGATCCGTGGGGCGGAGGCGCTCGGCGGCTTCGTCTCCCTCACCCCCCGGGAGGCGTTCGCGGTCGAGTACTGGCCCCTGGAGCTGTACAAGCTCACCCTGGCGCCGCCCGAGCGGGAGTTCTCCCGCCGCGTCGCCTTCGTGACGGGGGCGGCGAGCGGCATCGGTCGCGCCGTGGCCCGGCGGCTGGCCCAGGACGGCGCCCACGTGGTCATCGCCGACCTCAACGGGGAGGGCGCCCGGAAGGTCGCCGAGGAGATCACCCGGGAGTTCGGCTTCGGCCGGGCGGTGCCGGTGCAGGTCGACGTGACGTCGGAGGAGGCCGTGGTCCGGGCGTACGAGGAGACGGTCCTGGCCTACGGCGGGGTCGACGTTGTGGTCTCCAACGCCGGCATCTCCACCTCGAACCCGATCGAGGAGACCTCGCTGGCCGAGTGGAACCGCAACATGGGCGTGCTGGCGACCGGCTACTTCCTCGTCTCCCGGGAGGCGTTCCGGATCCTGCGGCCGCAGGGCCTGGGCGGGAGCATCGTCTTCGTGGCCTCCAAGAACGCCCTCGTGGGGGGCCGCAACGCCAGCGCCTACAGCGCCGCCAAGGCGGCCGAGGTGCACCTGGCCCGCTGCCTGGCCGAGGAGGGCGGGAGCGCCGGGATCCGGGTGAACACCGTGGCCCCGGACGCGGTGCTGCAGAACTCGCAGATCTGGAACTCCGCCTGGCGGGAGGAGCGCGCCCGCACCTACGGGATCAAGCCCGAGGAACTGGAGGAGTTCTACCGGAACCGCACCGTGCTCAAGCGCAGCGTCTACCCCGAGGACGTGGCCGAGGCCGTGGCGTTCCTCGCGTCGGAGCGGTCGGCCAAGACCACCGGGTGCATCCTCACGGTCGACGGCGGGGTCACCGCCGCGTACACCCGCTAGGGCTGCGGCAACCCGGAAGGGGGCCCTCTCATGGACCCGAAGCTGCTGGAGAAGGAGTACGCCGTCTGGGCGGAGGTCCAGGCGGCCCGCGGCGTCGACGTGGAGGCCGTGAAGGCCGCCCTCAAGGCCCAGCGCATCGAGACGCCCTCGTGGGGCTACGGCAACTCCGGCACCCGGTTCAAGGTGTTCCGGGCGCCGGGGGCCGCCCGGACGGTGGAGGAGCGCATCGCCGACGCCGCCACCGTGCACCGGTTCACCGGCGTCTGCCCCACGGTGGCCATCCACATCCCCTGGGACAGGACGGACGACTATGCCGCTCTGGCCGCCTTCGCCCGGGAGCAGGGCGTGGCGATCGGGGCGGTCAACCCGAACCTCTTCCAGGACGACGAGTACAGGCTGGGCAGCGTCACCCACCACGATCCCGCCGTGCGGCGCAAGGCCGTCGAGCACATGCTCGAGTGCGTGGCGATCGCCGGGCAGGTCGGCTCCGACCTCCTGAGCCTCTGGTTCGCCGACGGCACGAACTATCCCGGCCAGGGGCACATCCGCCGGCGCCGGGTGTGGCTCGAGGAGTCGCTGGCCGAGGTCTACCGGGCCATGCCCCCCGGCATGCGCATGCTGATCGAGTACAAGTTCTTCGAGCCGGCCTGGTACCACACCGACCTGCCCGACTGGGGGACCGCGCTGACCGTGGCGCAGGCGCTTGGCCCCCAGGCGCAGGTGCTGGTGGACACCGGCCACCACCCGCAGGGCACGAACATCCCGCACATCGTCGCCCTCCTGCTGCACGAGGGCCGGCTCGGCGGCTTCCACTTCAACGACCGGAAGTACGCCGACGACGACCTCATCGCCGGGAGCGTCGACCCGTTCCAGCTCTTCCTCATCTACAACGAGCTGGTGGACGCCGCCCACGACCCGGCCACGGCCGAGACGGCGCGGCGGGTCGCCTTCATGGTCGATCAGAGCCACAACATCGAGCCCAAGATCCCGGCCATGATCCGCACCGTGATGAACATCCAGGCGGCTTACGCCAAGGCGCTGCTGGTCGACCGGCAGGCGCTCGCCCGGGCCCAGGCCGAGGGAGACGTCCTGGGTGCCGCCGGCGTGCTCCGGGACGCCTTCGAGACCGACGTCCGCCCGCTTCTCGCCCGGGTCCGGCAGGAGATGGGGCTGGACCCCGACCCGCTCGCCGCCTACCTCCGCAGCGGGATCCAGCAGCGCCTGGAAGCGGAGCGCGCCGGTCCCGGCACCGGCTGGGGCGGCTAGGGAGGTGAGGGATACCGTGCCTGCAGCGGCTTCCGGCGGGAGGCCCGGCGCCTCCCGCGCACATGGCCGGCACGTCTGGCTCATCCCCGACGGGTTTCTTCCGGACCGCAGCCAGGGAGACCTGGAGAGCCACGAGGCGGTCTGCGTCCTGAACACCGGCGCGGACGACGCCCGCCTCACGCTCACGGTCTACTTCGAGGACCGCGAACCCCTGCGGGGCTTCACGGTCACGGTGCCCGCGGAGCGGACCCTTCACGTCCGGCTCGACCGGATCCGCACGCCCGCGGGGGAGTCCATCCCCCGCGGGGTGCCCTACGCCCTGCTCGTCGAGTCCGACCGGCCCGTCGTGGTCCAGGCCAGCCGGATGGACACGAGCCAGACGGCACTCACCCTCATGACCACCATGGCCTGGCCGGCGGGGTGACCACAGGTGACGGAACCGATCCGGGCGGCGGCGGTCGACCTGGGTGCGGAGAGCGGCCGGGTCGTCCTGGGCGCCTTCGACGGCGAGCGGCTCACCGTGCGGGAGGTGCACCGGTTCCCCAACGCGCCGCTCCGGCTCCCCACCGGCCTGCACTGGAACCTGCCCGGCCTCTACCAGTCCATCCTGGAGGGGCTCCGGCGCGCGGCCCGCGAGGACGGCTCGCCGGTGCGGAGCGTGGGAGTGGACACCTGGGGAGTCGACTTCGCCCTGGTCGATCGCACCGGGGCGCTGATCGGCCTGCCCTTCCACTACCGGGACGCGCGCACGGGGGGGATGGTGGCGGTTGCCGAAGCGGCCGTCGGCCGGGAGGAGATCTTCCGCCGCACGGGCATCCAGTTCATGGAGATCAACACCCTGTACCAGCTCCTGGCGATGACCCGGGGCGGCGCGCCCGCCCTGCAGGCGGCGGACCGCCTCCTCATGATCCCCGATCTCCTCCACTACTGGCTCACCGGCTCCATGGCCAACGAGTGGACGAACGCGACCACCACCCAGTGCGTCTCGGTGGAGACGGGTACCTGGGACCGCGACCTCCTGGGCCGGCTCGGCATCCCGACCCACTTCCTGCCCGACCTGTGTCCGCCCGGCACCGACCTGGGGCCGCTGGCGCCGGCCGTCGCCGAGGAGACGGGGTGTGGAGAGGCCCGGGTGGTGGTCCCGGCCACGCACGACACGGCCTCCGCCGTGGCCGCCGTACCCGGCGAGGGCGAGCACGTCGCCTACGTCAGCTCCGGCACGTGGTCTCTCGTGGGGGTCGTGGCTTCCCGCCCGGCCGTCACGGAGGCCGCGCTGCGGATCAACGTGACCAACGAGGGCGGCCTGGGTGGCTCGTACCGGGTGCTGAAGAACGTCATGGGCCTGTGGCTGGTCCAGCAGATCCAGCGGGCCCTGGCCCGGGGCGGCGAGGAGTACACGTACGAGGCGCTCACCCGCCTGGCCGGGGAGGCGGCCGGGGCGCCCGCGCTCTTCGACCCCGACGACCCTGCGTTCCTGCGCCCCGGTGACATGCCCGCCCGGATCCGGGAGGCCTGTCAGCGCACAGGCCAGGCGGCGCCGGAGACGGTGGGCGGGATGGTGCGGTCGACCCTGGTGAGCCTCGCCTGCAAGTACCGCTGGGTCCTCGACCGGCTCGAGGAGCTCCTTGGCCGCCGGCTCACCGCCGTGCACGTCGTGGGGGGCGGGTCCCGGAATTCCCTTCTCTGCCGCCTGACCGCCGACATCACCGGCCGCACCGTCTGGGCCGGGCCGGCGGAGGCGACCGCGATCGGCAACCTGCTGGTGCAGCTCACTGCCCTCGGCCACCTGGGCTCTCCGGCCGATTACCCTGCCGTCGTGCGGTCTTCCTTCCCGCCGCAGGCGTACGAGCCCGGCGGCGGCGAGGCGGCGGAGGAGACGTACCGGCGGTGGCGGGAGGTGACGGGGCTCTGAGGGGGCGGGGCGGCCTGGTACCCGATCCTTCCGTCGCACGAGAATTCCGGTTGACTCAACAGCAGCCGGCACCTATCCTCAAGAAGGGGCCGGCTGCCAACGCCGCCGCCCCAATCCAGCGGGAAAGGTACGAACCGGATGTCGCTGCGGGATCTGGCCGGGCTCGTGCTCCTCGGGGCGATCTGGGGGGCGTCCTTCCTCTTCATCCGCGTGGCTGCGCCGGCGGTGGGGCCGGCGCTCCTGATGGAGCTGCGGGTGCTCCTGGCCGGGCTGGCGCTTCTCGCCTGCGTCGTGGCACTGCGGCTCCCGGTCGGGGCGCTGCGGTCCCGGTGGAAGCAGTTCCTCGTCCTGGGGACGCTGAACGCCGCGGTGCCCTTCACGCTCATCGCCGCCTCGGAGCTCCACATCCCGGCCGGGCTGGCGGCCATCCTGAACTCCACCACGCCCATCTGGACCGCCATCGTCTCTGCCTTGCGGCTCGGAGAGGCGTTCCCGCCGCGCCGGATCCTGGGCCTCGGCCTGGGGGTGGTGGGGGTCGCCACGCTCATGGGCTGGAGCCCGGTGCCCCTCACGCTGAAGGTCGTCCTGGCCGTCGGGGCGTCGCTCCTGGCGGCCGTCTTCTACGCCTTCGGGAGCGTGTACGCGGCGCGCATGTCCCGGGACGTGCCGCCGCTCGTCCTGGCCGTGGGCCAGCAACTCGGAGCGGCGACGGTGCTCCTGCCGCTGGCGGGTGCCACCCTGCCCGACGCCTGGCCGGGCCCGGCCGCGGTCTACTCGATCCTCGGCCTCTCCTTCCTGTGCACCGCGGTCGCCTACCTCATCTACTTCCCCCTGATCGCCCGGGTCGGGCCGACCCGGACGCTCAGCGTCACCTACCTCGTTCCCGTCTCCGGCATCCTCTGGGGGGCGATCTTCCTCGGCGAGCCGATCACGCCCGGCATGGTCGGCGGCCTCGTCCTCATCCTCGTGAGCGTCCTCTTCGTGACCGACGTCCGCGCCCGTGCCGCCCGCTCCGACCCGGCTCGGGCGGCCGCGCCCGGGACGGCCGCCTCCCGCCTCCGGGGCTGACCGGACGGCGGCGCCTGGCCTACACCGCCCACGCCGGCGGGGGGAGGAAGCCGGCGCGCTGGAGGACGGCCTGTCCGTCCGGGCCCAGGAGGAAGCCGGCGAAGTCCTCGGCCAGGTCGGGGGCCGGCCCGCGGCGGAGGGTAGCGGCGGCGAAGACGATCTCGTCCTCCATCGTGAGCTCCGGGGGGAGCCGCAGCGCCCGCACGCCCCGGCCGAGGAGGTCCCGGGCGGCGGACTCGTACGTGATCCCCACGTCCGCCTCGCCGCGGACGAGATAGCCGGGCAACTCCACCGTGCCCGGAGCGAAGGCCCAGTGACCCGCCTGTACCTTCTCACGGGCCGCCTCCACGAGGGCGGCCCGTTCGAACATGCCCACGGCATACTCGCCGCACGGGTCGGCGGCGGGGTCCGGCAGGACGACCCGGAGGTCGCGCCGGACGAGGTCCGCCGGGCACACCTCGCCGTAGTCGAGAGGGTCGGGCCAGGGCGGCGTTTCTCCCGGGACCTGGCGCCGGCCCGTCACCAGAGTCAAAGGCAGCCCCGGCCGCACGAGCACCGCCAGCCGGCTGCCGGCGACTGCCCAGGCGGCGTCGATGTCGCCTGCCTCCTCCAGTTCGCGAAGGTAGTCGACGGAGTCCGCCACGACCACGTCCGCCGTCTCCCCGGCCCGGATGCGGCGGACCAGGTCGCCCGCCGGGGTGAAGGGGCCGAAGCGGAAAGTCACCTCTGCCCGGCGCGCCTGCCGGTAGGCCGCGACCAGGTCTTCAGCCACGGCGCGCAGCGGGCCGGGGAGGAGGAGGGTGAGGGTGGTGGCAGACACGGTACGGGCCTCCTTGGCGGTCGTGCTGGGGGCGTGGCGGCGGCCGGTCGCCGCTGGCCTCTGCGCCGGCCGGCCGACGGGCCCGATCCCCCGACTCCCCCGAACGAGCGTGGTTCCCCTGCGCGCCCGGGGGCTCGTCGCGGCGTTCATCGGCACCTTCGCGCTGTCTTCATCGGTGCCCTCTCCATCTTCACCGACGCCGCCACGGGTGGCAAGGTCGGGCTGGCCGGCGTGGCTCGATGAATCCGGCCCGCACCTTCGGCCCCGTCCATGCCGCCGGTTTCTGGGCGGACCACCGGGTGTACCGGCTCGGGCCCGTGCTCGGCGCGGTCGCCGCCTCCCTCGCGTACCGGTACCGGGTGGCGGCCACGCGGCGAAGCTTGAACCGCGCGTCCCCAGGCCCCGCCCCCTCGCCGGGGCGCCGGTGCACTTGCGCCGGCGATCGCTGGCTGGTAAAATGAGGTATGACCGTGGCGGGGGGATGGCCGTGGACGCGGAGCTCCGGGGCATGTTGGAGGCGATACTGGAGGGGCAGCGCCTGCACGCTGCCCGGCTTGAGGCGCTGGACCACCGGCTGGCCGGGGTCGAGCAGAGGCTCGATCGTGTCGAAGAGCGGCTGGCCGGGGTCGAGCAAAGGCTCGACCGGCTCGAACAGCGGGTTGACCGGCTCGAACAGCGGATGGACGGCCTCGAACAGCAGATTGACCGGCTCGCACAGCGGATGGACGTTCTCGCACAGCGGGTGGACGCCCTCGACCAGCGGGTGGAGCAGCGATTCGACGAGGTGGAGCGCAGGATCGGTGAGGTCGTGGCCGCGGTCGGTGAGTTCCGGTCTCAGGTGGGCGGCGTGAACGGCAGCATCGAGTACCTGATGGACAAGACCGCACGGTTGGAACGGGACGTCTATCTCCTCAAGCGGCAGGCGCAGCCCTGACCGGTGCGGCCTCCGCCCTCCTGTCAGGCCCTGGTCCGTGCCAGGGCCTTTGAACCGCCCGCTTCCCCCGTCCATCGCGGGGGAGACTAGCTTCGCAGTCGCCGGGAGGTGTGTGCGTGAAGCCCATCGTGGCGATCGTGGGCCGGCCGAACGTGGGCAAGTCGACCCTCTTCAACCGCCTCATCGGCGAGCGGCGGGCGATCATCGAGGACCAGCCCGGCATCACCCGGGACCGGATCTACGGAGACGCCCAGTGGGCGGGGCGGCGCTTCACCGTGGTCGACACCGGGGGGCTGCAGTCCGGCCCGGAGGGCGAGCTGGAGGAAGCGGTCGTCCGCCAGGCCGAGCTGGCGATCCGTGAGGCGGACGTCGTGGTGTTCCTCGTCGACGTCCGCCAGGGCGTGCAGCCCGACGACCACGAGGTCGCCCAGCGCCTCCGCCGCGCCCGGAAGCCCGTCATCCTGGCCGTCAACAAGGTGGAGAACCTCAAGCACGAGGACGCGGCGGGCGAGTTCTACGAGCTCGGCCTCGGCGACCTCGTCACGATCAGCGCGCTGCACGGCACCGGCACCGGCGACCTCCTGGACCGGGTCGTCCGGCTGCTGCCGCCGCCGGGGGCCGGGGAGGAGGCGGAGGAGGACCCCTCCCTCATCAAGGTGGCGGTGGTGGGCCGGCCCAACGTCGGGAAGTCGACCCTGGTGAACGCCCTGGCCGGCGAGGAGCGGGTGATCGTCTCGGAGGTGGCGGGGACGACCCGGGACCCCATCGACGTCCTGGTGGAGCGGGACGGGGACCGCTTCCTCTTCATCGACACCGCCGGCATGCGCCGGCGCAGCAAGGTGGAGGCCCCGGTCGAGCGTTACAGCGTGCTGCGGTCGCTCCGGGCGATCGACCGGTCCGACGTCGTGCTCCTCCTCGTCGACGCCCGGGAGGGGGTCACCGACCAGGACCAGAAGATCGCCGACTACACGCGGGAGCAGGGCAAGGGCGCCATCGTCGTGGTGAACAAGTGGGACCTGGTCGAGAAGACCGACCGGACGATGCAGGAGTACACCGATTCCGTGCGCTACCAGCTCCGGTTCATGGACTACGTCGAGGTGGCGTTCCTTTCCGCCCTCACCCGGGCCCGGCTCCCGAAGCTCCTCCCGCAGATCCGGATGGTCTGGGAGAACCACGGCCGCCGGGTGCCGACGGGCCCCCTCAACGAGTGCATCCGGGAGGCCGTCCTCCTCACCCCGCCGCCGAGCGAGAAGGGCCGCCAGCTCAAGATCTACTACGCGACCCAGCCCCGCACCCGGCCGCCGGGGATCGTCCTGTTCCTCAACGACAGGGAGCTCATGCACTTCTCGTACGCCCGGTACCTCGAGAACCGGGTGCGGGCGGCGTTCGACTTCCGGGGCACGCCGATCCGGTGGTACTACCGGGAGCGGGAGTCCCGCCTCGCCCTCCGTCCGCCGGCGGCGGAGGAGCGAGAGGGTTCCAAGGTGCAGGTGAAGCGTCGCAGGGCCAAGCAGGCCTGACCGTGAGCCGGAAGTCCCCCACGACCAGAAACAGGGCCGGCCGGGCGGGCGACGCCCGAACCGAGTGCCTCAGGCCAGCACCTCCGCCAACGACGGAAAGTACGAGCGCCGGTTCTGCAGGACGGTGCCGGCGAGGCGGTGGCCCAAGCGGACGGCCCGGTCCACCGGCCATCCCAGCGAGAGCCCGTAGAGGACGCCGGCGTCGAAGACGTCCCCCGCGCCGGTGGTATCCGGAACCGCGAGCGGCTCCGTCGGCGCCATCCAGGCCCCGTGCGGCGTGGCGACCCAGGCGCCGGCGGTTCCGGTCTTCACGATGACGGTGCCGCCGCTCCGCTTCTGGAGGGCCCTGGCGGCCAGGGCGGGGTTGTCCTGTCCGCTGAGCCGCGCCGCCTCGGACTCGTTGGGAAGAAACAGGTCCACGGCGGGCAGCACCTCCCGCCAGGCCTCGACCCGCGCCGGGGGCCAGTCGTCGACGTCCCACCCGGTGTCGAGCGCCGTCATCAGGCCGCGCGCCCGGGCCGTCCGGAACACCTCCGCCAGCGCGTCGGGCGGAAGGCCGGGAAAGAGCGTCATGCCCGTCGCCAGGAGCCAGCCCGGCCCGCTGGCGTCGCCGAGGCGTGAGAGGGCCCACGCCTTGTCGACGCGCCGCAGGGCGCCGAGGTCGGTCACGAAGGCCCGCTCGCCGTCGGCCCGCACGAGGGCGAGGCCGAGGCTGGTCCTCTCCCCGGCCACGAGCTCCAGGCCGGTGGCGGGAATGCCGGCACGCAGGAGCTGGTCCCGCAGGGCCTTGCCGTCCCGGTCGTCGCCCAGGGTGCAGTACACGCGGACCGGGGCTTCCGGCGGGGTCGAGCCGTCGGACGTAGCGGCCGGTCCGGCAGACCGCTCCAGTTCCGCCAGCGACAGCCCCCGCCGGGCGCGGCTCAGTCCCGCCAGGGCGAGGGCGACGTTCACCGCGGCTCCGCCCGGCCGGTACACCGATTCCCCGGCGAGGATCTCCGTGCCCCAGGTGGGCAACCGGCCGACGGGCCCCATGCTGAGGTCGACCCCGACGTTTCCGAGGACATGGATGGTGAAGTGCGTCATCCCTTGACTGCCCCCGCCGTGAGACCGCGGATGATGTGCCGCTGAAGCACGAGGGAGAGGAGGACCGGCGGCAGGGCGGCCAGAACGCCGCCGGCGGCGATCATGCCGTAGTCGATCATGTGCTGCCCGCTGAACTCGGCGATGGCGACGGGAATCGGCTTGGCCCGGACGCTGGAGGTGAGGATGAGGGCGTAGAGGAACTCGTCCCACGCCGTGAGCACGGCGAAGATGACGGTCGTCACGATCCCGGGCCTGGCCAGGGGAAGGGCGACGCGGAGGAAGGCGCCGAAGCGGCTGCAGCCGTCGACGCGCGCCGCCTCCTCGAGCTCGGGTGGAATGGCCAGGAAGTAGCCGCGCATGATCCAGATCACGTAGGGCGTGATGAACGAACTGTACACCAGCGCCAGCCCCCCGACCGTGTCCCGGAGCCGGAGCTGGCCCAGGAGGAGGTACAGGGCCACGACGAGGGCGATGGGGGGCAGCATGTAGGAGCCCAGGAAGAGAAGCGTGAGCGCCCGCCGGCTCCGGAAGCGGAACCGGGCGAGGGCGTAGGCGGCCGGGATGCCCACGCCCAGGGAGACGAGGGTGGCGTAAGCCGCCACCCGGGTGCTGTTCCAGATCGCGTGCCGGAAGGTGTAGGCCGGCGCGCCCGTGTCGGTGCTGGTGAAGATGGTCCAGTACCGCTCGAAGCTGGCGTGCTCGGGCCACCAGCGTAGCGGCCGGGAGAGAAGGTCGGCGCCGCTGGCGATGCTCGAGATCACCAGCCAGGCAAACGGCGCGAGCACGAACGCCGCCACGGCCAGGGCCGCGAGGTACAGCGCGAGACGGGCCACGAGTTTTCTCACGCGCCCGCGCCCTCCTCTCCCAGCAGCCGGAAGTAGAGGACGGCCATGAGGCCGACCGCCAGCGCGATGAGGAAGCTCAGCGCGGCGCCGCGGCCGAACTGGAGACTGCTGAACGCCTCCGTGTAGGCGTAGTAGGCCACCGTCTGGGTGCCGTTGGCCGGGCCGCCCCGGGTCATGATGTAGATGATGTCGAACACCTTGAAGGCCTCCATGGTCCGGAGGACCAGGACGATGAGGATGCCCGGCCGCAGCCACGGGAGGGTCACGTGCCAGAAGCGTTGCCAGGCGCCCGCTCCGTCGATGCTCGCCGCCTCGAGGAGTTCGCCGGGGATCGTCTGCAGGTTCGCCAGGAGGATGATGGCCACCAGCGGGGTCATCTTCCACACGTCGGCCAGGATGACCATGTTCATGGCGAGGGCGGGCGAGCCCAGCCAGTTGCGGTAGCTGTCGAGAAGCCCGGTCTGGGTGAGCAGGGCGTTGAGCGCCCCGTACTGCGGGTGGTAGATCCAGCGCCACATCATGCCGTTCACCATGGTGGGCAGCGCCCAGGGGATCAGGACCAGGGCGCGCAGGAGCCCGCGCCCTCGGAAGTCCTGGTTGAGCAGGAGGGCGACCGCCAGCCCGAGCACCAGCTCCAGCAGGGTGGACACCACGGTGAAGTACAGGGTGCGCGCCAGGGCCTGACGGAACCCCGCGTCCCGGATGGCTTCGACGTAATTGCCGAAGCCGACGAACGGCCGGTCCGCCGCGGTGAGGTTGAGGCGGTGCAGGCTGGTCCAGAAGGAGTCGGCCAGCGGGACCACGATGAGCCCGAAGGTGACCACCATCGCCGGCAGGAGGAACAGCACCAGCAGCAAGGTGCCGCTCTCGCCGGCACCCCGCAGGCGATGCGCCGGGGTCCTCTTCATCTCCATCCCTCCGCAGGTGTCCGGCCGGGAGCCGCCGCCGGGGCGCGGCGTCCTCGGTGCCGCGCCCCGGCCCGGTTCCCCGCGGCGCCCGTGGGCACCCGAGCCGTCAGGACTTCCGGAGCGACTCGACCTGGCCGGCGAGCTCGGACAGCGCCGCCTCCGGGGTCTTCTGCTTCAGGAGGATGTTCTGGAGCGCCACCTGGGCCTTGAGGGAGAAGTTGTTGTACCAGGGGACGAACTCCGGGCGGCCCCGGATGGAGGCGAACTGGGTCTTGGCCGCCTCGACGAGCTCCCGGGGCGCCTTGATCTGGTCCGGGTTGTCGAAGGCCTTCTTCCAGATGGGCAGGGACTCGGACGCGTACTCTTTCTGGTTCTCGAAGCTCGTGAGGAACTCGATGAGCTTCCAGGCCTCGTCGGGGTGCTTGGAGGACTTGGTGATCGAGAGGCCCATCGACCCGGACACCCCGTAGGCGCCCGCCGGGCCGGCAGGGAACGGGGCGATGCCCACCTGGCCGGCCACCTTCGACTCCTTCGGGTCGTTGGCCAGGGCGTACATGTAGGTCCAGTTCAGGGCGAAGGCGGCCTGGCCCTGGGAGAACACCTGGCGCACGTCCTCTTCGAGGGCCGAGGTGGAGTTCGGGTTGGTGAGCTTCTCGTCAAGGGTCTTGACCATCCACTTGACGGCCTCGAGGGCCGGGCCCGACTGGAAGCGGGGCGAGCCGTCCGGCGCCAGGATCTCGCCGCCCCAGC
The DNA here is from genome assembly GCF_025999835.1 of Caldinitratiruptor microaerophilus. Taxonomy (NCBI): domain Bacteria; kingdom Bacillati; phylum Bacillota; class Clostridia; order Eubacteriales; family Symbiobacteriaceae; genus Caldinitratiruptor; species Caldinitratiruptor microaerophilus. The sequence continues at coordinate 1,493,114 of NZ_AP025628.1, read as the reverse complement.
TGTAGACGAGGGGCGTGTAGTCGCAGATGACGGCCTCCGCCTGGCCCCAGCTCCAGATGATGGGGTACTCGACGATGCCCTTCTGCTTGATCGCCCGGGCCTGCTCCAGCAGCTCGTCCCACGTCTTGGGCGGGGCGGAGAAGCCGGCCTTGGCCAGCATGTCCTTGTTGTAGAAGAGGAACTTCGTGTCGAGGATCCACGGGATCCCATAGGTCTTTCCGTTCACCTCGAGGATCCTGGCCACCGCGGGGACGATGCCTTCCTTCATCTCGGGGGTGAGACGGTCGGAGAGGTCCCGGATGAAGCCGGCGGCGGCGAATTCGGCGGGCCAGATCTCGTCGACCAGGACGACGTCGAACTCGCCGGCCCCGGAGGCCTGGTCCGTGACGATCTTGTCGTGGAGCGCCTCGTAGGGCACGAACGTCACGTCGACCTTGATCCCGGGGTTCTTCTCCTCGAACTTCTTGACCATCGCCTGGACGCTGGCGTCGCTGTACGCGGCCTGCTTCATGGCCAGCATCCGCAGCGTGACGGTCTCCCGGGTGCCGCCGGCCCCGGCGGCCGGCGCGCTCGCCTGGGGGGCGCCGGCGGGGGGCGCGGCCTCCTTCTTCCCGCCGCACGCCGCCAGGGACAGGACGGCGGCGGACAGGAGCACGGCGGTGAGCGTGCGTTTCACGGGTCTCCTCCTTCCGTGTGTCCGGGCGTGGCTTCCTGCCGGTCCGACGGGTGGCGGACCCGGCGCGCCCCCGGGAGGGGCGGCCGGCGGGCTGCTGGCGCCCCGCACGCGTCAGCGGCCCTCGCCCCCTCCCGGATCCGGGGAGGGTCCGGGTTCCGGCCCCTCGCTCCGGATCACGCTGGGGATGTAGCGGAAGCGTCCCGGGACGAAGCCGCGTGCCTCCGCCCAGCCCACGGTGAGCCACTGGAAGGGCAGCAGGTGCGGGAGGGCCGCGTAGTCCTCCGGAACGTCGGGAACGGGGATGGCGCGGGCTCCGGCGTCGCGGAGGGCATCGGCCAGGCGCGGCGGCGCCGTGGCGAGGACCGGCGCGCCGGTCCGGGCCAGCTCCCGGGCGAGGCTCACCTGGAGGTGGCCGGTCGGCCCGCTGGGGACCAGCAGGCACGCCAGGGTGTGGGGACCGGCCAGTTCGATGATCCCGTGGCGGAACTCCCCGGCTTCCTCGAACCAGGCCGGGAACTTCGCCACCTCGTTCCCGAGGAGCGCCGCCTCCCGGGCCGCGGCGGCAACCGGCCCCCGGGCCAGGGTGACCATGGCGTGGAGGCGGGGGTCCATCGCCCGGCCCAGGGCCAGCCACTCGGCGGCGCTGGGCATGAGGGAGTCGAGCGCCTCGACGGCGTCGCGGGCAGGCTCGAGCCACTCCGCGGGGGGCCGGCCCGCCAGGCGATTGCCCAGGTAGAGGAGGGTGAGGAGGCTGGCGCCGAAGGACTTGACGGCCACGCCGTGGTCGGGCGGCGTCTCCAGGGTGAGGACCGCACGGGACATCCCGGCGACGGGGTTCCCGTCCCGGCTCGTCACCGCGAGGACCGTGACGTCCCGGGAGGCGAGGCGCTCCAGGAGCCGGACCACCTCGACGGACTCGCCGGACTGGGAGACCGCCACCAGCCAGTCGCCGGGCTCGGGGTCCGGGCCGCCGTCGTAGAGGAGCTCGGAGGCGAGCGCGGCCGCGGCGGGAAGCCCCCAGCGCCGGAGCGCCGCCGCTGCGCCCACGCTGGCGAAGTACGAGCTTCCCATCCCGCACAGCACGATCCGCCTCGGCCCCGGGCCGCCCGCCCCCCGCAGGGCCGTGAGGGCCCTTTCCCAACGATCCGGGCCGCTCCGGATCAGCTCCCGGAACGCGGCCGGCTGGGCCCGGATGTCGCGTTCGAGTTCACTCACAGAGTCCTTCTCCCTTCGTGCCGGACGAATGTGACCGAATTGCGCTGCCGATCCAGGAAGCCCCGCACGACGCCCAGGAGTGCGGACAGGTCGCCCAGCCGCGCCGGGACCACGGGCGCCGGGGACGGGCAGTGGCGATCCACGGCTGCCTGGAGCTGCGGGACGACCCGGTCGGCAACCGCCAGCACCTCGCCCCCCAGGACGACCAGTTCCGGGTTGAGCAGCGTGACGAGGTTGGCCGTCGCCTGGGCCAGGTAAGGTAGCACGCCGTCGAGGATGGCCCGCGCCTTCGGATCGCCTGCCTGCAGGGCCGCGAGCAGCGCCTCGACCGACCGTTCCTCCACCGGGTCTAGGTCCGCGGCGCCCCAGCGCCGGACCCAGGCCATGACCGCAGCGACGTCCTCCAGAGGCTCGGCCGTGGCCGGCGGACCCACGAGCCAGGAGCCGATCTCCCCGGCCTCGCCGCTCCGGCCGGTGTACAGGTGGCCCCCGACCAGCACCGCGGCGCCCACCCCGCCCGTGCCGACCAGGATGGCCGCGGCATCCCGCGCGCCCACGGCCGCGCCCTGCCACTGTTCACCGAGGAGGAGGGCGTTGACGTCGTTCTCGACGTAGGCCGGGCAGCCCAGGGCTGCGGCGAGCGTGGCGCCGAGCGGCACGTCCGCCCAGTCCAGACCCGGGCTGTGCGTGACGGTCCCGTCGTCCCGGGACACGCCGGTGACGGCGGCCCCCACGCCGAGGAGGCGCTCACGGGGGATCCCCGCCCGCTCCACCAGCATCCGGGCGAAGGCGACCACCTGGTCCAGCAGGGCCGGTCCCCTGCGGCGGACGGGCTCCCGGTCGCGCACGACGACCCGTCCCTCCAGGTTGGTGACCGCCCCGAGCAGCGCCTGGCGGCGAACGTCGAGCCCCACGAGAAACCCGGCCTCCGGGTTCACCGCCAGGAGGACCGGCCGCCTGCCCCCGGTGGATTCCCCGGTCCCCACCTCGCGGATCCAGCCGCTCTCCAGGAGGTCCGCCACCACCCGGGAGATGGCCGGCGCGCTGACGCCGGTCCGGGCCGCCAGCGCCGCCCGGGAGAGCGGCCCCTCGGTGCGGAGGACGTCGAGGATCAGCGTGCGGTTGATCTCACGTATGAGACGGGGCTTGCCGGAGAGTGGCACAGGCGCTGGCACCTCTAACTTACTTAGGTTAAGAAAGTCTACGCGACCTTCATTCGTCATCGAATGCGAGAATCCTGCCGGTCGCGCGAAAAGGCGGGCCCGGTGGGGAGGGCCCGCATAGCCGTCGAGGTCGTTGCGGCGCCGGGCAGGTCAGTAGCCTCAGGTGCCGGCGGAAGTGGAAAACCGGGCCGACCGGCCCGGTTCAGGAGACGCTTCAGCCGCACGACCCACCACAGCACCCGCCTCCGGGGGACTCGCCCCCGGACTGGGTCCCGGCCGTGCTGAACGTGCTCAGCAGCTGCCGCACGGCACCGCCGCAGTGGGGGCAGCGGACGTCGCCCCGGCGGTCCCACGAGATCAGCCGGGTGAAGGTCTCGGCGCAGGTATCGCAGCGGAACTCGTACAGGGGCACGGTTCACGACCTCCAACACGCCGGCGTCCGGCGGCCGGCGGAACTGGACAGCCTCATCTGCCGTGCATTGTAGGGACTCCGCGGCCTCCCCCGCAACGGGGCCGTGGCGTCCGGGTGAGGGCTGGCTGTCCTTGATGCTCGTCGCCGCCAGACGCATGAGCTGACAGGTAAGATCCACCTTCCCCTATCACCTTTTGCGTTTTGCGCCGCTCACGGCCCCGACGGCGTCGACATAGCGCCAGATTATGGTCAACCTGGGCCCACCCAGCCGCCAAACCTTCGGTGTTCGATGCCTTGCGCGGGCCCCGGGCCGCAGATCTTGACACGCAAAGTCAGCTTCCAAGGGTCAAGATGTGCGTTTTGTTCCGTCTGGCGGAATGCGCTCCCCCACTCGGGCTCTCTGAGACGGGGATTTCCCGTGGCGCCACAGGATTCCGCAGGCACTCATGGCATCCGCGCATGGTCAGGGCAGTCCGACCCGGCCCGCTCCGGTCTGAGCCATTCCCTGCCCGACCAGGAATTCCGACCCACTGAAGCGAATGAAGCCCTGATCTACGATCCCGATGCGCACGGGGCGCCGCGCCCCCGGGGGGCGCGGGCCGTGAGCGCCCCGTGGAGAAAGGATGAAGCCCCGCGGATGGAAGACGAGATCGACCTCCGGCACCTGATCGAGGTCCTCTGGCAGGGCAAGTGGCTCATCGCCGCCATCACGGCCGTCGCCATGCTCGTCAGCGGGGTGGTGAGCTTCTTCGTCCTCGCGCCCACCTACGAGGCGACGACCACCCTCCTGGTTAACCTCCCGTCCAGGAGCGCTCCGCCCACCTTCCTCGTCAATCTCCCGCCGGGTGAGTGGCCGCCCAGCGGGCAGGGCGTGCAGTCGGTCCTGGAACGCCTGGCACCCTACCCGGAGATGACCCTGGAGACCTTCCGCCAGCAGGTGACGAACTCCGCCGTGCTGGCCCGGGTCATCGACGACCTGAAACTCAACATGACGAAGGCCGACCTGGCCGGCAAGATCAAGGCCACCGTCCCGAAAGACACGAACCTCATCCAGATCGCCGTGCGGGACACGGACCCCGAACGCGCGGCGCGCATCGCCAACACCCTGGTGCAGCGCTACCTGGAGCACGTCAACGTCCTGACCCGGGGGCGGTTTGAGCGCTCGACAGAGTTCATCCGGGATCAGATCGAGGCCGAGCAGCAGAACCTCCAGCAGGCCCTGGACCGGCTCAAGGCCTTCCTCCAGCAGCCGCGCGGGGTGGACGAGCTGTCGAAGGAGGTCGAGGCCAAGGTCGACCTCCTGGCCCGGTACAAGGCCCGCCAGACCGACCTGGCCGTCGGCATCCGCGCCGCCGCCGCCGAGGTCGACCAGGCCCGGGCGCAGGTCGCCGCCCTCGTCCCCAAGCTCACCACCACGCGGCGCATCGTGGACGACCCGTACCTCCAGCAGCTCGCCGCCGAGCTGGGCCGGACCGACATCGCCCGGCTGAGCGGCCTGAAGCTCGACTCGGAGGAGATCAACCCGGCCTGGGTCGAGGCCGCCAAGGTCCTGTCGGCGAAGGAGGTCGCCCTCGCCCAGCTGCGGGCCGAGCAGGCGGCGCTCCAGGAGGCCATCGCCCGCACCGAGAAAGAGCTGGAAACCCTGCGGGCCGAGCTGGCGGAGAAGCAGACTGCTCAGGAGCAGCTCCAGACGCAGGTCGACATCTCGAAGCAAGCCATCAAGGCCTTCACCCAGAAGTACCAGGAGAGCCGCATCAGCGAGGCGGCCCGGATCGCGGAGACGACCCTCACCGTCGCCGGCGAGGCGATCCCGCCCCGCCGGCCCGTGGCGCCGCGCAAGGCCCTGAACGTGGCCCTGGCCGGCGTGCTGGGGGCCATGGCGGGCGTGTTCACCGTCTTCTTCCTCGACTTCTGGCGCTCCACCCCGCCCGCGGCCACGGCGGGCGCAGCCGGGGTGGCCGCCGCCCGCGGCGCGGGCGCCCGCACGGCCTCGGAGCTTCACAGCGACTAGCCACCGGCCGACAGGGGCGCTGCGTTCGTGCTCGCTCGGCCCTCTTCCGGCACCCTCACGAACCGACTATACTACTTGCGGACGCAGGCCGGTCCGCGGCACCCGCGCCGGGCGCCCGCGTGGTCCGGCAGGAACGCGCCTGTCACTGGCGAATCAGCAGACGATCCGGAACACCGGGAGGAACGAGCGTTGCACACCGTCTGGCTGTACGCCGGCGTCCTGGGTTACCTCCTCGGCTCGGTTCCCTTCGGCTACCTCCTGGGCCGCCTCCGCGGCGTGGACGTCCGCCGGCACGGCAGCGGCGCCACCGGGGCGACCAACGTCGCCCGCACGCTGGGGCTCGGCCCGGCCCTCCTCACCGTGGCGCTGGACGCCCTGAAGGGCTTCCTCGCCGCCTACCTGGGCCTCCGCCTGGGCGGGGAGTGGGGCTACGCCGCCGCCGGCCTGGGCGCCGTCCTGGGACACTCCTGGCCGGCGTGGCTCGGCTTCCGGGGCGGCAAGTCGGTCGCCACCGGCGCGGGCGCGCTCCTCGTGCTCCACCCCGCCGCGGTGGGAGTGGCGGTGCTCGTGGCCGCCGCCTTCATCGTGCCGACCCGCTACGTCTCCCTGGGCTCCATCGCCGGTACCCTGGCGCTGGCGTCGTGGATCGCGGCGACCGCACCGCTGCCGCACAAGCTGACGGCCGCCATTGCCGGCGCCATCGTCTTGTGGCGGCACCGTGGCAACGTCCAGCGGCTTCTCGCCGGTACCGAGCGCCGCTTCGGCGAGCGAGCCGCCTGACCGGCCCCGCCCCCGGGCCCCCCATCCCCTTGCCGACTTCGCATTCACCCGGGAGTTGATCCCTTCCTTGCCGATGCGCGTCGCCATCGTCCCCGCCGGCCAGTGGGGCACCGCGCTGGCCGTCCCCCTCGCCGAGAACGGTCACGCGGTCCGGCTCTGGCTGCGGCGCCCGGAAGACGTGGACGTCTTCCGCCGCACCCGCACGAACCCGCGCCACCTGCCGGGCGCTCCGCTGCCGGACGGCGTCGAGGCGTTCCCCACCCCCGAGGAGGCCCTCGACCACGCCGACCTCGTCATCCTGGGCAGCGCCAGCCGGGGCCTGCGGGACACGTGCCGGGCGATCCGGGCGCACCTGCCGCCCGGGGCCCTCGTACTGTCGATCACCAAGGGCCTGGAGCCGGAGACCCACCTGCGGATGAGCCAGGTCATCCTCGACGAGCTCCCCGAGGTGGAGGGCCGCCTCGCCGTCCTCTCCGGCCCGAACTTCGCCGTCGAGGTCGCCCGCCGCCTCCCCGCCGCCACCGTGGTGGCCGCCGGCGACCCCGCGGTGGCCGCCGCCTGGCAGCACGCTTTCATGGGCCCGCGCCTCAGGGTCTACACCCACGACGACGTCCTCGGGGTGGAGCTGGGCGGCGCGCTGAAGAACGTGATCGCCATCGGGGTGGGGATCAGCGACGGCCTGGGCGCCGGCGAGAACGCCCGGGCCGCGCTCATCACCCGGGGCATGGCGGAGATCGGCCGCCTGGGCGTCGCCCTGGGGGCCAGCCCGCTCACCTTCGCCGGGCTCTCCGGCGTCGGTGACCTGGTGCTGACCTGCACCGGCGACCTCAGCCGCAACCGCCGCCTTGGCCTGGCCATCGGGCGAGGGGAGGCGGCCGAGGCCGCGCTGCGGACGCTCGGGACCGTCGAGGGCGTGCCCACCGCCCGCGCCGCCGTGCAGCTCGCCCGGGAGGTGGGGGTGGAGATGCCGATCACCGAGCGGGTGCATGCCGTTCTCTTCGAAGGGGAATCGCCCGCCGAGGGGCTGGAACTCCTCATGGGGCGGGACCGGACGAAGGAGAGCTGGCACGTGCCGGCGTGAGGGCCTGCACACTCTGCACACGCCGCACACCGGGGCGGGCGTCGCGGACGCCGGCCCTGTTCGCGCGGCACACGTTTCCGAGGGCAGCGGGCGCTGCGGCGGCAACGGGGTTGAACCGGCGAAGGCGGCGGGAGCACCCGAAGAGTCGAGACCCAGATAATACCATTACTGGGCGACCTACCCTCTGACAGGCAACGGAGGAGAGTCAAAGCTCTGCGTTATGTGGTAGACATTGCCCCACCACTCCCCCCGAGGCCGGCATCCGGGGGTGCCGGTGCGGGTCTGACCGTCCCAAACCGGCTCTTCTGTTTACATAACCTCATTTCTGGTCGACCACCTACCCCACAACGGGAGCGGAGAGGCAAAATGTGCGAGTCAAGCGCCCACCTTGACTCGCACATTTTGCCTCATGAGCCGCAGTCTGGCCCGTGCGGCCGCTTCCGCCGCCCATGTGGCCGCACCCGTACGCCGGTGGGGTCGCCTCCACCCCGGACGCAGGCGGCATGCCAGTTCTGGGCCGGCGCCCAGGGCGTCCCGCGCGGCAGCGGATCACCCGCCCTCCGCCCCCCCGAGCAGCGCCGGCCCGATCCACCGGTATCCCTCCACCTGCCAGGCACGCACGGCCGGGTCGTCCGGCCGGCGGTCGAAGGGCAGGGTGCGCCGGCGGTGGTCGAAGGCGGCGACCAGGGTGCAGGCGGCGGCGTGGGCGCGGTAGGAATCCCGCAGCGCCGGGCGGCGCTCCCCCAGGAACTCGAACCACTCCGCCAGGGCACCCAGCGCGACCTCGGCCGGCAGGTGCAGGCTCCGGGACAGCCGTGGCGCCTCCAGCCAGAGGAACCTGAGAAACCACAGGATCCCGGGCGTCGTGGCGGGATCGTCGTGCGGCGCTGGCCAGGCGCCGTGCCAGCGTTCCACCAGCGTGACGCTGCCGTGGACGTGGTGAGGGGCACGCCCCCACCGGGCGGCCCGGGCCGCGTACCGGTCCAGGAGCCGGCGGGAGTCCCGCGGGCCCCGGGCCGTCCAGGGGCCCGGCAGGGGTGGTGGCCAGGCGTACCAGCCGTAAGAAACGTACGTGAAGCTCCGCTCTCCAGGTGTGGCGAACGTGCCCTGCGCGTGGTAGAGGCCGGTCCCCAGGCCGGGGAGGACCCAGAGGTCGGCGGGCGGGGTGCCGCCGCGGTAGGCGCCCCGCGCCAGGAGCACGGCGACCGCGTCGGCCTCGCCGAGTTGCCACCGGCCTCCGGCCGCCGCGGCGCGCACATGCGCCAGGAGCGCCTCGGCCGCGCGGGCGTCCGCACGGGCCGACTCGGCCGGGTTCCGCTCGGCGAGGGGCACGCGGCGCGCCTCCAGCACGGCCCCCGCCGGCTCTGCCACCGCCAACCACAGCTCGTCGCCCGGTTCGGCGCCGAGGGCGGCAACGAGGCCTTCCTCCCGCCCTCCCTGCCGCTCCGGCGCACCCACGGGCCATTCCCGCCCCAGTGCCCGCACCGTGAATGGGGGCGACGCTCCCGCCAGGCGAAGGGCGCGCGCCCAGTCGGCGTCCAGGTCGAGGTCGCCGCAGCACCACTCGTCGAAGGTGAGCACGTGCCGGAACGTGGCCCCCGTGAGGACAGCGGACCGGGTGCCCACCCAGTTCCCGGCGAGCACGGTTACGTCGGGGGGCAGGTGGCGCAGGGCCTCCCGCAGCGCCCCGGCGGCACCATGCGGCGGGAGGGCGGCGGCGGTGGGGCAGACGGAGCGGAGGTCGGCGACGTCCAGGACCTCCTCGCGCTGCCATACCGCCTCGGCCACCTCCTGCGCCAGCCGCTCCCCGATCGGCAGGGGTTGTCCCGGGAGGGGCCACGGCCGGTGCACCGCTGGCGCCTCGCCGGTGCTGAGCGCCGCCGCCTGCCGTCCCACGTGTCCGGCGTATCGCTGCAGGGCCTCGGTGAGGGGAACCCGGAAAGGGAGGCCGCGCGCGGCCCCCGCGGCCCCGGCCGGCTCGTCCGGTCCCTCGGGCGGGGGCGGCTGCAGCCAGACCCCCTGCGCCTCGTCCGGAAGGGGCAGCGGCCCGAGCGCCCGGACGAGGGCGCCCGCCGCGCCCGACCGCCCCGGGCGGACCGGGATCGACGCCGGGTCGACCGGCGTCTCCCAGAACCGCTCGATCGAGAGGGAGGCCGCCCCGCCCGGACCTGAGCCCGCACGGCCGCGCCGGCCGGGGCCTGCGGCCCGGGGGGACACCGCCGCCGCAGCCCCGGCGGCGTCCGCGAGGCAGCCCCGGACCCGGGCGAAGAGCTCTGCCCGGGGCTGGCCCAGCACCTCCAGCCAGAGGAAGGGGTTCTGGTCGAGGAGGTCGGCCATGTGCGCCCCGAGGGCACGCATGTGGCTGCAGGGCCGGCTGTGCCAGCAGGTGCAGCGGAAGTCCCGCCACCCGGCCGGCGGGGGGAAGAGGTCGATTCCGTGGGCCCGCAGCCGCTCTTCCAGCTCCGCGCCCACGTTCCCGGCCAAGAGCGCCCGGGCCAGCTCCGGGTCCGCCGCGACGATGGCCACCACCCGGTCCCACGCGCGCTGCGAGAGGCGTTTCACCCGCAGCTCGACGGTCTCCACGTCGCCGGAGCTTCCCCGCTCGACCCGGGCCACCACCAGACCCTGCCGCACCGTGACCGCCGCCCGCTTGCGCCGGGCGCGGCGTGCCTCGCCGGGGGACATCCCGAGCGCGTAGGCATCCGCCAGGTACTCCAGCCAGCGCCGGCCCCACCAGCCGGGGGTCCACTCCGGTTCCCGACCCGCCGCCATCGCCCTGCCCCTCACTCCTTCTCCAGCACGATCAGCCGGCGCAGCTCCTCGGTGGAGAGCTGGCCGAGCCACGCCTCCCCGCTCGCGACGACCTCGGCCGAGAGCGCCCGCTTCTCCTCGAGCAGCCGGTCGATGCGCTCCTCCAGGGTGCCGGCCGTGACCAGGCGGTGCACCAGCACCCGCCGCGCCTGCCCGATCCGGTGCGCCCGGTCGGCGGCCTGGTCCTCCACGGCGGGGTTCCACCAGCGGTCGAAGTGGAACACGTGGCTGGCGGCGGTGAGGTTCAGCCCGACCCCGCCCGCCTTGAGGGAGAGGAGGAAGACGGGCGCCTCCCCCGCCTGGAACGCGGCGATGCGGCGATCCCGCTCCCGCTGCGGCGTGGACCCGTCCAGCGCGAGCACCGGGCAGCCCAGCCGCTCCTCCAGGTACGGCCGGAGCCGCTCCGCAAAGGACGGGAACTGGGTGAAGACCAGCGCCTGGTCGCCGCCGGCCACCACCTCGTCCAGCATCTCCGTGAGCCGGTCGAGCTTGCCGCTGCGGCCTTCCAGCCGGCCGCCGTCGCCGGTGACGGCCGCCGGGTGGTTGCAGACCTGCTTCAGGCGGGTGAGCCCGGCAAGCACCGCCCCGTGCCGCTCGATGCCCTCGGCGCGCTCCGCCCGCTCCAGCGTCTCCTGGACCACGGCCTCGTAGAGCGCGGCCTGCTCCCGGGTGAGGGTCGTGTACACCGTGGTCTCGATCTTCTCCGGCAGGTCCAGCTCGACCGCCGGGTCCGTCTTCACCCGGCGGAGGAGGAACGGCTGCACCAGGCGGCGCAGGCGCGCCGCGGCCTCGGGGTCCCGGTAGCGCTCGATGGGCACGGCGAAGGCGCGCTGGAAGTCCTCCCGGCTTCCCAGGAGGCCCGGGTTGAGGAAGGCGAAGATCGACCAGAGGTCGCCCAGCCGGTTCTCCACCGGCGTCCCCGTGAGGGCGATGCGGTATCCGGGCGGCGGCAGCCCGGGCGCCCCCCGGGCCAGGCGGCGCAGGACCTCGGCGTGCCGGGTGTCGGGGTTCTTCACGTTCTGGGCCTCGTCCGCCACGATGCCGGCCCAGGGCACGGCGGCGAGCGCCGCCTCGTCCCGGGGCAGGAGCGAGTAGGTCGTGATGACCACGTCGTGGGCGAGGGCAGCCGCGACGAAGCCGTCCTCCGCCGCCCGTCCGGACCCGTGGTGGACGAGGACACGCAGGGAGGGGGCGAACCGGGCCAGTTCCCGGCGCCAGTTGCCCACCAGCGACACCGGGCAGATCAGGAGCGTGGGCCGGTCCGTCAGGCCCTCCTCGCGCTCGTGCAGGAGGAGGGCGATCACCTGGACCGTCTTGCCCAGCCCCATGTCGTCGGCCAGGCAGGCACCGGCGCCGTACCGCCGCAGGAACGCCAGCCAGTCCAGACCCCGCCGCTGGTACGGGCGCAGGGTCCCCGCAAGCCCTCCGGGCGGCGCCACCGGCTCGATCCGGGCCGGCTCCCGCAGCCGCTCCAGGAGGTTGGCGACCCAGCCTTCGGCCTCGACCGACTCCACCTCGACCGCCGTCCCGGCGCCGGACGGGGCACCCCCGGCCGCCGCCCCGCCGCCAGCCAGGCGGAGGACCTCGCCGAGCGGCAGCCGGCCGCCGGACCCGCGAAGGTGGCGGAGCGCGGCGGCGAGCACCTGCGGGTCGACCCGCACCCACTGCCCGGCGTGCCGGATCAGCGCGCGCTTCTCCCGGGCCAGGCGCTCGAGCTCCCGGAGGTCGACCGGCGCGCCGCCGAGGGCCAGCTCCCAGTCGACCTGGACGAGTTCGCTGAGGCCGAACCGCCCCGGCCCTTCCCCGACCGGCCGCAGGCGGAGCCGGGCCCGCAGTTCGCCCTGCCGCACCAGGTTGGCGGGGAGGAGCACCGGGAAGCCCGCCTCCTGCAGGAGCGCCGCCCCTTCCTCCAGGAGCGCCAGCACCTCGTCTTCCGAGACCGGCAGCGCCGACGGGGCCGTCTGCCCGAGGAGCCGCGTGAGGGGCGGGTAGAGCCGGGCCATGGCGGGGAGGTCGGTCAGGAGCCGGTGCTCCGGGTGGGCGTAGCGCCGGCCGCCGATCTCGACCTCCGCACCCAGCCCGTCCCAGGCGGCGGCCGCTGGCAGGATGGCGGGCGGATCGTCCGGCGTCTCCAGCACCAGCTCGACCTCCCACCCCCCGTGCCGCGTCCGGTCCGGGGGGAGGAGGCGCAGGCCGGTCCGGAGCTGGCCGGGGCCGTAGAGGCCGGTGGCAGGGGCTGTCCATTCGTCCACCGCGCGCAGGAGGTCCCCGGCGTCCGGGAGCCCGGGGGGAAGGTCCCGCCCCGGAGGCCCCACCAGCGCCAGGAGCCAGTGCTGGGCCGCCGCCGGGTTGAGGGCGGCCGGCGCCGGTGCGGGCGCTCCGGCCAGGAGGTCACGCGCGAGCGCGTCCGCCCCGGCAGTGAAGAATCCGTCCACGAGTTCCTCCGGAGTGGGGATGCGGTAGGCGCGGTACTGGCGGTCCGGCGGGACGATGGCCCGGCAGACGTCGGGCAGCGCCGCCGCCAGCGCGGCCCGGCGGGCCGCTTCGGCCGGCTCCGGCGGGGCCAGGCGCCAGGCGGCCGTCAGGCACCCCGCCTCGGCTCGCAGCACCGGCAGGAACCGGCCCCGGGCCAGCAGCTCCAGGAGCAGCTTGGCCGCGGTGCTCCACACCTGCAGGCTCCGGCCCGGCCGCAGCGCCGTCCCCTGGAATGCCCGGTCCAGGTCCAGCAGCCACTGCGCCGCGCCCGGCAGTGACAGGGCCACGCCGGTCACCCGTGCCGGCGCCAGGGTGCCGCGGCGCGGCATCCACACCACGCAGGTGAGGGTGTTGGCGAAGGGGAGGCCGCGCAGGACGGGGTAGAGGACGGGGACAGGCGCCACCGCCGGATGGGCGGCCAGTGACCGCCAAGCGGCGTCTGCTTCCCCCTCCGGGTCCATCGCCCAGAGGAAGACGAATCCCCCCGGCCCGTGCGGGACGTAGCTTCCGTGAACCGTCAGCAACGCGATGTTCCCTCGCGTAGAACGTCTCGTCCCATGGTACCGCAAGTCCCGGGCGGTGGCGACCCCCGGCAGCCGGGAACGGACGGCCGGCCCGGGCGAAACCGTGCGACGGCTTCCCGGCCGTGTTAGACTGGCAGTGAGGAGAAAAGGGGGCCTGGCCGATGAGCATGCGCACCGGCACGAGGAAGCCCTGGACCGCGGAGGAACTGGACCGGCTCCCGGAAGGGTGGCGTTACGAAATCGACGAGGGGGAGCTGGTCATCATGGCGCCGGCGGGGTGGAGGCACGGGAAGGTAACGGCCGCGATCGCCCGGTTGCTCGGAAACTTTGTCGTGGCCTCCCGGTCGGGCGAGGTCCTCGCCGGTGAGCCCGGTTTCCTCCTCCGCCGCTCGCCGGACGTCCTGCGCGCCCCCGACGTGGCGTTCTACTCCGCCGAGCGGAAGGCCCGCGTCGGCGACGAGCGTGGCTTCACCGCCGTACCGCCCGACCTCGCGGTCGAGGTCCATGACCCCTCGGAGCCAGACCTGAGCCGGAAGGTACGCCAGTACCTGGAGGCCGGTGTGCGGGCCGTATGGGTCGTGGACCCCGAGGCCCGGACCCTGACGCGGCATGCGCCGGGCGAAGAACCGAGGATCTGGTCGGCGCCGGAGGCGGTAGTCGAGGAGCCCGTGCTGCCCGGCTTCGCCTGCCGGCTTGCCGAGCTCTTCGGAGAGCCGTGATACGGTGGCAGAAGCTGCGGTCGCACGGACGATCCGGGCGCCCTGGCCGCTGACCCCGCGCTCCCCGGTCGTGGCGCTACACTCCAACAATTACCAGATCGAGGGACCGCTTGTCAAGAGGACTCCCCTTCCGGCCCTTCCGGGCGGCCTTCGCCGCTCGCCCGCTCCCGTGCCGCGGCCGCCTGCGCCCCGGCCGGCCCGGCGAGAAGGTCCCTCAGCTCGACCGGCACGACGGCCACCCGATGCCGGCGCCCGTCCGGCAGTCGGGCGCGCCCCACGTAGACGAGCCCCCGCGCGCGCAACCGCCCCAGGACCGACACGGGCGGGCGCTCGTCCCACCAGAAGCCGTCCCCGTCCATGGGGCCGAAGCGGCGGGTGAGGACCTGCACCTTGGCCCAGCCGCCCGCATCGAGCAGGAACTGCAGGGCCTCGCGGGCCTGCGGCTCGATCCCCTCCACCAGCGCCTGCAGCCGTTCGGGCGAGCGAAGGGCGGCCTCCACCCGCTGCTCTCGCTCCCGGCGCCGCCGGACGGCCTCGACCCCCAGTTCGGCAGCCGTGCAGTTGAGCCACTGCACCGGCACCGAGCGGAGCGCGCGGGCCAGGGTCAGGTCGAGGGGGATGGGCCGGTCCTCGATCTCCTCCCGCCACACGTCCCCCAGCACGTGCACGTCCGGGACCACGGGTAGGGCCGACCCCGCCTCCCTGAGCCGGTCCAGCACGTACCGGTGCAAGGTGCGGAGGGGCTCGGAAAGCCGCTTGGCGTCGACCCGCCGGACGTACGCCCGCGCCGTCTCCGGGTAGCCCCGGTCGAGCCACAGGTCCGCCAGGCGCAGGAGGACGGCGGGCTCGTCCGGGTAGGCCTGTTCGAGGATCTCCAGCAGGGACTGCGCCTCGTCGAGATCGCCCCGCTTCCGGTGGAGCCCTGCGAGCGCCAGCAGGGCCGGGGGGTAGAGGCGGCCAGTGTCCATCAGGGCCCGCAGCCGGCGGATGGCCGCCTCCGTCTCCCCAGCGTCCCGCAGCCGGATCGCCTCCCGGTACTCCTTCTCGAGCGCCGGGTCGTCGGGCACCACCTCGAACGCCTGCAGCCGCACCGTCACCGGGCGACCCTCGTGGATCACCTCCAGGGGCCGGTCCGGCGGGACGGCCCCCCGATCCATCAGGGCGCGGGCCGCGGCGATCTTGAGCGGCAGCGGCAGCGTGCTCGCCCGGAGCAGACGGCGCCCGAGCTCCAGGCCCCAGTCGCCGCCCCAGCGCACCAGGCCGCTGACGACGGCCCGGGCGTCGGGATAACCCTCCATCAGTGCGACAGCAAGCAGGTGAAGACGCACAGAACCTCGGGCAGAGAACCGTTCCACCTCTTCGGGCGTTTTCGGGACCTGGGTATCGGGTCCCACCGGGGGCCGGTAGTCGAGCGGGAACGGCGGCAGCGCCCCCGCGTCGACCATCTCGGCGACCTGGGCGTAGGCCTCCATGCGCTCCAGCCAGTCGAGGCGGTCGACCCGGCGCCACTGGCGCGCCGCCTGCGCGTGGCGGCCGAGGTTCCACAGCGCCACCCCGGCGTAGTAGCCCCGGTCGGGCATGTCCCGCCCCGGCCAGCGGGCGTGCAGCTCCAGCACCAGCCGATGCTCGCCCAGGGTTCCGGCGGCCCGCAGCACCATCACCGTGTACTCCAGCCACGTGGACGTGGGGATAGCGAGCGGCCGCTGGTCCGGCCGCGCCAGGCCGCGGTCCAGGTCAGCGATTGACTCCCGGAGGCGCGTGCGGGCCTCATCCCGGCGTCCGAGGTCCCAGGCCGCCATGCTGGCCAGGGCGCGGGTGAAGGGGAGGGGGGCGGGGTCGGACAAGAGGGGCTCCAGCACGCGCAAGGTCCCTGCGGGGTCTCCGCTGTCATACCGGCACAGCGCCCAGTTGTTGTAGGCCGGCGGCAGCGGGTAGAGCCGCGCGGCCCGGCGGAAGCGCGCTTCGGCCCCGGCCAGGTCCCCGCGGCCCAGGAGTTCCTGCCCCTTCTCCAGCAGTCCGGCGGCTCGGGCCATTCTGCGATCCGCGTCTGCCACGGCGGTTCCTTCACCTCGTTGTCGGGGTTGCTGACGTGTCCGTTCGTGCCCGGCTCGTCCCTTTCCTTCCGCCCGGCGGGCATTCCGCCCGGCGGGTGCCCACGCAGGGGATCTCCGGCCGGCGGGACTGCGGATCAACCCGACCGGCCCACCGCGCGGACGGCCTGCGTCGGTGACGGGCCGGGCTTGGGTGTCATCATCCCCCTTGACACAGCGTCAAAATGACAATACGATCTGATTCACTATGACAGCACCAGCGTATCGTGAGCGTGACCTGACGCCGGCACTCCTCGCTGCGCTGCGCGCCATGCCCGTGGTGGTGGTCACGGGCATGCGCCAGGTGGGCAAGAGCACGCTGCTGCGGCGCCAGCCGCAATTGGCCGGCCGCCGGTACGTGTCCCTCGACGACTTCGCCCAGCTCGAGGCCGCCCGGCGCGCCCCCGAGGCCTTCCTGGCGGGTACCGGCCCGGTCACCGTCGACGAGGTGCAGAAGTGCCCCGAGCTCCTGCCCGTGATCAAGCGGATGGTGGACGAGGACCGGACCCCGGGGCGGTTCCTTCTCTCCGGTTCGGCCAACTTCGCACTTCTCCGGGACATCACGGAGAGCCTGGCAGGGAGAGCCGTCTACCTGACGCTTTCCCCCTTCACCCGGAGGGAGATCTCGGGTAGGGTGGAAGCCGAACCGTATCTCCGCCGGTTCTTCCGGACGCTGGAGCTGCCACGGGAAGAAGCCGAGGTGGCGCCCGTGACGGCCTCGGACGTCTTCCGGGGGGGAATGCCTCCCGTTTGCCTCGACCCCGGAACCGACCCGGCTCTGTGGTTCCGGGGATACGAGCAGACGTACCTCGAACGAGACGTTCGCCAGCTCACCCAGGTGGCAGACCTCATCACCTTCCGCCAGTTCGTCCAGCTCGCTGCCCTGCGGACCGGACAGATCCTGAACGTCAGCGAACTCGCCCGTGACGCCCGTATCGCTCCGACGACGGCGGGGCGCTACCTCGGCGTCCTGGAGGCGTCGTTCGTCGTCCGTCGCCTCCCACCGTACCTGAAGAACCGGGCGAGCCGGCTCATCAAGTCTTCCAAGATCTACATCACCGATTCCGGCCTGGCCTGCCACCTGGCCGGCATCGGCACGGCCGGGGCGCTGGAGCGGGACCCCCTGTGGGGGGCGCTGTTCGAAACCCACGCCGCGGCGGAGATCACCGCCATCCTGGAGTCGCGGTGGCCGGAGGCCCGCCTCTCGTTCTGGCACGTGCAGGGTCGGCACGAGGTCGACTTCATCGTGGAGGCGGGCCGGGAGGTCATGGCCATCGAACTGAAGGCCGCCACCCGCTGGACGGAACGAGATCTGTCCGGCCTGCGGGCCTTCCTGCATGCGACCCCGAACTGCCGTGCGGCCGTCCTGGCGCATAACGGAACCGCCGCGGTGAAACTCGGCGACCGGCTCTGGGCGCTGCCCCTCGGCCTCCTACTGTCCTGAAGGACCAGGCGGCCCTCCCCGCGCACCCGCTCCACACCGCCGGGAGCAACGGGCCTTCGGGCAGCCCGTGGCGGCGAGTCCCGGGGGCGGCGGAGCGTCGCTGTCCGGCTGCCGGGCGTTTCCGGCAGGGGTTTGTCCCGGACCGGCACCAGCGTGCGGCCCTCTGCCACCGCCGGCCGCACGTCCCAGTCCACCTTCTTGCCGGCTACGAAGGTGTCCAGGTCCTGCCGGGTCCGCCGGCGCCTCCAGGGCCACGAGCTTCGCCTATGCCGCCCGGGCGCGGGCGTTGTGGCGGTGATACCCGTCCGCCTCGAAGCGTCGCCGGGTTGGTGCTCCTTGACCGGACGCCCACGCGTATTGACTAGACATATTCACTAGGGGATACTGATCCGGGGAGGGATGCCCATGCAACTCAACATCTACGTGCCAAAAGGCAAGGAGCCGCTCCTGGAGCGACTTGACCGGATCAGCGAGCTCACCGGGCGTTCCAAGAACGACCTCGTACTCGAGGCGCTGGAACGCTACCTGATCCCGCCACGGCCCGTTCTGGGGAAGTTCCGGCTCGGGAACAGGGACCTGGGGACCCGGAGGGAGTGGTACCAGGATTGGAACCGGGGCTGATCCTGGTGGATACGAATGTCCTTGTCTACGCCCTGAACGAGGACGTCCCTCAGCACAGAGTGAGCCGAGCCCTGCTCGAGGCCGCGCTGGATCGCCGCGTGCCTCTGGCCGTGGTACCGCAGGTGTTGCTGGAGACGTACGCGGTGTTGACGGATCGCAGACGCGTGCACCACCCCCTGGACCCCGAGACGGCGTGGGCCCAGGTGGACATCTACCGCTCCCACTTGACGGTACTCCCCGTGACAACGGACGTCCTGGATTACCTGGAAACCCTTGTAAAGCAGCACAAGCCGGCGGCGCAAGCGATCTACGACTACTTCCTCGCGGCCCAGATGTACGCGCACGGCGTTCGCACCGTGTGCACCCATGATGTCAGCGCGTTCACCGGGCTCAGCGGACTCCGGGTCGAGACCCCGGAGTCGCTCGCGTCCCGACTGGGCCTGACGTGGACGTGACCCGTCCCGCACGGGCGCCGGCCACGTCGGCCCCGACCCCGGTGGGTCCCGCGGTACACGGCCGAGCAGGCGTGACCCGGTGCCGCGGCAACGCCCGTGGCCAGCCGGGAATGGGGCGGCCTCGAGCCCGTCGCCCTTGCGCCGGATGAGTTCCGGCGTGCGTACCGCAAGCACGATCCCCGGGTGCGGGAGGCCGTCGGCGCAGGCGTCGTGACCTGGCCACCGGACGATCCGGGCACCCTGGCCGCCATCCTCCACGGCGACGGACACGACGCGGACGCACGGGACAGGGGGGCGTCGTGCCGCCGATCACAGACCGCCCGACGCGGACTGGGACGGCGCGGCCGCCGCGCCGGACTCGGCGTCAGTTCTCTCTCCACTTCAGGCGGACCATGGCCGCGTGGTCCTCCATCCATGTCCTCACCACACGGACGAAGCGCCTGTCGAGTCTGCCAGGGCACTCATGAACCTCTGCCGGGAACACGGGGGTGGAAGCTGCCAGGACCTCCAGGCGCCTCTCGAGCTGATCGACACGTTCTTCGAGCCGGGCCAGTCGCTGTTCCGCCTCCTTCCCCCACTGTTCGAACTCGTACAGCCGCCGTGCCAGCCACTCCAACCGTTCCCTGGGCGCAGCGACAGGGTCAGCGGGCTGGTCTGCCTGCGCGCCGGGCTCACCCGGCCGCTCCGCGGCGGGACCCGTGCGACCCTCCCTGCCCGTGGTGCCGGTGCCGTGGTCGTCGGCCTGTGCGAGAGCCTGGCCGAGCCGGATGAGGATCGACCTCAGAAGCTTCACGGTCTCTTCCACGAGCCGCCCCCCTGCGGTTCTTTTCCTTGTCACGACCAAGTCTCTCACCGTACCGGTACACTCCAATCGTTACCAGAGAAGGCAGCCGTGTGTCAAGGGGTCCTGGGGGCCGGCCCTGGTGAGGTTAGCCGGCTTCCCTGCATCTTCTGTCTCAGCAGCCGCCAGGCGCTGTTCAGGCGGCCGCCGGCATGCGACAATCACTGCCCGGGGCGCACCAGCGGCCGTAGCCGGTTCATCGTTGGGGCGGGGGCGCAGGAACACGGGCGTCACCGGCAGCGCCAGGCACTGGGCAGCACCGCGGGCACGTGGCACAGCGAGGATCACCCCGAATGGCCGGACGCTGTGGAAGGCACCGCCGCGGCCATTCGGGAGGCACGCCAGCGGGCCGAGCCCCACATGCCATGCGGCCCGCCCCCGCGCACCCGCTCCACACCGCGGCGAGCACCGGGCTTTCGGGCACCCCGTGGCGGGGAGTCCCGCGGGCGGCGCAGCGCCGCTGTCCGGCTGCCGGGCGTTTCCGGCAGGGGTCTGTCCCGCCCGTGCCGAACGCCTTCGGGGTGCCGTCCGGGACCGGGCGACTCCCCAGTCCCGGCGTGCCACGTTCTACCCGAGCCCGGGAGGCGAAACGCATGCTCACCCGAGTCCGTTCGGTCGGCATCTACGTCTCCGACCAGCAGCGGGCGCTGGAATTCTATACTCAGGTCCTCGGCTGCGAGCTCGTGACCGACATGCCGATGGGCCCCGGCCCGGACGCCCCGCGCTGGATCGAGGTCCGGCTACCCGGGGACACGACCAAGCTCGTCCTTGTCACCCCGCGGGGGCAGGAGAACCGGATCGGCACCTTCTCCAACGTGATCTTCTTCAGCGACGACATGGAGCGCACGTACGCCGAGCTGACCGGCCGGGGCGTGGAATTCCCCACCCCGCCCCAGCGGGCGCCGTGGGGGAAGTGGTGGGCCACCTTTCGGGACCCCGACGGCAACGAGTACGGCCTGGCGCTGGCGAGCGAGGCGTGAGGCCGCGGCCCTGCCCGGCAGCCGGCCGGGCCATCCCCAGCGGGCATCTGCGTCCTGAACGGCGGAAGGCGGTTCTGGCTGGCTGAAGCAGGGAGGGAGGGGGAGGGCCCGACGATCCTGTCGTCGCAGCCGCCGTGGGGTGCCGTGGGGTAAAATGGGGTTTGAGGGGCCATTCACGCCGGGTAGCTTCGAAAGAGGTGAATAAGCCATGGCGCGGGAGTTTTATGTTGTGGTCGAGCGGGATGAAGACGGTTTTTATGTAGGGGAGGTTCCCCAGCTACGGGGTTGTTACGCTCAGGGTCGAACCCTGGACGAGCTGATGTCGAACATCCGTGAGGTTATCGAGCTGTGCCTGGAGGATGAACCGGAGACGGCGGCCGTCCTACCCGAGTTTGTCGGTGTGCAAAAGGTTGTTATTCCATGACCAGACTTCCTCCTGTGACGGCCTCGGACCTGATTCGCGTGCTGTTGCAACTCGGTTTCCAGAGGGTACGTCAGCGAGGAAGTCATTCTCGCTTCCGGCATCCAGATGGTCGCGCAGTAACGGTTCCGGTTCACCCAGGCCAGGAAATCGGTAAAGGGCTGCTCTTGAAGATTCTCCGAGACGTAGAAATCAGGAATCGCTCCCCAGCAGGAGCCGGGCCTCCTCAGGGCGGACCTCGGGCGGGAGGTCCAGCTTCACTTCCGCCATGCTCCGCGTCTCCCCCATTCCCCATGTCCTGGGTTCAAGATAACACACGCAGAGCCGAACGTGCGACCTGTATGACAAAGGCCGCTGGGACCACGTCTCGGGGCGGCTGGCCGCCCGTGATTTCGGACACCTGGCACTTCCATCGGATCGACGGTGGCGCCCGCTCGCACCTGGGTCGTTGCGACACCCAAGCTCCTCCTCGTCACCCCGCAGGGGCAGGAGAACCGGATCGGCACCTTCTCCAACGTGATCTTCCTGCGCGACGACATGGAGCGCACGTACGCCGAGCTGACCGCCCGGGGTGTGGAATTCCCCACCCCGCCCCAGCGGGCGCCGTGGGGGAAGTGGTGGGCCACCTTCCGGGACCCCGACGGCAACGAGTACGGCCTGGCGCTGGCGAGCGAGGCGTGGGGCCGCGGCCCTGCCCGGCAGCCGGCCGGGCCATCCCCAGCGAGCATCTGCGTCCTGAACGGCGGAAGGCGGTTCTGGCTGGCTGAAGCCGGGAGGGAGGAGGAGGGCCCGGCGATCCTGTCGTCGCAGCCGCCGTGGGGTGCCGTGGGGTTGAGCACCGCCTCTTCTCTGCTTGCACCGTCGGCGGTGATCGGGTACTATATATACGAGGTGTATATATAGGGGGCGGCCGGCATGTCCAGGACTCGCATGGTTCCCTTGCGCTTCCCGGAGGACCTTATCAAGTCGATCGACGAATTGGTGGGCACCGGCGGGCGCACCCGGTTCATCGTCGAGGCGGCGGCGCAGGAACTCGCGCGGCGCCGGCAGCGCCGGGCGTTGGAGAGCACGGCGGGCACGTGGCGCAGTGAGGATCACCCCGAATTGCCGGATACTCTGGAAGGCACCGCCGCGGCCATTCGTGAGGCACGCCGGCGGGCAGAGCGCCAAACGCCATGAGGCCCGCACCCGCGTACCTGCTGGACACGGACGTGATCATCTGGCATCTGCGTGGGCGGCCGCAGACCACGGCCCTTCTCCAGACACTGCTGTCGGACGGGCCGCTGGGCTGCTCGGCCTTGAGCCTTGCCGAGGTACTGGCCGGGGCTCGGCAACACGAACTCGCCCGTACAGAGGCGCTTCTCGATAGCCTGATCGCGCTGCCAGTGGGTGCGCAGGAGGCGAAGGTGGCGGCCACGCTGCGGCGCGGGCGGGGCCCTGGGTTCATCGACTGCCTGATTGCTGCCACGGCGATCACCCACAAGATCCCGCTGGTCACGTACAACCGTCGGGACTTTGAGCGCACCGGTGCCCGCCTTTTCGACACGTCCGGGTGGTGATCGAGGACGGCAGCCGGGGGCGCCATCCCCAGCGGTGCGTGGGGCCTGGCAAGACGAAGACCCGGCGCCTGCCCCTGCCGGCAGGTCGCCGGGTCTTCGCGTCCACCGCTCTCGCCCATGCCTCCACGGGCCGTAGCCGCCGGCACCCACGCCGGGCGCGAACCTACTCCAGAGGCTCCTCCGTCACGACGATGGTCCGGGTCGCCTCCAGCCACGTCACGTGCAGGCCGAACTGCTCGCTCACGAACCGCAGCGGCACCACCAGCCGCCCGCCGGGGGCGATGCGGGCCGGCACCTCCAGCGGCACCTCGCGCCCGTTCACCCGAGCGACCCGGCTGCCGACCCGCAGCTGCACGCGCACCGCCCCGCGCACCAGGGTCGCCTCCCCGGTGGCCGGGTCCCAGCCGACGTCGCCGCCGAGCGCCTCCACCAGCTTGCGGACCGGCACCAGCGTGCGGCCCTCTTCCACCGCCGGCCGCACGTCCCAGTCGACCTTCTTGCCGGCCACGAAGGTGTCCAGGTCCTGCCGCGTCCCCGCCGCGGCCTCCAGGGCCACGAGCTTCTCATGCGCCGCCCGGGTGCGGGCGTTGCGCGTGAGCCGGGTCCGCAGCGTCTCCATCGCCTCCGCGCGCTTGCCGAGGCGGGCCTGCACCTCGGCCAGGATATCCAGCTCCGCCGGGGTCAGCCCGTCCCCGCCGGCCTGCAGGGCTTCCTCCACCTGCGCGAGCGCCTCCGCCTCGGAGGCCGCGTCGCCGGCGGCCACCGCCTCCGCCGTGAGCCGCTGGATCACCCGCTCCAGGTTCGCCTGCGCGTTCTCGTTGCGGACGATCCCCTCTTCCACCATCGCCCGGAGCCGGTTCGCCACCCGGGCGTGCACCTCGGCCCGGACCCGCTGGCCCGGGGCCACCTCCTGTCCGGCGCTCTGCCCCGTCTCCGCCGCCGGCGCCCCGGTGGCGGGCGCCGTGTCCGCCGGTGGCTGCTCCTTCGCAGCGCCGGCGAGCGGCACGGCCACGAGGAGCCCGGCGACCAGCCCGGCCGTGACGAGTCGGTACAGCCGCATCGCGTGCTCCCTCCTCTGGACCGAACCATGTTTCCCTTCGTGCTGCGGACCTCCGCGACGGTCCCCACTACACCATACGAACTGTCGCCCCGGTTTCCGGGGGTGTCCCGCCACCTGCAGCGGGCCGGCGCCCGGCTTCCCGCCCGGAGCAGCCGGCGGCCCAGTTCCAGTCGAAGTAGCGGGACCACAGGGCGACTCGCGCGAGGGGGGTCGTCGTTGTGATATGCGAATGCATGTGCACTACAATGTAGGAGCAAAGGAGGGAGCGCGGGTGCGGACGACCATCGACCTGCCAAACGACAAGCGGGCCCGCCTGGCGGCTCTGGCCGCCCGCCGCGGGCTCCGGGGCTTCTCCCAGCTGATCAACGAGGCCCTTGACCGGTACCTCGAGGACGAAGAGCGGCGTCAGACCATGGTGCAGGAAATCCTCGCGCTTCGCGGCGTCCTGTCGGCCGAAGAGGCGGGTGAGGCCGAGCGACGCATCCGTGAGGCCTGGTCACGATGGCGGTGATCGTCGCAGATACCTCCATTGTCATCGGCTTCCTCCGGGGTCACGATCCGGAGGCGCAGGCGTTCGCCAACCTTCTCACGGAAAGACGGGTGTGCCTCACGGCGGTCACCGTGTTCGAACTGGCCATCGGGGTGGGCGGTTTCGAGCAACTCTCGGGGCGCTTGGGCTCGCTGGCCGGGGCCCTGGAGGTGCTCCCTCTCGACGCCGAGGCAGCGCTTCGCGCCGGGGAGCTGGAGCGGCAACTCCGGCGGAAAGGGGTACCGATCGGGCTGGCGGACGTTTTGATCGCGGGGATCTGCCTCCGGCACGCCCGGCCCCTCCTGACGTTGAACACCCAGCACTTCAGCCGGGTCGACGGCCTGCGCGTGCTTGCTCCTGGAGCGCTCTAGCACCAGGCCGGAGCGGGCAGAGCGCCGAACGCGATGAGGCCCGCACCCGCGTACCTGCTGAACAGGGACGTGATCCTCTGGCATCTGCGCGGCCGGCCGCAGACCACGGCCCTTCTCCAGACCTTGCTGTCGGACGGGCCGCTGGGCTGCTCGGTCTTGAGCCTTGCGGAGGTACTGGCCGGGGCTCGTGAGCACGAACTCACCCGCACGGCGGCGCTCCTGGACACGCTGATCGCGCTGCCAGTGGGTGCGCAGGAGGCCAAGGTGGCGGCCACGCTGCGACGCGGGCGCGGTCCTGGGTTCATCGACTGCCTGATCGCCGCCACGGCCATCACCCACAAGGTCCCGCTGGTCACGTACAACCGCCGGGACTTTGAGCGCACCGGCGCCCGCCTTTTCGACACGTCCGGGTGGTGATAAAGGGGTCCTGACCCCAGCCCGGCATCCATCGCCGCGCGGGCGGAACCTTCCACCGCCCCGGCGATGTCCCCCGGCTCCGAGCAGGGCCAGGACCCCGGCGAGATCCGAAGCGGGCGAAAGCGAGCCGGCACGGACCGGCGTGCGGCGCGGCACCCTCACCGTGCCGGTGCGATCCCCGTCCCCGGTGGCGGGCTCCCCGGCGTGGCCGCCGCCTCCTGAAGTTCGCCGAGCAGCGCCAGCAGCTCCTCGGAGAGCGTCCGTACCTCATCGAACAGCCGGCGGGCCTCCGCCTTCCGGCCGGCGTTCCATGCGGTGATGAGCGCCCGTGGCACTTCGTGGATCCGCACGTGCACCACCCGGAGCCGCGCAAACGCGTCCCGGCTCCGGAACGCCGGGCCGCAGGTCTCCAGCCACCGGCCCAGGCGGCATGCCCCGGGGTCCAGGATCTGCTCGGGCCTCAGGCGGTCGCGCCCGGCCAGGAGATTGTGCAGCCGGTGGGTCCACAGGAGGTGGTCGGCCTTGGCGAGTTCGAGGACGTCGTCGTCCGTCAGGGTCAGCGACATGCGCGTGAGGAGCTTCCGGGCGCCGGCCATCTGCCGCTGAAGCACCGCCACCGCGCCGGCGACGGTTCCCGCCAGCCCCTCGATCCGCGCCGTGGAGGCCGACACCCCCTGGAGCGCAACCGCCATGTCGTCCACGGCGCGGGCCTGCTCGCCCGTGACCCGCGCCACGCGGCCCAGCTCGTCCGCCGCCTTCTCGGTGATCGCGGCGATCTGCCGGAGCGCCTCCTCGGCCTCGTCGGCGCGGGTGGCCTCCTCGGCGGCGCGCCGGGCGACCCCGGCGGCCACGGCCACCAGTTCCCCGGTTCCCTGCCGGATGCGCTCCACCGTGCCGCTGGCCTGGCGGAGGGCCCGGCGGGCGCTCTCCGAGAGCCGGCGCACCTCGGCGGCCACCACGGCGAAGCCCCGCCCCGCCTCGCCGGCCCGCGCCGCCTCGATGGTCGCGTTGAAGGCGAGGAGGTGCGTCTGATCGGCCACCCGGCGGATCACGTCGAGCACGCACTCCACCTGCCCCACCTCGGCCTCCAGGGCCCGGACCCGCTCCTGCACCTCCGCGAACGTGTCCGACAGCTCGCGCAGGGCGCGCAGTGCGCCCTGCACCCTGTCCCGCCCGATCGCCACCTGCCGGAGGGAGTCGCGGGCACCGGCCGACGCGGCGTCGACCGCCCGGGCGACCTCGGCAAAGGACGCCGTCAGCCCTTCGGCGGCCCCGGAGAGCCGGGCGATGTCCTCCGCCTGGCGGCGGGTCTCCTGCGCCAGGTCCTCGCTGGCCAGCAGCTGGGTTGCCCCGGTCAGCACGGTGCCGGAGACGGCGCGCGCCGCGACGACGAAGCGCTCGTTGAGCGCCCGCGCCAGGGCGCGCACGGCCTCCGCCTCGTGCGGAGGGAGACGGGCGGCGCCTTCCACCGCCCCGGCGATGTCCCCGGCTCCAAGCAGGGCCAGGACCCCGGCGAGGTCGGACGGCGGCGCGGCGGCACGCCCGGAGAGCGGGACCGGTTCAGCCATCGCGGTGATCTCCTTCCCGGCTGTCGGCGGCTGACCGTCTACTCTGGGAGTGGCTTACGACACCGGTTCCGGCGTTTCCTTCCCATGGCAGGGCCCGACCCCGCGGCGGGGCGTTCGGTCCGGCGACGGTCTCGGGCCGCCGTCCCGGCGCACGACGCCCGCTCGGGCCGCGTGCCGCAGGCCGCCGCCCCCGGGCTAGTCCCGGCCCTCGCTTCCGAGTTCGAGCGGGCGACCCGGGTGCCGCAGGCGATCGGCGAGGGCCGTCCGCGCCGGCAAATCGAGGTGCCCCATGCCCATTCGCGCCCGCAGCTGCCTGACCGCGACCTCCGCCTGCCCGGCGTCCCGCAGCCGCACGGCCTCCCGGTGCTCCCCCTCCAGCGCCGGGTCGTCGGACGCGACCTCGGATCTTTACCGGCCGACCGTCCCCCGGCGACCCTGGCCGATCCGCCGGACCGGTTGGTCCGGCCGGACAGACCCCGGTCCAACCACGCACGTCGCGGCCATCCTGGGAGGGAAGGGGAGCCGGCTCGCCCGGAGCCGCCGGCGGCGCGGGTCCAGGCCCCCGTCGCCGCCCCGCCGCCGTCCGGCAAGGGGTTCGCCGGGGTGCCGGAGAACGCTCTCCTGTCCCGGCCGGCGTTCCCCCGGGCCCGCCCCATGGCGGCGCGAGGCCGGCCCGCCGGGCCACGAAATCGTGGAGGTGATGTGCGTGCTCACGAGGGTTCGGTCGGTCGGCATCTACATCTCCGACCAGCAGCGGGCGCTTGAGTTTTACACCAGACGCTCGGCTGCGACCTGATCACCGACGTGCCGATGGGTCCCGGACCCGACGCCCCGCGCTGGATCGAGGTCCGGCTGCCAGGGGACACCACGAAGCTCCTCCTGTTCACCCCGCAGGGGCACGAGGACCGGATCGGCACCTTCGCCAACGTGGTTTTCCTCTGCGATGACATGCAGCGCACGTACGAGGAACTGCGCGCCTGGGGTGTCGAGTTCCCCACCCCACCCCAGCAGGCTCCGTGGGGGAAGTGGTGGGCTAGCTTCCGGGACCCCGACGGAAACGAGTTCGGGTTCGGGCTGGCGAGCGAGGCGTGAGGCTCCCCCGCGGTTGGCGGTCCCCCGGGTCCCGGCGTTCCGCCTGCCCGACCGGTGACGCCTCCGCAGGGCCGGCCGGCGCCGTGACGTGGCCGGCTCCTTGCCCGGCCCTCCAGCCCCCGGGCGGCCCCGCCCGCGGCAAGCCCGACCCCGGGCGGCCTCAGCCCACGGCGGCTCCAGGGCGCCCGCGGCGCGGCCCTCGGCGGCCCGTGGGGCTGTCCACACGGCGACCCGGTGGCTGCCCCCTCCGGCAGGTCGCCGGGTCTTCGCGGTGCATCGCGTCCTCTCCCGCGCCTCCGCAGGCGCCCGCCGCCGGCCTCCGCGCCGGGCAGGGCCGTACTCCAGCGGGCCCTCCGTCACGACGATGGTCCGGGTCGCCTCCAGCCACGTGACCTCCAGGCCGAACTGCTCGCTCACGAACCGCAGCGGCACCACCCTCTACCCGCCCGGGGCGATGCGGGCCGACACCTCCAGCGGCACCCGCGCCCGTTCACCTGGGCCAGCCGGCTGCCGACCCGCAGCTGCACGCGCACCGGCCCCCGCACCACCGTCGCCTCCCCGGTGGCCGGGTCCCAGCCAACGTTGCCGCCGAGCGCCTCCACCAGCTTGCGCACCGGCACCCGCGTGCGGCCCTCTTCAACCGCGGGGCGCACGTTCGACGGCCTGCGCGTGCTTGTGCCCGGATCGGTGTTACACTGGGCGGGTTCCGCCGGCGGCAACGAGTGGGCCCGGGGATTCGGGCACCACGGCTGTACGCCCACCTGCCAGCCGGCTGCCTCCGCTGTCGGGCGAGGAGGCGCTGGCGCAAGGGAGGGACGCCGCGGAATGCGCCAGGGCCGCAGGTCAGCGGAGGGCGGCGGGGGACGTCGGCGCCCCCCGGCCATGGTTGATGAGGCGGCGGCAGAGGGTGAGAATTTCCAAGGCAGGCAGGGCCTACCCGTTTCCTCGTACATGGCGGCCCGCGCGCTCCAGGGAGCCCCGGCTCCGGCGCACGCCCGCCCGGCTGCCACGCCACCGTCACTTAGGGAGCCGGTCGAGACCACGAGGTAACGGTCCTGTCGACTCAGTATGGCGGGGTCCCGCTCTGGCGTAAGGCACGAGGTGTGCATGCCGGTTCACAGGGATGTGGCCGGTTGGCACCGTTGTGGTGGGTGACCTCGGTCGGCCACGGCCTGCCAGTGGGCCTTGATCGTGTCCTTCCGCACCGTCACCCCGACCTGCTAAATCTTTCAAGCTTAGAAGGTTTCGTCGCAGGGATCGAGGCTTTCGCGTCCAATTATGTTGGAGGCCAACCAGTGGCGGCGAACTTGGTTCCTTCCGTCCGGAGACCGGCAGGGGGGAGAGGCGGCAAGGGTGAACGGTAGATCGATAACCAGGCGGGTCTTGCTCGCCCTGGTGGACGCGGCGTTGGTCAACGTGTCCGTGGTCCTGGCCCTTTTGATCCGCTTCGACGGACGCCTCCCGGACCGGTACGTTTACGCGTACTTCCCACTGGTGGCGGTTGCGCGGACGGTTTTGGCGGTGGCCGGTTTCTATGCCCTCGGCCTTTACCACAGCCTCTGGCGTTATGCAAGCGTGCGCGAGTTTCTCGGTGTTGCCCGGGCGGTAAGCCTGAACGCGCTGCCGTTTGCCCTCATGGTGTTCACCCGCGTGGTTCCGGGCTTTCCCCGGAGCGTCGTCATTCTGAGTTGGGTCTTCGACGTCGCGCTCGTGGCCGGTGTCCGATTACTCGCCCGGCTCTGGCGTGAGACCCACGCGGCCAGGCAAACGGCTGTCACGGCGGACACAGGACGCCGGGTCCTCATCGTTGGGGCTGGCGAAGCCGGGACGATGGTCGCGCGCGAGTTGGTACGGCACGAGGAGCTGCGGTACGTTCCCGTTGGCTTCGTCGACGACGATCCCCACAAGCAGGGCATGCGCGTTGCCGGCTTGCCCGTGCTTGGAACGCGGGGAGTTCTCACGGATTTGATTGAACGGCACCGAATCGACGATATCATCATCGCGATGCCGTCCGCCCCGGCGAGCGTGATCCGGGATATTCATGAGCGATGCTCGGGCAAGGTCCGGTTGCGCACCCTGCCTGGTGTCTACGAACTCATCGACGGCCGGGTCACCATCCAGCAGATCCGTGACATCCAGCTCGAGGACCTCCTGGGCAGGCGGGAAATCCGGCTGGACCTGGACCAAATCGCCTCCTACTTAAGTGGCGAGCGGGTACTCGTCACGGGAGCCGGCGGATCAATAGGTTCGGAGTTATGCCGCCAGGTGGCTCGTTTCCAACCCACCGAACTCTTACTCCTCGGGAACGAAGAGAATTCGATTTTCGAGATCCAGACCGAGTTGAGTTTCCAGTACCCAGATCTCCAGGTCACGCCCATCATCGCAAACATCCGTGACGGGTCCAGGATGAATCAGATCTACGCCACATACCGTCCGACCGTGGTGTTCCATGCTGCTGCGCACAAGCACGTGCCACTCATGGAGGCGCATCCCGCCGAAGCAGTCAAGAACAACGTCACTGGCACCCGAATCTGTGCCGAACTGGCTGAGCAATATGGTGTCAAGCGGTTTGTCCTGATCTCAACCGACAAGGCCGTAAACCCCACGAGCGTGATGGGCGCGACCAAGCGCGTCGCGGAGATGATCATCCAGCAGCTGAACGGCCGAGGTACCCGGTTCATGGCTGTGCGGTTTGGTAATGTTTTGGGGAGCCGGGGAAGTGTTGTCCCGCTGTTTCGCGAGCAGATCGCCCGCGGCGGCCCAGTGACGGTGACGCACCCAGACGTCCAGCGCTACTTCATGACGATTCCAGAGGCGGTCTCACTGGTTATTCAGGCGGGTGCTATGGGCCTGGGTGGGGAAGTTTTCGTATTGGACATGGGTGAGCCAGTTAAGATCGCCGACCTCGCCAGGAACCTCATCCGCCTCTCCGGGCGGGAACCGGACAGGGACATCCCCATCGTCTTCATCGGCCTGCGACCAGGAGAGAAGCTCTTCGAGGAACTTCTCACATCCGAGGAAGGAACAACGGCAACCCAGCATACACGCATCTATGTCGCGCGTGAGGCGGTCACAGCGATACACGGTGACTTCAGGAAGAAGCTTTGTGCACTGGAAGCTGCGGCAGAGACAGGGGACGAGGAACAGATCCTCCGATGGCTGCGCGAATTGATTCCAACGTATCGACCGGCGCGTTCAAACGTCACGCAGGCACCTGCGAGCGCAATGGTCTGATGGCGGATGACACCCCTGTACGCCAAGAGCACCCGCTTGGATAGGAGCCAACAAGGCGTCCAGTTGGTGTTCTTGCGAAAGGTTGGATGGAGGTTGCTGGGAGTCGGCTAGGACGCGTCTAGCATGCACGGATGTGCTCGTAAAGGGGGTACAATCGCTATTTGGTTACGCGAACAGGCTGCCGACGACCCTGCGTATCTCTGGGATCTCGTGCATTCGGTGCAACGCTTCGTCCACGAGCGGTGTGGGTGGGACAAGGTAGGCCAGCGTATACTCGGTGACATTATGACCCTGCGCTTAATAGCGGTCCTGGCGGCGTCGTTTGGATACCTCTGCAGGGAATCGGATCACTGTTGCTGACATCCGGAGGTCGCATGCGTGGCACCTTTGATACTGCAAAACGTAAAGCGCTGCAGTCTATTCACCCGCTTCCAACCATCTGTTCTAAGAGTGGCATTCCCCACGAAGCCATGCCATGCATGCGTTGGCAAGCGAGGACTTACGCACATGTATGAGTGAGGCTGGCTCGAAAGAGGCCTCTAGGTATTCATGGAAGACTGTGGTCGTGGTGACCATTCAGGTGTACATCGATGCGCTGCACTGCCAACGGTAAAGCAGTCGGTGTAGACTGATCCGTGTTTGGAGTACGGCGAAGATTCATCGAGTGTCTGGGAGTGATTGGTTTGAATTCACGGCAAAACTTGAAGGTTACCCGGGTTGCAGATGCTATCAGGACGCGTCAGGCAACGATTGGCGTGATCGGTTTGGGGTATGTAGGATTGCCGTTAGCAGTGGAATACGCGCGTGGAGGCTACCAAGTTCTAGGCATCGACGTCGACGTAGATAAGGTTAGTGCCATAAAGACTGGAAAAAGCTACATTCAGGACGTGCCAAGCGAACTAGTTAGCTCACTTGTTCAACAAGGTTTGCTCCGAGCCATGGACGATTTTGCTACGGTCGGTGAAATGGATGTTGTGTTTATCTGTGTTCCTACTCCTTGCACTCGATCAAAACAACCAGACACCGCCTACATCTCTCAGGCAGCTCATGAACTGAGCTCGCGGTTACGCTCAGGACAACTGGTTGTTCTAAGAAGCACTAGCTACCCAGGCACTACCAGGGAAATTGTGAGACCAGCCCTCGAAGCGAGTGGACTCCGGGTCGGCGAAGATGTGTTTTTGGCGTTTGCTCCAGAACGTGTAGATCCTGGTCGAAAGTCCCCTTCTTTCAGGGAAGTTCCAGTCCTTGTAGGTGCCGATGATTCGGAAAGCCGAGAGTTAGCTGCACTAGCTTTGTCCGCAGTAACAGACCAGGTCGTTCCGGTGTCATCAACGACCGTAGCAGAGATGGCGAAACTACTGGAGAACGTATTTCGGAATGTCAATATTGCGTTGGTCAACCAGTTAGCATTATTGTGTGATCGCATGGGAATCGATGTTTGGGAGGTCATCCGTGCTGCCGCTACCAAACCATACGGCTTCATGCCGTTTTCCCCTGGGATGGTAGGAGGCCACTGTATTCCGGTCGACCCTTACTACTTGGCGTGGAAAGCCAAGGAATATGATTTTCATATGGATTTCATCGAAATTGCAGCTAGGATCAATGAGGATATGCCGTACTATATCGCAGAGAGAGTTCTCCTACTTTTGAATGGCCGGTTTCAAGGCCGTGTTCCCAGGATACTGGTCCTGGGGGTAACGTTTAAGCGTGATGTAGCTGATCTTCGATACTCACCAGCGACAAAACTCATCGAACTTCTCCTCCAGCGTGGCGTATGGGTCGAGTACCATGATCCGTTCGTCGATACGCTTGTTGTGGGAACACAGAGGCTCACCAGTACTCCGCTCTCCGTCGAATCGGTGCGATCTGCAGACTGTATTATCATCGCAACAGACCACACCCACGTCGACTACCAGCTAGTTCTAGACAACGGTACCTTGGTGTTCGACGTGCGGAATGCAACACATGGGATGGCAGGCCGTGCGGAAGTAATCCGTCTAGGGGATGGACGTTCCTGGCGAGCCATTTCCAATGTGACTGGCGCGTAGTCTGTTGAGGATCTGTCATGAGTCCGCCAGTGGATTATGGTGTTCTGTAAGGCCGTATGTTCCGTTATAGATAGCTGTGTGTCTCTGCGGCGCAGGAGGTTCACCGTGATGCTTCCGTTTGTCAGTGTAATCATTCCATGCCGCAATGAGGGCAGCTTTATAGGTAATTGTCTTGAATCTATACTCGCTAACGACTACCCTAAGGACCGCCTTGAGGTGCTGGTAGTTGACGGTATGAGTTCTGATGACACGAGGACCATTGTGTCTCGCTATACCGGGACGTCACCGAAGGTTGTTTTGCTTGACAATCCGAGAAAGGTTACTCCTGCGGCGCTGAACATCGGGATCGCGGCTGCTCAGGGGGACTTGATCCTTCGCATGGACGCGCACGCCATCTACGACAAGAGCTATATTTCACGTTGCGTGGAGGCGTCTCAACATTATGCGGCGGATAATGTGGGGGGGATTGTCATCAGCCGTCCTCGCAAGTCAACCAAAATGGGAGAGGCCATTTCGGCGACCTTCAATCACCCGTTTGGGGCCGGTAACGCCCGCTATAGAACCGGTATGTCCGAACCTGTGTGGGTCGACACGGTATTCGGAGGTTGTTACCGCCGGGAAGTGTTCCAGAGGGTAGGCGTATTCAATGAAGCACTGGTCAGAAACCAAGACTATGAGTTCAATATGCGATTAAAGAAGGTCGGCGGTCGAACTTTGGCTGTGCCTGACGCTATTGCGTACTACTATATCCGATCTGACTTGTGGTCATTCATGAGACAGAACTGGCTGAATGGCGTTTGGGTGGTTCTGTCGCTCACTTATTCCAACGTCTTCCCGATCTCTTGGCGTCACGTTGTACCTTTGGGACTTGTGGGTAGTCTCGTCAGCACGTTGGCTATAGGTGTATTTGGTGGAGTTTGGTGGCCACTTCTGGCTGTTACGAGCGCGTATTTGGCTGCAACCATCCTAGTTTCCGCGCAACTTGCTTGGTCTTCGGGAGATCCGTGGAAGCTAGTCCTCATGCCTGTGGCCTTTGCAGCTCTACACCTTCCTTATGGTTTCGGAAGCCTATGGGGCGTTGCGAAGTCCACTTGGTGTGTTGCGGCCAGAAAAGCGAAGAGTCCAGAGATTAATGTTCATGGAAATAGATGATTTCTATGTTTGCGCAACCGTCGGGGACACAAGATCACACTTTTCCAGATGGACCCAGAGATTTTCCTATAAAATCCCTGTTTTGGTACTGACTAGTAGACGGATTTCCAGCTAAAGAGCCCTGAGACGTGCAGAATCAAGTCGGCGGTTGGCGGTTTACGTTGTGTCCCGAAATCTGTTGCGCTTAGTATGGCGTAGCGGGAGGACCGTGGGGTGACGGGTTCCCTGGCGCTGAGCTTCGGAATGGTAATCGTTGTTGCTGCGGGATTAACCTGGGTCTCGATGGGGCTGGCTCGACGATTCAATATAGTGGATATGCCCGGCGAGATTAAGATACATTTGAGCCCGACCCCACGATTCGGTGGGATCGGTATCATCGGCGGCACGCTTTTTGGTGTCACAGTGCTTGGACTCACAGGTTCGACTCTTAGCCCGCAGGTGTGGGTTGTAATTGTCGGAGGGGTGCTCGCTGCCGGTGTGGGAGTCTTGGATGACCTGTGGAGCCTCAAGCCGTTAATTAAGCTTGAGGGCCAGTTAATCCCTGCCGTGTTGCTTGCTGCCTTTGTTATTCGCCAGCAAGGACCCATCTACGATTGGGCAGTCGTTCCCTTGACGGTTCTTGCACTCGGAGTATCCGGATTCGCTGCTTTCGTGACTAACGCGTTCAACCTTCTCGATGGGATGGACGGGTTAGCAGGCGGCGTAGGTGTGTTGTGTGCGGTATGCCTAGGGATTATGGCCCTCAGGATCGGGGATCTACCTATGGCGAAACTCTTGTTTGTCGTGGCTGCGTCGACCACCGGATTCCTTCCCCTGAACCTGCCTCGGGCCCGGACCTTCATGGGTGACACGGGTAGCCTCTTTTTGGGCTACGTGCTTGGTGCGAGTGGAGTGGCCGTTGCCGTAGTGGCAACACCTTCCATATCTAGGGCGGTTGCTCTAATTCTGATCCTTGTCGTGCCGCTGAGTGACGGATTCGCCGCCGTCTGGCGACGGCTTCGACGTGGGCAAAGCGTGATGGCTGGTGACCGAGATCACCTCTACGATCGGCTACTGGCTCGACTTGGTGCCAATACGTGGGTGGTCCTCCTGGTGATGTGGGGGCTTACTGCGACGTCCGGTGTATTGGGCCTGAGTGTGATGACCACGGAGGGCCTTGTGTCCGTTTCGACTGCGAGTGTGGCGACTATAGGCCTGGCGTTGCTGATGCGGCGTGTCGGAACCCTCTAACGTTTTGTTTCGGGCAGGAAGAGCGGAGGTCTTGGATGATGAAGCTACCCATGTCGGTCCCGGATATCGACTCGACGGATGAGGAAGCGGTGTTGCAGGTACTTCGGTCTGGCAGGTTGGCACTTGGACCGCGGTCAGTGGAATTCGAAAGAGCCATCGCTCAGTACGTAGGTGTGAGGGAAGCTATTGTCGTCAGTTCGGGAACGGCGGCGCTTCACCTCCTAATCCGAGCACTTGGCATCGGCCCAGGTGACGAGGTCGTGGTTCCCTCGTTTACGTTCGCGGCGACCGCCAACGTTGTGATGTATGAAGGAGCTGTTCCCGTTTTCGCAGACATCGAGCCGGAAACCTACTGCGTTGATACAGACGACATCAAAGCTAAGCTCTCTGAGCGGACAAAGGCGATCCTCGTGGTGGACGTATTCGGCCATCCGGCAGACTGGGATTCGTTGGAACGTATTGCAGAGCACTACGGGCTGCCGATCCTTGACGATGCGTGTGAGGCTTTGGGTGCCGAGTATAAGGGACGAAAGATAGGATCCTACGGAAGGGCCGCGGCATTCGCCTTTTACCCTAATAAGCAAATTACGACCGGAGAAGGGGGGGTCATCGTTACCAACGACGCTGCCCTTGCCGCGGTGTGTCGAAGCCTGCGTAATCAGGGACGCAGCGAGATGGGGCCGTGGCTCGAGCACGAGCGGCTTGGCTTCAATTACCGGATGGATGAGATGAGCGCGGCCCTGGGCCTGTCTCAGTTGCGGCGCATCGAGCAGTTCCTCGCCAAGCGCGATCGAGTTGCGCACTGGTACACCGAGCGGCTGAAGAATGTGCCCGGCGTACGAGCACCAGTAGTGAAGCCCCACGTGCGGATGAGCTGGTTCGTGTACGTGGTGACGCTCGAGGAGGGGCTCGACCGAGAACCCGTGATGAGGGTCATGGAAGAGCAGGGGATCCCTACCCGCGCGTATTTTTCGCCGGTGCACCTGCAGCCGTACATGCGCGAGCGCTTCGGCTATCGCGGCGGTGAGCTGCCGGTGACCGAGTCAGCAGCCCGGCGCACCATCGCCCTGCCTTTTCACAACAACCTCACCCTAGAAGAGGTGGAAATGGTCGTCGACGGCCTTCGGCGGGCCGTTGAACGGGTGGGGTCCACGAGGTCAGGCGCGAGCAAGGGCTCTTGTATTCGATGAGCAATGTTGGAAACGTGGTACGGAAGCGCCGGCCAAGCCCCCTCCCTGCGAATTGTGCATAGTACCGTTCTGGTGGGCGTTTTGACACGATGCGGAGGGCAACGGGTCATCGGCGTGTTGTGACGATTGACCACCACACCCTGTCTCCGGTATCCCGCCTAAACCGCTTTCAGGGGGGCCGCTCTTGGTTGCGAATGACTCGCCGCCCGTAGACATCCCGGTTAACCGTTCAGCTTCGATAATGGTGCTTGCAGAAGGGAATGTCTATGATCCGGATTTTTGGTCTGGAAGTCCCCATAGTTTGGTACGCGCTTTCGAGTTACAGGGGGCAAGCGTAGCGGCACTGGATACTCGGCTCCCTGCACTCATCAGACGAGCCGCCTCCGCTGTGTTGCTCAACTGGCCGCTGGCTCTACGGCGCCAGATACTCGCCTCTCGTATAGAGTTTTCACAGAACTGGTATTCACCTTTTCCCGTTACGTTCGGGATAGTGTTGTGCACTCGTATCAGGTGAATCCGGAGAGAGTGATTGAGATTGGTGCTGGGTGGAATATACCGGTACCAGAAACTGCAGATGGGGAGAATGACCTATCGCGCTACGCTTCCAAGAGAGTCTGTTTTGTCGGCCGGGACTTTGTGCGAAAGGGTGGACCCCTTGTAGTCGCAGCTATTCGGCAGGTGCGAAAGGTCGATCCTTCGGTCTCGCTTGTAATCGCAGGGTCTAATTTGAGAATTAAGGAAGATGGAATCACATGTCTTGGTCGAGTCGACCGGACTACGGTACGTAACCTCTTTCTGCAGAGCGCGTTATACGTGCAGCCTAGCGAATTTGAGGCTTTTGGCATCGCGTTCCTTGAAGCTCAAGTAACCGGGCTGCCCGTAGTAGGTTACGATATGTTTGCCATGCGCGAGATAATTGTAGATGGATATAACGGTTTCTTATTGCAGGAGCGACGCCCGGAGGTTCTCGCGGAGTTGCTTGTATCCCTTCTATCCAATCCGACACTTTTACGGGACATGGGGCAGCGAGGGCAACAACTAGTGCGTGAGCGTTACGGATGGGATAAAGTCGCGAGGAAGATGCTGGCTCACATCACCGGGCACTGAGGGTACCTTGTATGATTGAGAGGGGCCTAAGGCGTAGGTTGGAGATCACTGCGATCATCGTAAACTTCAACAGCGGATCTCGTCTTGAACAGTGCGTAATGAGCTTGCGGCGTTATCTGAATATGTCTTCTGGAGATCGGATTATCGTCATCGATAATGCATCGACTGATGGCTCGGAGACCGTGGTCGCTGGGCTACCATGCGTTGATTTAGTGAAGTTGCCGAAAAACATTGGATACGGGGCGGCTTGCAATCATGGGGCTGCCTTGGCTCGTTCACCCCTCCTCTTGTTTCTTAACCCGGATGTTAGACTTATTTCCCCGGTTGAAGCGATCAGAGGTGATTTTGCGTCCGACCCGCAGGTGGTCTGTGTGGCACCTATGATTGTGGAACGCGGACAGGCAATACGATCCATAAGGCCATTCCCAACCATCTGGTCAGACCTCGCACATGAGCTTTCATTCCGAAGGAGACCGGAATACGTCTCGATTGATACGGGTCCTATGGAGTTTAGTGGGTACGCGCAAGGGTCGTGTCTGTTCATTCGTACGTCCTCGTTTGAGAAGGTCGGAGGCTTTGACCCCGCATTCTTCCTTTATTATGAAGAGACCGATTTGCTTCGGCGGATGGCAAGCGGCAGGTTCCTGTTCGACCCACGCTGCCGGGTGGAACATGAATCGGGCGGTTCGTCGTCGCATTTATCGTGGAAGCGGACGGCGTTACGGTATCATGGAAAGGTGCATTACTTCAAAAAACATTCGAGTTATGGGGCTTTCACCATCCACCGCCTGCTGACGCTCGGAGTCCTCATGCTGAAACTATTGGGTGCGATAGTGAGCCCAACCCTACGGGTCAAACGAGACGCATACCGATACGCACTGGAGCTGTATCTCCATGGCCATCGACCATGGAACCTGTAGTACCCGACCGACGGTGGTATCTGCCCCCAGGGGGGGTTCCCACCCGGTGCGTTCCGCGTGGATGACTGGGGCGCTTTTTGGGGTACTGAGTGTTTACTGGCCGTTGGTGGACAAGGCCTTACCTCTGGGTTTGGGCCTATTGCGAGCTTACGACGTGGCTGTGTTAGTGGTTCTGGGTTTCGCGTTCGTGCAAGTGCTTCGCCTTGGTTCGGTGTCGTTGAGGATGCATGTTCCTGTTCCAACCCTCCTGTTGGTAGCGTTGTATCTGATAGTAGGTGTACGCCTAATGAGTGTGGCGTTTTCACCTTGGAGTGAATGGACACTGTTGTGGTCCGTTGGAAGATATGGTGAGGCTCTCGCGCTTGTGGTGACAGCACTAGTCTTGCCTACACCTTTTGGAGAAGGCCTTCGCGGAGCCCTGGTCATCTCAGGACTCGCCGAGACAGCCACTGGGGCTTTACAGCTTATAGCATCCCACGGAGTACAGCCTGGGGTGGGAATTGCAAGTGCACGTGGGGTATATGAGCTGCAAGTTTGGTTCGCTGTGACCGGGCTCATGATGGCTGCTCAGCGGAGCAGGGTGAGGTTCGCGTGGCTGCTCGGAGGTGCGGGTATTCTGGGAGTTGCTGCGACCATGATTCGGACAGCGTGGATGCAGCTTATAATCGCGATCGGCCTAGGTGCCTTGACCCTCAATGGGCAAGCCAGAGGCCGCTATGTACGGCGGGCGGTGTTAGGGGCAGTGTCGCTTGGCGTCGGAATCGTGATATTAGCTAAAACGTCTCCATATCTTCAGTACAAACTACAACAGCTTACCCAGGGAACCGGCACCATAGGAGTGCGCCTTGCCTTATGGTCGATGGGTCTTCATGCTTTCCGTGCATACCCATTTTTGGGGATCGGATCAGGCGGGTTCGCGCGGTATGCGGATATCATAGCGGGGGAGGCCGGTGTGCCAGTTCCTCCTCAATATCTTGATTGGCGGCTATCGGCTCATAATACGGTTGTGGGCATTTTGGCAGAGACGGGCTTAGCGGGGCTTCTCGCGTACGCTATGTATGTACTGGGAGTGATACAGGTAGTACGTAGATTGGCGCGGTCCGCAAATGGAGAGGGGGTCTCGCCAACAACAGCGGCGCTGGGCCCTACTTTAGCTTCAACAGTAATCTTGGATACCGTTGCTCAGAGTTCGTTCGGTCCTTTGACCCTGGCTTTGCTCCTACTCGCGATTTATGACTTGCGGAGGCTAGCACGACGATGAAAGCAGCCTTTGGCATAGTCGTCATAGCTCGCGATGAAGAAACGCGGCTAGGGCGGTGCCTTCAAAGTTTGGAGGGCTCTGGGGCAGATCCTGTCGTGGTTGTGGTAGATTCTCGGACGCGGGACGATACCGCCGCAGTCGCCCGGGCGTATACCAAACACGTCATCGTGGCAGATGGCCAACGTGGACGACTACGTAATATCGGCTACCGCCATGTGAATCAGCCATTCGTTGGCTTTCTCGACGCGGATATGTTGGCCACTACCGACTACTTCAGGTACCTGGCCCAATTTCTGGACCAGAGGCCGGGCGTGGCAGCTATCGCCGGCCGCCAATTTGCTAGGCAGGCGTGTTTGTTCAGCAGGCTTGAGTGCCAATATTGGAACTACCGTCGCGCTGTAGGCACTGGAGGCGCCATGTTCCGTGTAGCCGCACTAGATGAGGTTGGAGGCTTCCGGGATGAGCTCAACGTGGGCGAAGAT
This sequence comes from Caldinitratiruptor microaerophilus, assembly GCF_025999835.1. Classification (NCBI taxonomy): domain Bacteria; kingdom Bacillati; phylum Bacillota; class Clostridia; order Eubacteriales; family Symbiobacteriaceae; genus Caldinitratiruptor; species Caldinitratiruptor microaerophilus. The sequence goes on along the minus strand of NZ_AP025628.1, from coordinate 1,453,175 downwards.
GCTGATGTTCTCCATCGGCTCCGCCAACGCGGTTGGGATATCGCTTGGACACCCGCTGTGGCAGTGCAGCATGAGCACGCGCCTGATATCCGGGCGTGGTACCACAAGATGACGCACGGGTCGAGCGCGGGGCTTCACTGGCGGGCGTGGGTTAGGGCCGGGTCAAGTCCCATGGTCGGCTTGCACGCGGCGTTAACCACGGGATGTCTTCATCTCGCGTGGTACGTTCCGGTTAGGGCCGTGGTAATGCTACGAAAACAACATAAGGAGTATCAGCCTTTGGGAGCTCATCGGGATCCACTCCGAGGCAACTGCGGAGGGTAAAGGGCCGGATGAGCGCTCGACGTGTATTTTCGTGCGACGGCGAGATAGGGTCATGATTCAGCAACGCCTGCGAGGTGAGCCGTCTGAGGATCCTGATGGTTTCCGAAGACTTTCTGCCGAATGTCGGGGGAATAAGTGCCCATGTTTATGGCCTTGCGGGGGCGCTTAGCAGGCGAGGACACGTAGTGACTGTCTTGGGTGGCCGACGTACAGCGCAGCCTCCGGGGCTCGCTGCATCAGATTTTGAAGTGATCTCACTGGCGCCGGTATTACCGGGTAAGTTGAGGCATGCCTCGTTCTTGGTAGGTGGGTTGTCGGAGGGTCTGAAGATCCTGCACGGGCGGAAGTTCGATATCGTACACTGGCACGGTTTATGGAGCGATAGCCTCGTTGCGAGGGTACTCTCTGCTTATTTTAAATCTACACGCGTTTTCACCAACCATAGTTCCATGTTCTATCGACTCATCAAGAATGGCCTCACAAAAGAGCTCCTAAGAAGAGTAGTCGGAAGACCAAATTTGTGCATTGCCCCTAGCCGGGAGCTAGCCGCCCTATCACGCCACGTCTTTCCCGATGTTCCTAGTGTGTACATTCCAAATGGGACCGACGTAGAAGCTTTCACGCGCAAGGTAAGCAAGGATGCCGCCAAGCGTGCTTTGGGGCTGGACAGGGCGCATCGGGTCGTGCTTGCACCGAGAAGGCTTGAACCCAAGAACGGCATCGAATTTCTCATCAGAGCTATTCCCCTCATTCAAACGTCTCCGAAACCCCTGTTCTGCATTGTGGGTACCGGGTCGGAACTCCAGCGGCTTCAGCAACTAGCAAGTTCACTAGGCGTTTCGGAGCATATAATCTTTATGGGCTCTCGCTCACGGGAGTCAATGCCCTTGGTCTATGCAGCGGCGGATGTTGTTACCATACCATCTCTAATTGAGGCGACCAGCGTAGCGGCCATCGAAGCGTTAGCTGCTGGAGCGCCCATAGTTGCAAGCGATATTGGGGGGTTGCGGGATCTGCTCGCAGGTGAGTCTGCTGCTCTATTGGTTCCCCCGGCGAATGCCGGTGCGCTTGCGGCGGCCATAGACACGGTGCTTACGAATGATGACATGCGCCATGTAATGGCAACCGCTGGCCCCCGCTTAGCTCTGCGCTACTCATGGAACGCCATAGCAGAAGCGACGGAGCGTGCATACGAGTGGGCAAGGGATCAGTCAGGGGCGGGTTAAGCCGTTCTTATGTTAAGTGGTCCGGGACTCGGCCCGGCTTGAGGGGCGAGCCCAGGTGGCCACCTGCTGGCGGTGAACTCCATAGGAGGCCTCTTGATGAAGGCGTTGATCTTGAGTGGTGGTACCGGAAGTCGCTTACGACCTCTCACCTACACCTCCGCGAAGCAGCTCATCCCCGTCGCCAACAAGCCCATCCTCTTCTACGCCATCGAAGCGCTGCGAGACGCCGGCATCACCGACTTCGGGATCGTCGTCGGGGACACGGCCCCGGAGGTCATGGCGGCGGTCGGCGACGGGTCCCGCTGGGGCATCCGGGTCACCTACCTCCGCCAGGACGTGCCCCGGGGGCTGGCGCATGCCGTGCACATCGCCGAGGACTTCATGGCCGGCGAGCCCTTCGTCATGTTCCTGGGCGACAACGTCCTGAAGGGCGGCGTGACGGACTTCGTCCGCCGGTTCCGGGAGACCCGGCCCGACGCCCTGATCCTCCTCAGCCGGGTGCCGGACCCGCAGCGGTTCGGGGTGGCTGAGCTCCGGGACGGCCGGGTGGTGCGGCTGGTGGAGAAGCCGGAGGTGCCGCCGAGCGACCTCGCCCTGGTGGGGGTGTACCTCTTCAACCACCGCATCTTCGAGGCCGTCCGGGTCATCAAACCCTCTTGGCGGGGGGAGCTGGAGATCACGGACGCCATCCAGCAGCTGGTGGACTGGGGCTGTGCGGTGGAGCCGCACCTGGTCGAGGGCTGGTGGAAGGACACGGGCAAGCCGGAGGACGTGCTGGAGGCGAACCGGCTGCTCCTCGACACCATCGAGCCCCGGGTGGAAGGGGAGGTCGACGCTTCGGAGCTGTCGGGGCGCGTGCGGATCGGCGCGGGAACCCGGGTGGTGCGGAGCGTGGTGCGGGGACCCGTGGTGATCGGCGAGGGGTGCGAGATCGAGGACGCGTACATCGGCCCGTTCACGTCGATCGGGGACCGGTGCAGGGTGCGGGGCAGCGAGGTGGAGAACAGCGTGATCCTGGAGGGCTGCGTGATCGACCGCGTGGGGGTGCGGATCGACGGCAGCCTCCTGGGCCGGGGCGTGGTGCTGGAGCGGGCGCCGGACCGGCCGCGGGCGATCAGCCTGGTCCTGGGGGACCAGAGCCGGGCCCGGATCGTGTAGGATGGGTCGGGAACGCGTCGCGGTGGAGGGTGCAGCGTTGGAGCCGAAACCCGTGGAGCCCCGGAAGTTCCGCGCCGTGAGCCGGGAGCGGATCGACGGCGTGAAGGTGAAGCCGCTCCGGGTGATCCCCGACGAGCGGGGACGGCTCATGGAGATGCTGCGGGCGGACGACGAGATCTTCATCCGGTTCGGCCAGGTCTACATGACCACGGCCTACCCCGGCGTGGTCAAGGCCTGGCACTATCACCGCAAGCAGTGGGACCACTTCGTGGTGGTCAAGGGCATGATGAAGGTCGTGCTCTACGACGACCGCGAGGGCTCGCCCACGCGGGGCGTGGTGAACGAGTTCTTCCTGGGCGAGCACAACCCGGTGCTGCTCCAGATCCCGCCCCTGGTGTACCACGGCTTCAAGTGCATCGGCGAGACGGAGGCCATCTGCATCAACGTCACCACGGAGCCGTACAACCACGCCGACCCCGACGAGTACCGGGTGGACCCGCACGAGAACGACATCCCGTACGACTGGGCGCGGCGGGACGGGTGAGGCGGAGGGGCAGATGGCGCGGCGCATCCTGGTGACGGGCGGGGCGGGGTTCATCGGCAGCAACTTCATCCGGTACGTGCTGGACCGTCACCCGGACTGGCGGGTGGTGAACCTCGACCTCCTGACCTACGCCGGCAACCCGGCGAACCTGCGGGACGTGGAGGGCCATCCGGGGTACCGGTTCGTGCACGGGGACATCGGCGACATGGGCCTGGTGCGGGCGCTCCTGGCGGAGGAGGCGCCCGACGCGGTGGTGCACTTCGCCGCCGAGTCGCACGTGGACCGGAGCATCGCCGGGCCGGAGGTGTTCGTGCGCACCAACGTGCTGGGGACGCAGGTGCTGCTGGAGGCGGTGCGGCAGGAGATCGCCCGGCGGGAGGCGGTCGGCCCGGCGGTGGGGCCAGCGGGATCGGCGGCGGCCCGGGGTGCCGGCCCGGAGGGCGGCCGGCCGGGGCTCCTTTTCGTCCAGGTCTCGACGGACGAGGTGTACGGGTCGCTGGGCCCGACGGGCCTCTTCACGGAGGAGACGCCGCTGGCGCCGAACAGCCCGTACTCGGCCAGCAAGGCGGGGGCGGACCTGCTGGTGCGGGCCTACCACCACACGTACGGGCTGCCGGCGATCATCACCCGCTGCTCGAACAACTACGGGCCGTACCAGTACCCGGAGAAGCTGATCCCGTTCTTCATCACCCGGGCGCTGGCGGACGAGTACCTGCCGGTGTACGGGGACGGCCTGAACGTGCGGGACTGGCTGTACGTGGAGGACCACTGTGCGGCGCTGGAGCTCGTGCTGCTGCACGGCCGGCCGGGGGCGGTCTACAACATCGGCGGGGGGAACGAGCGGACGAACCTGGAGATCACCCGCCGGATCCTGGCGGAGCTGGGCAAGCCGGAGTCGCTGATCCGGTTCGTCCCGGACCGTCCGGGGCACGACCGGCGGTACGCGATGGACGCGACGAAGATCCGGCGGGAGCTGGGGTGGGAGCCCCGGCACTCGTTCGAGGAGGGGCTCCGGCGGACGATCGACTGGTACCTGACCCACCGGGACTGGTGGGAACCGCTACTTGCAAGTTCGCCAGCCTAAAGGAGCTCATTAGGACTTTGTTACGGTCGTGGGGATGTTATTAAGGCGCCGATGAGAACTCACATGCGTGGCTCGCATCTAGCCAGAAACACGATACTCAACCTTTTCGGCCAAGGGATCCCACTTCTCGTTGCTTTCTTCACAATCCCTTTCCTCACGAAAACACTGGGATCAGACCGCTTTGGGGTCATCGCTCTGTCTTGGGTCATCCTGAATTATTTTGCCGTTTTCGATCTTGGACTTGGTCGTGCAACCACGAAGTTCATAGCTGCTGAATTATCGCGGGGGAACAACCAAAACATACCATCAATTCTCCGTGCTGTTGTGAGGGCCCAGTACGGACTAGGGATTGTTGGCGGACTGGTTCTCGCTGGCTTTACCCCCTACCTGGTGGAGAGAACCCTCAAGATTCCCTATGCACTGTGGGGTGAGGCGAAGGCAACATTCTATATCCTGGCGGTAGCGATACCGGTCGTCCTTGTATCCGGATCGTATCGTGGTTCGCTTGAAGCCGCCCAACGGTTCGACCTCGTAAACGCGGTGGCCATCCCTTCTGGTCTGGCCAACTACCTAATGCCAGTCGTGGCGGTGCTACTTCGGTGGGGGCTGCCGGGTACCATTCTCCTCCTTGTCATTATTCGAATCCTTGGCCTCACAACTCTATGGTGGCTGGCTAATCGTACCTTTTCTTCGACCACAGGAGGACCGACGACAGATGCATCTCTCTTAGGAACCTTGTTGCGGTTTGGGGGTTGGGTAACGGTCTCGGGTGTCGTGGGACCGATCCTCGTTTACTCGGATCGATTCTTCATCGGTTCGCTCTTAGGCTTAGCGGCTGTCTCTTATTACTCGGCTCCGTACGAAATGGTCACTCGCTTGTGGATCATTCCCGGGAGCCTCGTGGCTACCCTTTTCCCAGCCTTCAGCAACCTCGACGCACGAGGCCAAGAAGAAAGGACGCGAATTACGAGGGTATTTTTCCAATCGGTTAGGTATTTGTTGCTGGGTGTCGGATCGATCGCTATCCTCTTGGTAAGCAACGCGCGGAACGTGTTGGGAGCCTGGCTCGGTCCAGAGTACGCGACGGAAAGTTCCGCGACACTTCAGGTCTTCGCTGTTGCCGTACTGATAAATTCGGCCGCGCAGGTGCCCTTCACGCTCGTCCAGGCCGTCGGGCGCCCTGACTTGACCGCAAAGCTACACCTGTTGGAAGTTCCGATTTACGTCGTTCTAGCATGGACCCTAATCACGAGATGGGGTGTCGCGGGGGCCGCGGTAGCGTGGCTTGTGCGAGTAACTCTTGATGCCCTGCTACTCTTTGTAGTGGCTGCCCGCCTACTTCAGATGTCCACGAGGATGTTTTTCACCGAGAAGATTCCTCAAGCCACGGCCTTGGTGCTCATCTTAGCGGCTATCGGATACGGCCTTAGTCTTTATTCATTACCGATGTGGACCCATCTCATAAGCACAATTATCATCTTTCTTGTGTTTGCTGGAATTGGCATTCGGCTCTTCATTCCCGATTCCGAACGAGAACGGATTCTGCAACTTCTCAAGGCGGTGATCCGTAGCTCATGAATCCAATCGACAATGAGGGAGTACGTAGCGAAGAAGCGCCCACCTGCCACCTCTGTGGAAGTAGGGGGCAACTACGACAGAGTGCCCTGAGGGACCGCCTCTTTTCTGCACCCGGCACCTGGAGTCTGCTGCAGTGCCCCACGTGTGGTTTGATTTGGCTAAACCCTCGTCCTCTGCCATCCGATGTCGGGAAGCTATACACGACCTACTTTACCCATCGTTCTCCATCCAAGCCGGCAGGTTTGAGCGCGCGACTACGGAATTTCATAAAGTCTAGCGTTCTTGCCTCGGCCTTCGGTTATGAGGGTAACGGGTTGATGAAGATGTTGGGATTATTCCTTGCTCGCGTTGGGCCGCTCCGGGAAATGGTGGGTGGCTCCGTGATGTGGCTAAATGGTGCGTACCGCGGTGAGCTGCTCGATGTGGGCTGTGGTAGCGGCCAATTCCTTGCTAACATGCGCGCACGTGGATGGAACGTCCTTGGGGTGGAACCAGACGGAGAAGCCGTGCGGGTGGCGCGAGAACATTTTGGGTTAACGGTATCTCAGGGAACCCTGGAGGAAGTCGATCTTCGTGAGGGCACTTTCGACGCGGTAACTTTGAACCACGTGATCGAGCACGTCCTTGATCCGGTGGGCATACTTCGCTCGTGTCGACGTGTTCTTAAACCGGGAGGCCTGCTAGTGGTCGTTACACCTAACCCCGCCGGCTTGGGAGCCCGATTTTTCGGCGAAGGTTGGCTGCACTGGGATCCGCCGCGACACCTGTTCCTCCTATCGCCTCAGAATCTCGGGGAGGCTGCGCAACGGGCAGGCTTGCAGGTTGTCCGTCTATGGACTGTCTCTCGGGCCGCGCGGGACACATGGCAAGCGAGCCGGATTCTCCGTCGACACGGGGTCCTTCGCGGTGGTATTCCGCGGAACGTGCCCATGCGACTTCGACTGGAGGGTTGGCTTTTCTGGGCAGTAGAGTATGCGCTCTGTACTTCACGTCCTTGCGGTGAAGAGATCGTCATGATCGCTACCAAGCGAGACGCGGCGGAATGATTGCCGTACGTGCACAGTTGGTCCGGGGGCCACGACACTCAACCGCGCCGAGGGGGCGGCCGTCCAGCGGAGCAAGGTACATCGCGCAGCTGCTCACGTATACCACGCCAGCCGTGGGTCCGCGTTCAGTTGCGCCAGGACACGTTTCAGTTCCTGAATCCGATCCTTGCGCACGATGAGGGTGACGTTACTGTCACGGACGATGATCATGTCCTCCAACCCGATGGTGACGATGAGGTCATCGCCCGTGGTGTAGAGAATGGAGCCGCGAGTGTCGAACCCCACGTGGCGGCCGACGACCACGTTGGCGCCCTGCCCCCGCAGCAGCCGTTCCAGCGCCGTCCAGTCGCCCAGGTCGTCCCACCCGAAGCTCGCCGGCAGGACCACAACACGGTCGGTCTTCTCCAGCAGCGCGTAGTCGACGCTGATGCGCGGGAGCGCCCCGTAGGCCGCCGTGACGGCGTCGGGAAACGCCTCCTCGAGGGGCTTTACCACCTGCGGGGCGTGGCGGCGCAGCTCGGCGAGCACCACGCCGGCCCGCCAGACGAACATGCCGGAGTTCCAGAGGAAGCGCCCGGAGGCGAGGTAGCGGGCGGCGGTCTCCGCGTCGGGCTTCTCCACGAACTGGGCGACCCGGTGGATCGACACGCCGTCCGGGTCGCCCAGTTCCTCGCCGCGCTCGATGTAGCCATAGCCGGTGGCTGGGTAGGTCGGTTGCACCCCGAACGTGACGAGGACGTCCCGGGCGCGCGCCACGGCGGCCGCGCGCACGACGGCCTGTTGGAAGGCCGCCTCCTCGCCGATCCAGTGGTTGGCCGGGAATACGCCGAGGACGCAGTCCGGCCCGCGCCGGGCCTGGGCGGAGAGCGCCGCCAGGGCCACGGCGGGGCCCGTGTCGCGGCCCTCCGGCTCGACCAGCAGGTTGTCCTCCGGGAGCTCGGGCAGATGCTTCCGGACGCCCGAGACCAACGGGGCAGCCGTCACCACCAGCAGGTTCGCCCAGTCGCCGGCCAGGGGGAGCAGGCGCTCGGCGGTCGCCCGGAGGAGGCTCCGCCCGGTGCCGTCGAGGGCGAGGAACTGCTTGGGCCGGTTCTGGCGTGAGAGCGGCCAGAAGCGCTCTCCCCGACCGCCGGCGAGGATCACGGGGACGATGGGTGTAGACATGGCGGCTCACCCCTCGGGCACAGGTCGATGAGGGAATTCCCTGCCACCACGACCAAGACCTGCCGGCGCCGCAGCGAAGAAAGGACCGGTACGCCGCCCACTTGGCGAACGGTGTTAGCACCGACCTGCCGGCCACGCCCGCCGATGGCCCCGAACGCGCGACGCCGGCGCAGCTCCCGGAGCTGGCTCGGGTCGGCGAGGAGGAGCCCCAGCGGTCGGAGTCCGTGGGAAGGCGGAGGAGGAAGCGGCCTCCCGGAGCGGCGCGTCGGTGAGGACGTGGGCCCTGTCCCTGACGATCGCGTGCTGCCAGCCGCCGAGCGTGGAACCCTCCAGCAGGGTGCGCTCGAAAAGCGGTTTCGCCTCCCCACCATGGAACAGCGAGGGCGGGGCCACCCCCAGTTGCGTCCGGACGCCGCGGTAGGGGGCGCTAGGGGTGAGACGGGAGTCGCGGATGTAGGCGAACAGGTGGCGGGTCCGGTTGGGTGGGTCGTCCAGAGCCCGGATGGCGGTGGGCTTCCCCGCGCCGACCTCGGCCGTGATGGCCAGCAACGGCGGGTGGCCTGAGCCCGGTGGGCTGGATGCCAAAGAGCTCTCCACGGCCCAGGTGGTGGCCAGTGCTGGACCCGGTACAGGGGCCGGGGGCGGTGAAGCGGTTGGTGACCAGGGTGGCGATGACCTGGTCGTGGAAAAAGGTGGCCCTGCACCCCGCCGGCACTGGCGACCGATGATCTCGGCAAGGCAGCACCGGTCGAGGAACGACCGCATGACCCAGAGGGAGCCAAGTTGCTTGGTAACCACCCGCAGGACCTGCTGGCCGACCGGGATGGCGAACCGCCGCGGCTGGGGTCGGGAGCGAGGCGGCATTGCAGTGATCCCCCGGGGGATGAACTGCCCGGAAGCTTGCGACCGAGGCCGCAGTTCCTGCTGGTAGGGCGAAAAGCCGTAATTGGCGCGAATCACGTGGTGACCAACGTTCGATCTACGAAAGACGGCACGAAGGTTCATCGGTGGAGTAGCCCGTCGGCTTTGAGAACGGGGACGTGGCTGATAGGAACCAGGCGATTGCCTCCATTGCGCAACGGGGGTGGGAACCAGATCTCCCGGAGCCCTACCGGCGCTACGACTGCCTTACGGCCAGCAGGGAATCATTCCAGTCTCCACGAACACGATTGCGTCAAGCTGTTACGTGGCAAACGACTGAGTGACGCCCGCTAGCGAAAGCGAAGAGTCTGCATGGGCTCACCGCAGTTAACAAGGCCTTCTTTGACGTCGCTTGAGCCGCTCTATTGACCCCACACACGGGGGTTGGACTGATGGACGCTCTCCGTCTCTCTGTAGCCCTATATGATGCCGTCGCCGTGTTGGTGCCAGGCTTCGTTCTTCCTGCAACGCTCTCCCTCCTATGGCAGCCCTCTCTACAGGTTTACTCGCTAAATCCCTGGGCTGTTGTAACTTTCAGCTTTATCTCCGGTCATACTATCCAAATGGTATGTAGAATTGTCTATAACCAAGTCGATCGCTTATGGCCACCGAAAGGCTTCATGGACAGTGCCTCTGAAGAATTAAGGCAGGTAATAGACTCATTCCTGCAAGAGTTGTACGGAGTCGCTTTTTCCAAGGAAACGCTCGGAAAGCACAGGAAGGATCTATGCTACTCTCCTGTTTGGAACAGAATGGAAAACTACAAGCTTTTCACAGCGTTAGCAGATCTCCATAGGGCTTTAGGAGTTCTCAGTCTAATCGTTAGTGCTGAGTTTGCAATACGCGCGAGCATGATGCATGCGGGTTGGAGCCTAGGCGTTTTACCTCGCTCTCCGACCACGCCGTGGCTGAATTGGCTCCTCTCGGCCCTGGCGGCGATGGCATTCGTTTTGTTGACCGATCGTGGGCGATTCTTTCGCCGGTTAGCGGACGGTGTAGTCTATCACTCGTTCTTGTCCTATATCTCCGAGATGTGTTTCGCCCAAAAGACAACACCTTAGGTGAGGAGACAACGGCATGGCACATGTGGAAGTCGAATTCCTAGATGTCGGTCAAGGAGACAGTACCCTGATTAAACTACCGAATGGAAAGATGGTTTTGATAGATTGCCACTTTAATGGTCCGTCTGAATCGGTCTTGGATCATGTACTGGAGCGCCTCCCGAAAGATGAGAACTGCACGCCTTATCTGGACTGTTTGGTCATCACTCACCCGCATGAGGATCATATTGGCGGAATAGGCAAGCTCGGACAGAAGGCTAAGATTAAGAGTATCTGGGAGTCTGGACACCGACTCTATATTCCACGAGATAAACAGGATGAATATACGGATTACTATGATATGCTAGATCTCATCCGGCGTATCAAGAGACAGGGGGGAACAGTAAAAGTCTTGCGAGCTAATAGGAGGGGCTTTACTGGAGGTCTCGATGATAGAGTTCAGTGGTACTGCCTATCTCCGTCGAGAGCCTATGCTGAACAGGAACGACCTTCCGAAGACCAAATTCACGAACAGTGTTTGGTGTTGAAACTGGAATTCGGCGGGAATTCGATCATGTTTACGGGTGACAGTAGTTGGCGAGCATGGAGCGAAGCAATTGTGCCATCTTATTCCGAATTGATTCCGACAACCTTTCTACACGTCAGTCACCACGGCTCAATTTCCTTCTTTGCTGACAGCGAGGATAGCGAATCATATATAGATCACTTGCGCATGATGGAACCGGACATTTCGATAGTTTCGGTGGGTCTTAACAACTACGGGCACCCTCACGCTAAGGCTATGGAACTTTACCGTAAATGGACCCATCATTACGCGCGAAGCAAAGGTCAGGTTATGAGAACAGATGAACTCGGCCACATTGTCACATGGCTATACGAAGACGGTACGTACGAGATCATGCCGAGATATCACATGGAAGCCCTTAGCGGTCGATTCATACTCGCAAGAGCTAAAGTAAGGCCCGAACCTGGGCCTGATGCAGATGGAACGTACAGAAGAGGTGTTGACATCACGTTCAACCTCGAGGTGTCGCGAGTGCCGGACTTCCTTAGGCCGCTGAAGGTTCGATGGGAAGTACAGAATAATGGTGTTGGTAGAGATCACAGGATTCATGACTGGTATCTGGGCAAACTGGGTTTTGATACGGTTTATCAGAATCGTACCGCGTTTCATGGACGTCATAATTTGTATGTGAAAGTGACTGGAAAGAACGGCGCGCCCGTAGCGGAGTTCGTGCATATTGTGCGAGTACGAGATGAGGGCTAGGTCTACTTGGTTGGTAGAGGGTTAACCTTACCGTTCGCTGCAAGACAAGAGCGACCGCGATGGTGTCGTCGTACACTTCTCTTGTGATAGCTGGGATTAGGCCCGCCCTGTCAATCGCTATATCCGGAATAGACCGGCCGATTCGGCGTTCGTCCTTCCGCTTCCTCGGAGTGATCAGCGGTTTCCCGCGGCGGTGGCCGGCGTGCCCCTCCAGCTCGCCGTGCAGGTGCCGATGCTCGTTTGGCTCGCCTCCGCTACCGGCCGGTGCTCGACGTGCGCCACCCCGACCTGCGCCGTCTCGCGGCTTTCTGTGTGCCTGTACCTCGGGGTGGGCGCGAACCACACTAACGCGATCGTCGACCGCATCCCGGCCTGCGACCTGCCAGCCGAGACCATCTCGCTACGGCCCGCTTCGCCACCAGGGGCGAGGGCCTCGTCGAGAAGGGGGGCGTCCTGGTGTGGGGTGCACCATTCGACGTCGCCATATTGCACTGAGCTGAAGAGAGTACTCGGGGCGCGCCGGTGAGCGTCGGCACGAGGAAGCCCTGGACCGCCGAGGAACTGAACCGGCTCCCCGAGGGGTGGCGCTACGAGATCGACGAGGGGGAGCTGGTCATCATGGCGCCGGCGGGGTGGCGGCACGGGAAGGTTACAAACCGGGTAGCTTTTGTCCTCAGCCAGTTCGTCTACCCGCAGCGGCTGGGCGAGGTATTGTCTGGCGAGTCCGGCTTTTTCGTCCGCCGTGAGCCGGACGTACTGCGTGCTCCCGACGTGGCCTTTTACTCGACCGAACGGACGGCTCGCGTTGGAGACACAAGCGGCTTCACCAGCATTCCGCCGGACCTTGCCGTGGAGGTCCATGACCCCTCGGAGCCGGACCTGAGCCGGAAAATCCGGCAGTACCTCGAGGACGGCGTGCGGGCCGTGTCGGTCGTGGAGCCGGAGGCCCGGACGCTCATGCGCCACGCGCCGGGACAGCCGCCGCGAACCTGGAGGGAGGGCGAGGCGGTGGTGGAGGAGCCCGTTCTGCCAGGGTTCACCTGCCGGCTCCGGGATCTCTTCGGGGAGGAGTAGCGCGCGGCGCTCCGGCGCCGTCGCATCGTCTGCGCCGCAGTGACGGCCCCATCCGAGGCCGCGCGGTTCCCCTGAGCGCCCGACGTGGGGCCGGATTGTCAACCTTAGTCGGATATTGGGTTGACATTTCGCCGGCCCTGGGATACGTTGGACCCTGGCAAACCGTCGCAGGAAAGGAAGCGGGACCGGACGTGAGCAGCGCACAGAGCAGCCGTACGGTACGGCAGGTGGTCCTGGCCGGCCTTTTTGCCGCTGTGGTCGCGGCCCTGGGCATGGTTCCGCCGCTCACCCTCCCCATCAGCCCGGTACCCATCACCCTGCAGACGCTGGGGGTGATGCTGGCCGGTTCCCTGCTGGGGCGCCGCACGGGCGGCCTGGCGCTCCTGGTCTTCCTGGTTCTGCTGGTGGCCGGCGTACCCGTCCTGGCCGGTGGCCGCGGCGGCGCGGGGTACCTGTTCGGGCCGAGCGGGGGATACATCCTGAGCTGGCCGCTGGCGGCCTACACGATCGGCTGGCTGGTCGAACGGGTGCCGCCGGGGCGATTCTGGGGCTACCTCGTGGCCAACGTGGTGGGCGGGATTCTCCTCGTCTACCTGATCGGGGCCCCGGTGCTGGCCCTGGTCACGGGCCGGACGTTCAAGGAGGCGCTGGTGGGCGGGGCGCTGATCTTCGTTCCCGGCGACCTGCTGAAGGCCCTGGTGGCCTCGGCGGTGGCGGTGCAGGTCCGGCGCCGCTACGCGCCTGGCCGGGCGGAGGATCGCGCCGCATAGGCGAGGCGGGCGGGTTCGGGCCGTGCGCGACGTCTTCATCCTGGGTGCGAAGCGCACCCCGGTCGGCAAGCGAAACGGCCG